>NZ_STGF01000020.1 GCF_005222705.1 Paenibacillus sp. SY21-1 | reverse complement strand
CTAAGGAGTCTTACGGACAGATACAACCAATTGCGGAATATGACATGAACCGCCGTATACCGAACGGTACGTACGGTGGTGTGAGAGGTCGGGGGCTAGGCGCCCCCTCCTACTCGATTTGCCAGTTGAAAGGCAGGCCGCCGGCTTCCTAAGCGATGGGAAAGCATAAGCCTGCTGCCCGGAAGCGGTTTCTTTTTCCAAGGTATTGAAGTGCGGTTGCAGCTGCTAAAAAGGGGAAGCAGGCACCGTCAGCATTGGGCCAAAAGGATGAATTGTGAACAACTGTTCAAAGTTGTAAGTATAGCTGACATACCCGCAAAAAATACCTGACATAGCTATTGACTGGCTCAAAACGTAGTTTTATAATTACGTCATGGTTTGGAGCAATTATTGAACAATACATGTTCAACAATGAGCAAATGTTCGGAAATGGAGGAAATTATTCATGTCAGTTCAAAACGTTTTGGATTTGATCAAAGAAAACAACATCCAGTTTGTAGATTTCCGCTTCGTGGACCTTCTTGGTCGCGCGCACCACATCACTCTTCCTGCTACAGAGGTTGACGGTGACACTTTCGTTAACGGTGTAGCATTCGACGGATCTTCGATTCACGGCTTCCGTGGCATCGAGAACTCCGATATGGTTATGATGCCGGACCCTGAATCGGTATTTATCGATCCTTTTACGGATCACCCTACTTTGAACGTAATGTCGAACATCTATACTCCGGACGGCGAACGTTATGACCGCGACCCGCGCAGCATCGCACAAAAGGCTGAAGAATACCTGCAAACGACAGGGATCGGAACTTCCGCATTTTTTGCGCCAGAGCCTGAGTTCTTTATTTTCGACGAAGTTCGTTACGAAAGCTCGATGAACTCCTCCTCTTATGTTGTTGATTCCGAGGAAGCATCCTGGAACACGAACCGCAAAGAGGAAGGCGGCAGCCTTGGCTCCAAAATTCCGGTAAAAGGCGGATACGTGCCAGTTGCTCCAGTGGATTCCCAACAGGACATCCGTAGCGAAATGGTTCGCCTGCTTCAAGAAACAGGCCTTCGCGTTGAGCGTCATCACCATGAGGTTGCTACAGCTGGTCAAGCGGAAATCAACTTCCGTTTCGATTCCTTGACTAAAACAGCCGACAACCTGATGAAATTCAAATATGTTATCCACAACACAGCTCGCCAATACGGTAAAACGGCTACATTCATGCCAAAACCGCTTTTCGGCGACAACGGCAGCGGTATGCACGTTCATACGTCGATCTTTAACGGCGACACTCCTTTGTTCTACGACAAAGGCGCTTACGCTAACCTGAGCGAGCTTGCTATGCACTACATTGGCGGCGTTCTGTACCACGCTCCGGCTCTGATTGCGATCACTAACCCGAGCACGAACTCGTTCAAACGTTTGGTTCCTGGCTACGAAGCTCCAGTAAACCTTGTATTCTCGAAAGGCAACCGTTCCGCTGCGATCCGTATTCCAATCGCTGCTGTTACGCCTAAAGGCTGTCGCATCGAGTTCCGTACACCGGACAACACGGCTAACCCTTACCTTGCGTTCGCAGCTATGCTTCTTGCAGGTCTGGACGGCATCAAGCGCAAGCTTGATCCAGTGGCACTGGGCTACGGTCCATTCGACAAAAACATCTACGAACTGCCAGAAGAAGAGAAAAAAGAAATCCGCAGCGTTCCTGGAACGCTTGACGAAGCGCTTAACGCTTTGGAAGCCGATTCCGATTTCTTGACTGAAAGCGGCGTATTTACAAAAGAATTCATCGAGAACTATGTATCGATCAAACGCGCTGAAGCTAAAGCGGTATCGACTCGCGTTCACCCGCACGAGTTCAGCCTGTACTACGATTGCTAATTTCTTGATATGCATCTCGATCGGACCTTCCCGCGAAGGTCCGATTTTTTGTGTCGAACGTTGCCGAGCCATTGCTGGCATAAAAAGAAATCCGAATATTCAATGGATATTTCATATAATATGTTCGACTTTTATTGTTGATTTTTGGTTATCTACTTGAAGGCGACCGGTAAAATTGCTATTATAGCCATATCCTAATTAAAGAATCGAAGGTGGTTATCCGTCATGACACGAGCATTTAATTTTAATGCAGGACCCGCAGCTATACCGCTGGAGGTGCTAAAGCAAGCGCAAGAGCAATTTACCGATTATAAAGGCGCAGGCATGTCCATTATGGAAATGTCCCATCGGAGCGCGGCCTATGAGCAAGTCAACAATGAAACGCAGGCGCTGCTGCGCGAATTGCTGGCCATTCCAGACAACTATCAGGTGTTGCTGCTTCAAGGCGGGGCAAGCACGCAATTCGCGATGCTGCCGCTTAACCTGCTGCGTCCAGGCAAAGCTGGCGCTTACGTGATGACCGGCGCTTGGGCGGATAAAGCGTACAAGGAAGCGAAGCTGATTGGCGAAACGGCGGTCGCTGCTTCGACAGAAGCCGATAAATTTATGAGAATGCCGGAATTGTCGGAAATTGTCGTTCCTGAGAATACTGCTTACCTTCACTTGACGTCGAACGAGACGATCGGCGGCGTACAGTTTAATGAATTTCCGGACACGGGAGATGTTCCTCTGATAGCCGATATGTCGAGCGACATTCTTAGCCGTCCGGTTGATGTAAGCAAGTTCGGCGTTATTTATGCCGGAGCGCAGAAAAACCTGGGTCCTTCGGGCGTAACGGTCGTTATCATCCGCGATGATCTGGTGAAGGAAAGCCCGAAGACGATCCCGACGATGTTCCGTTACGAAACGCATGCGAAAGCCGGCTCGCTTTACAATACGCCTCCTTCTTTCTCGGTATACTTGGCAAGCCTCGTGCTGCAATGGATCAAGGACAAGGGCGGAGCTTCCGCGCTGGAGCAGTACAACCGCGACAAAACGAAGCTGATCTACGATACGATCGATCAAAGCGGCGGCTTCTATCTGGGCGCTGCCCAGAAGCAAAGCCGTTCGCTTATGAACATTACGTTCAGAATTCATACGGAAGAGCTTGAGAAGAAATTTATTAAGGAATCGGAGCAAGAAGGTTTCGTAGGACTAAAAGGGCACCGCGATGTTGGCGGGCTGCGTGCATCGACCTACAATGCGGTTCCGCTTGAAAGCTGTCAGGCGCTTGCGCAGTTTATGGCTGACTTCCAGAAGCGTAACGGTTAATTCCCGGACACGCAGCTTGTGGAAGCAGCAGGGCTAAGAAGCAGGTTCCCTGCTTGAGCGAGGGCATTTCTTGGTTCGAGAAGAGGAAAAAGCCAGTGCCAGGTGAGTTCATACAAGCTTGTATTGTCCCGAAAAAGGCCGGTTTTCACGCAGCGAAAAGCTGCATGAAAACCGGCCCCTTGTTGTTTGCCGCTATAGGAGAAAATAGGATGGAAGAGCTTGCTTACGCGTAATTGGACTCTGCCGATGCAGGGCCGTTCAGCTTGTAGCCGACGTTGCGGACGGTCATAATGTATTCAGGCGTGCGCGCATTTTGTTCGATTTTATCGCGCAAGTGGCTGATATGCACATCGACGATGCGCGTATCGCCAAGAAAATGATAATCCCAAACGCCGTGAAGCAGCTGTTGACGGCTTAATACCTTGCCTTTATGCCTGCACAGGAAAAGCAGCAGCTCAAACTCCTTTGGCGTTAAGTCCACCAGCTTGTTGTCGATGTAGACTTCTCTCTGCTCCGCTTTGACGTTCAGCTTGCCGATTTCAAACGAGGTATCCTCGGAAGCGCCAGGGAGCGCCTGAACGCGGCGAAAAATCGCCTGAATGCGCGACACAAGCTCTTGCGGGCTAAATGGCTTGGTCATATAATCGTCCGCACCGTTATCGAGACCGGCTATTTTGTCGGTGACATCTTGAAGCGCAGTCAGCATCACGATCGGAACGGCGTTGCTTTGCTTCCGCAGCTCGCGGCATACTTGAATCCCGTCCATTTTGGGCAGCATGAGATCAAGGACAATCAGGTCGGGACGAAACGGCTTCAGCATGTCGAATACGGCTTCTCCATCACTGACGCACCTTACGTCAAAGCCGGCCAGCTTTAAATTAAATTCAATGAGCATGGAGATGGAAGGCTCGTCATCCACGACCAGTATTTTTTTTCGCATCGTTCAACTCTCCTTCATGTGCTTCTGCCTGATCTATTGCTTATTATGAAGGTTAACCTTAATCCTTAGATTAACGTTGCGTAAAATGGGTGTAAAAATATAAGGCAATATCGTGTATAATAGTCAGAATGAAAGGAGAAGCAAACAACTATGCCATTTCATATCGTATTGGTAGAACCGGAAATTCCAGCTAACACGGGCAATATAGCGCGTACGTGCGCAGCTACCGGCACTCATTTGCATTTGATCAGACCGCTGGGCTTCCAGACGGATGATCGCACGCTCAAGCGGGCGGGGCTGGATTATTGGCATGCGGTCACACTTAGCTATTACGATTCCTTTGAGGAACTTCAAGCGCAGCAGCCGCATGGCCGATTTTTTTATGCCAGCACGCGCGCTACGAAAGTATATTCGGATTTTCAATTCCAGGATGGAGATTTTTTTGTTTTCGGAAAGGAAACGAAGGGGCTGCCCCAATCGCTCATTGAAGCGAATCTGGATACTTGCATTCGTATGCCTATGCGGACGGAGCATGTGCGCTCGCTCAATTTATCCAATTCGGCGGCCATTATTGTATATGAAGCGTTAAGACAAACAGGGTTCTCTCAACTTAAATAACTCGGTTAATGAGATGAATTCTCCCAAAAGCGGCTATTTTGAACGTTTATTTGCATGATATTAAGAAATTGTGCAAATGGGAAGGAAATGTTCGAATACCAGCGAAACCTATATGGCAGGGGTTTCTCAAAAAGCTTGCGAAACCAGACACAGAAGAGGTGAAAGTGATGAAACCAGCAGGTGTAGTAAGGAAAGTGGATCAACTCGGCCGTATAGTGCTTCCTAAATCGTTGCGCAAACGTTACTTGATGAACGAGGGCGATCCCGTTGAAATTTTTGTACAGGGTGACCATATCATTTTAGAGCGTTACCGTCCTAAATGTGTATTTTGTGGTTCAATTGCGGATGTTCATGAGTTTAAGGAACGTTACTTGTGCGGTGCATGTATGGAGGAAATGACAGCAAATCGGATGTAAACATTTCACGTCCATAGAAACGAAATGAAGCTTCCCGTTCGGAGCCCTGTGCTCGCTAGCGGGAAGCTTCATTTGTGTGGATGCAAGCGGGTTAGCGGCTTACAGTCCTTTGGTCTTGTCGTCATTGTAGGATGCCGTGAGCATTGCGGTAATGAACAATGCGAACACAGTCATGACAATAATAAAGTTCATCTGCCTTGCACCTCCAATAATCTTCCTATATTATAACCAACCAACCGGAAAAAGAAAACTTTAAATGTTGCCGACAGCTTGGTAACATAGAAAATAGTTATGCGAAGAGGAGGCTTTTTTTATGCAATATCGTTATTCATCAAGGGTGGCCCAGCTGCAGTCGTCGGCTGTGCGCGATATTCTCAAGCTGACGCAGGGCAAGGATATGATTTCCTTCGCCGGCGGACTGCCGGCCGAGGAGCTGTTTCCCGCAGAAGCGGTCCGCCAAGCGGCCAGCCGGGTGCTCACACAAGGGACGGGAGCGCTGCAGTACGGCGTGACGGAAGGCTTCATGCCGCTGCGCGAGCAGCTGTGCGAACGAATGGCGTTCAAGCAGATGCGCGTAGAGCCGCATCAATTGGTATTGACGACCGGATCGCAGCAGGCGATCGATTTGCTTGTCAGCGTACTGACTGAGCCGGGCGATGTCGTGGTTGTTGAGAAGCCGACCTATCTGGCCGGCTTGCAGGTATTTGCGCTGCGCGGGCTGAAGGTCGTATCGGCGGAAAGCGACGAGCACGGCATGATTCCGGAGGATGTGGAACGGATTATTCGGGAGCATAAGCCCAAGCTCCTCTATGCAGTGCCTACGTTCGGCAATCCGACTGGACGGGTGTGGAGCCTGGAGCGCCGCAAGAAGGTGCTTGCTTTGTGCAAGCATCATGAAATTCCGGTCATAGAGGATGACCCGTACGGAGATATTAAATTTGATGATGAACAACTTCCTTCGCTGTTTGCGCTTGAAGGGGAGGCGGAAGGCGGAACGGTGTTCTATACGAGCACATTTTCCAAAACGGTGGCCCCGGCGCTTCGCACTGGCTGGATGATGGGGGACAGCGGCGTAGTATCGATGGCTACGAAAGCGAAGCAAGCCATGGACATTCATTCGAGCGCGCTGGATCAGCGGATACTCAGTCAATTGCTGAAGGATTTCGATCTGGATGCCCACATTGCGGTGATCGCCAAATCATACGGCGAACGCATGCTTGAAATGCATCAGCTGCTTCGTCGCCAGCCTGCACTCTCGGGAGTGAAGTGGGAGAAGCCGCGCGGAGGCATGTTTCTGTGGGTAGAGCTTCCGGAAGCGCTTGATGCAGAGGCTCTCTTGAGAGCGGCGGTTAAAAAGGGCGTTGCTTTCGTGCCGGGCAGCTCCTTCTACGCAGAGCAGCCGCAGCGCAATACGGCTCGCTTGAACTATACGTATAATTCAGGCGAGCGCACGCAGCTTGGCATTGAGCGTCTGGTTGAAGCGATCGGGGAATTTACGGCGCGCAGTTAAAAGGAAGGGGAGCTCAGTCCCCTTGTCTAAGCGGTTGACTACGCCGCTGAGTGGCCCTGCGGAGCCGGCAGAGGGCTAACACTAACAGCGTTAGCTTGGGGCCTGCTGCATCCACCCGGCAATAACGTCGCGATACTCGGCGAGCGCGGCTACGCCTTCCGGGCGCAGCCGGTATTTCCCGCGCTCGACGCGCTCGAACCAGCCGTAGTAATTGTTGCGCAGCGTTTCGCCGCTGCGGCTGTTGCCTGTCGCTGCGGCGACCTCCCGCGGCGCGAGCAAACCGCCTTGTTCCAGAGCGAGCGCGCAACGAAGCGCCTTCTCGCGATAAGCGGTCACCAGCTTGCGCCCGTGGCTGCCTCCGACGTTGTAATCGCCGCTGCGCTCACGAAATTCGGTCAGCAGCCTGGCTTGCTTCTTCCGTCTTATGCCGCGCTGCGGCGCATCGCCCGGCTCGCACAGCATCTCGATAACGGGTGGTTTCGTTTTATAGAAGGTAACGGTCATTAGACCTAGACCGAGCATTCGGCACAGCTCCGTCAAATCCCCGAAGCGCTGATTGTGGGCGCCGCTTTTTTTGCGATTCCGCTCCACGGCCAGCACGACGCGGCTATTGATCCGCAAACGTTCAATCCCCTGCAAAAGCAGGGCGAGATTGAACGTTTTTTTCATTTCGACAATGATCGTGGTTTGATGCTCGGGGTGAATGGCGACGAGGTCGCAGTGCAGCACCTCGCTTTTGACTTGATAGCCCAAGCGCTCGTAATGCTTTTTTATCGGAATGTAAAGCTCTTCCTCTCGTACAACAGCCACCTGTGGATTACCTCTCCTCTCCGCTCGAATCCGTTTGACGATTTCTTTCATTATAACAAAGCGAGGCTCCCAATTGTCGCAAAATGCAGGATTGTGGACAAAAATAGTGGGCAATTATCGTCTGGAATAAGCATAGACTTGATTATATCTCATTAGAAGTTGGCGTCAGTCGATAGAGCGTCAGGCAATCAATCCCGAGCGTAGAAAAAGCGGTGGAAAGCGGAAGCGATGGGAGGAGGCACGGTATGGATATTTTTAAGCGCATATCAGATTATCAGGCCGAAAGCGAAAAGCTCGCATGGACGGGTACATTCAAGGAATATATTGAACTGCTAAGGGAAGATCCGACTCCGGCCATGACTGCACATTCTCGCGTTTATGAAATGATTGAATCCTACGGGGTTGAAGAAAGCGGGGGACATAAGCGCTACAAGTTTTTTGATCAAGAAATATTCGGGCTTGACCGGGCGATTGAAAAGCTGGTGGAGGAATATTTTCATTCGGCTGCCCGCAGACTGGACGTTCGCAAACGCATTCTGCTGCTGATGGGGCCGGTGAGCGGCGGGAAATCGACGATCGTGACCATGCTCAAAAAGGGGCTGGAGCGCTTTTCCCGTACGTCAAAAGGGGCGGTATACGCCATTAAAGGCTGCCCGATGCATGAGGACCCGCTGCACCTTATTCCGCAGGAGCTGCGCCCGGAGATTGAGAAGGCGCTTGGCGTACGTATAGAAGGCAATTTGTGCCCGTCCTGCCAAATGCGCCTGAACACGGAATTCGAGAGCAATATTCAGAGCGTGATGGTCGAGCGCGTCTTTATTTCCGAGGATAATCGGGTCGGCATCGGGACATTTAGCCCATCCGATCCGAAGTCGCAGGATATTGCCGATCTAACCGGCAGCATTGATTTTTCGACGATTACCGAATACGGCTCGGAATCCGATCCGCGCGCCTACCGCTTCGACGGGGAGTTAAACAAAGCGAATCGCGGTCTGATGGAATTTCAGGAAATGCTGAAATGCGACGAGAAGTTTCTCTGGAACCTGTTGTCGCTTACCCAGGAGGGCAACTTTAAGGCGGGACGCTTTGCGCTTATATCGGCTGATGAATTGATTATCGCGCATACGAACGAATCGGAGTATAAGTCCTTTATCAGCAACAAAAAGAATGAGGCGCTGCATTCCCGGATGATCGTTATGCCGGTTCCTTATAATTTGAAGGTATCCGAGGAAGAAAAGATTTACGCCAAGCTTATTGCCCAGAGCGATTTGCGCCATATTCATATTGCGCCGCACGCGCTGCGGGCGGCGGCGATATTCTCGATTCTGACCAGGTTGAAGGAGACGAAAAAGCAGGGAATGGACCTGGTCAAGAAGATGCGGATGTACGACGGCGAAGAGGTGGAGGGCTTTAAGGAAGCCGATCTCAAGGAAATGCAGAACGAATATTTGGAGGAGGGCATGACGGGCATCGATCCCCGCTATGTCATAAACCGGATTTCGAGCGCATTGATCAAGCGGGACACACAATGCATTAACGCGCTTGACGTGCTGCGCGCCTTAAAGGACGGTCTGGATCAGCACCCTTCCATTTCGAAGGAGGAGCGCGAGCGCTATTTGAACTTCATCTCAATTGCCCGCAAGGAATATGATACGCTGGCCAAAAAGGAAATACAAAAAGCGTTTGTCTATTCGTACGAGGAATCGGCGCGAACGCTGTTCGAAAACTATCTGGACAATATTGAATCGTATTGCAACTGGGCCAAAATCAAGGACCCGCTTACCGGCGAGGAGATGGACCCGGATGAGCGGCTGATGCGGTCGATCGAGGAGCAGATCGGCGTCTCGGAAAACGCCAAAAAAGCGTTCCGCGAGGAAATATTGATCCGAATTTCATCCTATTCCCGCAAGGGCAAGAAGTTTGATTTCACAAGCCATGAACGGCTGCGCGAGGCGGTGGAGAAAAAGCTGTTTGCCGACCTCAAGGATGTCGTTAAAATTACCACCTCGACGAAAACGCCGGATGAAAGTCAGCTCAAACGCATTAACGAGGTGACGAAACGGTTGATGGATGAGCACAGCTACTGCCCGAATTGCTCGAATGAGCTGCTCCGTTACGTCGGCAGCTTGCTGAATCGCTAACCTATATTCCGATTAAATCGGCTTCTGTAAACGAACATTTCGTTTGCAGAAGCCTTTCGTTCATTTTTCTATGTCGTAAGAATGGGGGATTCTGGTATAATGGCTTAGAATTATGAATGTATCGTAAAGGAGTAGACGCTATTGATCCGGGTAAATGATAAACGCCGCAAACAACTTGATTACACTGGAATTACCGAACAGGATCTGAACTATCTCTCCTCGTGCAAGGCTGTTTTTCGACAAATTGTGGACGAGGTGGTTGATCGTTTCTACGATAGAGTAGGCAGCGAGCCTGAGCTTGTAGCCCTTATCAACCGGGTCAGCACGATTGAACGCCTGAAGGAGACACAGCGCTGGTATTGGCTCTCGCTTGCCGAAGGAGTCATCGACCAGCCCTTTATCGATAATCGCATTAAAATCGGGGCCGTCCATTCGCGAATCGGCCTGACGACGGACTGGTATTTAGGAACCTATATGATCTATCTGGACGTGGCAACCGAGGTGCTGAGGCGCGTCCTCCCGGAGACATGGCGGGAGGTTGTGTATGCGCTTAGCAAAATGTTTAATCTGGATTCCCAGTTTGTTCTTGAGGCCTATAATCAGCACGAGCAGCAGCGGGTGCAGGAGCTTGCTGACAGCCGCTCGGACATGCTGGCGACTGTAACCGGCGCTGTGCAGGAGCTGGCTTCATTGATGCTTGAGCTGGATGAAGGGGCGAGCTCCATTGCCCGCACCGCACTTTCCACCTCGCAATCGCAGGATAAAACCCATACCCTGCTGGAGGAGCTGCGGACGGAGCTGGATGGCATTACCGAGATGGGGACGCTTATCCGCGGCCTGTCCGATCAGACCCATTTGCTTGGACTGAATGCGGCGATTGAGGCGGCGAGGGCAGGCGAGCATGGCCGGGGCTTTGAGGTTGTGGCAGGCGAAATCCGCAAGCTGGCCGCTTCCTCGCGCAATGCGCTTGAAGGCATCGGGACGAAGCTGGAGCAAATCAACAAACGGTTGTCAGCTGTGCGAGGCGAGTCGGTGCAAACGCAGACGGAAGCGCGCAACCAGGCAGAACGCTCGCAAGAGCTTGCCTCATTCGTTCAAATGGTAGATAAGGTAACGAAGGATTTGCAGAGCATGAACAAGGCTTGACCCCAAACTTTGGAACCGCTTAACCGACAGTCGTCGGTGAGGCGGTTTTTTTTCATTGGAGCATGAAGTTGAGAATATTTCATGTAAATGCGTTGCTGAGGGCCGTCTCCGTTAGTGGAATCGGTTTCAATTTCCGAATTTTATGTAAGATAAGTTGACATAAAATTCGGAAATTGGTATGATAATCCTAACATTACAAAGAAGTTGTGTCGTTAATGTTAAGTTTTTTAACATAAAATTAACGTTTGTGCTTGGGTAGTTTATACGCATGTGCCAAAACGGCGCTGCGCTCATCATGGAGGAGGCGGTTGTCATGTCGACGGCCAAAAAGTCGCATTCGCATTATTATGATCCACAAGCTTTTTATGATGAAATGTTCGAGCGGGATTTCTCGGTTCGCAGCCATTACGAAAACGTCCATCGGCTGTTCGGCAGAATGAAGACGGCGGAGCTGGCGGTCAAACAGCATGCGATCAACCAGCGGATGATGGAGGAAGGCATTACGTTCACGCTGTACA
Organism: Paenibacillus sp. SY21-1; assembly: GCF_005222705.1. GTDB lineage: Bacteria > Bacillota > Bacilli > Paenibacillales > Paenibacillaceae > Pristimantibacillus. The sequence goes on along the minus strand of NZ_STGF01000020.1, from coordinate 32,306 downwards.
ACGGGGATCAAAACGAGCCTCTGGAGCGAACGATTCCTTTCGATTTTATACCGAGGGTCATTCCGCGGCATGAATGGGACGGGGTTGAGCGCGGCATTAAGCAGCGTGTGCGCGCGTTAAACGCGTTTGTCCATGATGTGTACCACGATCAGCGAATCGTCAAGGACGGTTTGATTCCGCGCCGGATGATCGTCTCCAATACGTATTTTCGCCCGGAGATGGCCGGCTTGGAGGTTCCGGGCGGGACTTATATTACGGCTTCCGGCATCGATTTGATCCGCGACGAGAAGGGGCGCTACTTTGTGCTCGAAGACAATTTGCGCTCTCCGTCGGGCTTTTCCTATCTGTTCAAGGGCCGTACCCTGATGAACGAGCTGTTTCACGAGCTGTATCTGTCCAGCTCCGTCCAGAGCATCGACCGCAGCCTGAATTGTTTCCTTAGCTCGCTGCGCTCGCTTGCGCCAAACGGCAAGCGTGATCCGCTTATCGTCCTGTTGACCCCCGGAGCCTTTAATTCCGCCTATTATGAACATACCTTTCTTGCTCAGCAAATGGGCATTCATCTCGTGGAAGGGCGGGATTTAGTCTATAAGGATCACAAAATTTATTTGCGCGATTTGCGCGGGCTCCGTCAGGTGGACGTTATTTACCGCCGAGTAGACGATGATTTTCTGGACCCGCTTGCCTTTCAGCCCGACTCCATGCTGGGCATTCCCGGCTTGATGAACGCCTATCGGGCAGGCAATGTGGCCATTGCCAACGCTCCGGGAACGGGCGTTGCGGACGATAAAGCCATTTACGCCTATGTGCCGGATATGATCCGTTATTATTTGGGCGAAGAGCCGATTCTGCACAATGTCCCTACGTACATTTTGACGCGCAAGGAAGAAAGGGATTACGTACTGGAGCACTTGCATCAGCTTGTCGTTAAGGAAACGTCTCTGTCAGGCGGTTACGGCATGCTGATCGGGCCGAGCGCAACGCAAAAAAGGAGATCGACGCGTTTGCGGAAGCGATTGTCCGGGAGCCGGAGCGCTATATCGCCCAAACGACGATGAAGCTGTCGCGGGCGCCGGTAATGGTGGATGGCGTTATGACGCCCCGCCATATCGATTTACGCGTGTTTGCCCTGGCAGGCGGCCAGGAAACGCATGTCATACCGGGAGGTTTAACGCGAGTGGCGATGCGCGAAGGCTCGCTTGTGGTGAATTCCTCCCAGGGCGGCGGAGTCAAGGATACGTGGGTATTGAACAGATAACGAATGGGAGGAATCGCGATGCTGAATCGGAATGCGGAGAGCTTGTTCTGGATTGGTAGGTATATGGAGCGGGCGGAAAATCATGCAAGGCTAATCGATGTGCATTATCATCTTGGAATGGAGCAGGATGAAGCGAGCGCGGAACCGGGCAAAACGTCCGGCTCCTTGGCCAAATGGAGCAGAATCGTCGATTCGCTCGGAAGCCGGGACGCCTATGAGCAGCAATATGGCGAATATAGCGAGCAAGCCGTCTTGTTCTATACGACGCTCGATCGCGATAATGCCAACTCCTTGATTTCCTGCGTCAGCCACGCGCGCGGCAATTTGCGGACGCTGCGCGAGAAGGCGCCGAGCGAGCTTTGGGACGCCACCAACGCCTTTTATTTATGGCTGAGGGAGAAGCAGCCGGAGGATATGCTAAGGGAATCCCCGCATCATTTTTTCGGAAAAATCAAGGAATGGACGGCTCTGTTCCAAGGGATCAGCCAATCTGTCATGCCAAGAGAAAACGAATGGCATTTCATTGAATGCGGACGCTATCTGGAGCGATCCGAAAATACGCTGCGCATCTTGAAGGCTGCCGCGAATACTGCCGCCTCCGGGGGCTCTTACTCCTATTTGCAGGCTGTCCTGCGCTCTGTCAGCGGCTATCAGGCCTTCAGAAGATATTACGCGGACGTCATGTCAGTGGAGGCTATCGTCGAATTTGTCGTGCTGAATGCGGCGTTTCCGCGCTCGCTGCAATTCGCTTTGCACACGCTCGACGAGCATGTAAGGCGAATCGAACTGCACGACAAGCAATTGCGCGGAGCGCATGACCGTGTAATCCGTCAAGTGGCCAAAGTGAAAGCCGATCTCGCATGCCTGGATCGGGACGACATGCGCTTCGACCGGGGCGAGGGCATCATCACGCATATGCTGGACGCCTGCAGCCAACTCGGCGTACAATTCGCCAACACCTTTTTTCGGATGGGAGAGGCGAGCGCATGAAGCTGAGCATTACGCATGTGACGCAATACGAATATGGGGCGCCCGCTACGGACAGTGTCAATGAAATCAGGCTGACCCCGAGCACCAATGAGAGGCAATCCTGTTATCAGCAGTCGATTTCCATTGAACCGAACGCTCCATTGCTGACCTATGAGGATTATTTCGGCAATCGGGTTCATGCATTTTCGGTCAACAATCCCCATCGGCGGTTAACGATCCGGACATCGATGGTCGTCGCAACGCGTGAAGCCCCGACAAAGGAAGAGCGCAAGCAAAGCCTGAAGGATATTACTCGTCAGCAATCCTGGGAGTGGCTCAAGACGGAGGAGGCCGGTGACCGTTTCGCCGAATTTTTGCTCGAAACCGGCTATACACAAATAACGCCAGAGGTCGAAGCGTTTGCCTGCGAGCTGATGGGCAGGGAGTTTGACGGTCATACGAGCGTGCTGAATTGGCTCAACGATATGTCGGCCAAAATTCGCGGCGAATTCGTTTATGATCCCGAAGCGACCAATGTGTTTACGAGGACGGCGGATATGTTCGCTCATAAGCGAGGCGTTTGTCAGGATTTTGCCCATTTGATGATTGCGGCAAGCCGCTCCTTCGGCATTCCTGCCCGTTATGTCAGCGGCTATCATTTTGTCGGCGACCTGCAAGGAGGAAGCGCGGATTTCGAGCAGGCTTCTCACGCTTGGGTGGAGGCTTACGTGCCAGGAATCGGCTGGGCAAGCTTTGATCCTACGAACGCCGATCCGGTAGGCGAGCGTTACGTCAAGCTCGGGCATGGGAGAGACTACAAGGATATCGTGCCGGTTAAAGGCGTGTATTTTGGCGGCGGCGACCAGGTGCTTCATGTTACGGTTGATGTAAGAAAGCTGGATGATTAGCCGCCACTCGGAACATCGCTAATAATAGACGCTTTCATATAAATGATATTACTTTTTAGTCTGTCCTGAATGCCCGTTAGAAACGAATAGAGGACCTCAATTTCCACTTCATTGCAGTGGCTATTGAGGTCCTTCGTTTGTTAAGCTTTGCATCTCAATCGTGCAATCATTTTAGGGACATCTTGCTAGCTAAAGGCTGAAGTTAGCTTCTTCAGACGTTTAAGTGCGGTCGCGTTCGCGGCTGCGCATTCCGGCAAGGCCGATCAAGCCAAGCAAGCCGAGCCAGCCCCAGTTGAAATCGCGGTCGTTAGTTGTTGCGTTCGTGCGATAGTTGTTTGTCCGGTAGTTATTGGCGTTCATCCGCGTATCCATGCCGGTGGCGCGTTCTACGTCGACTACTCCGTTGTTGATGGCGCGGCCGGCCTTATTCATGCCGTGCCTGACATCCTTGCCGATTTCATGACCCAGATTGTCGGTGTTGTTCGTACGGTAATCATAGTTGTTCATGGTGCTGTCGTTTGTTGCCGCGCGGCCCATATAATCTGCAAAAGCCGGTACTGCCGCAACCATCATCAGGCTGACGATCAAGCTGAAAGACACGAGCATTTTCTTCATGTTTTTACCCCGCTTATTGTGGATTTTAATTACCCGCTTATCATCTGTCCAATCGTCCGGTTTTATCCCTTCGGATAATCTGCTCGAACATCCAATTTTTATCGCCTTGTGCGCTGCTTGACTTCGCTGCCGCTAGTGAATAGCGAATGGGAATGGAGGAATACTACAGCCTAAGCTTTAGCCAAAATCATGTAACGGAGGAAAAGTCGAGTGGATGATAAAACGCATGAGCACACGAATGGTCTGCCCGACATAATCAGCTCCAGTCTTGATGATGCGGCGGCCCGCATAAATGAGGATTTTGCAGATACGCCGGATCTGGTTATGCGTTATTTTACAATCGGTCAAACGGGGGAAAAGGCGCTTCTTCTATACATAGCGGGGCTAACGGATAAAAACTCCATCCATCACGATGTGCTGCGCCCGCTCCAGCAAAAAGGGAGCGGCCAGCCAGGGGACGAGCTGACCATTGAAATTGGCCATATTGTTCAAAGCGACAAGTGGTCCATATTGGAAATCAATGTGCTGCAGGGGAATAGTCTGCTGTTCGTGAATGGCCGGGATGAGGCCTTCATTCTGGACACGCGCGGCTGGCCGCAGCGCAATATTGAAGACCCGCAAATGGAGCCGTCCTTAAAAGGGGCGCATCAGGGGCTGCTCGAAACGGGCGAGCAAAGCATAGCGATGATTAGGCGTTATATTCCGAATCGCGATTTGAAAATGAAACGCTTGACCGTAGGCCGTAGAGGCCAGACGACCGTCACGATCATTTATTTGGAGGATGTGGCGGATGAGGAGTTTGTAACCTTGCTTACAGAGCGGATTCAAGCGCTTGATGTTGATGTGATTATCAATACGGGCGAGCTGGCCGAATTCATCGAGGATAATCCGTATTCGCTTTTCCCGCAATATATCATGACGGAACGGCCGGACTCTGCCGCTTCGCAACTTTTACAAGGACGGTGCGCAGTCGTAGTGGATCGCTCGCCGAGCGTGCTGATCGCCCCGACGACGTTCTTTTCCTACTTTCAAAGCATCGACGACTACAGCACCCGCTGGTCGATTGCGACTTTTCTAAGGCTGCTCCGATTGTTTGCCTTTTTGACAGCGGCTTTTTTACCCGGATTATACATAGCGATCGTATCGTACCATATCGAGATTATTCCGATGAAGCTGCTGCTAACGCTGGGTGAATCGCGAGGACAGGTCCCGTTTCAGCCTTTCGTTGAAGCCGTATTTATGGAAATAACGCTTGAAATGCTGCGCGAGGCGGGAGTCCGCTTGCCCGCACCCGTCGGTCAAACGGTGGGCATTGTAGGCGGTATCGTGATTGGCCAAGCTGTCGTGCAAGCCGGCTTGATCAGCAACATTATGGTGATTGTCGTCGCGTTTACGGCGATATCTTCCTTTATTTTGCCGAATTACGATATCGTTGCGGCTGTTCGGCTCACCCGGTTTGCGTTGATGATTCTGGCGTGGCTATTCGGTTTTGTCGGTCTGATAATCGGGATGATGACGATGCTCGCTCATCTGCTGTCGCTTAAATCGCTCGGCATGCCTTATGCAAGCCCGCTTGGTCCCGTTCGTTTCGCCGACTGGAAGGATACGCTGATCAGGGTGCCGCTCTGGCTGATGGGCAGCAGGCCCAAAGGCACCACACCGAAGCAGGACAAACGGCAGGGACAAACCCGCTTGAAGGAGGGCAAGGAATGAAACGGGTGCCGACGATTACAAGGCTGCAGTTTATTTTTATGCTCTCAGGCATTCAAATTAGCGTGGCGGTGCTCTCGTTGCCGAGAAAGCTTGCGGAAAGCGCCGGAACGGACGGTCTGCTCGCATTGCCATTGGGGTTTGTGATAAGCGTTTTGGCCAGCTTTATTATCGTCACTGTCATGAAGAACAGCAAGGAGGCGACGTTGTTCGACTCGGTGTCGGTTATGGCCGGAAGGTGGGCGGGCAAAGCTTTGGCTGTTATTATGGCTCTGTATTTTTTCTTATTGATGTATGACGGGATGGTCAGAGCCATTCTGATTATGAAAATTTGGCTGCTGCCGAATACAAGCTCTTACGTCATCATGGCCCTGCTGCTGGTGCCTGCGTACAAGGTTGCCGGAAGCGGTCTCCGGGTGCTGGGACGTTATGCCGAGATCGTTACCTATTTGAGCGGCTGGATACCTTTCGTATATTTATTCACGCTGAAATATGCCCATTGGCTAAATTTGCTTCCCTTTTTTAAAGAAGGAATCCTGCCGGTGTTTATGGCCGTCAAAAGTACGATTTATCCGAGTCTCGGCATGGTAGCCGTTTTACTGCTTTATCCAAATTTGAACAAAAAAGAAACAGCGTATATGAATGTGCTGCTGTCGAACGGAATCACCTTTACCGTCTACATCTTTCTGACGCTCATTTGTTACATTTACTATAGTCCGGCCGAAATACCTTATATAAACGACCCAATTATCAGTATTCTCAAAACGATTGAATTCCGCTCGATAGAACGTATTGAAATTCCGTTTATTTCGTTTTATTTGTTTGTGTTTTCAATGGTCTGGATTCCGTGCATGTATTTTATATCCTCCTGCATGTGCTGGCTGACAGGTACAAGCGACCTGAAGGTGCCGCTACGGGTTCTTTGCATATCGTTGGCAATTGGCACCTTCTTTTTTCTGCCGACGTTCAATCAGAGCGATTTTTTGCTTCACATCTTAACCAAATTCGGTATGGCGGTCGAATACATGCTGCCTGCGCTGCTGCTGATCTGCTTATGGCTATACAATAAAAGAGCCGGGGGCATACGTCATGAGAGCTAAGCGGATACTCCGAGTGATTGTTATAGCCGTCACGCCCGTCTTGCTTCTGGCCGCTTGCGCCGATCAAATCAATCTGGAAAGCGCTGCGACGCCGCTTTCGCTCGGACTGGATTTAAATAAAAATGATCAGCTTCAATACTTTTCGACAACGCCGGTGTTCAGTAAAAATATTAAGAAAAAAAGCTCGGAAATTAAAATTCCCATAGAATCGCTGCGGCAATCGAAGGCGCAGCAGGATGCGCTCTCGGCAGGCAGCGTGGCGGGAAGAAATTATCAGGTGCTGCTGCTTGGCCGGAAAATGCTGAATCGCAGCGGATGGTTTCCGGTGCTTGACGTGCTGTTCCGGGATGCGAGAAATACGGTTACGGATCGCGTTATTGCGGTGGATGGGCCAGTGGAGGATATTATTTATTTGAATTCCAATGATCAGCCGCTGCTGCCGATTCTGTTGCGCAGCATGATCGATACGAAAACGAAGCGCTCGGAAACCTACGGCACGACCGTTCAGGAGTTGCATCGGCAATATTACGACAAAGGGGTTACGCCCTATATAGCGGAGATCAAGCTGGTCGAAAAACACGTTATGCTTAAGGGCGCTGCGTTGCTCAGCCAGGAGTGCCAATATAAGATGTCCATTGGCTCGCAAGAAACGGTATTGCTGAGCATTATGCAGAAGCAGGCTGCGCCGGGCTTTAGCCTCTCCTACCATATGCCCGGTCAAAAGCGCAATCTGCCGTTTAATACCGACATGCTGAGCTTTACGGGCGGCAAGACGAAAACAAAAATTAAAACGGGATATGAGGACGGCAAATTCAAATTCGATATCGGCATTAAAATGACCGTTGGGCTGTCCGAGCATTTATTTGATTACAATGTGGCCCAGAATGCGAAGGAGCTGGAGAAGCAGCTGAAAAAGCTGGTTCAAGCCCAACTGGAAGGATTGATTCACAATTTTCAAAAGCATGAAATCGATCCGATTGGCCTTGGCGTTTACGCGCGTGCCCATCAGTACAGGCATTTTATGAATGTGCAGGATCACTGGGGTGAAACGCTGGCGCAAGCCGATATTACGGTAAAGGCGGAGGTGACAATCGCTGCTATGGGCCCGATCAAATAAAGGAATATCTTGCTAATTGCATGCGAATATAGTCCATGATGTTCCGAGTATACGCAATGGCGGCGCCATATGCGCTTGCGTTACAGTGAGAGCGTAGCTTGCTTACAGGATAGGAGGACTTGGCATGCAATCAAGATTAACGGTTCCGTTGCAGGGAAGCTGGAGGTTTCAAGCGGACCCCGATAACGAAGGAGTAAAGCAGCAATGGTATGAGCGCGGGCTGCCGGAGGGCGCCGAGGTAACTATTCCTCATACGTGGAATGTGCAAGCCGGTCTGGAGGAGTTCCGCGGTACAGGCTGGTACGCCTATTCGTTCGAGTGCGAGCCCGCTTGGAGCGGGAAAACGCTAAGGCTGCAATTTGACGCGGCATACCGCGATGCGGTTGTTTGGGTAAACGGCAGCAAAGCCGGTGAGCATACAGGCTCGGGCTATACGGCATTTGCGTTTGATATATCCGCCTATGTGCAGGAGCGCGGTATGAATGTGATTGTGGTATCCGTTAATAACGAGAATAGCGACACGGCGCTGCCGATTAGCAATAGCTTCGATTGGGCGGATGATGGCGGATTGATTCGCGGCGTGTCGCTGATCGTTACGGGGGAGTTCGCGGTAGATTATGCCAAGCTGGATGCCAAACCGACATTTGCGGAATCGGATCAAAGCATCGCTGAATATGGCGTTATTGGGGGATCGGCGAAGCTTTGGGGAGCAACGGCTTTGCCTGGCGAACATCTTGATGTCAGCGTCACGGTTCGATACGGAAATACGGTGATTGCAACTGATACGTACGAGGCACCTGCAACCGGGCAGGTTGTTCGCCTTCGCGATCTTCGCATCGAGCGGCCTTATCTATGGCATTTCGATCATCCGCATCTTTACGAGGTGCAGCTTGCGATTGGAACGGAAGGGAGATGGACGGACGAGGTCGTTGTTCATCTGGGCTTCCGGGAGATCACGACCAGCGGCAGCAAGCTGCTGCTGAATCGGGAGCCGGTTCGCTTGATGGGCGTGGAATGGATGCCGGGCTCCCACCCCGATCGGGGTATGGCCGAAACAGAGGAACAGCTTGCCGAGACTTTGCGGCAGATTAAGCATGCCAACTGTGTTATTACCCGATTCCATTGGCAGCAGGACAGCAAGCTGCTCGATTGGTGCGACCGCAACGGGTTGCTTGTCCAGGAGGAAATTCCGCATTGGCAGAAGCCGGCCGAGCCGAACGAAGAGCTGCTTCCGCTTGCCAGACAGCACGCGGAGGAAATGATCAACCGTCATTACCATCACGCATGCGTGTATGCATGGGGCATCGGCAACGAGGTGGACGGTCAGCACCCGGATACTGTCGCTTATATGCAAGCCTTGAAGCAGTACGCTCTGGAGCTGGACAGCACCCGGCTTATCAATTATGTGTCAAACACCGTTCATTTAGATCCGGCCAGTGATGCGACGGGAGCCGGAGATTTGATTTTCTGGAACGATTATATCGGTACATGGCACGGCGACCTGGACAGAGCGAAGGTGATCGCGCAAATGACGGCGGATTATCCGGACAAGCCGATCGTAGTGGCGGAATACGGCCTGTGCGAGCCGGCCTTTGAGGGCGGCGATGCGCGCCGCGAGCGTATCCTTATCGAAAATACGGAGGAGTACCGCAAGCACCCGGGAATTGCCGCGCTGATTTACTTCAGCTTAAACGATTATCGGACCCAGATGGGAGAAGAGGGTGAGGGAAGGCTGCGGCAGCGCGTTCATGGCTCTACCGATTTGTACGGTAAGCCGAAGCCTTCGTATGAGGCGCTGCGCCGCACCGGAGCTCCGGTGACGCTAAGCGTCGTCGCCAATGCCCAAGGAAATGTGTCGCTGGTTGTGGCGGCTCGCGACGATGTGCCAAGCCACCGGATTGCGGGTTATGTCGTGGAGCTGACAAGTCCGTCCGGCCAGTCGGAGAAGCTTGTCGTACCAGCGCTTCAGCCGGGCGAGCGCTGCCTGTTGCAGGTGCCGGCGGCATTGACGCGCCACGGCGAGGGCAGCGTGTGGTCTCGGGCAAACGTGCGGATTGTGCGGCCGACCGGCTATTCCGTGCTGGAGGGCAAGCTGTCGGAGTTCTTCGATACGCCATAATTGAAAGGTATCAAGCGGATCAGCAGCGTCTTTTTGGCGTTGTTGGTCTGCTTTTTTTATATGCGCTCGATCTTAATGTGGATCTGTCCCCATTCGTATATGCAGCTTGCCGGAGTGGTGGCGGTCTGTTGGCGCGTGTTTGAAAAGCTCAGGGCGGCAAATGCCGCACTTTCATTTGCAAGCGCTATCAAAATGGTTGTAAAACCTGCTGATATGTTGGAATTGTATCCTGTGTTCAACGGCATGCCCCTTGTACAATAAGAAAAGGCTGCGGGAAATGGGCTTGAAGCTTCAGCGGTGCATGGGAAATCAGGCATAGGCAGACATTCAAGCGGGTATTCGTGCAGCGAGATGGATAAAGGGGCAGGAGGTTGAGCATGAACAAGCGATTGTATAAGGGAGTAAGCGTAATCACATTGCTCTGCATGGTATTGGGTTTATTCGCCGTCGGGCCGTCGGTTGCGGCAGAAGCGGAAGCGGCAGCTGTGGCTGTCCCGAACGGAAGCTTCGAGAACGGTCTGGAATCATGGACGGCGGATTACACATCCGGGACAGGGGGGACGCCGATTGCCACGCCTGGCGGCTGGAGTCCAACTGGCGGAGGCCATAATCGTCTGGATTATTATTTGGCGAATGAGACTTATACAGCCGATGTTTCGCAAACGCTTACGGGGTTGGCTAACGGCACCTACACACTATCCGCATGGGTGGAGCGCGGCGCCGATTTTACGGAAAGCTATATGTATGCGAAGCCTGCGGGCGGCGAAGAGGTCAAGAAGGACATTCCGGTATCGGGCGAGTGGGTTCAACTTACGCAATCGGTTCTCGTTACGGGCAACAGCTTAAGGATCGGTTTCTATGGAGCGGGAAGCGCAGCTGCCGGAAATTATATGGGAGTAGATTTGGTTGCGCTTACTCTTGAAGAGGCTGCGCCAGTCAAGGAGCTTGTGAACGCAAGCTTTGAGGATGGAGCAGGAGGCTGGGCTTTCCAGTTTGGCCCAAGCGGAGGCTTTGACCCTTTTGCGGTCACGACAGGCTGGAGTCCTGCAGATGGCGGAGACAAGCGATTGAACGTATGGAGCGCTTCCCCTTACACGGCGGATGCGAATCAGACGTTGACAGGGATCGATAACGGAACCTACAAGCTGTCTGCCTGGATTGCCAGCGGCGGCGGATTTAACGAAAATTACATGTACGCCAAGTCTGCCGGTCAAGCGGATGCGATAAAAGCGATTCCGGCCAGCGCCGCATGGTCCAGAATAGAGCTGCCCCTAGAGGTGACGAACAACAGCGTGACCGTGGGCTTTTATGCGGATGCAGGAGCGGACAAATGGTTTGCCGTAGATCTGATCAAGCTGGAAAAGACGATTGTCGTCGATGAGCCGGTGAGCGGCGTCGAAATCGTGAATCGCGGCTTCGAGGAGGACGAGCTTATGGGACAATCGCTGGTCGGCTGGCAGGAGGCCGGAGAAATCTCCGCTTCCTTCAAGAAGCAGGGCGGCTACAAAAGCGCGGGAGCGTTGTCCCACTACGCGGATACAGATTATGCCGTAACCACCTCGCAGACGCTTGCCGGCTTGGAGGACGGCTATTATACGCTGACGGCATGGGCACAGAACGGAGGCGGACAAAAGGCGGCCTATCTGTTCGCCCTCGCAAACGGAAAATCGGAGGCGAGAGCCGCGATTCCCGTAGCGGATGACTGGAAGAAGGTTTATCTTAGAGGCATTCAAGTCACGAACGGCGAGCTGGTTATCGGAATTCATTCCGATGCGAAGGAGGGCAACCGGCTGAATATCGATCACGTCGAGCTGGTCAAGGACGACAATCCTTATCGGCTGCTCAAGGGAGGAGATGTATCCGAGCTGAGCTACGTGGAATCGATGGGCGGGAAATTCTTCGATCAGGAGGGCAAAGAAAAGGATTTGTTCCAGATTTTGCGGGAGAATGGCCATGATATTGTTCGTATTCGTTTATATAATGATCCGGGGAAAGGTCATGGAGACGGCAACTACTATCGTCCGGCGGGTTTTATGGACAAAAATGACGTGCTCAAGCTTGCGCGGCGCGCCAAGGCGGCCGGGCTGCAAATTCAATTCTCCTTCCATTACAGCGATTTTTGGACGAATGGCGCTACGCATATGATACCGAACGGCTGGCTGCAGCAAATCGACAAGCTTGAAACCGATGCGGCCAAGGTCGCAAAGCTGGAGGAGCTGGTCGGAAGCTATACGAAGGAAGTGATGGATGCGCTTGTTCAGCAAGGAACCGCGCCTGAATACGTATCGCTTGGCAACGAGATGCAATCGGGCATTTTATTTCCGTACGGCAGGGCGTCAGGAAGCTCATGGAACAACCTGGCAAGGTTTTTGAAGGCCGGCGCTGCGGCGGTCAAGGCCGCGTCTCCTGATTCCAAGGTTATTCTTCATTTGGACGACGCAGGCAACTACAACAAATACAATGGATTTTTCGATAAAGCAGAGGAGCTGGGCGTTCCTTACGACATTATCGGCCCATCCTATTATCCGTTCTGGACCGATTTGACGGTGGAGCAGATTGTGGAGTTCTGCAATTATTTTAGTCAAAAGTACGATAAGGACATCATGATCATGGAAACGGGCTACAACTGGAACCAAACGCTTCCGAACGGGGAAATCGGCCAGTTGAATGACAATGGACCTTATTCGAACGATACAAGCACGCCTCAAGGACAGAAGGAATTTATGATTAATCTGTTTAACGGTTTGAAAAGCGTCGAGGGCGGGCGCGTAATCGGCGATCTGTATTGGGACCCGATTATGATTGCGGTGCCTGGCGTAGGCTGGGCGATCAAGGAGTCCGACGATCTTCCCGATCTGAATGTCGTATCGAACACCACGCTGTTCGATTTCGGCGGCAAGGCGCTCCCGTCGCATGACGCTTACAGGTATAATGCCGAGGGGGTTTCCGAGGGGCATATTTCTGGCGTTGTTCGCGGCTCGGGCGGCAAGGCTGTAGCCGGAGCGCAAGTCAAAACGGTTGTCGGCGGCACAACGTATCAGGCGGCAACGGATGCGGCAGGCAATTATTTGCTGGCCGACCTGCCTGTCGGATCGGGATACGCCGTTACGGCGACCAAGGCCGGATATGAGGGCGGAACAAGCGCAGCCGCGAATGTGACAGCGGGGACCTTCACTGCCGGCGGCGACATTACGCTTAAAGGCGGCTCGGTACGCGGCACGGTGAAGGATCAGGCCGGACAGCCGGCTGTAAATGCCGAGGTAGCGGCAACGATTGACGGTATCAGGTATAAAACGGCAACAAATGCGGCAGGCGAATATATGCTGCCCGATCTGCCGGAGACGGCTGCGGTAACGCTTACGGCTGCAAAGCCGGGATATGAGGAAGGTCAACTGACGGGGATCGGTGTTGCAATCGGAGCTGAAACGGCAAACGCCGATTTGCGCATTACGCTGTCCTCCGGAAGCATTGCCGGCACGGTCAAGGATGAGGCCGGCCTTGCGCTAGACAATGTCGAATTGACGGTTGTGGCCGGTAAACAGACGTTAAAGGCTGTGTCCGGACCGGATGGCGCCTATGAAATTGCCAATGTGCCTGCCGGTCAGGGCCACGAGGTACGGGCCGCGAAGCAGGGCTTTGTAGCGCAAGCGTTGGCAGGCATTCACGTGCAGGTGGGTGCGACGACGGCCGATGTCAACTTTGCGCTTGCCGCGAACATCGGGCAGATCAGCGGAACCGTTGTCGACAGCGACAACAGGCCGGTTGCGGGAGCCGAGGTCAAAGCGGAGCTTGGCGGCAACAGCTACACGACTATAACCGACAGCGCAGGCAACTATGTGCTGGAGCAGGTGCTTGGCGGCTCAAATTATACGGTAACGGCCGTCAAAAAAGGCTTTCTAAACGCTAAGCAGTCTGCCGTTGCCGTAAAAGCGCAGGAAACGACGCGCGGAGTCATGCTCAAGCTGCCGCTCTCGATTGCGCTAACGAATGCAAGCTTCGAGCAGCTTGGAGCGAGCCAGGCGGATATTCTGGGCTGGGTAACCGGCGGCACAAGCGGAGCGACATTTGTCCAGCGGCACGCTAGCGCCACCGATGGCAGCCACGCCTTGTCCCATTGGCAGGAGGGAGCGTTTATATCCGAGGCTTACCAGAAAGTGAGCGGGCTGAAAGACGGAGCCTACGAGCTGTCGGCCTATGTGTACAATGGCGGCGATCAGAACGAATTTTATATGTATATCAAAGATCAAGCGGGCAAGGTGACGAAGCTTGACTTGCCGAAAACCTCCTTGATGACGCCGGTTAGCGTAAAAGCGGAGATAACGGGAGGAGAGCTTTCGATTGGCTTCTACGCCGACGCCAATGCAGGCAATTGGGCGGTCATTGACGGGATAACGCTTGGCTTCCTTGGCGCAAAGGAACCGCCTGCGCCGGAGCCGACAAGCAGTCCTGCTCCTGCGACGCCTGCTCCTGCCGTGCAACAGGCGGAAACGCCTCTTCCAACTTCAACGCCGCTCACTAAGGTAGAAGCGGACTTGAACGGCGCCAAGAAGGATGCGGCAAACCGCAGTTTGACTGTAGAGGCCAAGCCTGCTTCCGGTTCCGTCGGAGTGGAGGTGCGCATTCCGGTGAAGCAGCTGCTTGATGCATCGCAAGAGCAGTACCGGACGATACGTATCGATACGGGTACTGCGGTCATTTCCCTTGATCCGGCCCTGCTCCGTAATGCTGCAAATGACAGCGAGGGGCATGCGACGTTAAAGGTAACGCGTATTGACTCAGCCGGCCTGTCGGCCGAGCAGCAGAAGCTGCTGAACGGCAGTGAGGTATACGATTTCGAGCTGAGCGTGAACGGACAACGTTTTTCGCGCTTTGAACCCGGCCAAATCGAAATAGCCTTGCCTCATGAGCTGAAAGCGAGCGAGAGTGCCCGGCAAGTCGTTGTTTACTATTTGAATGACGATGGCCGCCCGGAGGTAGTGAAAAACGGAAGGTACGATAAGGGCAACGGAACCGTTACCTTTAGCCCTGTTCATTTCAGCAAATATGCGGCCGTGTACAAGGCGGTAGGCTTTAAGGATTTGGATAGCGCAGGCTGGGCGAAGGAGAGCATCGGATTTATGGCGGCGCGCGAGCTGGTCAGGGGGTACAGCGAAGACCGCTTTGCGCCGAACGAGGCGATTACGAGAGCTCAGTTCGTGAAGCTGCTAATGAATGTGCTGCCTCAACCGCTTGATATAGCGGAGCAGGCTGCAAGCTTTACGGATGTGGAGCAGGGGGCATGGTATGCGGACTCGATTGAAGCCGCCTGGCAGCTGGGTCTTGTCAAAGGCAAAACGGATGGTAGCTTTGGCGTCCATGACAGCATCACCCGCGAGGAGATGGCGGTGATGGTGCAGCGCGCCATGAAGGTTATGGACGTGAAGCTGGAAGCGGGCCTGTTGAAGGAGTCTTTTGCCGACAGCGGAAGCATTTCGTTATTTGCCCAGCAAGCGGTAACCGAATTGACGGAAGCAGGTTTGCTGAAAGGCGTTGGAGGCGGCCGCTTCGCGCCGCAGGGCTCTGCGACGAGAGCCCAGGCTGCCGCTGTACTCGAACGAGTGTACAATCTGCTTGTATAAGCTGCTGTGTAGCGGCAATTCATCAACAAAGGACTGGCGGCTTGAATGCTCATGCGCATTCAGGCTCCGGTCCTTTATGCGCATGCAAGGAAGCGCCGCAAGTTAGCGGCCGCAGGCTGCGCTAGCCTCGCAGCTGGCTCCGATATTGGGTGGGAGAAAGTCCGATCATTTTTTTGAACAGCCGCGAAAAGTAGAATGGGTCTCCGAAGCCGAGCGCCAGGCTGACCTCCTTGATCGTTTGATCGGTCAGATCCAGCAGCTGGCAGGCTCTTTGCATTTTTAGCTTCAAATAGTAATCGATCGGCGTAATGCCGGTTGCCTTGCGAAAGACGTGATTCAGATGCTGCCTGGAAATGCGGGTATGCTCAGCCAACTCGTCGAGCGTCAGATTCATTTCAAGCTTCTGCTGCATATAAAGTACGGCGCGGTCGAGATAGGCCTGGGCGCGCTCCTCCTGATGCAGCCGCTGCACGAGGCCAAGCAGACTTAGCATATAGCGGACGGAATGCGACACATGCAGCAAATTGGCTTCCTGATGGGCGCCGGTTGAAAGCAAGTCAAAGCAAACGCGGAACAGCTCGATCAGCTTCTCGGCCTCGGAGGGAGGGAGGTGAACGCGCCCGCTTTGCAGACCGCTTTGCTCGAGGATGTCTCCGATCTGTCCTCCCTTGAGGTGAAACCAGTATATGCTCCATGGGTCGGCGTCGTCGGCGCCATAGCTGTGCGGCGCTCCCGCCGGAATGACGATAACCGAATTTTCCTGCACCGCCGTTTGCTCGCCATCGCCGAGCCTTAGCCAGCCTTTGCCCTTGACGCAGTAGATCAGGATGAACGCCTCCGTGCCCTGCCGACGCTCCCTGTAATGATGAAAGGCGCGGGGATAGTAGCCAATATCGGTAATAAAAGCCTCGTTGACGAGCGGCCGCTCGGCTATCAGGCTAATCTGCTGCTGGGACAGAACGATAATTTTTTCGGAATTGAAGCCGTCCGCTTTTTTATGAATACGCATGAATGCCGCTCCTTTCTACTTGTTTCCACCAGCTGGTTTTCTTTCCATTGTAGCAGACTGCGGCTTGGATTAAAAATAAGAATATAATCCATTAATTTCAGAACATGCTTAATGGTTAGCGTCTGCCCGATGCTGTAAAGTAAAGCTATAGAAACGACTTGAACAAGATTGAATAGAGGAGTGTGCTTCGTGACCGAATTTAACAGCCGTTCCCGCGTGCGGGAAGAAATCGTTCAAATTCCCACCTATGGCGTGGGCAAGCCCGACAAAAATCCGATGTTTTTGGAAAAACGCGTGTATCAGGGAAGCTCTGGCCGCGTCTACCCTCATCCTGTCATCGATAAAATCGAGGACGATAAAGCGCCAGCGTCGTACAAGCTGCTTATTCTTGAAAACGACTATCTGAGAATAGAAATTATGCCTGAAATCGGCGGGCGCATATACCGTGCTGTCGATAAAACAAACGATTATGATTTTGTCTATTATAATCAGGTCATCAAGCCTGCGCTTGTCGGCCTTGCGGGCCCGTGGATATCGGGAGGCATCGAGTTTAACTGGCCTCAGCATCACCGCCCCAATACGTTTGGCCCTGTAGAGTACAAAACGACGGAAAATGAAGACGGCAGCGCAACGGTATGGGTAAGCGAGATCGACCGCATGTACGGCACGAAAGTAACGGCGGGCTTCACTCTGCATCCGGGCAAGGCTTATCTGGAAATTCACGCTCAGCTGTACAACCGGACGCAGGAGCCGCAGACGTTCCTATGGTGGGCCAATCCTGCGGTCGCGGTCAACGATCATACGCAATCGGTGTTTCCTCCGGACGTAAACGCCGTGTTCGACCACGGCAAACGGGACGTCTCGAAATTTCCGATCGCTACGGGCACCTACTATAAAATGGACTATTCCGAGGGCGTCGATATTTCGCGCTACAAAAATATTCCCGTTCCGACCTCGTACATGGCCTATAAGTCGGACTACAATTTTGTCGGAGGCTACGACCATTCGGTTCAGGCCGGTTTGCTGCATGTGGCCAATCATCATATTTCGCCAGGCAAAAAGCAATGGACCTGGGGCAACGGCGAGTTCGGCCAAGCGTGGGACCGCAGCCTGACGGATGAGGACGGCCCGTACATCGAGCTGATGACCGGCGTCTATACGGATAACCAGCCGGATTTCACATGGCTTCAGCCGTTTGAAGAAAAATCGTTTAAGCAATATTTTATGCCTTATAAAAATATCGGCGTCGTTAAAAATGCGACGATTGAGGCGGCGGTCAATCTCGAAGCCGACCTGCAAGCGGGCACGGCGACAGTGCTGGCCTATGCGACATCGCGTTACGAGGGCGCAGCTATCGAGCTGTCGAGCAAACGCAGAGCGTACATTAAAGAAACCGTGACGCTGTCGCCGTCCGACACCTTCTCGACCGTCGTGCCGCTGCATCCGGAGGATGAAGCGCATGATCTTGTGTTGACGGTGCGGGATGCAAACAACAGGCTGCTGGTTGCCTATCAGCCCAAGAAGCCTCAAATCGAAGACATTCCTGACGCCGCGACTCCGCTACCGCAGCCGCAGGAGCTCAAAACGAACGAGCAGCTCTATTTGGCCGGCCTTCATCTGGAGCAATACCGCCACGCGACGTTTGAGCCTGAGGCCTACTATCTGGAAGGACTGAAGCGCGACGAATCGGACATTCGCCTCAATGTCGCTTACGGCACGCTGCTGCTTCGCAGAGGCTTGTACGAGCAAAGCGAGAAGCATTTCCGCCAAGCGGTAACAAGCCTGACGTGGCGCAATCCGAATCCTTACGATAGCGAAGCGCTGTACCAGCTGGGCGTATCGCTCAAGCAGCAGGGACGCCTGAACGAAGCGTTCGCAGCCTTCTACAAAGCGGTATGGTCGGCGGCATGGCAGGACAGCGGTTACTTCTCGCTTGCGCAAATCGCTTCCGAGCTGGGCCAGGTGGACGAGGCGCTGGAGCTAATCGAGCGTTCGCTCATTCGCAATACCCGCCACTACAAGGCGCGGGATCTCAAAACGGCGCTGCTGCGCAAAGCCGGCCGCTTGCAGGAAGCGAAAGCTTTTGCCGAGCAGACCATTGCGCTTGATATTGCGGATTTTGGTGCGTATTACGAAGTGTACCTGCTGCATCTCGCCGCCGGCGAGCATTCGGCTGCAGACAGCGCTCTGCAGGAGCTGACAAGATTGACGCGCGGGGATGCGCACAATCATATCGCGCTTGCCTCCGATTACGCGGGAGCGGGGCTATACGAGGAAGCGATCGGCGTGCTTGGGCTCATTGCGCCCGATGCCCGGACAGACGTATATCCGATGGTGCATTTTGCGCTAAGCTACTGCTTCGCGAAGGCTGGCGATGCCGATTCGGCCGCCTTGCATGCCGAGGCCGGAGAAGCGGCAACGCCGGATTATTGCTTCCCGAACACGCTGTTCGATCTGACCGTGCTGGAGCACATTGTCGGTCGCGGGGGCAACCACGCCAAAGCCCGCTACTTTCTGGGGAATTTCTATTACGACAAGAAACGTCCGGAGGATGCGGTCGCCGAGTGGGAGGCATCGGTCGCGCTGGACGACAGCTTCTCGGTCGTTCATCGCAATCTGGCGCTGGCGTACTTCAACAAGCGCAATGAGCCGGAGAAAGCAAAGGCCTCGCTGGAGAAAGCCTTTGCTTGCGACTCGCAGGACGCGCGCGTTTTCTATGAGCTGGATCAGCTGTACAAAAAAATTCAAGTCGAACCGTCCGTACGGCTCAACGCGCTTAACCGCCATCTGGAGCTCGTGAAGCTGCGCGACGACTTATATATTGAATATGTTACGCTTCATAACACGCTTGGCAAGCATGAGGAAGCCAGAGAGCTGTTAGCCGCAAGGAACTTCCACCCTTGGGAGGGCGGGGAAGGCAAGACGCTAGGCCAGTATGTGCTTGCGCATGTTGAGCTGGCGAAGCAGGCGCTCGAACGCAGCGAATACGCGGAAGCGGAAAAGCTGCTTGAACTGGCGCTCGCGAACCCGCTCAATCTGGGAGAAGCCAAGCTGGAGGGCGCACAGGAAAACAATATTTATTATTATCTTGGCCTCGCTTTGGAAGGACAAGGACGGGCAGAGGAAGCGCGCCGCGCATTCGCGGCAGCTTCCCAGGGTCTGGATGAGCCGACGAGCGCCATGTATTACAATGACCAGCCGCCGGAAATGATTTTCTATCAAGGCCTGGCCTGGTTGAAGCTTGGGGTTACGAAGGAAGCGAAGCGCCGCTTCAACAAGCTGATCGACTACGCCGAGAAGCATATTTTCGATCAGGTGAAAATCGATTATTTCGCGGTATCGCTGCCTGATTTCCTCGTGTTCGAAGAGGATCTGGATCGCCGCAACGTCATTCATTGCCGCTTTATGATGGGACTTGGCTTGCTCGGGCTGCAGCGCGAGCAGGAAGCGCGGGAGCAATTCGAGCATGCGATCGCTCTGGACCGCAACCATCAAGGCGCGGCCATTCATAAGAAGCTGACTTTGATTTAATCCGTTCGTCAGCCGCCGCCTTGACGCATACAGGCGGCGGCAGGACGGCTGGATGAGGGAAACAACGCAATGCGATAATCGGGAGGGCAACTGTTATGTCTACGTATTCCTTGAAGCTTGACGGACCGAATAAACAGATTAAGCCAGGCAAGCTTGGTCAGAATAACGGAAAGAGTCCGCAAGGAGAAAGCTTTGGCTTTACAAACTACTACATGACCTGGAACGGCAAGCCGATTGTGCCTGTTGTAGGCGAATTTCACTTCTCGCGATTTTCCTATCTTCATTGGGAGGAAGAGCTGCTGAAAATGAAGGCGGGCGGCGTAAACGTCGTAGCCACTTATATTTTCTGGAACTACCACGAGGAGGAGGAAGGCGTCTTTCAGTGGGGAGAAAACCGCAACCTTCGCCATTTCGTCGATTTATGCGCGAAGCATCGCCTGCCTCTCATTCTTCGGATCGGGCCTTTCTGTCACGGCGAGGTGCGCAATGGGGGCATCCCGGATTGGGTGTTCGAGAAGCCGCTTGAAATTCGTTCGAACGACGAGCGCTACCTGTACTATGCGCGCCGCCTGTACAAGCAAATCGCGAGACAAGTCAAAGGCGCCTTCTTCGCCGAGGGAGGTCCGGTTATCGGCATACAACTGGAGAACGAATACATGCATTGCGGAGCGCCGCAGGATTCCTGGGGCTACAAGGTAGGCGTGTTTATGTCCTCCGGCAACGGAGCGAACGAGCATTTGGCCGAGCTGCGCAGACTTGCCGAGGAAGCGGGCATGCTGCCGGCCTTTTTCACCGCAACGGCCTGGGGCGGAGCCGCTGTTTCGGAAACGGATACGCTGCCAATGCTGGCAGGCTACGCCTACACGCCATGGATACCGAATCAGCCGCCAAGCGGCGAATATATTTTCCGCGATCTTCATGTCACGCCTGCGGAGCCGGTGAACTATGATTCGCTGGAATATCCGGTTGCCTATTGCGAAATGGCCGGCGGGATGCAGGTCAGCTACACGGCCAGACCAAATGTCAGCCCCGAAAGCGTTGAGGCGATGACGCTGGTGAAGCTCGCAAGCGGCAGCAACCTGCTTGGCTACTATATGTACCACGGCGGCTCCAATCCGCGCGGCAAGCACACGTTCCTGAACGAGTACGGCCTGCCTAAAATTACGTACGACTACCAGTCTCCGCTCGGCGAATTCGGGCGTGTCGGCAAATCGTATGACCGTATCCGCTCGCTTGCCCTGTTTATGGATGCTTATGGCGAACAGATCGCTCCGATGGGGACGGTGCTGCCGGAAGGCCAAGCTTCGATTCATCCGGAGGATGTGGAGTCGCTGCGCTGGTGCGTACGGCAAAAGGACGGCTCCGGCTTCCTGTTCCTGAACAATTTCCAGGATCATCTTGATATGCCGGCAAGGGATGGCATTCGAATCGAGCTGGAGACGCCGCAAGGCGACGTTTCCTTCCCGCGCGAGGGCACGCTTTCGCTGAAGAAGGACATCAGCGCGGTGCTTCCTTTCCATATTGAAGCTGCCGGCGTGACGGTCATCTCGGCAACCGTTCAGCCGCTTACCGTGCTGGATAAAAACAATCGGCGCCTGTTAGTATTCTACGCGCAGGATGGACTCGCTCCGGAGCTTGTGCTTGGACGCAAGACGGTCGCAGCGGTAAGCGCTGGCGGAGCAGACGTTAAGGAAGACGAGCGGTCGTTTGTGATCAAGCCGCAGGTCGGGCTTCAGCATGCGCTGGAGGCGAAGCTGACTAACGGCGAAACCGCGCATATTATCGTGCTGACCCGCGAGGAGGCTCTGCAGCTCTACAAATTCGAGCTTTGGGGCGAAGAGCGTCTAGCCGTCAGCAGCAGCCGCTTGTACGTGAAGGATGAACGCCTCGTTTCGACCTCCGAAGGCGAAGCGAGCTGGGATGTGCTGGTGTATCCGGCGGTTTCGGACAAGCTTGCCGCCAGCGAAGGCGCGCTTTCACGCGGAGAGCTCGGCTTATTCCAGCGTCTTGAGCTTCAAGTGGCGGAGTTTCAACCGCAGCTTGAGATCAGGCATCCGCAGGAGCGCAGCGCTTTAATTAAGATAGGCTCGGAATGGCCTAGCCATGTTTCCGACCTGTTCCTGAACATTGCTTATGACGGCGACGTAGCGGGAGCCTACCTGAACGACCGGATGATTACCGATCATATTCATTACGGCGAGGCGTGGCCAATCGGATTGAAGGAATTTAAAGACGAGCTGGAGCTTGGCGAGCTGCATCTCAGCATTACGCCGCTTCGCAAAGGAACGGTTCATACGTTCGTAAATCAGGCGCTTGTCGAGCGCTTCGAGGGTATTGAAATCGGCGTCTTCCATGACATCAAGCCCATACCGTATTACACCTCCGCGCTTTCCCGTTCCATCGGGTAGCGGCAGAAATAGAACCGGATTTTCGGCATTTGCCGAAGGTCCGGTTTTTATCCGCATTTAGGGATTTCTTGCTTCACGACGGTTATCGATCTCAATACGGAGCCAAACGCCAGCACATGCCTCATCAGGACGCGCTGTTAGCCGTTTGCGCTTGATTTTACGGAGAGGTGCGCCAATGCCCAAAATCAACCTGTTTACCAAGATCATCGCTCTGATTGTCCTTATACTGGTCCCGATCTTGCTTTTGTATTTTTATTCCAACCGGACGAGCGCCGATCTGCTGGAGCAGGAGCTGAA
This sequence comes from Paenibacillus sp. SY21-1, assembly GCF_005222705.1. Classification (GTDB taxonomy): domain Bacteria; phylum Bacillota; class Bacilli; order Paenibacillales; family Paenibacillaceae; genus Pristimantibacillus. Next base: position 9,647 of record NZ_STGF01000020.1, on the reverse strand, counting down.
CAAATCAAATACCAATCAGCTTGTGTTTTTTCAAAATCAAGTGAACGCGGTCATCGATACGATGGCGATATGGCCGGACTTGCTTATACAGGACCCGGACATATCCGCGCTGCGCGATATTTTTACCTACCAGCATGAGCTGGAATTAAGCACGATTACGCAAATCAAACGAATCCAGACGAAGCTGGCGATACAGCAAAACTCCTCCAACTGGGCAAGCAGTCTGCATATTTATTCTCCCGTTCTGCAACGCGACATTTCCGATTCCGATGTGCGTATGTACAGCGCCGATGAGCTTAGGGCAAGACTCAAGCCGGGCTGGCAGGTCAGACAGACGGACGGCGGGGGAAGCAAGCGCTACGTGTTCTCGCGCTTTGCCGTTACCCCCTATTCCAGTACGCTGGAGCCGGGAAGCTCAAGTCTCGTGATCGAAATTCAATTCGAAAGCTCCAACATTGCCGATATGCTGGACAAATTTAAAAACGGCGGCAGCCGCGAGCCGGTTTATTATCATCCTGATGAAGGAACCATTTACAACCGCTCTGCGAATAGAGTCAAAACGGATCAGGTCATCAGCCTGATCGAGCAGAAGCCGATTCAGGAGCTTGAAAGCCGGATGGTTGCGCTTGACGACGGCGATTATCTGGTCAATATGGTGAAATCGGAAGCGATTGGCTGGTATTTGATCGATTATTTGCCGATTACGGAAATTATGAAGCCTCTCGAGTTAACGAAAAGATGGTTCTATTATTCGGTAGCAGCTTTGCTGCTGCTGTGCCTGATAGCCGCGTATTTGCTGTACGCCCAGGTGCAAGTGCCGATAAAACGGCTGGTACAGGCGTTTCAAAAGCTGAAAAACGGCGATTACTCGTATCGTATCAAGCCGCGGGGCCACTCCGAATTTACGTTTTTGTACACCCGTTTCAATCTGATGGTGGCGCAAATTCAGGAGCTGTTCGAGACGGTCTATTTGGAGAAAATTCATGTGCGGGAAGCCAAGCTGAAGCAATTGCAATCGCAGATCAATCCCCACTTTTTTTATAACTGCTTTTCTTTTATTTCAAGCATGGCGAAGCTGGAAAACTATAAGCCGGTAGTGGCGATGTCTCACCATTTGTCCAATTATTACCGCTACACGACGAGGCAGGAACGAGAGCTGGTAACGTTGAAGGACGAAGTGGATTTTGTAACCAGCTATCTGGAAATTCAGCATATGCGGATTAGCCGGCTGGACTATTCTGTGCGAATCCCGGCCGACATGCTTCAGTTAAGCGTACCGCCGCTCGTGCTGCAGCCGCTCGTCGAAAATGCGGTCATTCATGGCATTGAAGCTTCGATGGATGCCTCCGGTATCGTTATTACGGGAGAATGGGACGAGAAGGGGGCAAGGCTCGTCGTGGAGGATGACGGACGCGGCATGGAGTCCGGCGACATGCTGGCGCTGCAGCGCAAAATGCGGGAGCAAATGGATGAGCAGATGGGCTGCGGCTTGTGGAATGTCCACCAGCGCATGCATCTGCGGTACAGAGGGCAAGCCGGCTTAAGCTTTGCCACTTCCCCGCATGGCGGGTTGAAGGTTACCCTATGCTGGTTGCCGGCTTGATCAATAGGAGGAGACAACATGATTGAGTTGTTATTGGTGGATGATGAGACCTATGTGACGAAAAGCCTGGAGAAGACGATTCCATGGTATGAGCTTGGCGTCAAAAGCGTGTATCAGGCATCATCGGCATTCGAAGCGCTGGAGCTGCTGGAGGAAAATGCAATCGACATCGTCGTTACCGATATCGCGATGCCCGATATGAACGGACTGGAATTAATCCGGGAAATCGGCGAGCGGTGGCCGAACGTGAAATGCCTGCTGCTCACTGGACATTCCGACTTTGAATACGCCAAGAAGGCGATTCAGCTTCAAGCGTTCGATTATATTCTCAAGCCGGTTAACGACGACGAATTCATGAAATCGCTGACGGGCGCGATTGAAGCGCTGAAGGATGAATGGGAGCAAGTGGACAAATATCAGCAGCTGCTGTACGACCGCAAATCGGATTTTACCGTGCTTCGCGCCAATTTTATGGTTGATCTGGTGCTGGGCAGGCAGCTTTCGGTCCAAACCGTCAAAGAGAAGCTGGATCAATATGAACTTCCGCTTGCGGCGGACGCGTCGTCGATTCTCATGCTTGTGCAGCTCGGAAAGCAATTCTCCCACCTGGATTACGCTTCGGCCAGCCTGATGGAATTTGCGGTCGGCAACATCGCGGAGGAAACGTTCGCCGAGCATTTCCGATTATGGCATTGCAAGGCTCCCCATGAGTACTTGCTTATCATTGCCCAGCAGAAGAGGGATGGCCTTGCCGACGGTGAATTGACCCAGGAGCTGTGGAAGCAGCGCAAGACCGATTTGGAGCAGGCTGCCGCAACACTGAGAAGCAATGTAAGCAGCTATTTGCGCGGCGAAATTTCCCTTGTCGTATCCGAGTGGTTCAGCTTTCCGGGCGACGTGCCATCCGCTTATCGGGCGGCGCTTGGCAAGATGTTTCTCGCAGCGAATGAGGAGTTTCACGGCATTTATTATTTGTCAGACGACGTTCATGGCGGGCAGCATTCGGTCAAAGCGATCGAAAGCTTGTACAAGCCTCCGACGATTAACGTGCTGCTGGAGTCCAAGCGCTGGAGCGCGGCCGAGGAAAAGATGAGGGACGTGTTCGCCGACCTTCGGCGCACCCGTTATTCGCGCGAGCATTTGTACGAGGTGTATCTGGCCTTCACCAATGCGTTTATGTATGTCACGCATAGGCAAGGGAAGTATGTATCGCAAATTGCCGAGCTGGATATTCCGTTTATTCTCGATCAGACCGTCGCTTTGTCCCCCGACCGGCTGGAGGACTGGTCTCTCGGCGCGCTCCGCAAGCTTGAGGAGGAGCTGTCCGGCCAGGAGGAGAGCGGGAAAAGCTATTTGATCAAGCAGGTGCAGGAGATCGTTGCCGCTAATTTATCTCAGGATACGAGCGTCAAGACGATCGCCGACCGCGTGTTTCTGCATCCCGTTTATTTGTCCAAGGTGTTCAAGGCGGAAACGGGCGAGAGTCTGAGCGAATGGATTATCGGCAAAAAAATGGAGCGGGCGCTTTTTTTGTTAAAAAGCACAAATAAAAAAATATATGAGATTACGAGCGAGCTCGGCTACCAGAATCCGCAATATTTCAGCAAAACGTTCAAAAAGTATGTAGGTCTGACCCCCCAAGAGTTCCGCGAGCAGTAAAGAGGTTGCAATAAGTGCTGATATGCTGTCATTGTGGCATAGGATCGACCCCTGTCCGGAACTATAATGGTCCTTAGAAGCACATCATCACTAAGGGGGATTACCATGAGCACCAAGACAAGAAAGCGTTTTATGACCATTGTCAGCTCCATTCTGATCGTATCGGCTCTGGTCGGCTGCAGCGGCAACGCCGGCAAATCAGGGTCCGAGAATACGGGCGGCACGAACGTCTCGGGAGCGGGAGAGAACGCTTATAAAGAGAAATACGAGCCGCCGGTTACGATATCGGCCGTATGGGGCGTCGATCCGGCCCTCACCTTCCGGGAAGGAGAAACGATCGAAAACAATGTGGCGACGAAATGGGCGCTCGATACGCTTGGCATCCAAATCAATTCGTTGTGGTCCGTGACGGATACAAACGGCGCTTTTGCGACAAAGCTGCGTCTGGCGATGTCCTCGGGGCAGCAAATGCCGGATGTCGTTACACTTGGCAACAATGAGAAGCTGCTGGCGCAGGATCTGATCGATTCCGGCATGTTCCAGGATGCCGGCGCGCTTTTTGATAAATATGCGGGCGAAACGTGGAAAAAAGCGATGGAGCTTGATTCCGGCGTGTGGAACTCGTACATTCGCGACGGAAAACGGATGGGCATTCCGGTGCTCGATTACGCCTACAACAGCGACTACCTGCTCTGGATTCGTCAGGATTGGCTGGACAAGCTGAATGTGAAGGCTCCGACTACGATTGCCGAGCTGGAAACAGTAATGGACGCATTCAAAAACAACAATCCGCAAGGCTTGAAGCCTGACCAAGTGCTTCCGCTCAGCATCGGCTTCAAAACGTCGATGAATACGTGGATGGGCGATCCCTCCTGGATATTCGGAGCATACGGCGCAATGCCGGCGCAATGGAACTTGGCGGCAGACGGCGCTCTTGAATACGGCTCGATTAATGAAGGCATGAAGCCCGGACTGCTGAAGCTGAAGGAATGGCGCGATAAAGGCTATATTCCGAAAGAAGCGGCGCTCTGGGACGAGAATAAAACGGCCGAGCCTGCAGTTGCCGGTACGGCTGGCATTATTCCGGGCCCTTACTGGATGAGCGGATGGCCGTTGCTTGATACGGTGAAGAACGCCGAAGGCGCTGTATGGAAGCCTTATCCGATTCCGACAGGCGAGGATGGCACGGCGATGAGACATGGAACCCATTTCGTCAACGGCGTCACCTTGATCAACAAAGACATGAAAAATCCGGAAGCCTTGTTTACGTACCAAAACTATCTGTTCGACAATTTGGCTGATCCGCAAGAGGGAAGCCCGTTCCAGTACGGCGTGTTTGAAGGCTACGACTACGCGCTTGACGCAGACGGCAACCCGCTTTATCTAACCGATGTGCCAGGCGGAGCCATAACAGCGCCGCTTCGTTATTTCCTCGTGCGCGACGGTGCGCGTATACCGGATGCCCAGTTCAAGGCATTGCTGAGTTTGGCAGGAGGCAATGAGGCCACAACCTATCGGGAGAAAGAGGTTATCTCGCAATATGGGCCGGAGACGGCTTTGGCGGCTACCGTTATTCTTCAGCAGGAGGATATTTCGAAGAAGGATATGTTCGTCGGCCCTCCTACGGCTACGATGAAATCTCGAATGGACTATCTCAAGAAAATCGAAGCGCAGACCTTTAATGAAATTATTTACGGAGCAAAGCCGGCCGACGCGTTTGACGCATTCGTGAAAACGTGGAAATCCTCCGGCGGGGACGATATGACGAAGGAAGTGAATGAATGGTATAGCACGGTCAAATAAGGCTTTTATCCCGGCACAGGCGTGCCGGGATTTTTTGCGTGCTGCGCAGTTTGCGAGGGGGGGGGGGGGGGATTTCAGTTGAGTCTTCTCTAAAATATGTCCAGAAATTGTCCAGTGCAAATTGATATAATGATGCTGAATTGACTAAATTTTGCAGAATATATTGTCGAAATTTACGCGCCGACGAGTTTTTTGCATGAATGATGTCGAAGCAATACGGTTCATTTATAGGTAGGCTTTGCAGGATAGTCCAAACTTTGAGAGGGGAACTAACATGATCAGCTACTTGCGTTGGAGAAAGATGGTTATTACTATCCTTGTTTGTCTTTTAATTGTGCCAGGCTTCAGCATTCAGCCGGCTCGGGCCTCCGGGAACGCAGCCCTTAGCGTGTTGTCGGCAGTTGGCGGGAATGTGGACGGTCCGCTAAGCAGCGTAGTATACGCGAATGGCAAATATACGGCGGTGGGAGAAAACGGGAGGATCGTTCAATCGGCGGATGGGTTGAATTGGTCCATCATTTCGACTCCTGCATCTAATACGAATATTTCGTGGCGAAGCCTTACATTTGCCGCCAATGTTTATGTGGCAGTCGGCGTTGAATATGCCAATTCGATTGTTTCGGCCAAGCTGATCGTCTCAAGCGACGGGGAAACATGGAGCGATAAATCCGCTTCGATCAATGGCAATTTACTGCAAAAAGTCGTTTATATCAATGGAACGTTTTATGCGCTTGGGGGTCGTTGGCCGGGGAGCGAAACAACCAATGACAAAGGAATAATCTATTCCTCCGGGAACGGTCAAACCTGGACGCAATGGGCGGAAATACCCCGCATATGGCCTCCGTCCACCACTACGTCTTCAAGGTTCTACTTTACGGATATGGCTTATGTTGCGGGCAAGTATGTGGTCGGCGGCAACCTCTTCGGCGCGTATACCTATTCTTCCAATGGAACGAGCTGGACAAACGGTTTTGTCGGCAGCAACGCGCTGGGCAACTTCTCTGTTCTAAATGGCAAGCTTTCTTTAACAAGCAACGGAACCACGGGATATTCCAGTACGAATGGAACCACATTTGCGGCAGATGCTTCTTATAACGGCATTTATGCTACCGTTCAGGATGGGGGGACGACCCATCGCTTCGGCAAAGCTGGCATATGGCAAAGCTCATCAGACGGCGGGGTTAACTGGAATACGCAATCAAAGGTAACGAACATCGCGACTCTTTCGGCAGCAACCAATGGAACGGGCATGGTGCTGTTGACCGCTTCTGACAACAGTCTCGTTGTATCGGCTGATAAAGTGAAATGGAAAAGGATAGAAAGTAATTTGAAATCCATTGCTGTCAACGGCAGCACTTGGGTTGTTGTCGGCGATTTGCCTTCCTCGTACGGGGGAGAGGATGCGGATGGCAGCATTTTAACGTCGTCAAACGGCTGGAGCCATCTATCCGGCGTCGACGGATTTTTGCCGAAGGATTCCTTTACTACAGTAGCTTACGGCAACAACAAATTTGTGGCTGCGGGCAATAAAATTGGCACTTCGACTGATGGAAACAATTGGACAACCAGTAGTCTCCCTGCCGGTGCGAGCGGGTCGGTTATCGGTCTCGCTTATGGAGACGGAGGGTTCGTCGCCATTACGAACAACGATGAAGTGCTGACCTCCGCAGACGGTGTATCCTGGCAAGTAGACGACAGCACCTTTAGCGGCAAGTACGTCGTCCAAATTAAATATATAAACGGCCAGTATTTTATTATTCATGGCTACGGCATTTCGGTTTCCGATGCGAATGGCCAGAACTGGGCTCCTGTAAGCTCGTTGGACAGCTACATTAATAGCTCTTACTATATGTTTTTTGATATCGCTTATGTCAACGGCACTTATGTCGTCACAGGCGTTGATGGAACGAACTGGCTGCCATACGTCCTTGAGACCAGCGGAACGTTGGGACCTAGCTCCGTCTGGGCGGAGCATGCCGTCGATCCTTCCAGCAGCGTCGAACTTAAATCCATTGCGTATGGGAACGGCATGTATATAGCGGTTGGCTTGTCCTATGATCAATCTTCTAGAGAACATCATGCTGTGTACACATCCGCCGATTTAGTGAACTGGACCGCTTACGATGAACAGACGCTTGGCGTCAGCGGAGGCGGATTGTACGCTGTGGTGTTTGAGAATGGGAATTTCTACATTGTGGGCAAGGACAACGCTCGAATTGTGTTTGGTCAATCCGCGCTTGCTTCCGATGCCGGCTTGACAAGTATTCTAGGACAGTCCGATCTTTCGCCGACAGGAGGCGATGGAACGGCTTCCGGTACGCCGATTGCGTGGTCGGTCGACGTAACGAACGCAGTCTCGACAGTTGGGCTGGCGGACCTTGTCTTGGCGGATGGCAATGCGACAGTGGAGATGTACAGCAATCATGACTTTTCAAGCGGAGCGATTGCAGGCGGAGGAACGATTTCGTTGCCAGCGGGAGGCCAAGCTGTCGCCTACATCAAGGTGACGGCAGAGGATGGCGCAACGACGAAGTATTATGCCGTGACGGTAAATCGGGCCGGGGTATCGGCTGGCTTGACGGCAACGGCCTTGACGCCTGACGATAATGAGAGCGGGATCGCGATTGAGGACGATCTGGCCATAAGTTTCAGCGAAGCGGTTAGCGCTGTTTCCGGAAAGCTAATTAAAGTGCACCGGGCATCGGACAATCAAGTTATGGATGCCATCGATGCCGGCGATGCGGTCATTGCTGCGTCCGGCATGGAAGCAACGATTCCGTTAACAAAGGATTTGTATTACAGCACGGATTATTATGTAACCGTGGAAGCAGGCGCCTTTAAGGCCGTTAGCGGCGGAGCCGACTTTGCGGGAATTGCGGATACAACAAGCTGGAGCTTTGCGACTGAGCTCAAAACAGAGGTGACCGCAGGCGATTCCGAGGCGTTAGCCCATTATTTTGCCAATGCTGCTATTTCTGTCGTACACCTGATGCCGGCTACAACGTACAGCTTGGCAGGAGGAACGGTTAGCAGACCGTTAACCATTGATGGACATGGATCGACGATAGTGGCTGGCCAAGGCATCCTCGATACAGTCGTGCGCAGTGACGATGCGATCGTCAGCAGCTCGGCTTTGCCCAATTATGCGAATGTTTTATCATACCTTAAAATTGAAGGCACGGGCAGCAAGCTGACTTTAAACGAAATAACCTTAAAAAATGGCGTCAATAAAAATGGCTCCAGCACAGCTAATGACGGGCTGTTCACGGTCATTAACGTTAAAAGCGGCGCTTCTCTTTCGGCCGACAAGCTAACGCTCGAAGGGTTCCATAACAATCCGACGCCAGGCGAAAATCTTAGCTTCGGGATTCATGCGGAACCGGGGGCACTGTCCACGGAAGTGACCAATTCAACATTCGGGAGCACCAACGCATTCCGCAACGCGATTGCCATTCGCAGCGGAGCTTTGGAGATGAGCGACAATACGTTCGAGGGAACGGATGTGCCGGAGCGTTTGCGACAATCGGATGGATACGAATACGCCATGTATATATACGGCGGCACTGGCGATATCACGAATAATGCCATTACCGGCTATACAAATACGACACAACCGGGTTATGCAAGCGCGGGAATTGCCGTTATTGGTTTTTATCCAACCAATCTGGTCATTGAGGATAATCAGTTATCCTACAATGCCAGCGGAATCGATGTGACGAAGACATGGGCGCCATACTCCGCTAATACCCAAATGGTCGTGAACGGGATTACGCTGACAGGCAGCGAGTCAGCTTATTTAATGGGTGAAGAAATCAAGACTGCCAACCAGCAAACCTATGTCGGCGTATCGCTGAATCAAGGGGATGTCGTCTTGTTGACAAACTCCAACGGTGCAAGCTATCATGCGGTGCTCGGCGGATACCGTTCGCCCATTATGTCGGCGTCCGGCGTAACCGGCCAAGGCGTAACGTTGACTCTCCCTTCAACGGGGGGCTGGGAGGATATTATGCAGGCAGCGCAGAATGTTGCCTTCGAAGCGCTAAAAGACGGGGAGACCGTCTGGAATGAGGTTGTCCATACACCAACGTCAAACTTGTCGATTAATGACCTTCCGCTTCAATCTCATCATACGTACCGGATCAGGGCGAAACTGACGCATCAAAGTGCAGATCAAACGCCTAGAACGTTGGTTACGTATTCGAATTCGCTCAGCGTCGTTACGGTGACTGCCGACGATTCGGCCGATACGATAGTGGGCCTTAATACAACGATGGAGTTCTCCGTTGACGGTGGAGCGTACGTGCAGTATGACGGCACCAATGCGCCTAATCTCAGCGGCAACCATACAGTAAAGGTAAGACTGGCGGCAAGCGGATCAGCATCGGCAGGGGTGGATACATCCCTGACATTCTCGACGCCTGCGATGATACAAGAAACAACGCCAAGCGCGACGATCGATTTCGCAGCGGAGAAGCTGAGCGGCTTGGAACAGAACACCGCGTACACCATCAACGGCGCAAGCGTAACGACAGACGGCGCGGGCGAAGCGAGCATCGCCAGTTCGTGGCTAGGCACGTCGTTG
>NZ_STGF01000019.1 GCF_005222705.1 Paenibacillus sp. SY21-1 | reverse complement strand
CTTGACGCCGAGCGTGTACTACGTACGCGTCAATGCGACGTCCTCGGCGTTCGCCTCGGCGGAAACAGCGGTGACGGTAGCGACAACCGCAGCTTCGCCGGAAGCAACGCCAAGCGCGACGATCGATTTCGCAGCGGAGAAGCTGAGCGGCTTGGAACAGAACACCGCGTACACCATCAACGGCGCAAGCGTAACGACAGACGGCGCGGGCGAAGCGAGCATCGCCAGTTCGTGGCTAGGCACGTCGTTGGCGATTGTGAAACCAGGCAACGGCACGACAACGACGGACAGCGCAGCGCAAACGCTGGCGATTCCAGCGCGTCCAGCTACGCCAACCAGCGTAGGCAAGACGGATGAGACGTATGCGGGAGCGAATGACGGGACCTTGACGAATGTGACGACCGCAATGGAGTACAAGCAGGGAATGAGCGGGGCGTGGACGGCAACTGGAGGAACGACGGTAACCGGTTTGTCGGCTGACGTCTACTATGTACGCACAAAAGCTACGCCGACAGCGTTCGCCTCGGAGGATGCGTCTGTGAGCGTTATCAGTCCAGGAAACAGTCTGATTGACGCAACGAGCGCGACTTTTGATAAATATGCAGCCAGCGATATTACAGTCAATATCGTTCTGAATGGCAATGTGCTGAATAATCTGCTTTTGAACGGAGAAAGCGTTGAACAAGCCAACTACACCGTTGATGTTGCGGGCATGGTAACTCTGAAAAAGGAATTTCTAGCGGGCTTGGCTCCAGGACAACACGTTTTCACATGGGATATGAGCGCAGGAATTGACCCTAATCTCACGGTTACAGTTACAGATTCAACTCCTGTTGCGGCGGCTGGCTTGACGGTAACTGCCGTTGATCCAAGCGGCTCCGCAAACGATGGCAAGACACAGGTAAAGGTAACGCCTGCTGTGCCGGCAAACGGTCATAAATTTGTATATCGGAACTTCGGGGGCGGCAGCCTTATTACGCCTCATGTCGGCGATGTGGCGACGGGGTATGGCGAACTGCCTGCTAACGGTCTGATAGCAGCCGCCAACGGCGATAAGATTGGCGTAGCAGAAGTGGATGCCGACGGCAAAATCGTTGCTTTTGGCTGGGGCTCATCCCTTGTAATCCAAGAGCCAGTATCATCCGGACAATCCTCTTCTTCCGGCAATTCTTCTTCGGACGCAGCTGATGAAGATGTGATCGTCTTGGTCAATGGACGAGTTGAAAATGCCGGAAAATTAAGAACGACGGAAAAAGAGGGTGTTAAAACAACAACGGTTCTTGTGGATGCAGCCAAGCTGCAAGCAAAGCTTGATGCGGAAGGGACGCATGCGGTTGTCACGATTCCGGTCAATTCAACTTCCGCAATTATTGTTGGAGAGCTAAACGGCCAGATGGTTGCCAACATGGAAAGTTCGTCTGCCACTCTGGTTCTCGATACGGGCAAAGCTTCCTATAAGCTTCCAGCTGCTGAAATCAATATCAAGTCGATTTCCGAACATTTTGGAGCAAATGTCAAGCTCGAAGATGTAAAGGTGCGTATTTCCGTATCGGAAACGTCCAGCGAGATGGGGAACGTTGTTGCGAATGCCGCTTCCGCAGGCGAATTTGCAGTAGTTGTACCGTCTGTGGACTTTAAGGTGACTGGGGAGTACAATGGCCGCGAAGTTGAAATTCAGACGTTTAATACGTATGTGGAGCGGACCATTCTATTGCCGGAAGGCATTGACCCTAATCGAATTACGACGGGTATTGTGGTGGAGCAGGATGGAACCGTACGGCATGTGCCAACCAAGGTCATTCTGAGAGACGGTAACTATTATGCGGTAATCAATAGCGTCACGAATAGCACCTACTCGGTGGTGTGGCATCCGCTGACCTTCGCCGATATGGACAATCATTGGGCAAAAGAAGCGGTAAACGATATGGGCTCCAGAATGATCGTACACGGTAAAAGCGAGCAGATGTTTAACCCGAACGAAGCGATTACCCGTGCGGAGTTTGCGGCTATTATCGTAAGGGGTCTGGGCCTTAGACTCGGAGAAGGGGAGAACCCGTTCCACGACGTAGCTTCAAAGGACTGGTACGAGGGTGCGGTCCGCACGGCAGTTTCATATGGCCTTATTGCCGGATTCACTGACGGAACATTCCGTCCTAATGAGAAAATAACACGCGAACAGGCATTTGCCATTATCGCAAGAGCGATGAAGCTGACCGGGCTTGCCGGGAAAACAGAGCAGGCTGATCCATTTGAATGGATGCGTTCATACTCGGATAGCGAAAAAGCGAGCGGCTGGGCGGCAGCAAGCATCGCTTTAACGCATCAAGCGGGTTTGCTCAGCGGCCGCAGCGGCGACAAGCTGGAGGCGCAATCCGATGTTACCCGCGCAGAGGTAGCGGTTCTGATTCGGCGCCTGCTGAAAAATTCAGAGCTCATTTAGCTGTAAATAGATAATCGAAGATATTTCTTTATTGAACCGGCATATGCCGGTTCTTTTTTTATTTCGCTCGGGGCGGCCGTTTCCGATTGCTGCAGCCTGAAACAGGCCCTATACAGGCGAGGAACGCTATGCCCCGGAAGAAGGGACAATGGCGCATTGTGAAAAGTGGTTGCATTTGTGCCATGTATGTTGCCTTTTGGCTGCTACTGTGAAATTTGCTGCGTTGCTATAATTTTTAGTATAGAAACGAACGATTTCACTGCGCGGGGGGAAGCATACATGTCACAACAGCAAGCGATGCAAGCGGATGACGGCAAGGCGAGAGTCATCAAGGCCACGAACAAGCCGCTAGCTTACTATCTGCTCAAGCAATGGCCGTTCCATCTGATGGTGCTGCCGACCTTGCTATTTCTTATCGTATTTGCGTATTTGCCTATGGGCGGGCTAGTTATGGCGTTTCAGGACTTTAAGCCGTGGCTTGGCATAACCAAATCCGCTTGGGTTGGCCTGGATCAATTCCGCTACCTGTTCGAGCGCGAGGACAGCTTGCAGGTTATTTGGAACACGCTGATCATCGCCATCTTCAAAATGGTTCTTAATCTGGTGGCGCCATTCGCGTTTGCTATTTTCCTAAACGAGATTCGCAAGCAGATGGTGAAGCGGTTCGTCCAAACGCTTGTCTATCTCCCGCACTTTCTGTCCTGGGTCATTCTCGGCGGCATCCTGACCGATCTGCTCACGACGGATGGCGGGCTTGTAAACCGGCTGCTCACCTCGATTTTTGGAATTGAGCCGATTTTCTTCCTGGGCGACGGCAATTGGTTCCGGTTTACGGTTATCGCATCGGACGTATGGAAGGAGTTTGGATTCGGTACGGTCGTGTTCCTGGCCGCGCTGGCGAATATTAACCCGTCGCTGTACGAGGCTGCTGAGGTTGACGGCGCAAGCCGCTGGAAGCAGACGCTTCATATTACGATTCCGTCGATGGTTCCGATTGCGGTCGTTGTCGGCACGCTGGCGCTCGGCAACGTTTTGAACGCGGGCTTCGACCAGATTTTTAACCTGTACAACCCTCTTGTTTATGAAAAGGGCGACATTATCGATACCTTCGTTTACCGAACGGCAATTCTGAGCGGCGAAATGGGCTTCGGCACAGCGATCGGATTGTTCAAAAGCGTGATCAGCTTTGTGCTTGTCGTCATTTCGTATCGCATGGCCTACAAGCTGGCCAACTACAGAATTTTCTAGGAGGAATCGAACATGTATTATAAATCGCCGTCCTATCGTATATTCAACGTGTTCAACACCGTTATGCTTATCGTCCTGGCGCTGCTGTGCGTCGTTCCGCTCTTCCACGTGCTTGCCGTATCGCTTAGCTCGAAGGCGGCCGCGGATGCGAATATCGTTAATTTGTGGCCCGTGGAGTTTACGCTTGACGCGTACAAAAAAACAACCTCGAATCCGATCTTCCTGAACTCGATGTGGGTGGCCGTTCAGCGCACCGTTGTCGGTACGCTGCTGACGCTTCTGCTGGCGTTTCTTGCAGCCTACCCGTTATCGAAGGAAAACTCGGCCTTCCGGGGCCGGAATATTTATGCATGGCTGTTCGTGTTTACGATGCTGTTCAACGGCGGACTCGTTCCATTCTACATGGTCATTCAGAAGATCGGCCTGATGGACAGCTTCTGGGTGCTGGTGCTGCCTGGCGCGGTGAACGTCTTTTTAACGATTCTGATGCTTAACTTTTTTCGCGGGGTGCCCAAGGAGCTTGAAGAGGCGTCGCTAATTGACGGAGCGGGCCATTTCCGTACGTTATTCAGCATTTACTTGCCCGTTTCGCTGCCGGCGATTGCGACGATTGCGCTGTTCAGCATGGTGTTTCATTGGAATTCATGGTTTGACGGACTGCTCTATATAAGCGATCCCCGGAAATATCCGCTGGCCACCTTTTTGCAAACGGTCATTGTACAGCGCGATATGAGCTCTATGAGCATTAATCCGCAGGATTTGGCGTTGATTTCGCAAAAAACGGTTAAGTCTGCGCAAATTTTTATCGGCGCGCTGCCGATTCTGCTCGTATATCCATTCCTTCAGAGGTTTTTTGTCAAAGGGCTTGTGATGGGCTCGGTTAAAGAATAAGCTCAGCATGGGAAGGGTCTGCCGCCGCAGGTCCCTTCTTTTTGTTGCCGGCGAGGCGCGTTTGCCCAGCTGTAAAAGAGGACCAAATACGTCCACTCCAAAGGCGGAGCTGCTGCATCTTCTGTATAAAGGAGGGGGACGCGATGAAGAGGAAGCTTCCGTTGTTCGTAATCACCGGCGCAAGCGGCTCGGGAAAAACGACCGTTATACTCGAGCTGCAGCGCGCGCTGCCTGAATTGATTGTGTTCGACATGGACTTTATGGATGGCGTGGATTGGGAAATGAAAGGGACTAATTGGCTGTATGTCGCGCATTGTATTGCAGCGGGCGGGAGAAGCACGGTGCTGGTCGGAAATGTTCATCCTCATCAGCTTCAGTCGCTGAGACTGTATACGTTCTTCGAGTTTAGCCACGTTCACTATCTGATCCTTCATTGCGATGACGAAACCCGAGAGCGCAGATTGCAGCTGCGAGGCTGGCCAACCGAATGGATCGCGTATTCCTGTGAGCTTGACAAAAGCTTGTTATTGTATGCGGATGCTTGCAATCCTGTGGCTCCCGTCATTGATACAACAAATAGTCCGTCTATCAAAGAAGTGGCTGCCGCAATCAAGAAATGGATTCACAAAAATAGCTGAACGGAGCCAAGCGGGCAAGCGCTAATTGAAAGACACACGATAATAGTTCGTTCTGTGTGCCGTGGCCGTATCCATTCATTCCATAGCGGGTGGTTCTACTTTTGACCCTTTGGGCAATCAGTGTTGCCCGCAGGTTACGCAAGCGCTTAGGCCTCGGTTTGCTGTATGCCTCCCTGGCCTCTAAAGCGTGCAGCCGAGGGCTAGCGATTCCGATACAGATAGCTTGCGTATTCCAGCGGACGGCTATAGGCTGAGCGTTCATTGCCGAGCGCGCGGTACAGGCTTTTTTGCGGCATGGCATTAAGCTCGATTATCCACGGCTTTCCTTTCGTATCCAGAGCGAAGTCGACGCTCAGCTCGCCGAGATGGTCGCCGCTGGATTCCTCCACATAACGGGCTGCGAGCAGGGCTAGCCTGCAAATCGATTGATGAATGTCATTTGCCCGCTCAGGCGCATATAAATAG
This sequence comes from Paenibacillus sp. SY21-1, assembly GCF_005222705.1. Classification (GTDB taxonomy): domain Bacteria; phylum Bacillota; class Bacilli; order Paenibacillales; family Paenibacillaceae; genus Pristimantibacillus. Next base: position 78,884 of record NZ_STGF01000019.1, on the reverse strand, counting down.
TGGAGGGCATCCAGGGTTAAGCACATTTTTTCGAAAATACTGGTATTAAAGCAGCCTTCCAGCGCTACCCGGCTTAACGTGCTGGTGACGCTCCATAGTCCATGGCGATTTTTTTGCACAAGCGCCCGAATATCGAACGACCTTCCTTCCAGCAGGCAGGTATCGATCCCCTTTTGCATGAAATACGGCTCATCGCCCATCAACTCCAGCATATATTGCTCGAACTGGGCAGGGTTGTCCGCTATTGCCCTTGGCGCAAGATGATGATCTCCGATCCGAATGATTCCCGTATCGTCAAGCTCCACGCGAAAGACGCCAATGCCTTTATTTCCGAATACCGGCTTAAAATAGAGCAGCTTATGCTCCGCAAGCATTTTCTCCCCCTCGTCTTTGTCGTAGGGCGCGGCTTGGGGAATGTAGGCTTCCAGACGGTGGGCCAAATGCTCATGGACCTTCATTTTGTCGAAATGATTCATATGGTTGAAGAAAGCATGCCCGCCAAGCGCCTTCGTCCAGCGCTTCAATAGGACAGGCTCAGGCTCATAGCAGCGGTTGTACAGCACATGGGGAAAGGCGAAGCGGCTCACCTTCCACCGTCGTTTGGAGCGATGCATCGCGGTCAAGGTTCTACTCTCCCAGTTAATGTCCTCGGGAGCAAAGCAAATCAATTTCATAGACGAAACACGATAGCGGGAATAGCGGGCAAGCATCGACTTGCGCGCCGATCGGCTCGCGACCATTATACCCAGCAAGCCGGCTTTTCTTTTCATAAATGGGCCTCCGTAAGGTTCAAATGCCAGTCAAAACAGAATATGCGCAGGGCTGCCGGACGTATGGACAACAATACATAAGCGTCGAAATATACGCATGTACCCTAATCACCTTTCGGCATGGCCTGAATAAAGTGTAGGGAAGGTAAGGCCGTTATCATTACCTGACAGTTGCACATATATGGGCAACATTACACTTAACGAAGGAGCGTGTTTACGAATGGGTAGATTACCAGGCCCTCCAGGTCCTCCGGGTCCACAAGGACCACAAGGCCCGCAAGGTATTCAGGGGGTTGCAGGTCCGCAAGGGGCAACCGGAGCGACAGGGGCTACAGGGGCAACCGGAGCCACGGGCGCAACCGGCGAACCGGGACTGCCGAGTGGCGGCTCTATCATTCCTTATGCTTCTGGTATTCCGATTGTTATGAGCACGATTCTAGGCGGTCTTGCCGGCACTGCCGGTCTGGTTGGATTTGGCGCGTCTCTCCCCAACGTAACGCTTCTGGGGGGTGCGATTGATCTAACAGGCACCGCGCTTGGACCGTTGCTCGACTTTGCATTTTCTATGCCGCGCGACGGGGTAATCTCTTCGATCAGCGCTTTCTTCAGCAATACGATCGATTTGGCGCTTGTAGGCACGACGGTTACAGTAACGGCGCAATTGTACAGCGCTTCTTCCACAAGCAATACGTTTACGCCGATTCCAGGGGCTCTCGTAAACCTTGCGCCGCCGTTAACGGGCCTTATCGGGCTTGGCGGCATCAGCAGCGGTACGGCATCGGGCTTGTCGATTCCTGTAACGGCCGGAACACGGCTCTTGCTTGTATACACGGCTAACGCGACGGGCCTTGAGCTTGTTCAGCTTGTTACCGGCTATGCAAGCGCAGGCGTAGGCATCATTTAATTTCGCAGTATGGGCTGCGGGTAAAAACAAGCATGATGTCTTTCGAGGCATCATGCTTGTTTTTTGTTGCGCGCATCAGCTCGAAGGGAAAGCGGATGTCTCCCCCGCTCATTATCCCGTCAAGCCGCTTCTATCACAGCAAATGTGTACAGTAAATGTCCAGAGCCGGATGCTATAATGAAATTCGACAAAAATCTACACTTTTCTACAATAGCCACCGTTATTTCATTTAGAGAGGCGGAAACTTTTGATGCGAGCCATCATCGTTGACGACGAGCAGCCGGCAATCGACATGCTGAACGTGCTGCTTGCCCCGAAGGAGCAGATTGCCGTTGTCGGAACGTATCGCAAACCGGCGGAGGCATTGGCGGCGATCGCCGAGCTTAAACCCGACGTGGCCTTTCTCGACATTCAAATGCCGCATATGAGCGGATTGGAGCTGGCTGAGCGGATGCTGAGCGAGCATGATGAAATGGAGATTGTTTTTATAACCGCCTATGATCATTACGCTCTTGAAGCATTTCGCGCAGGCGCTATCGATTATTTGCTAAAGCCGATTATGGAGAACGAGCTGGATAAAACCATTTCCAAGCTGCTCAAGCGACTGCGGCCAGCTGCTGCGGAGAAGCCCCCTGAGCGGATGACGCAGCACGCTCCGGCTATTTACGCCTTTGGCGAATTTACCGTGTCCATTGGCGGCGAACGGCAAAATGCAGCGCAATGGCGAACCGTCAAAGCCCAGGAGCTTATGGCCTATTTATTTATAAATCGCGGCAAATCTATTAGCAAATGGGAGATTATCAACGATTTATGGCCGGATTGCAGTACGGATCAAGCGCATTCCCATTTGCACACGACGATGTACCAGGTTAGAAAAACGTTAAAGTATTATGAAATCAATGCCGTGATTCATTTCCGCAATTCGCATTACCGTCTGGAAATGGACGAGCTTGTTAGCGACGTGGAGCAGTTTGAGCTGCTTCCTGACGACAAGGAGCCGATTATGGAGCATAATCTGACCCTTTCCGAGCAGCGGCTGGCGTTATATAAAGGGGATTTGTTTGGCTCCTGGAGCTATTCCTGGAGCACATCGTTAAAGGAGCGGTACAAGGAGCGGTTTGTTGCGACTACGAAGCGCGTATGCCAGTTTCTGGCGGATTCCGGCCAGCATCAAGCGGCTGTGCTTCGCTGCCAGCAATTGATTGCCTTGCAGCCGCTGGACGAGGAGGCTTATGTGCTATTGCTTCTTTTATATAGGAAGCTGAACAATAGGACGGCGTTTATGGCTTTGTACCGCAGGCTGGAGGATATGCTGGGCTCGGAGCTTGGCATACAGCCGGAGGAGTCGGTCAGACAGCTCTATGAGCACTGGCCGGAAAGTAAAGGATAGTCCGCGCTTGCGCGAACGGAGGCTCAGACCTTGCTCTTAAACTACAGGCATGTTCCAATGATTGTATTTATCTTGTTTCTAGTCATTATTATTTCTTCGTTTGCTATACCGATGTACAAGCTGGCCACAGAGCATGCGCCAAAAGCGGAGGCAGGGGTGCTTGACCTTCGCAGCTGGAGCTGCGCGGCGACCGATACGGTCAAGCTTGACGGCGAGTGGGCTTTTTATTGGCAAGAGCTGCTAACGCCGGCGGACTCCGCTCGGCTTGAGGCGCAGCCGCCGGGCCTTATTGCCGTGCCCGGGAATTGGGATAGCGAGAAAACGAGCGGCAGAGAGCTTCCGGTCAACGGGTATGCCACCTATCGGTTGAAGGTGCTGCTCCCTTGCGATCAAGGCGCGTATGGCATCAAAACGTCGAACATTCGCGCTTCCAACCAGATTTACGTAAATGGCGCCCTGGTGGGGGCAAGCGGCAAGCCTGCCGCCTCTCCAGAGGCTATCGTACACCGAAACACGCCGTACACGGCGTATTTCGAATTGAACGGCCAGCGCGAGCTAGATATTCTCGTTCAGGTCGCCAGCTTTAAAAGCTACAATACAGGCATCGTGCATGCCATTTCGTTCGGCAATCAGCATGCGATCGCAGCGCTTGCGGAATACAATATGATGATCGACGGTGCCATCGCTGCCGGTTTCTTTTTCATATCGCTGTATTTCTTCTTTATTTATTTCCAACGGGTGAGCAAGGAGCTGCTGTATTTCTCGCTGTTCGGATTTAGCTGCTTTTTGTTTATGATTACCCATTACGACCGCATTCTGATGAAAATGGTGCCGTCGCTCGACGTCATGCCCCAGCTCATTCTTGAAAACCTGGCGGCGATCGGCGTTCTGGCCTTTTTTACAAAGTATACGTATTACTTGCTTCCCGAGCTTTATTCGGTCAAAATCATGCGGGCTATCGACGGGCTGCTGGCTTGTTATGTACTGCTTATTCTGTTTACGCCGGCCACTTACAATGCCTTGTATATTTTATCGCTTATCCCGCTGTCGATTACGGTGCTGGGCGTCAGCGGCTATTACCTCATTCGTGCGGCGCTGCAAAAAAGGCAGGGCTCCGTCTATCTCGTCATGTCGACGCTATGTCTGGCTGTCCTCGTCCTGAACACGATGCTGAACACGCTCTGGCAGGCCGACGGCCATACGTTTTTGCCCGTTGCCCAGCCGCTGCTTATTATTTCGATGTCGCTTTATATGTCATTGACCTATACGACCGCTTTCCAGACGATTACGCAGCTTACCCATAAGCTGTCGGCGATGGACAAGCTCAAGGATGAATTTCTGGCCAATACGTCCCATGAGTTCAAATCCCCGCTTAACGGAATTATCAATATTTCGCAATCGCTGATGGATGGGGCCAGAGGAGCATTGACTGCTCCGCAGCAGGACGATTTGCGGCTTATGCGCGATGTCGGCCTGCGGTTGTCCGCTCTTGTGCAGGATATTCTCGATTATTCGCGAATTAAAAATCGCGATTTGGCGATCAGGCCAACGCATGTCGATCTGTTCACGATCGCGGGCGTCGTGCTGGAGATGCACGAATTCATTGTCCGCAACAAGCCTTTGGAGCTCGTTAACCGTGTCCCGCGCGGCGTTTATTTCATCTATGCGGACGAGAACAGGCTGCATCAGATTATTCGCAATCTGATCGACAATGCGATTAAATATACAGCCAAGGGGACGGTAACGGTAACAGCGGCTTACCATGGCGAAGAGGTATGGATCAGCGTCTCCGATACGGGCAGAGGCATCCCGGCCAGCCATTTCGAGCATATTTTCTACTCGTACGAGCAGCTGGAAGCCGAGCCCCCGAGCTTGCCGGGCGGTGTTGGACTCGGCCTGTCGATTACTCGCCAGCTTGTCGAGCTGCATGGTGGGAAAATTTGGGTCGAATCGGAACTGGATATCGGAACGACGATGACCTTTTCCATGCCGAGGGGAGAAGAGCGGGACCGGCTGCCGCCTGAAGCGCAAGCGGAGCGGGCCAAGCCGCTCGTCGCAGCGGCAGGAGAGCCGTCTGCTGCGGAAGCGCCAGGCAACGAGCGATTAAACGTGCTGATCGTGGATGACGATTACAGCAATTTGCGGACGCTGCTTAACATTTTAACGTTAAATCACTATCAGGCGTCGGCTGTATCAAGCGGGGATGAGGTGCTGAGGCGTCTGGATACGCTTAATCAGTTTGATTTGTGCATTATTGACGTTATGATGCCGGGCATATCCGGGCTCGATCTCACTCGTGTCATTCGCGAGCATTACTCGCTGCTGGAGCTGCCGATTCTTCTCGTCACGGCGAGCAACCGGATGGGCGATCTGGAGGCCGGCTTCCTGGCGGGCGCCAACGATTTTCTGCCCAAGCCCTACGATCAGAATGAGCTGAAATCGCGCGTCAAAACGCTCGTTCAGCTGAAGCAGTCGGCCGGCCAGCTTGTACAGAAGGAAATGGCGTTTTTGCAGGCGCAGATTAAGCCGCATTTCATTTACAATACGCTCAATACGATTCTATCGTTCAGCCATACCGATCATATCAAGGCGCGCAAGCTGCTTCAGCAGTTCAGCATCTATTTGCGCTACAGCTTCGATTTCAAGGATCATTCCGGTTTTGTGTCGCTAGAGCAGGAGCTGTCATTGCTTCAGGCTTATGTGGAAATCGAGCAGGCGCGCTTCGGCGATTTGCTGAGCGTTACGTTCCGTATCGATCCGTCGGTGCTTGGCTGGAGAATTCCGGCGCTTATCCTGCAGCCGCTTGTCGAGAATGCGATTCATCATGGCATTATGAAGAAGGAAGACGGAGGGCAAGTGATCGTGACGGTTCAGCTTGACGAGGCGCTGCTCATTACGATTGAGGATGACGGGGAAGGTCTTCCCGATGACGGCTTTCATTGGAGCGATCGGGAGCCGCGGCATACCGGCGTCGGCCTGAAGAACATTCATAAGCGTCTGCTCGCTTTATACGACGAAGGCATCGAGCTTGCAAGCCGTCCCGGGGAAGGCACGCGCTTAACGCTGCGGATTCCTCGCCGTAACGGCAATCTATAAGCGCTCTGGGCTCGGTGGCCGGCATGCGCCAATGCTGCGGCACGGCGAATCTCATGCGTGCGGACACGCACGAACCGCGCAGGCCATCGCCTTTCAGGTCAAACATACAGGTCGGACTCGTCTTTTCTGAATACAATGAGATGTAATCCAATTCAGGAAGGGGATAATGATAGTGAACCGTAACTATTATTACATGGGGAATGTCGGCGGCGTGAACGAGGCTGAATTTTGTCCGGATTGTCCAACGCAAACCATCTATGATCCTCCCGTTACCCAATACGAGAACTACTACCATCCACAGCTTGTGAATGTCGTTCAGAATATCGAGACCGTGAAGCAGCACCATTGCTGCCCCGTCTACAAACATTATTATACGCATACCGAAAAAAATGTGATGGTGTCCGGCGTTAAGCGAGGCAAACGCGCCAAAGCCTCCTCCAAGAAACAGATGAAAAAATAGCTTTTCGCCTATTTTCCGAAAGTAAGGTATGGGCGCACGGACGGCCGCTTCGCAAACGAAGCGGCCGTTTTTGCCTGTGCTCCGCGTCATGTGCGCAGCCGATTTGTTCAAGCCGGAATTGAAACTTCAGCTTCCGCCATCTTAAATGTAATTATTCTGATATAATGGAGAGTATGAAGGAAAGGGCGGTGCTGGTCAGATGGATCGGACATTGGAAGAGCAATGCGATGACACGTGTTCGGGCACAGATGCGAATGTTGCCCAATTGAATCAAATCAAACTTGAGGATCATATAGCTGTCGATTTGGCAGAAATGTTCAAAGCGCTGGGCGACCCGACAAGGGTTAAAATGATCCATGCGCTATTGAGCGAGGAGCTGTGCGTGCATGATCTGTGCGTCGTGCTGGGGATGGCCCAATCGGCCGTTTCCCATCAGCTCCGGTACTTGCGCAACCTGCGTATCGTCAAGCGGCGCAAGGAAGGAAAGACGGTCTACTATTCGATCGACGATGAGCATGTGAGAGAGATCTTTTTGTTGACGCTGACGCATTTGCAGCATGCCTAGCCGGGCCTGACGGCGCATCGGAGAGCAGCGCTAGCGGCGGAGCTGTCCGCAAGCAAGCGCGTGCCGTGCAAGGAAGGCTGCCGAACGAGGACAAGCTCGCGGCAGCCTTTGTTTATAGCAATTTTTCAATATCCTGAAGAGAGAACCATTCCCCGTCAACGATGAAGCGTCCTTGCCGGATATCGACCCGGTCGACGACCCCGATAACGGTCAACTCCTCGACAGGATGAAACATCCGCAGCGCGATGCTGCTCCTCTGATGCAGGGAGGCGGCCATCGCTTGGTTGATTTGCTCCCATTCCTGCTCGTCAAGCTGAATGCGCTCCCGTCTTTGCAGCTCCAGCAATTGCTTGTTGATGGCCGCTTTATGCTCAGGCAGCATCATTCGGCTGGATTCCCACAGTCCGTTCCCATCAAGCTTTTTCATTTGTAATGCCCTCCTATTTTTTCCGCCCGGTGTCTGGCTTGACCGGCATCGTGAACGGATACGGCTCTGAGAATCGCCGCGTCGCCGTAACGCCGTTTAATCGCGTCGGTGGCCCGCTCCAGCGCCATGCTTTTCTCCCGGTTCTCATCAAACAACGTCATTTGATATTCATCCGCAGAGGAAAACTGGGACAGGCTTACGCCTACCCGCCGTATCGGATAACGGTCCCAATGCTTGAGCAGCAGCTGCAGCGCTTCCTTGTAAACCTGATTGGTAATGTTGCTCGGATCAGGCATCTTCACTTGGCGGCTAAAGCCTGTTGGCCGATCAAAGTCGGCTCCCGCACATCCGACAGATATCACATGGCCCATAATGCCTTTGCTGCGGCAGCGTTGGCAGACCAGCTCGGTTAACTCGAGCAGAATAATTTTTATTTCCTCCAGCCGGCTGTAGTCGCGGGGCAGAGTCATCATATGGCCGACCGACTTGGGCGCTGCCTCATGAGTGCCCGGCGCAACGGCCCCATTGTCCATGCCGTTGGCAATTCGCCAATAAAGCTCGGCATTAATGTCGGAATTTTTGGCGAATTTCCGGCGCATCAGCAGCTTGAGCCTGTCGAGCGGAGTAGCGGCCAGCTTGCCGATCGTATCAAGGCCCATGGCGGCAAAATGCTGGCTCATTTTTCTCCCGACCATAAACATGCTGCCAATCGGCAAGTTCCAAAGCGTGGAGGCGATATTGCGCTCGTGCAGCGTGAAAATGCCGCTGTTTATTTTTTTGGCGAAATTGTCGCATGCGGTTTTGGCCAATATTTTGTTCGGGCCTATTCCGATTCTGACGTAAATGCCCAATTCCTTCAGTATCCGGCTCTGAATGAGCTGAGCCAGCTGCTCGGCGGAGCCGTAGAGATGGAGCGAGCCGGTGACGTCCAGAAACTGCTCGTCGATGGAGTAGGGCTCCACGAGGTCGGTATACGACTGGTAGATGGTTGTAATGTGCATCGACACGTCGACGTAATATTGCATGCGGGGGCGGACGACGACCAGCTCGGGACAGCAAGCGAGCGCCTCGCCAAGCCGCTGCGCGGTCGTAACGCCGTGTTTTTTCGCCTGCGGACAGGCAGCCAGAATAATGCCGGACCTCCGTTCGGGATCGCCCGCAACAGCTACCGGGAGCCCGGCGTATTCGGGATGCTCCGCTTTTTCTATGCTCGCGTAGAAGGATTGGCAGTCCGCCAGAAAGATTGTGCGCTCAGGAGCCATGCCGCGCAGGCTCCGCGTCAATGATCTGGTCCGCCTTGAATACGCGCGGCGCGCCGGCCAAATAGCAATAGGCGTACACGCTGTTGCCGTGAATACGAAGCATCCGAACGGTTCGAAACGTAATGTTGTGCCGGCGATCCCGGTAGATCAGATGGACGCTCTGGCCGATATACGGGTTCAGCATACAAATCACCTCGTGAATGGAGTATGCTATTATTATATTCAGAACATACGTTCTTATCCATTGGTAATGTTAAACATCTGATTTGTTGCGAGTGGTCAGCAATAAAAACTGTTTGGCCAAAAAATGCGGGGTGTACGGCATGTCGTGCTTGAGCCAAGCGACGATGACGCCGATCAGGGCGGATGAGCCGTACCAGATCGCAATATCCTTTTGGACGCTGACTGCCGGTTTGCGGGTGGCGCTATCCGATTGTTCAAACCGCTCCTCGATTAATTCCGTCAGCAGCTGCAGCAGCCGTTTCGTAAATATAGGCGTGCGCTGCGACCCCAGCACAGCTTTATAAAACTTGGCGTTGTCAGCGATGTGCTCAATCAGTTTGACCAGCCTTACATCCATGTTTTCCATGGAGATTCGGCTTGAGAGCGTTTCGTCGTGGAGAATGCGACGCATGTCCCGAAGCATATCCTCCGCAAGCTTGTCCATTAAATCCGGTATATCCTTATAGTGCAGATAGAAGGTAACCCGATTGATAGTAGCGCGCCCCGCCAGCCGGTTTACGGTAATTTTTTCGATTTCCATTTCTTGAAGCAGCTCGACAAAAGCGTCCCGAATCAATTGACGGGTACGAATGATGCGCGGGTCCAAGCGATTGCTCTGATCCTCCATGTCCAATGCCATCCTTTCCTGAGTAAACGACAATTTTGCGATTTATGTTTAATTTCTTGGCCATAAACGACTGAAAGCGAAACCAAGTTGTAGTAATTGACACTTTGCAAAATTGTGTCGCTTGTAAACGTCATGGATCGGTATATAATGTGATTTATGCAATGTTAACTATACAACACATTGTAAATCTAGTCTACGTTTCAGGTGGAGGATGGTAAGCTTGAGTAAGAGCAACACAGCAAATCGGGAAGGTTTCAAAAAGGGGCCTATTCTATTCGTTATGATTCTTGGCGCCTTTCTGGCTACGCTGAACCAGACGGTTATGACCGTCGCCATTCCTGAGCTGATTGGTGAATTTGACATTTCGGCGGCAACGGCGCAGTGGCTGACGACGGGCTATATGCTGGTCAATGGCGTGCTGATTCCCATTACGGCCTACCTCATGCAGCGATTTTCAACAAGACAGCTGTTCCAGGCTTCCATGTGGATTTTTCTTGCCGGCACGATCGTATCCGCATTTGCGACGGACTTTACGGTTCTTCTGACGGGCCGGATGATTCAGGCGGCGGGAGCGGGCATTATTATGCCGCTGCTTATGACCGTAATATTGACTATTTTCCCCCCGCATAATCGCGGCGCTGCGATGGGGATGGTCGGTCTGGCCATTATCTTCGCTCCGGCGATCGGTCCGGTGCTAACGGGCTATATTCTGGAGAGCTATGCGTGGGAAACGATATTCTACGGAATGATTCCGCTTGTTCTAATCGTTATTGCGTGCGGCTGGATTTATTTGAAAAACGTTTCTGAAAAAGTGGAGACAAAAATCGATATGGCAAGCGTCCTATTGTCGACGATTGGTTTTGGAGCGCTGCTATACGGCTTCAGCCGCGCGGGAAGCGAAGGTTGGACGAGCGCTGAGGTCATTTCGATGATTGCGACAGGAGTCATAGGGCTTGGGCTGTTTACGTGGAGGCAGCTTGCTTTGAAGCAGCCGCTGCTGGATCTTCGGGCATTCAAATACAATATGTTCTCCTTGACGACGCTTATCAGTATAGCCGTAACGATGGTCATGTATGCGGACATGATGCTGTTGCCGCTCTATTTGCAGAATGCCCGGGGCTACACTGCGCTGGAATCCGGTTTGCTTATGCTGCCCGGCGCGATCGTCATGGGGCTTCTGATGCCGGTTGCGGGCAAATTGTTCGATCGCTTCGGCGCCAAATGGCTTGCTATTATCGGCCTCGTCATTACGATCGTGACGACGGTTGGCTTTATCGATTTGTCGGAAACGACAACCTATACGTATTTGCTGCTTATGTCGACGGGACGCCGGATCGGTATGGCGCTGCTCCTGATGCCGATTCAAACCGCCGGCCTTAACCAGCTGCCGGCTAGCCTGAATGCGCACGGTACGGCAATTTCCAACACGATCAGACAGGTTGCAGGCGCCGTCGGCACTTCCTTGCTAGTCACGATTATGATGGATCGAAGCAAGGCTCATCTTGCGGATATGGCCGCTTCAGGAGGAGCGGGCATGACACAGAATGAGATGATCACGGCCGCATCCATTCAGGGCATTAACGATTCGTATATGGTCATTATCGGCTTTGGAGTCATTGCGCTAATTCTTTCCTGGTTTATCAAGCGCCCGGAGCAGGCTGGCGAAGAGAAGCAGGAGCCGGCGAAGGTGCGGCTGGCTGCGGAAGGCAGCCGATAATTGCGTAGAGATGGAGAACAGCGGCAGAGGTCATGTAGACGTCCTCTGCCGCTGTTTTTTGCTGAAAATGGGTTTATAGCTCGCTGCATGCCTAGTTGACGGCCATTAACAGGCCGAGAAAGCTGAACGAGACAAAAATAAAAGCCAGCGCTGCGAACAGCCGATAGTTTTCGCGCTTATAGCTTGCTATCGTCAGGCTAAGCGCAATAACCCCGGTCAAGATCAGTCCCAAGGGCAGAGCGCTCCATTGCCAATCGAGAGTCAGCTGGACGTTCTCACCATGAAGAAGACGAAAAAGCGGAGAGGGGTCGGGCTCTTTAAATTCGCCCTCATGCGGAGGCTCCTGAATGCCCATATAGGCTGTAATGATCAGAATGGAGAGAGCGAGAAGCGTCTCGAACCGCAGCCAGCGCCGGAGCGCCTTTGTGTGCTGGCCATCGCGGGTGATTTTGCTTAACCATCCGTTCATGAAGGCAAGAAGCAATAGCGGTACAAAAATCAGGTGCTTCAGCAGCAGGGCTTGTCCGTAGGCAATGCCCCAGGCGTTTAAGTAGCCGTCGATCAGAATGAACATCATAGCGATGCCTGCCGCCGTAACCAATGCCATGCAGCCGATAGCAAACGGAGTGTACCAGCGTACAAAGGCCTTCCAGTTCCAGGCCCCTCTCGTGAACCACGCGACAATGATCAGGATGCCCAGCCAGACGGATACGGCGCCAACATGCGCGGATTGCGCAAGAAACCCCCAGGAGGAGAAGCCGGCCGGATGGCTGGCCCAGCCATGAGCGAGAACGCTCAAGCACCAGGCGGCAGCCAGCGTCCACTTTATTCCGGCGCGAGCGGGGTCCGACAGCTGAAAAACGATATACATAACGGTACATATAATCAAATTCCATACCCATGCGTTTCCATAGCTGTAATCCTTCAAGACGATAAAAAGCACTTGAAGGAAGGAAAGGTTCTCCGCAAAATCGCGCAAGATAAAGACAGTCCTGATAATCGACATCAAGGAAAACAGCGGAATGCCGAATAGGGCATATTGAAATAAATCGGGAGGAAGCTTGATCTGCGGCTTGGCCCAATCGGGTACGAAGAGCAGCAGAATATAGCCTCCTGTAAGCGCAAAAGACAAATAAAGCAACGTTTCAAAAATGTAAATATACATGCTATCATCTCCACGTCCGGCGTATAGAATTGAACGGAGGCTGCCAACAGGCGCTCCGTGCCGGAGGGGCGCTGCCGTCGCCTGTACAACAGCCATCATAGCATAAAATTACATAAATGAATGCATGCTCATATGAATATTTTTTGTCGAAAAGCGCAGCGGCAGCTGAAAAAATCGGCCGGCGATCAAGCTCTGCGGTTCCAGCTCTCCATGCTCAGCTCGCCGTTGATGGCGGCGGCGGCAAATGCGCCCATGGAAGCCGCGGCGATCGCTTGATGTCTGAGCGTTGTTGCGTCGCCGGCGCTATAGATGCCCGGCACACTCGTTTTTCCAAACTCGTCGACGACAAGCGTTCCGGCTTCTGTCAACTCGCAGCCAAGCGACTGAGGCAGGTCCGAGCCCGGGGCCAGCTCGGGCTTGAAGAAAATGCCTTCGCATGGAAGGAGTGTTCCATCCTCCAGCACGACCTGCCGAACCATACCGTCCACGGAATCAATCGAGCGAATGGGCGATTCCATAAACGGCACATTCCGCTTGCGCAACTCCTCGCGCTCCGAATCCGTCAAACCGCCGGGCCCATTCGTGCAAATGGTAAAGCGGCTCGTCCAGCCGGCTATCAAGGCCGCGAAATGAACGGCAGTGCTCCCGCTATGAATGATGACCAGCGGCTTATCCCTTAATTCCCAGCCGTCGCAATAGGGGCAGACGAAGGCGCTTGTTCCGTAGACGTCCGCGAGTCCAGCTATGCGCAGCGGGATATCCTTCATGCCGACAGCAAACAACAGCTTTTGACTTATATAAGTTTCCCCTTGGGCAGTCGTAACCTCAAAATGGCCATCCTTGCCCGAAATAGCCGTTGCGGTATCCTGTACGAACAGAACCGATGGATAGGCGCTGCATTCCTCCCGGGCGATCCGCCGGAATTCAGCGGGGCTAACCCCGTCGCGGGTCAGGAAGCCATGAGTTTCGCGGGTAACCCGATTTCGCGGTTTCCCCTCATCGATAACCGCTACATTTTTCCTTGCTCTTCCCAATACGAGAGCCGCATTCAAGCCCGCCGGTCCCCCGCCGATAATGGCCACATCAAGTCTCTTTTTTGTCACAAAAAACACCTCCATAGATCTTTAATATCCATAATTAAAGCGCAAGAAGCGAATCACTTCTTGTTTTCTTCATGGCTGCAGCGTTTGGCTGCCTCGTCGAGAACGAACTGAAGCGTATGCTCGCGCAAGTAGCTGTATAAATGCTGCTCCGCTCCGTCCATCACCCGTTTGACCAGACATTCGCAGCCCTTTGGCTGCTGTTTTTCTGCCGCATCCTCATCGCCGAGCAAAAGATGCTGCCGGGAATTCGAATTCGAGCATTCGAACAGCTGCTGCCTTCCTTCAATGACTTGGATCACGTCCAGAAACGTAATGTGGTCTGCCGGGCGCGCAAGCTCATAGCCGCCGTTCACTCCAGGCACTGCGCGTACAATTCCGTCCTGTCTGAGCTTGGACATGATTTTGGAGAGATAGCTTTCCGACACGCCAAGCGTTGCAGACAATTCCTTGATTCCGATATTGTGGCCGTTCCGGGAACCGCCCAAATGGATTAATGCGTGCAAGGCGTAGTCTGTGCTTTTGGAGAACTGCAAGCTATACTCCTCCTTTCATAAACGACTCTATAATAGATGTCTGTTATCCATAATAAAGGATTGAGCCTTAATATACAAGCTGAACTTTACCCCGTTGACGATTTTATACGTTTGGAGATGCATATGAGCGTCAGAAAAGAGCTGGCGGCGATGCGGCAGACTATGTTTATACCCGGATGTCGGGATCGCTCGTTCTTGCTTTTTGTTATTCGTCATGACATCGTATGTGGCTGCCATGTATACTGATGGATAAGTATGGGAGCAGCGGCATGAAAAAAGACCGCCAATGCAGGCGGTCCGTTCGCGCAATGCTGGTTTACTTGCTGAAGTAATCCTCAAGCCCCATCGCAATGGCTTTAGCTGCTTTCTTCTGGTAATCGGAGCCCCGTACGAGCGACTCATCCTTGGAATTGGACAAAAATCCGAGCTCTACAAGCGTCGATACCGTATCATTCTCCCGCAGGACATGAAGGTTGCCGAATGAAATTCCGTTGCTCTTCAAGCCGATTCCGCCTGCCAGCCTGTTTTCAATAGCCCGGGCCAACGGCCGATCCTTGGTTTCCGAATAGTAAAAAGTAAGGATGCCGGATGTGCGATTTTCGGAGAAATTATAATGGATGCTGATAAAAGCATCCGCCCCGGCGGATTCGCTTGTTTTCACCCGATCAGGGAGAGAGGGCTTCTCATCATCTTTCGTTCGGGTCAAAATAACACGGGCCCCGCGGCTGCGAAGCTCATCCTCCAGATAGGAGGAGGTGCTTAAATTAAGCTTTTTCTCCATCGTTTTATGGGTTGTGCCGATTGCGCCCGGATCGTCTCCGCCGTGCCCGGGGTCGATAACGACTAATTTTCCTTTAAGTCCCTTCGAGCCGCCGGAAGATAACGATGTGGCTTGTACGCCGGATTTCGATAAATACTGATCCGAAACCCAGCCGGTTTGGCCGTCGGCCGTTTGAATGCGGGCCCAGCCGTCCTGTTTGTCAAGAATCGTAACGACGTCCCCCTTGCTCAGGCCGCCTAGCACTTTATAGGTCAAGCCTGCGCCGGATCTGATTCTTAGCGAATCTGCTGTGACGGTGGCGCGCCCAGTTGCGCCCCTCGTCTGTACGCTGGCGGATTTAACCGATGACGATGCCTTGACCACGCTGCCGTTAACCTTCTTGACATATTGGCCTGCCACCCATCCGGTAACCCGGCCTGACGTGACATAGAGCCAGCCGTATTTCTCGTTCGATACCGTGACCGTATCTTGTTTATTCAGAACGCCAACGATTTTTCCTTCAAGAGAAGGCTCGCTTCGGACATTCAATGAGTCGGAATACACCTTTGCCGTATACTTGCCGCTTGCCTCCACCTGGCTTGGTATGTAACCGGAAGCGCTAACCAACCCGCAGATCAAAATGATCAGGCCTATGATTTTTTTCATACCGCTCTCCTTTAGTATGCTTTGGTTATGTAGGTCTACTATTATACCAGCAACAACTAGATTCATGCAGTCCTATCAGTCCTAAAAATGCAAAATTAAGCCTGCAGTATGGGAGGACTGCGATATCAAACCGTTTGAACGGAGGATTCTATGAGCATCTACAACAATAATTTTCAATATTATAGAGGACAATCCCGAGATAAAACGGACGAGGCTCCAACCAGACAGCTGGAAAATAACGTAACAAAAGCGTTTCTGAACGTGCTTGAGCATGCGGATCTCTCTTTATTGCAAGCCTTTTGCGGCAGGTTTGGGCTCAAGGCGCCGTCGGAACAGCCCGAATTCCGCTTTCAGGTCGGAACGGGCATTCAGAGCGGCGCGGAAACCGGGGTTGTGCTTGCGATCGCCAAAGCTTCAACGGTATACGAAGATGCAGAGACCGGGGCTCGAACGATTGCAGACGGCGCCATATGCTCGCCTGAAGCATCAATCGTCATTGAAATAAAAATCGGGAACGACAGCCTGTATCAAAGCCAATTAAACGGACATCAACGTCTGCTGGTCCATGCAAAGCGCATACAGCCATGTGTGATTATAACCTGGGAGGACGTTTTTGAATTTTTGGGCGCGGAGCGGAGCAGGCTTGTCGAGAGGAACGATAAGCTGTCCTGCTGGCTTATTCAGCAGTTTTTAGAGTTTGGCATGAATAATTGCATTGCAAAGGACAGCCTGGAGTTCGAGGATATTTTTCGGCTGTTTCCTACGGAAGAGGAACGGAATATGGCAAAAGAAATTCATGCGTACATTATGAGCCATGCGGAATGGAGGAGGAGCGTAACGGCCAGCATCCCGAAGCGCGGCGATTGTATTGAATATAAACGTAACGACAAGCCCAGAAGCCATTTTTTAACCGTTAGTTGTCAGAATTCCCCATCTTCTAAAGTGGGGGATGAATGGCAACGGTCTGATCTACATTGACTCCTATCACTTAAGATTCTATGATAAAATTATTCAGTCGTATCTTAGGAGAGTCAGTGTAATCAATGAAATTAGACTCAAATAATCACTCAGTGTTCTTATTGAACTATCACTTGATTCTAGTCATCAAATATCGTAAGAAAGTCATTACCGCTGAAATATCCGAGCGTTTGAAAGAGTTTGAGTCCATTCAACCAACCTACAAAATCACGCTTCAGGGGTGGAATCATGATAAAGATCATGTTCACGTTCTCATGAAGACGCATCCCCATACGAACATTTCCAAGTTCCTTAGGCGCATACAAAAGTGCATCCTCTAGGCTTATCAAGAAGGAATTTCCTATCATTCGAAAATCGCTTTGGAAAGAGTATTTTTGGTCACGTTCCTATTGTTTGCTCACAACTGGTGGAGCACCGATAGACGTCATCAAGAAGTACATCGAAAACCAAGGCATGAAAGGATGAATGGCATTGCTGAAAGCTTACAAGTATCGCATCTATCCGAATAGTGAACAGCAGCTTTACTTTGCAAAAACGTTCGGTTCTGTTCGATTCATCTGCAATCGAATGCTTGCAGACAAGATTGACCATTATAAAGAAACGGGAAAGATGCTCGGGAATACACCTGCTCCATACAAAAAGGAATTCGATTGGCTGAAAGAAGTGGACAGTCTTGCACTTGCCAATGCTCAATTGAATGTGGAAAAAGCATATAAGAACTTTTTTCGTGATCCAAAGGTTGGCTTTCCAACGTATAAGAGCAAGAAGACGAATAAGCATAGCTACACAACGAATAACCAAAAAGGAACGATTTCCGTCCAGGATGGATTTCTACGAATCCCAAAACTAAAAAGTAAAATTTCTATCAAGTTGCACCGTCCATTCACTGGACTCATTAAGTCCTGCACCCTATCTAAAACACCATCAGGCAAGTATTATGCATCTGTACTGGTGGAAACAGATATTCAGCCTATGCCTAAACTAGACACTAGAATTGGCGTTGATCTTGGACTGAAAGCATTCGCTATTACTTCAGATGGTAAAGTAACTGCCAATCCTAAGTACCTTCTCAAGTCTGAAAAGCGATTAGCTAAATTGCAAAAAGATTTGTCTCGCAAGAAGAAAGGAAGCAATAACCGTCATAAGGCTAGGCTGAAAGTTGCAAGATTGCATGAAAAGATTAGCAATCAGCGTCAAGACTTCTTGCACAAAGTATCTTCCAAGATGATTAGCGAAAACCAAGTCATTGTCATGGAAGACCTTAGAGTGAAGAAGATGATCCAGAATCATAAGCTTGCAAAGGCAATCAGTGAAGTATCATGGAGCATGTTCCGTTCGATGCTTGAATACAAGGCTGGGTGGTACGGTAGAGATATTATTATTGCACCTAGGAACTATGCGAGCAGTCAACTTTGCTCGTGTTGCGGTTACAAACATGTAGAGGTGAAGAATCTCGCCTTGCGTGAATGGACTTGTCCAGAATGTAAGATACATCATGACAGAGACGTAAATGCGGCTCAAAACCTTCTGAAACTAGCCATGTAAATATGGCAACCTATGGGTTAGGGACTAACCTGTAAGCTTGGGTAAACTTAGAGCAGTAGCTCTATTGACCAAGAAGCCACCACCTCTTAGGTGGTTGGTAGTTCACCGCTTTTAGCCGACCACCAAGTGCGGGGACTTATCGTTAGAAGGAAAAAGGACGGGGGTCTGCAATTGCAGCAGGAGCTGGACCGCCAATCGGGAACGGCGTTTGACCGAACCGGCTTTCACCGCTTAAACGAAGCCTATATTCGCTTGGACTTCTGGAAGCGGCAAATGCAGCGTATTTGGCCGTATATTGATGGCAATAGGGACTATTTGTAGCCCTGAGGGAGGCTGCGAAAAGTATAGCAATTCAAATCTACGAGGAGCTGTAATGCTAGGTAATTTAGCGAATAGGGAATGGAAGACGATGAAATAGGGTGAGCGGATGTTTGATATTGAATGAGCCATTAAAGAAGCAAGATGAGATAGACGAACGATAGGCCTATGTCCGCAGCTATTGCTGTTTTATATTCTAGCGCGTTTTAAGATACAGGCAGCCGAGAGGTAATGAAATGAAAAAGAATAAACTGGAAGTAGTAAAGATGCATAGTAAATATTGCCTTAATGAGCATTACGGAATAAAAGTTGATGGCGTTTCCTTGGATGCTTTGCTCCATGCTCAATACTCGGAAATCAACTGTGAGGGCCTGGTTCCGACTATGCCAGACTGGCTGGAGGATTCGAGAGAAAGGACATTAGTGTTAAGTCGATACCTGTCACGCGATCCAATAGTCATGCTTCCCCTATTCATGTGCCCTGATGATTGCGACTTATGGTGTACCTTGATCATTGCGGAAGTCATACAAGAAGGCAGTTGTATCAGGTGGAGCAGAATGGGATTGGATCAGAGCACCGGGGAGGAGCTTATTCGGAGCTATAAATATATAGGAGCAAGCGTCAACTGGCTGGATAAAATACCAAGCATGGTTTTTGATCGCGAAGAGTACGACGAACAAATCAATAAATTGCTCCATTCTCAGGCTAGTGAAGGCAACTAGGCTGCCAACCAAATACATGCACCCAGCAATAGGATTGGACATAATGCGCTCATTAAGGCCACTAGAAGCGTATATGGCCTATTCAACCTTAGTAGAATGTGGTCAATCACGAAAAAAATAATTGCGCCAATAAGGCTGAACCATAACAAGACAAGGCCAAAGACAAGATGCAGCGAGCCCGAAACCATTTTTCCAACTCGCGGCTCGTTGCTCTTTTTTGCTAGTAAATGTCCGATTTTGTCGCTTGCGATGGAGCATGCTATGCCATAGGTGTATATAACGGGCAAAACATATACCAAGTAAGTTGGAATAGTCGTAATCGCACTTGAAAAAAAGGCTGAATCATCAGCTGGTTGTATAAATAGTGAAGGAAACGATAAAGCGAGCAGTACGGAATGGATGGTGCCGGCAAATGATGCTGTTATGACTTCTCTATATAGTACCTGCATCTACCCACCTCCTTTATTGGTAGTATTTGGTCCTTTGTTTATTGTACCAAAGTAGCAGATTTTTCTCGACTTTTCACACCGGCAAATTAGTTGGAAATGTGAATGTAGCGAGTCATTTGGAGCTCCCTGAAATAGTTAGAAATGTGAATGTAGCGAGTCATTTGGAGCTCCCTGGGGCGCAAATAGTTAGAAATGTGAATGTAGCGAGTCATTTGGAGCTCTCTGGAGCGAAAACAGTTAGAAATGTGAATGTAGCGCGTCATTTGGAGCTCCCTGGAGCGAAAATAGTTAGAAATGTGAATGTAGCGCGTCATCTGGAGCTCTCTGGAGCGAAAACAGTTAGAAATGTGAATGTAGCGCGTCATCTGGAGCTCTCTGGAGCGAAAACAGTTAGAAATGTGAATGTAGCGCGTCATTTGGGGCTTCCTGGAGCGAAAATAGTTAGAAATGTGAATGTAGCGCGTCATTTGGGGCTTCCTGGAGCGCAAATAGTTAGAAATGTGAATGTAGCGCGTCATTTGGGGGTACTTGGAGCGCAAATAGTTAGAAATGTGAATGTAGCGCGTCATTTGGAGCTCCCTGAAGCGAAAATAGTTGGAAATGTGAATGTAGCGCGCGCCTTTAGGAGGCGGGAAGCAAGGACTTAACAATGACAGAAAGACATTCGCCAAAATGATAAAGGCGAATGTCTTTTTTTCTTGCCATATCGATGCGATGGGCACAAGAATAGCCTGATTGTCGGGATTGACAGCCGGATATTCATTGTTGGCACAACGGGCAAACGATTACTATATTCATGTA
The DNA here is from genome assembly GCF_005222705.1 of Paenibacillus sp. SY21-1. Lineage (GTDB taxonomy): Bacteria > Bacillota > Bacilli > Paenibacillales > Paenibacillaceae > Pristimantibacillus. The sequence continues at coordinate 58,403 of NZ_STGF01000019.1, read as the reverse complement.
AGCGCTTAATTCATTGCTGGAATGAGGGGATAAATATGTGGAAGAAGAAGATGCTGCCGATCTGCCTAAGCGCAGCCGTACTAGCCTCGGGATTAACGCTAGAACCTAAGCGGGCGCAGGCGGCCGAGCTCATTGCTGTAGATCCGGGCATTGAGCATCAGACGATGGACGGCTGGGGGACGAATCTGGTCTGGTGGGCCGGTCAGGTCGGGACATGGGACGAGCCTGTCCGAAGGGAAATCATGGATCTGGTGTTTGGCGAGGAAGGGCTGGATCTAAACATTATCCGTTATAATTTCGGGGGCAGTTCAACCGATCCGGAGCTTGATTCGACGATGCATCCCGCCCGCAAAATGCTGAGCAGAGCGACAAGCTACGATGAAGCGACAGAAGAAATTGTCTATGATCACGAGAATATCGATCAGGGACAAGAATGGGTTATTAAGGATTTGATCGACAATTATAATGTCGACTACATGGAGGCGCAGGTCAATTCGCCGCCATGGTGGATGACGATCAGCGGCAGCGCGGCAGGCAACGTAGGCGCCTTCGACGAGAATTTGGCGCCCGAAAATTATGATCTTTTTGTCCGCTATCTGGTCGAGATGCTGAAGCATTTCAAAGACAATGAGGGCGTTGAATTCGATCATATCGATCCATTTAACGAACCGGTGTCGGGCTACTGGAAGAAAGGCGGCAATCAAGAGGGGGCTTACTTCAGCCCCGCCGTACAGCAAGTCATTATCAAGAAGCTGCAGCAGCGGCTTCAAGAAGAGGGGCTGCGCGCCAAAATCGTAGCCTCCGACGAGACGAGCATTGATCATTCGATTAATACGTACCATTCGTTCGATCAGGCTACGAAGGATATGATCGAGCGGATACAAACGCATGTGTATAGCGGCTCGAAACGTTATCAGCTGCGGGATCTCGCTTTAGGAGAGAAGAAGCCGCTGTGGATGTCCGAGGTAAGCACCGGATATGTTCCGTTCAGCTTGGAGAAGATGGAGCCGGCGATTCCTCTTGCCAACATGATTTTCAAGGATTTGAAGGATATGGGCGCAAGCGCCTGGGTCATCTGGCAGGCTGTCGAGGATCGCGTGGAGAATTTTGTGAACTTGAACAAAGGCCCGGACTATATGACACCGTGGGGCGTTCCGGGAAGCTGGGGCCTCATCAACGCGGATTATTCGGATCTGGATTTGTCTGCGGCTTACGGTCCTGATTTTGTTTTTCATAAGGGCGATTATATTTTGACCAAGCAATATTACGTGATGAAGCAGTTCAGCAAATTTATTAAACCCGGCTATACGATTATCGAGACGAACAGCAATGACGTCATAGCCGCGACGGGGCCTGACGGAAAGCTTGTGCTGGTCGTGTCCAATTTTACGGGAGGCGAAAAAAACACGTCGTTTAACTTGGATAAATTCGACCGCATCAGCGCAACTGCGCAAGGATATCGAACATCGGATACGGAAGCCGCGGAGCGAATCGCAGACATTTCGATTGAAGCTTCGGCTATGAACGTAACGCTGCCGCCCAACTCCTTAACAACCTATGTCATTGATCAAGCGTCCTATGCGGGAGCCAAGTCCAAAATCATTAATGACAATGTAAAAGGAACGGGCAGCGATGTATTTTCGTACAGCGATGGCTGGACGTATTATGACAGTCAGTCCGGAAACTATTCGAAGGATACTCACTACGCAAACGCTGCCGACGAGTACCTTGAACTAACCTTTACAGGCAACAGGGTAAAGCTATACGGCACACAATCTCCGGATTCCGGCATTGCGGAAATTTCCATCGACGGAGGAACGCCGCGCAGAGTGGATCTGTACTCCGGGTCCAGGAAGGATAATGCACTCTTCTTCGACAGCGGCATACTATCGACAGAAGGGTCGCATCAAGTAAAGGTTACGGTTACGGGAGAGAAGCATGCCGATGCAACGGATAGCTACATTTCGATTGACCGGGCGGTGACTATTTCAGGTGACGTGGGAGATGCGCCGGCAGCGCCTGTGGTCAATTCTGTAGCGGTGAAGGAGAAAGGAATTCAATTAACGTTCGAGGGTGTGGCCGGAGCCAGCGAGTATTTGGTGAAATACGGCTCGCAGCGCGGCAGCTACAACTATGTGAAAAAGGTGAGCGAAGGCAGCGCCCTGCTGACGGGCTTGCTACCGAATACAACCTATTACGCTGTCGTAGTTGGCGTCGTTAACGGACGAGAAACGCTGCCGTCGCTTGTCGTTTCATCTACCTATGAGGAGCGCTCAGACAGCGGGCAGACTGCGCTGGCCTATTACGTGGATGCAGGAGCCTCCGCTACTCCCGCCGGACTGCCGCTTGGCGACTATAACAGCGTTACCGATCAGGCGTTTGGACCGGACCCCGTAAGCGGCTATAGCTGGGGGTGGACATCGGATGTCGGCACGGGGGTTAGCGCGACGGGAGACCGCTTCCAGTCTGTTCGCTACAATGCGGCAGCGGCTTCCGGCGGCATTAGCTACAAGTTCGAGCTGCCCGAAGGCAAATACAAGGTGCAGCTTGGCTTCTCCGATCCATGGGGGAACCGGAATCGCAACGTGGACATTGTGCTGGAGGGTCAAGCGCTGACGAAGGAATATGTTGCGCCAGCCTATCCGCAAACGGACATTTTGACTTACCCGTCTGTCGAAGTGAAGGATGGTTTGCTGCAAGTAGACGTTGTGCGTTCCGCAAGAAATACGACGCAGTATACCGATCCCTTAATCAGTTGGCTTCGTGTGGAGCGATACGATAGGGAGAGCCCTCCGGGCAAGCCGTACATCGCCGATTTAAACGCGTCCGCAGACGCCGAAGCGACCATTTCCTTTATTGAAGGTTCAGGAGCGGATTATTACAAAATCAAGTACGGAACTTCGCCAGGCGTATACACCCAAGAGACGGTGCTGGCAGACGGGCTCAAGAAGACGATTCCCAATCTGGCGCCGGGCATCAGGTATTATTTTGCAATTGCCGGGGTGAACACGTATGGGGAAGGCGAGCTGTCGGAGGAGGCAAGCATTACGACGAATGCCGCGACGGCGGTCAGCAATCTGATGTACTATACGGTGCTGGGCGGAGGCGCCTTGCCGTCAGGGGAAGCATTTGGCCTGCTGCAGGGGCCTTACATGGATCCCGTCAGCTCGCCGGTAGCTGCGGATGCAGTGACGGGTTATACCTGGGGGATAACAAACCGAGCTGATGTGGCTGGAGCATGGAGCACAGGGCCGTACGGCGGATTCGGCTACACCAATATTACGGCCGCTGGTGAAGGCTTAACGTACAGCTTCGAGCTTCCGAACGGATTGTACGATGTTTCGCTCGGTTTCCATGATCCATGGGGCGTTACAAACCGCAATATGGACATTATGATTAACGGAACCAAGACGGCTACGGAGAACGCGATTTCCTCTGGAACAAAAACGTATGCGGATCAAGCCGTCACAAACGGTGTCATGACCATTGGTATCGTCAACCCGACACCAACACAAAATGTTGCGCCCGGTCTATCCATGATCAAAATAAAATTGAAGCAAGGCATGGCTGTGAACCGCAAATCGCTGGAGCTTCGCGAAAATGAGGCTTTTATTCTCAAGACGATGGTCAAGTCTGATGTTGTTGCCGAACCAACGCTGCAATGGACATCCTCCAACGAGGACATCGTCACGGTAGAGAACGGTGTCGTTCATGGCGTAGCAGCCGGGACGGCAACGATTCATGCCGCTGTTCAGGGCGAGGCAGACATGAACGCAAGCGTTGAGGTAACGGTGGCGGAATCGAATTCGACTACTGTGCCAGTTGCGAATGTAAGCCTGAATCAGGCCAGCCTTACGGAGGCGGGAAATACAACCTTGCAGGCAACCGTCAACCCGAGCAACGCATCTAACCCCGCGATCGTGTGGACAACAGACGATCCGAGTATTGCAACTGTGGAAGCGAACGGTTTATCTGCGAATGTGTCGGTTCTCAAGCCAGGTCGCGCTATAATCCGTGCGACAAGCGCAGCCGATCCATCCAAGTATGCCGCTGCCCGAATTCATGTGCCGGTTTCGGTTGAACAACTGAGTCTGAATGTAGACCAGCTTGTTCTGGCTAAAGGACAAGCAGCTCCGCTTGCCGTTGCCGCAAAGCCGGCGGCCTCTAACGTCGGAAGCTTGGCTTGGGAATCCTCGGACACGAACATTGCAACGGTGGATGCCGAGGGCAATGTGACTGCGGTTCAAGAAGGAATGGCTGCTATTAAAGTCACGAACGGGACAGTCTCCGCCTCGGCGGTCGTCACCGTAAGAAAGCCCGTTACCGGGGTGGCGCTGGATCGGAAGCAGCTGGCGCTCGCGGCAGGAAGCGAGCTTCAATTGGCAGCCGGAGTACAGCCTGCCGATGCAACGCTGCAGGAAGTGATCTGGTCTTCCGATAAACCGGCCATCGCATCGATGGATAACAACGGCAAGCTGACCGCTCATCGGCCAGGTATCGTCACGATAACGGTTACGACGCTGGACGGCTATTACAAGGACACGTTAACTGCAACAGTCACGGCCATGCCGGGCGGCGGAACCACAACTAACCCGCCAACGCCAACGCCAACGGCCGACCCTAGAGCTGTAACGGTAAGCGAGCAATGGCTGCGAGTCGAAGCCGTTAAAGATAAACCGACCATTAACATTGACGCCCAAGAACAAGATTTGATTCAAGTGTCGCTTCCGTTGAATGCTGCGGAGCTGCTTGGCGGCAAGCCGCTGGGGTTTGCCGTCGGCGACATGCACCTGCTCATCCCTGGCTCAACTCTCGCGGACTTAGGGAACGTTCTGGAGAACTCTGCCGGGCAGGAAGGCCTCATAGCGCTTACGATTCACAAGCTTGCTCCTAACGGGATCGATGAGACGTTGTTCAAAGCGCAAGCCAGATACAACGCAGATATTCGAGCGGTGGGAGATGTGTATGAGTTCAAGCTGGAGGTTATTCCTGCTGCAGGTAAGGCGATTGAAATGACAACGTTTAATGAGCCGCTGCTGCTATCGCTTGAGATGAAATCGAGCTCCGAGCTGGCAGGCATCTATTATATCGGCGAAGACGGCGTCCTTACCTACGTTGGCGGACACCGATCGGGCGACAAGCTGGAAGCAGAGCTGTCACATTTCAGCATGTACGCCGTGCTTGAGTACGAGAAGCGGTTCGAAGACCTGCCTGCCGGACACTGGGCTCATCGCGCGGTTCAAGCGATGGCTGCTAAAGGCATTATAGCGGGGGTTACAGAGAAGCGTTTCAATCCACAAGGCGATATAACGCGAGCGGAGTTTTCAGCCATGATTAGCCGCGTATTGGGATTGCAAGCTGTAGAGGGCGAGTCTGCTTTCGCTGATGTGCCGAGTGATTCGTGGTATGCCGACGCCGTAGGCGCTGCTCATGAAGCAGGCATCGTGTTTGGAAGAAGCGGCAATCGCTTTGCGCCCGAAGCAACTGTCACCCGTCAAGAGATGGCTGCTATTCTGGTAAGAGCCTATAAGTATTCAATCGGTTCGACAACGATTGAAGTTGAACAATCCTCTTACTCAGATGAGGAGAGCATTAGCACGTGGGCGAAAAATTCTGTCGATCTGGCAGCCAGCCTAAAGCTTCTGATCGGCAGCAACGGGCAATTCAAGCCATTTGCTTACACCAAACGGGCGGAAGCGGCGCAAGCTATTTTCAATTTGCTGAACACGCTTGAAAGGGCTTGATTACAAGCGAGCCTTCAACAGAATTGTGCCAGAAGGAAACGGGGAGCCAACAGCGGCTCCCCGTTTTTCTCGAATAATGTAAACGGTAACAAAATAGCAGAATCGTATGGGTCTTTAGCAAGATTCCGCAAGAAAAACCGACCTGAAATTGATACTATGGATGTATCAAGGTAACGATATGGAGGGCAAACATGAGCAAAGCAGATTCTATACATTCATCCATCGGCGCAAGTGGCAAGAAACGACGACCTGATGCAAACTACACCTCGTGGCTACGCAAGCTCGCTCAGAACCGTTCGCTTCTGTTAATGTGCATTCCCGCCATTTTATTTTTTCTCGTGCTGGCCTATTTGCCGATGCCGGGTCTGTATTTGGCCTTTATCAAGTACAACTACACGGACGGGATTTTTAAAAGTCCGTTTGTAGGCTTCGACAATTTCAAGTTTCTGGTCATGACGGGAGACCTGTGGAGGCTGACCTTTAATACGATCGCTTACAATCTGGCGTTTATTCTGATCGGCAACGTTTTGCAAATTGTGGTTGCCGTATTCCTGAACGAAATTCGGAGGAAATGGTTCAAGAAAATGGCGCAAGCGCTGATGTTCCTCCCGCATTTTATCTCGGCAGTATTGATCGGTTTGATCGCTTACAATATCCTCAGCTACGATTACGGATTACTCAACAATATCCTGACATCGCTGGGCATGGAAAAGGTGAAAACCTACTCCGATTCAACGATCTGGCCGTTCATTATCGTACTGACCTATTTGTGGCAGACGACAGGCTATGGCTCCATTATTTACTTCGCCGCCATCATGGGTCTTGACAATGAAATCATCGAGGCTTCGGAAATTGACGGTGCGAACGCCTTCCAGCGCATCCTGTATATCGTGCTGCCTTGGCTCAAGCCGACTTTCATTATCCTGCTGCTTTTCTCGCTCGGCGGCATCCTGAGAGGCAACTTCGGATTGTTCTATAATCTGATCGGCGCCAATAACACTGCGCTCTATGCAACGACGGACATTATCGAGACGTACGTCTTCCGCGCATTAATGACGAACTTCAACTTCTCGATTGGAAGCGCTGTCAGCTTGTATCAATCGCTGTTTGGCTTCGTGGTCGTCCTTACGGCAAACTGGCTCGTCAAAAAATTCTCACCCGAAAATTCACTCTTCTAGGAGGCGACGACATTGGATCAAAACAGAGATTCCCGAAGTATTCGGACGGATGTCAGCGGCATCGTCGTCAAACTTTCAGGGTATGCGTTTATCGGCGGCTTTTCGCTTGTATGCTTGCTTCCCTTCTTGCTCGTATTGGGTACATCGTTCACATCGGAAGCGTCAATCAAGGTATCCGGCTTTAATTTCATACCCAAGGAATTTAGCACCTTTGCCTACAAAATCGTTTTTGAGAATCCCGATCTGATCATCGGCTCTTATCTGGTAACGATCGGCATTACCGTCGTAGGGACCGCTGCGGGCTTGTTCCTCGTCGCGATGACGGGATATGCGCTTCAAAGACCCGACTTTCAATATCGCAACCGTATTTCATTCTTTATCTACTTTACGACGCTGTTCTCTGGCGGTCTTGTGCCATTCTATCTGTTGATGACGCAGTATTTGAGCTTAAAGGACAACTACTTGGCCGTACTATTGCCCGGCCTGCTGAGCCCGTTCCTCATCATTATGATGAAAAGCTTCGTCCGCTCCATTCCGCATGCGATTACGGAATCCGCCAAGATCGACGGTGCGGGAGACTTTACGATCTTTATCAAGCTGATTCTGCCCATGACCACGCCGGCTCTCGCTACAATCGGCTTGTTCATTGCTCTTGGCTACTGGAATGAATGGTATAACTCGATGTTGTTCTTGTCTCCGGATATGGACTACCGGCCGCTTCAGCTGTTTTTGTACAACGTTATTACGAGCGCCGATTTCATAAGAAACTCAGCCGCATCCTCGAACGTTCAACTGCGGGACGTGCCGCTGGAGTCGATGAAGATGGCCACCGCCATTGTTGCGACTGGGCCGGTCATTATGTTCTTTCCGTTCGTGCAGCGGTACTTCGTTAAAGGCATCACGGTAGGCGCGGTAAAAGGCTGATGAATGGAATGTGAGGAGGGTCATTGACCCCTGCACATATAAAATGACGACTTCTCGAAAGAGGAGCGCCGAAGAAAATACCAAGGGGAGGATTTCACAATGTATAAATGGAAAAAGGCTTCAATGCTGGTGCTTCTGTCGACCATGCTCACACTGACGGCTTGCAGCGGGAACAAAGATGGCGGCAATGCTCCCGCAAACGGGAACGGTAACACGGATACTTCAAGCAATTCGGAAATCGACACGTCCAAGTTTGTAAAGATCAGCTACCTTATTCTTGGCGATAAGCCCAAAAACGGACAGTTTGAAGATGCGCTTGCAAAAGCAAACGTGATTATGAAAGAGAAGATTAACGCAGAGCTCGAATGGAAATGGATCGAGTGGGCTGACTGGCAAACGAAATACAACCTTGCTCTGGCATCGGGAGAGCCGCACGACCTGATCACGATCGGTACCGATTGGCTGGATACTTGGGCGAACGCTCAACGCGGAGCCTTTATGAATCTGGACGAGCTGCTGCCGAAGTATGCGCCGGAAACCTACGCATCCATTCCAGAGGAGGATTGGGAGCAAGCCAAATATAATGGCAATATCGTGATGATTCCCGAAAATGATTATACGCAATGGGTAAACCACGGCTTCTTCTATCGCGGCGACTTGGCGCAGGAAGCTGGCCTTACGGAGCCGATCAAGGATTGGGAGGGTATTGAATCCTATCTTCAATACATTAAGGATAATAAACCGGATATGATTCCTTGGGATGCTCCTTCCGGCACGAACACGTTCTTTGGATTCGTTCAATCTTACACGGATAACTTGGAGCTGCCGATGTCTACCGGATTCATGCCGACGTTTGCGGCCAAGTCGTGGGAGGAAAAGTACACAGTCGTCAGCCCGATCTTCGACGATGTATTCGTGAAGTATGCGGAAATGATGAAGAGATGGTCGGATAAAGGCTTCTGGCGCGAAGACGCCCTGAATAACAAAAACGATATTCGCACCGCTCTGAAAGCCGGATTGACAGGACTTGACCAGCATCATACGCAAACGTTCTCCGGGCTTCGCGTGCAGATGGACAAAGAGCAGCCTGGCTCAGAGCTGCAAATGTTCCCGTTTGCCCGTACTCGCGGCACCAACTTGATGGAAACATCGATTACGCATGGCGGTACATCCGTAGGCGCGCACAGCAAAAATCCGGAGCGGGCGCTGATGGCTTATGATTTAATCAGAAACAATGAAGAAATCTACCATTTGATCAACTATGGAATCGAAGGCGTTCAATATGAAATCAAGGATGGCAAACGTGCGACTCCTGCTGGCTATGATGAAGCAAAGCATAGCTTCTACTCCGACTTCTGGGGCGGGCGGGTTGACAAATTTGAAATTCCAAGCGACATGTCTTGGGATAAGCTGGGCGAAACCTTGTATGCAGAATACGATCAGATCAAAAAGCCTTACGCGTATGGCAAATTTGTATTTGATAAGACGCCAGTTGAAGCTGAGCTGACGGCTATTACGCAAGTGACCGGCGAGCTTGGACCTGCCATCACGCTAGGCAAAGTGGATGACCCGGTGAAAGCTGTGGAGCAATTCCGCGAGAAGCTGAAGCAAGCGGGCTACGAGAAGGTATTGGCCGAGCTGCAGAAGCAGCTTGATGCGCTGAAAACGCAGCTGGGAGAATAAGAGGAAGTTACGCAAGGCGCCGCCGGAATCCGATCCGGCGGCGCCTTTTTCATCAATCGCAAGAGAGGAACAAGCAGAGGCGAAGGTGCGAAATAGGAAGATGCAGTCTTCGCCTTGACGAGCCTTTCGCTTGATTAACGGAGCGTCATCGGCACAGGCTGCCAGCGCGCGCATCGCTGCTTAACGAACGTTGTTTCGATGCTGCTTGCGGTATTGTGAAGGATTGATGCCGTAATAGCTGGCGAATTGCCGGGAGAAATAGTCGGGCGAATTAAAGCCTACGCCTAAAGCGATTTCGGTAATCGGACGCAACGTATATTGCAGCAGCTTCTCGGCCTGCTTGAGTCGGTATTTCATCAGCGTTTCGATAATGGAGTCTCCAACCTGCTCCTTGAACAGATGGGAGAGCCGGGATGGGGACAAGCACACCTTGCTCGCAAGGTCCTCGACCAAATAATCTTCCGTATAATGCTCGGACAGAATATCGAGAACTTCCTTGACCCGCGGGTCAAGCTCCTTCTGATGACTTTGGCTGGCCACCAGCAGAATTATTTCTTCAAGCGCATTTAAAGTCAACTCGTCACGGAGCAGGCCATGGCCATCAAGTCTGTAGGAAAGCACTCTGCGAAAGGCCGATTCCAATGCATGGCGAGACTTCTCATCCTCGATAGGGAGGTGAAACAAGGGACCGTCCGTATTGCTTGAGGGAAGCCAATCCATCCAAGTCAAACGGGGCATGAAGTGCGCCCATAGCTTCTCCCATGTCTGTTCCTCCTCGGTAAAATAGTCCTGAATCGTCCCGGGAGATACAAGGGTCAGCGTTCCCGCTTCGCATGTCAGATAGCCTTTGCCGCCATTGTTTATCGTTCCTCTACCTGATAGAGTATACATAATCAGCCAATCCTTCGTTCCATCGGGTCGATAGCAGGTGTAGCCGTAGGGCTGAACATAGTGATCCGAAATAAGAATTCCAGGCGGATGCGTATATTGAAGGTTATGGTGATACATAGCAGGATAATCAGGGTATTCAGCCATATTATCATTCCTTTCGTTACTGCTCTATTTTACAATAAAATACGAGCCTTTTACAATGTGAAACCGCTTACCGGTATCGCTGATTTATAATAAGGAGTTGACCGCATGGAACAGACGCAGCAGCATTATACTACAAAACTTAATTTGGACGGCCAATGGCGATACGCTTTGGACCCCAATGATATTGGCGAGGCCAAGCTTTGGCATCAGACGCTGAATGACGCGCAGCAAGGCGCTGTAGCGCTCCCGGGCACTTTGACGCTGAATGGCGTGGGAGAAGCGGTGGTATGGAACGGGGAGATGGATCGTGAGTCGGTTCGCTCCCTGCGTCAACGTCATTCCTATATAGGAGCGGCTTGGTATGAATACGAGACGGACGTATCGGCCGAATGGGCGGGCAAGCGGCTTGAAATCTTTTTGGAGCGCGTCATGTTTCAATCTACGCTATGGGTGAACGGCAAGCTTGCGGGCTGCCAGGACAGCCTGTCCGTTCCCCACACGTATGATGTCACGTCGTTCATTCAAACAGGAGCAAGCAATCGTATTACCATTCGTATCGATAACCGCGATATACAGAACCTGGGCAGCCATCCCAGCGCGTATACGGAAGAAACGCAAACGATTTGGAACGGGATTATCGGGCGCATCGAGCTTCAGGCTGCGGAGCAAATCAGGATTAGCGATCTTCAGCTTTTCCCCGACCCCGAGCAGCGGAAGGTGAACGTAAAAGGCACTTATCATAATGCGTCGGCGACCAAGGCGCATGCCGAGATCAAGCTGTCTGCCCGTATCCGGCATGGACAAGTTCCGCATGAGGCGCCGGCCATGTCTTGCAGCTTGCAGGTTGCCGCCTTCTCGTCGGAATCCTTTGAATGGAGCTATGAGATGGGGGAAGGCGCGCAGCTATGGGATGAATTTACTCCAAACGTATACGAGATGCGGCTGGAAAACCGAACGATACTCGGGAGCGAGCCGGTAGAGACAACGGAAACATTGACTTTTGGTTTGCGTCGTTTTCAGAGCAACGGAAGGGTTCTTGAAATCAACGGAAGACCGACCTTTTTGAGAGGAACGTTGGAATGCTGCATATTCCCGCTGACAGGCCATCCTCCGATGGAGCTTGACGCATGGCTTGATTTGTACCGGATTTCGCAGTCGTACGGCTTGAATCATATCCGCTTTCATTCCTGGTGTCCTCCTAAGGCGGCCTTTGAGGCAGCCGATCAATTAGGCGTCTATGTACAAGCCGAAAGCCCGATGTGGATGGATACGTGGAACATGCCAGTCGGAACCCATCCGGAGCATTACACCTACCTCCCGGAAGAAGCGCGCCGGATACTGAATGAATACGGGAATCATCCTTCCTTTTGCATCTACAGCAACGGAAATGAGCTGAACGGCGATTTCAGTCTGCTTCGTTCAATCGTTGCGGAGCTAAAGGCGTTTGATAACCGACGTCTGTATACGCTCACGACGAATTGGGATCGTCCGCTTGATTCGGAGGATGACTTGTTCTGCTCGCAGACGGTTGACGGCGTTGGCGCCCGCGGCCAGTATTTTCCGGAGCAGCTGTCCGACGCTACCCAGCTCGACTTCAGGGAGGCGGTGGCCAAACGGCCGGTTCCGGTTGTCACCCATGAAGTGGGCCAATACACCGTCTATCCGGATGTAGAGGAGATAGCTGCTTACAGCGGAGCGCTGCGCCCGGTTAATCTGGAAGCCATCAGGGCCAATTTGCAAAAGCATGGCTTGCTGGGCGATATCCGCAAGTTTGTCCATGGCTCAGGCATGCTGGCTCTGCAGCTTTACCGCGACGAGATTGAAGCCGCGCTGCGTACGCCGGAGCTTGGAGGCTTCCAGTTGCTGGATCTGCATGACTTCCCTGGCCAAAGCACGGCAACGGTCGGAATTCTAAATGCGTTCTGGGAATCCAAGGGGTTGATTGAGCCTGAACAATTCCGCGAGTTCTGCGCGCCTACGGTGCTGCTGCTGCAAATGCCGAAGCGTATCTATACGAGCGCGGACACCTTTGCTGCCGAAGCGTCGATTTCGCATTTCGGCGCAAGCGAGCTGCCCGCTTTACGCGTCAGATGGACCCTGGCCAATGCAGAAGGACAGGTTCTCGATACAGGCATGCTGGAGGCAGGCCCGATCTCTTTCGGCGCCGGTATAACAATCGGTTCTTTTACATCGGATGCGCTAAAGCAAACCCTTTACAGCGAGAGAGTGACAGTCGTGCTGGAGGAAATCGATACAGGCCTTCGCAGCGAGTGGCCCATTTGGGTGTATGCGGCGGCAGAGGAGCGGCAAGCCGCGCAGACGGAGACGGATGTTTGGGTGACAAGCCAACTGGACGAGGAGACGGAACGCAAGCTTGCAGAGGGGCGGAGCGTGCTTTTCCTTGCGTCGGACAGTGAACTTGAGCATGCCGCGCCAGGGAAGTTTTATCCGGTGTTCTGGAGCCCAGTGCATTTTGCAACCGAAAATCCATGCGGCATTGCTGTCGATCGCGAGCATCCTGCGCTTAGGGGCTTTCCGACCAACGGTTATGCGGAATATCAATGGAAGGATTTGCTTGATCGTTCCGTATCGCTTGTCGTTCAGGAGGATCTGCCGTTTCATCCCATCGTGCAGGTGATTCCAAACTTTTATCATAACCGCAAGCTTACGAACCTGACGGAGTACAGGGTTGGCAAGGGCAAGCTGCTCATTTGCGGCATAAACATTCAGGATGATTTGGCGGACAGACCTGCGGCGGCGCAGCTTCGAACCAGCCTGATGGCTTACATGGCCGGAGATGCGTTTGCGCCGCAGACAATGATAGAGCCGGAAGGGCTGCGCAAGCTGCTTCAACGGAAAGTGCCGCATGCCGCAGAGGGGAGCGCCAAGACCATTGCGGGGCGCGAGCTTGGCATAGGAAAGCCGGTTTCAAGCGATAGCGTAAAGGATGGCGAGCATGCGGCTTTTAAAGGCAATGACGGCATTGGTCATACGCAGTGGCTGGCGGCGGACGAAATGGCGGGCCACTGGTGGCAGGTCGATCTTGGAGAAACGCGAAGCGTGATCGGGACCAAGGTGAAGTTCCATCAGGAAGGCAACTTTCTATATGTCATTCAAGTATCGAATGACGGAGTCGACTGGAGCGTAGCGGCTAACCAAACGGGACAAACGTCAACCGATCAGATACGGATAGACCATTTTGCCGCAAGCGGAAGATATGTGAAAATCGTGTACAATGGCTTGCCTGCAGGCGTTCGAGCAGGGCATTTCGCTTTTGAGGTATACTGCACATAGCAAGCGCAGGCATACGTCGTTGACGTATGCCTGCATTCATTAGCCTTGCAGGAGGAGGAAGCCGGGGACAGCAAGCAGAAGCAACCGTCCCGCTTTCCCTTGTTCTTGGCGGCTTTAACCAATAGAAGATAGCGCCACAGAAACCGCATGGTCCAAAAAGGTTCGTTCAGGCCGTGCCTTCAGCATAACGGTTATCCCAATTAACGAAACGACCAAGCTTTGGCCAATGGCTTGGGCATCTGTCCCCTTTTTGAGCTCGCCTGATTGAATTCCCCGTTCGATCGCTTCCTGAAACAGTACAGCGAGATAGGCCTGATGTTCTCGCGTAATAATTTTAATTTTTTCGTCCCGCGGCGCAAGCTCAACCATGGTATGCACACAAAAGCACCCCAAGCTGCCTTTCCCTTCGTACTCTTCATCAACTAAAGCTGTAAAATAAGCATGAAGCGCTTCACGGACAGAAGAACCGCTTTGGAGCTTCTTCCGAATGCTGGAGGCATGCCATTGATTGTACTTGCGCAAAGCGGTTTCGAACAGCTGTTTTTTATCGCCAAACGCCAAATAAAGACTGGGCCGCTGAATCGCCATCGCCGACGTTAAATCGTTTAATGAAGTTGCCTCATAGCCCTTCTCCCAAAATACGCGCACCGCGGCCTGAAGCACCTCTTCCTCATCAAACCCACGCAGCCGAACCATTTCTTGGCCTCCTCTACTATACTAAACGGTATGATATAAATGATAATGAGTAAGGTTTAAGATGTCAATTCTTTTAGTTTGATGTTGACAAATTCTATTATAACGGGTATTTTCATTGTAATTCCAATTGTACTGTTTAGTACGTTTTGGGAGCGGGTTCTATTAAGAAAATAGAGGGTGAAGGAAGCTTGGAGAACATTCAAACCTGCGAAAGCATGAAGGAGGAAAGGAGGGAGAATAGGGCGTATCCGGCTCGGCAGCCTGCTGTCATATCCCGAGCTTTAGCCTGGTTGTTTGCGGCTGCCTGCGGACTGTCTGTGGCAAACATCTATTATGCCCAGCCGCTTCTGGACGTCATGGCGGATGAGTTCGGAATCTCGCGTTCATCTGCAGGCATCATTATAACGATTACCCAGGCTTGTTATGCGGCAGGTCTATTGCTGCTTGTACCGCTCGGCGATCTGCTAAACAGACGATGGCTGATCCCGGGCCAGATGCTAGTATCCGTTGCGGGGCTGGCCGTCATCTCGTTTGCTCCAAGCGCCGGTCTTTTGTTATTGGGCCTGGCTGTAGTCGGCTTGTTGGCCGTTGTGACACAAACGATGGTTGCGTATGCTGCGACTTTAGCCGAGCCGTCCGAGCGCGGACGGGTGGTAGGGCTCGTAACCAGCGGCGTCGTTGTCGGCATCTTGCTTGCAAGAACGGTTGCAGGGACGTTGACGGACTTGGCAGGCTGGCGCTCGGTCTATCTTTTTTCCGCCGCATGCATGCTTGTTATTTCATTGGCTTTATTTCGGCTATTGCCGAATGAACCGCGAAAGGCTTTGCTCTCCTATCCACAGCTGTTGCATTCGGTCATTATACTGTTTAAGAAAGAACGGGTTTTGCGTATTCGCGCCCTGCTTGGCCTGTTTATCTTTACTGCTTTCAGCATATTGTGGACCTCGCTCGTATTGCCTCTCAGTATGCCTCCGCTGTCACTATCGGCTACCGTTATCGGGGCGTTTGGACTGGCAGGAGCAGCCGGGGCGCTGGGAGCGACGAGAGCCGGATTGCTTGCGGACCGAGGCTTGGGGCAGCTGACTACCGGAATTGCGCTTGTCCTGCTGCTTGTCTCATGGCTGCCAATCAGCTATGCCGAACGCTCGCTGGCGGTTCTTGTGGTTGGAATCGTTCTTCTCGACCTCGCGGTTCAGGCCGTACACGTAACGAATCAAAGCATGATTTTCAACGTGTCTCCTGAGGCTCGCAGTCGTCTTACTGCGGCTTATATGATTTTTTATTCGATCGGAAGCGCTGTAGGTTCAATGGCTTCAACAAGTCTTTTCGCTTATGCGGGTTGGAGCGGGGTATGCTGGCTTGGGGCCGGCGTAAGCGCGATCGCCTTGTTGTTCTGGGCCATGACGAGACGTTTAACGTAAGAAGAGAGTGCAGACGGGTTGAGCGGCTTAATCCTTATATGCGTCAGGGGCATGGGCAGAACGCATGAATCACGGGCGCCAAATGAAATGTTGTAACGGGGCGGCAGCCGCCAATGGGCCGCAGCCTTTGTGCTGCTCAAGGGGCGCATTCACCAATATTCAGTTGTGGTTCTGCAGGTTGTATGTACGGGCTTTTGACCAGAAATACATGCTCATGCCGAATGGAGTGAGCAGACCGCCTATGACTGCGGAAATAAACAATCGGTGCATCCCGGCCACAGAGGTGGGGGTATGTGAAAATTTGATCAGAATCGAGGAGACCGATTCGACCGTTCGGTTATGGTTGATTCTGATATCGAATATGTCGCTCCATGCGGAGGAATCCGCCAAGCGCAGCAGGCTTCAGCAAGAGCGCTTGCAAGTGATGCTTAGCTTTATCCATCAAAGGTTTACGGAGCCCATAAGCTTGCAGGAAATTGCCGACACCGCGCATGTGAGCGTTTCGGAATGCGCGCGCAGCTTTAAAAAGCATTATGATTGCACGCCTAAGGAGTATCGTAAAAATCACAAATAAGATGGGTCCCGTATGGCGGCAGCAGCTTCTGATCCAGCTATTAACAATTTTTCTGGATTGGACGATATAAGACTATAGAACTACCGCCTGAACTCTGCTGTCATTCATAGAAGGAGGTACGATGATCGCGAGAGAGGAAAGAGCGACCATGTCTAACGGGACTAAAATTGTGATGTTGTTTCTAGCTCTGCTCATGCTTCTGACCGTCCCAATAGCAAGCGCGGAGGAACGATCCTTTGAGATAAGCGAGGTTGCTATTCACGCTACGATAGATGCAGAGGGAAACATGCATGTGACGGAGAGAGATACTTACGTATTTCAGGGCATTTACAATGGAATTATGGTGAATCTGAATAGGTCCGGGTCGGATGGCATTGAGCAATTTGCAGCCTATGAGGTAGTAGACGGAGGCAACGTGCCGCTGACGTTCGAGCAGGCCGGCAACGGCGAAGAGCTGCAGTACAGAATATTTTCCCGGTCCGTCGATACAACAAAGGTGTTCCAATTCTCCTATACCGTCAAAAATGCCGTACAAGTGTATGCGGATACGGCAGAGCTGTACTGGAAGTTCTTTGATGAGACAAACGACAATCCGCTCAGCATGGTGAACATCGAGATCGAGCTGCCGGAGGGTAGGAGCAAGGACGAAATTACGGCATTTGGGCATGGCCCGCTGAGCGGAACGATTGTGGTTCAAGAGGATGGAAGAGTACACTACGAAGTGGATGTATTGGCGGCTAACCAGTTGCTTGAGACGCGGGTTTTGTTTCCGACGGAATACGTTTCAGCGAGCGGGAAAATTAGCGATGAACCAATGCTCCAGCACATTTTGGAGGAGGAGCGCAATTGGCAATCGCAGCAATCAAACAACGATTATACCGTACCCTGGGCAGCGCTCTTGCTGTTTATCAACCTTGCGGCCGGCTTCACTGTATACATTCGATATCGAAGGCATCCCGCATCGGATTGGAAACGCGACTATTATCGTGAGCTCCCTTCTGACAGTTCGCCGGCTGTCATCGGTTTTTTGATGAATCTCCGAGTAGAGTCCAGTGATCTGATGGCGACCATGCTGGATTTTGTAAGGAAAACCTATATCGATATGCAGAAGCTGGATGCTCCAATAGCAGGAAAAGAAAAGCACGACTATATGTTTTTTTGGAAAAACAAGCAGCAAGACGGATTGCAGCCGCATGAAGGGATGCTGCTTAAATGGTTCTTCCGCGAAATCGGCAAGGGGAATCAAGTAAGCTTCTCGGAAATTAAGGCCAATGCAGCCATACCGGGTGATTTCTCGGGGAAATGGTCGGAATGGCAGGGCAAAGTCAAAGAAGCGGCTATCGAACGGAAGCTTGTCAAGAAAAACTCAGGTATTTATCGATGGGTTCTATTTGCCTTCCTGGTGCAATTTTTTGGATTCTTGTTCCTTGCGCCTGCGGACTGGAAATGGCTCATGTTCTGTGCAATACCCCTCCCCTTTTTCGTGCCAAGACGTTATCAGAGGACAAAGGAAGGGCAGATAGAATACGAAAAATGGAGAGCCTTTGGCCGATTTCTCCGTGCGTATAATCGGATAGAGAAGCATAATACGATGGCGGTCCACCGCTGGGATCCATACTTCGTATACGCGATTCCGCTTGGCGCGGCAAAAAGAATGATTAAGGAAACGAAAGTGAGCATACAGAACACAAAAAATAGCGCTTCTTATTATGACGGCAGCACGCTGTATGGTTCGACGGCTGTCCGTGAATATGACCAGGTGACGAGGCTGTTTAGAGATACGGTTACGGAATCGACTAAGTCGACGAGCGATGACTCTTCCGATTCCGGAGGCGGATTCTCTTCCGGAGGCGGCGGGGGAGGCGGCGGAGGACGCGGAGCGTTCTGAGGCCGCAATCAACGATACCGTGTAGAAATGCTGGATGTCAATGCCTGCAATGATTAAACCGATTCCTCGGGAATCGGTTTTTTTCTTATGATGGATGCTTCGACGACCGTGCAGTTCGCAGCCGAGCATCTCGCAGCGGAGCATGTCGTTGCAGTCACGAACTCGATCGATATTGCAGATGCATTGTCACGGAAGAATGCCGTAAGAACCTACCTGTTGGGCGGGGAGCTCAATGTTCAGCACCGTTTCCTCTTCGGGCAGGCGGCCATCGACAGCTTGGCTAACTACCAGGTAGATAAATTATTCCTCGGAGCGTGCGGGATTACGTCCGATGGGTTGTCCTATCCCGATGTGGACTGGATGTAATGCCGCTCAGCGTCTCCAAGGGCGACGCGTTAAAACGGCTCATCAAAGAGCTTGGGATCGCACCGGAGGAGATTGCATGCATCGGCGACTCGTTCAACGACCTATCCATGTTCGCCTTAACGCCACACAGCTTCGCGATGAGCGCAAGTCGTGAAGAGATCCTTAGCCGAGCGAGCAAAGTCGTTCATTCCGTTGCGGAAGCCATTGATCTGATTATTGCCTATAACTATATTTCCAGTACGAAATAGGAGATAAGCGCATCACTTAACATAAAAGAGCCTTGCCTGTGATCGCAAAGTCATTCGCATGATCACGGGCAAGACTCGAATAGGGCGCTTAATATTGCATACTTTGGTAACTTGGCGAAAACCAGTTCCACCAGTCGGTCTCGCCTAAAGCGGGGCGCGTAATATGCTTATGCTCGCGGAGCTTGAGCAGCTCCTTGGTTGGGCCAGTCACAATCAGGCCGTAGCTTTTGGCACCATGCTCGCTCACGTATTTGATGCGTTCCTCAAGCCGAGGATCAGAGTGAACAAGCTTACCCACCCAGCTCTTATGTTCTTGCAGCATCTGAAGACCGCGCAGGAATGCCTGCTCCTTGACAGGTCCATCGCCCCACACCTTCAGTCCGTTACCAGTGTTGGCATAATTAAGCATGAGATTGCTGCTCATCCCCCAGAGCTCGCCGGTCCATCCGCTTAAGTATCCGCCCGAGTTCCCGACAGACTGTTCAAGCCCGGTATCAAATGCATACCAGACAATGTCCATGTCGTAGTTGCCGAACATGTCATAGATCTCCTCGAGCGGGTAGGCTGCATCCAGCGAGATGGCAAGCTCGGATACCGTGCCTTCTTGCATCATATCCAACGCGTTCCATACCTCATGATCTTGTTCCCGCTGGAATTGACGGTTCTCCTCTGTCATCGAATCCTGTTCTTTTGGGTACGCAAAGAAGAGATTGCTCTGATAGCCGCCTTTGAACCATTCACGCGTTACATTTAACAGGTTGAAGCGCATATCACCGTGTAAAATGCCATTCAGTTCTTCCTGCTTCCCTACGCGCTTGCTCATTGTGTATTCCATGGAAAGGTTGAAGTAAACTCCGGTATGAACTCCCCCGCTGCCTAAATTAAGATTGGGAACGGTCATGCCAATCGCCGTGCCCAGCACCTGGGGCAGCTGACGAACGGTGTTGGACGAGCCGCCCAAACCATAAAGCAAGCCCGTTATGATGCCGGAGAGAATGCTCAATAAGATGAAGGCGGATAGCAAACTCACTGCTGTATTCACGCGATTCTTCCACTTGGCTCTTTTCATCCAGCGCTGTTGCTTGACTTTTGGAATAGTATCTTCTAATGGTCTAGAAGGAATAGGATTCATTCGAGAAGCCATAGCCAGCTCCAGTTTTTCCTGGCAAGCCGTACAATGCTCCAGATGCTTTTCGGCCAGCTGCTCTTCTTCCGGCGAGAAGTCTCCTTTTAAGTAGCGTTCCCATAGATGCTCTATCTCTTTACATAAACCGCGATGCGTCAAAGATTGTCCCCTCCTCCATAAGCGTGCCGGATCATTCGCTGCAGTTCCTGGCGTCCGCGATGAATGTTTATTTTGACGCTGGAGATCGACAAGCCTGTTATATCGGAAATTTCCTGGTAGGTTAGCTGATAATGGTCTCGCAATAGCACGACATGCCGCTTGTTGATTGTAAGCTTGCCAAGCAGGTCAAGCCAGTTATCGGCCGCCTCACGTCCCAGCGCTTCTTGCTCCGCACTCCGTACCGATCCTCCTAAGCCAACGGTTTGTTCCATCCACGCAGGCTCATAGGGCGTGCTTCGTCGTTCTTTGCGCTGCCAGTCGATAAAGGCATGATAAGCGACCTTGAACAGCCAGGATTTTATTCGTTCGTTATCGTAGCTCTCTATATAGATATAGGCTTTGTAAAATGTATCCTGCATCAAATCCTCGGCAACCTGGGGGCTTGAGGCGAGGGAGCATAGGTAGCGGTACAAGTCGTGTCCGTATTGACGATAAATATGTTCCAGCGAGTTTGAATCGACCGTGCATCCCCCTTTTCTGTCTACTATGGCGCTATGCTACATCATAAACACGTTTCAGGAATGAATAAGTTACAGATTAGCCAGCACATTTTGTTTTTTCTAAAAAAATATCAGATAGTAGTGGCTAGGCTGGAAATACCCTTTTTATTTCTTTGAATCATGAGGTTGCAGAATATTTAAAGGTGAATATCGATGCCGCAACAGATTTTTCCCGTAAGCATTCATGCAGGTTTGTTCAAAGATTTATCGAATAAAATCAGTGCTATGTAAACGATAAAATGAAAAAGGGGAAATCGGAATGAAGACGATCAAGTGTATGATGGACCACCTGTATTGGGCGGACGAACGTATCTTGGAGGCGCTTGAGGAGAGCGAAACGAAGAACAAGGAGCTTCTGAAGCTGGTTCGGCACGTCGCAGTCGCGGAACGGGTCTGGTTGTCCCGATTGCAGGGCAAGGGCAGCTCGCAATTTTCATTGTGGGAGGAAGAGGAGAACCTGTCGGCCATCCGGACGATGTTCGAAGAGAACGCCGAGCAATATCGCGTCTATATCGAAGGGCTCGCCGAGCTTGAGTTGGACGAGATGATCGACTACGCGAACCAGAGCGGGGCTTCTTTCCGAACGTCCGTCCGGGATATCCTGTTGCAGGTCCTCTTGCATGGTCAATATCACCGGGGACAGATTAACCGGGCACTTCGGATCGAATCGGCAGAGCCAGCCCAAATCGATTACATCACGTTCGCGAGGCTCTAACCGGGGGCCTAGTGGCGCTGCATTAAAGTTTCGACCACCCGAGCATTGGCCTTGCAAGTCTGCGCAGCAGATAAGCAATCATTGTGCCTGTGGTCCATGAACCGCGATTCAGCAAGTATGGCTGGTAATGATCGTTGATGATATAGGTCCAAGTGGAAGGCGGGTTCTTCAGTCCGAACTTTTCCCACATCGCCGGATCGTTGGAACCTCCGAGCTTTGCGAGCATAGTTGCCGACTCTCTATCTATGTCAGCCGGTATTTGCTCATAGGCCTGAATGATTTGGTCATGAAATTCATCGATCGGATTGTGTTTGACAAGGCCCGTTAGATGGATGCCTTCTCGAATGTAAGAAGCATAGGCCAGATGGTCAGCCCAGAACTTGTCGATGTAAAAAAGCTGTACCCGCTGCTCCGAAGGGCTCATCAGCGTTTCGCCTTTTAAAATGCTGAGCCGCTTTTTGTATAACATACGCCTCTGACTCTCCACCACATCCGAATAGCTGTTCAGCTCCTGGCGGATATGGAAGTTTTGACCCATAATCGTACGCTGAATATGGTCGATTTTGTCCCGGAGCACCGGGTCTTCGAGAGCTTCATTCTGTCTACTTCCGCGTTTCGTGATGCCATCGCCGAATTGAAGCAGCAATTCGTCTTCCAGGCTGACGAAAAAAACGGAAGCTCCCGGGTCGCCTTGGCGGCCGGATCGCCCGCGCAGCTGGTTGTCGATGCGCACGCTTTGGTGCATATGTGTGCCAATTACGTACAAGCCGCCCAACCCGGCGACCATTCTCCCTTGCTCGGGGTTTCCGCCGCCAAGTCGAATATCCACGCCGCGTCCCGCCATATTCGTCGACACGGTCACGGCGCCAAGTTCTCCCGCCTTGGCAATAATTTCGGCTTCTTCTGCATCGTTTTTTGCATTCAGCACCTGGCAAGGTACGCCGGCAACCGAAAGCGCGTCCGCCAGTGTATCAGATTCCTCGACACTTGATGTACCAATAAGAATAGGACGTCCCGTCCCATGGGCGGTCAAAATTTCGTGCACAAGCGCCTTGAATTTCGCTTCTTTATGCGTATAAATACGGTGTGGATGATCAATCCGTTTGTTTTCCCGATTCGGCGGGATTTGCACGACTTCCAGACTGTAAATGTCCTCAAATTCGATTGCGGAAACGTGTGCGGTAGCCGTCATTCCACAAATTTTTGGATACAGGCTAAGGAAGTGCTGGAGGGTAATGGTGCCGAGAACTTTCCCGCCGGCTTGCGATGGCAGCCCTTCTTTGGCGTAAAGCGCGGCTTGCAGCCCCTCCGGCAAATGCCTGTTCTCCGCCACGCGGCCGGTGTATTCGTCAATCAGCTCGATTTTCCCGTTCCGGACGATGTAGTCAACGTCCCTTTTCAATAATAATTCCGCATGAAGAGCGCAATTTAGCGCCATTAACAGCTGATTATTATGGTCTTCGTACAAATTGCCGCAGTCCAGCAGCGATTCCGCTCTGGCTGAACCAGCTTCGTTTAAATAGACGTTCCGCTTGAATTCATCGAAGTCGAAGTGCACCTCCTCTTGAAGGCGTCTGGCTATTTCTGCTAGATGATAACCTTCCTTGCCGGAGGAGTCCGGCTCGCCGGCGATGACTAGCGGCACACGCGCCTCGTCGAGAAGCAGTGAATCCGCTTCGTCCACGATGACGTAGTGGAAGGGACGATGCACGGTTTCAACTTCATCTAGAGCAATCGTATCGCGCAAATAATCAAATCCAGCTTCTTTGGCTGTAACATAGGTGATATCTGCGGCATACGCTTCCCGTTTCTCGGACAAGGGCATACCCGCTTGAACTGCGCTTGCCGTTAACCCTAGAACACGATAGATCGGACCCATCCAATCGGCATCCCGCTTGGCCAAGTAATCGTTAAAAGTCAGCACATGAACGCCTTCGCCGGTCAGCGCATGGAGATAAGCGGGCATAACTGCAGAGAGCGTTTTTCCTTCACCAGTATGCTGCTCAATCAGGAATCTCTCGTGCAGGGCGATGGCAGCGATGATTTGAACATCGTAGGGCTGTAATCCCAGCGTTCTCTTCGCTGCCTCGCACACGAGCGCATAGGCATCGATAAGCAAGTCATCCAGGGGCGTGCCTGCTTTTGCTTCCTTTTTTAGCCGAAGAGATTCCTCCTGCAGCTGTTTTTCGTCCCATGCATCCAAATTCCGTTGCCGGATGAGAAGAGCTTTGTCCCGAAAGCTATTTAGCCTTATCCGGGCATCGCGGTCCCAGAAATTTTGAATTAGTTTGGCGGCTACATTCATGCAAATCCCCCCTAGTCATTACCTCTTTACAATTATAATGTTGGAGAGTTTTTTTGTCAGTTTCAACAATCTAAGAAAAGAAAAGGAAAGGAGATTTTTGTCACAAAAAAAGCATACTTGCTCACATGAATGCCATCTTTTTCAACTAAAATAGGTATGAAAGGATTACATTCTGGAGGGATATGATGGCTAAATTCTCTATTCGACCTGAAAGATCCTCATTGCACGGCTCTTTTTCACGAGATTTTCAACCGATTATGACCATTGATTCAGGAGATACCGTTTGTTTCAGCACTCTTGACGCCGGCTGGGGGCTTGGTCCTTTTTCTGCACCAGGGATTCGAAAGAGATTTGAACCAAGAGAACGTTTGCGCGACGGCGGTCACGCTTTATGCGGCCCGATTGCCATTCGTGGTGCCGAACCGGGTATGACACTCGCAGTCAGAATTAACGAGATTCAAACAGGAGCTTGGGGATGGAACAGTGCTGGCGGATTCCCGCACCCGATCAACCAAAGCTTAGGTATTGCTGAAGGGGAACAGTTCCATCTCAATTGGACTCTGGACGCTAATTCTATGGTAGGTACAAGCGATAAAGGGCACAAGGTCGCTCTTCGACCATTCATGGGAGTAATGGGGATGCCCCCCGATGAGCCTGGTATCCACTCCACCTTTCCCCCTCGTTTTTGCGGCGGGAACATGGATTGTAAAGAACTGATTGCTGGCAGTACCTTGTACTTGCCGATTTCAATAAAGAACGGGCTATTTTCCGTTGGAGATGGACACGCCCTACAAGGCGATGGAGAGGTAGGCGTTCCAGCTGTTGAATGTCCGATGGAGGTGGTGGATCTTACGTTTTCTGTGGACGAAAACGTAAGGATAGCCATGCCCCGTGCTAAAACCCCAACAGCATGGGTTACTATGGGTTTTCATGAAGACTTGAATGAGGCCTCGATTATTGCACTTGACGGTATGTTAACTCTCATGAACGAGCTTTTTGGCTATGAACGCAAAGAAGCATTGGCTCTTGCGAGTCTTGTCGTTGATATGCGGATTACACAAATGGTTAATGGTGTCCGTGGCGTTCACGCTGTACTCCCGCATGGTTCAATCGGATAAAGAATGGACGAGGTTTTGTGGGCCAGTCGGTTTGAGACGAAATAATTCATGATGAACTTACAACAGCCAGTCTCATGAATGGTTGCCGTTATTTTTGGAGGTAACGGGAATTTATTTGGAGATTAATTCCGGTGAGGCTTGCCACAAGTAGGGGCAAGGCTTTTTTAAAGTCGAGCTGCGGGCTTGGAACGGAGCCTTGAAGGACATAGTTCGAGGCGGAATCACGCGTGGCAGCGAAGAAGGAACAAACGGACTTTTTCGAGCTTATTGGATTTACATAATAATGGAGGGTTATAAATGAAGTACTTTTACGGAGTATTATCTTTTTTGGGACTCGTCTTGCCCTATTCGCAGTTCATCCCTTGGATCGTGCACAACGGCCTTGATTTGAATCTCCTGTTTGAAGCCATAACCAGTACGCGTATTGGAGCTTTTGCATGGATGGATGTTTTAGTTACCGCGATCGCGCTAATGGGATTCATTCTGATAGAAGGAACCAGAAAGAGAATGAAATATTTATGGCTGCCGATTGCAGGTACGCTACTGGTAGGCCCTTCACTGGGTCTTCCCCTGTTTTTGTTTCTGCGCCAATTACACTTGGAGAAAAACATTCCTGGGGTCAAAGAACGATACTGACAATTTCGTGCAGGAAATGCAAGGCAAGTAATTTTTAACATGGGCTGTTTTCCCGGAGCCGCAATGTGATTTGCAAAAACTATGGGACCGAATATATACCGAGTGGTTCCCGATATCTGGATACCGGTAAAGAAAAAATAACGATTGTCCTAAGAATACGATAGTTGAACAAAGGAAAGGGCTGTCCCATTTAAGGATGGCCCTTTTGCTTATCATTAGAGACAGCGCGGAAAAGCATATCACAAATAACGGTAAAGCGCAGAGTGGAATTAAGGGTGATAGCTCAATAAAGCTGCTGTTTATCATATCACTTAGTTTGTTTACTAGACAAACTAAGTTTCGATTGGTATGCTATTGGTAAACGTTTTCATCATTTCAACACGAGAGCCCATGTGCTGTATTCGGTTCAAATTCAAATTCAGAGAGGAGCAACGCCATCATGGATCAAAATATTAAACAAGCGATAGTCAAAGGAGAAACCTCGCTTGGTATCGAAATTGGATCCACACGAATCAAGGCTGTACTTATTGATTACAATTATGAAACTATCTGTTCCAGCAGCTATGAGTGGGAAAATCAATTGATTGACGGTTATTGGACCTACTCTCTCAATGAAATGATTAACGGGTTGCAAGAAATCTATCGCCAAATCAAGCAAGAGGTTGAGAATAATTATGGCGTACCATTGCAAAAAATCGGATCAATCGGATGTTCGGCCATGATGCAGGGCTATATTGTACTTGATCAAGCAGGGGAGCTGCTGGTTCCGTTCCGTACATGGCGCAATGCCACAACGGGTACAGCGGCATTGGAGCTGACCGAGCAATTCCAATTTAAAATTCCTCAACGCTGGAGCATTGCCCATTTGTATCAAGCGATTTTAAACGATGAAGAGCATGTGAATAGCATAGATTATATGACGACTTTGTCGGGTTATATTCACTGGCTATTGACCGGCAGCAAGGTACTTGGTATCGGGGATGCCTCTGGCATGTTCCCAATCGATGAATCTGCATTGCAATATAATGAAGATATGGTGAAGAAGTTTGCCGATTTAATTGCCGATAAAGACTACCCGTGGCATCTTAAACATATTTTACCTAAAGTTTGCACTGCAGGTGAACATGCTGGATATCTCAATGAAGCCGGTGCCCGGTTATTAGATCCATCAGGAAGCCTGCAAGCAGGTATTCCGCTATGTCCTCCAGAAGGAGATGCAGGAACAGGCATGGTCGCTACGAACAGTGTCAAAAAGCGTACCGGCAACATTTCCGTAGGTACGTCGATTTTTGCCATGATTGTATTGGAGAAAGATTTATCTACGGTGTACCCTGAGATTGATATCGTCACTACGCCTGATGGCAGTCCCGTCGCCATGGTTCTAGCCAACAACTGCTCCAGCGAGATTAATGCTTGGCTCGGCTTGTTCCGTGAATTTTATGAAGCAATGGGATTGAAACCCGATATGAACCAGTTATTCAGCGTCTTGTTCAACAAAGCGCTGGAAGCAGACGCCGATGGCGGTGGCTTGCTGAGCTACGGCTACTATTCAGGTGAAAATATTACCGGGTTTGCAAAAGGTCGTCCGCTGTTTGTGCGTTCTCCAGAAAGCAGCTTTAATCTGGCTAACTTTATGAGAGTACAACTGTTTACCGCGTTTGCTGCATTAAGACTGGGGATGGATACGTTGACACTGAAGGAGCATATAACGATTGACCGTATTTTGGCTCATGGCGGATTGTTCAAAACGCCGCTAGTCGGTCAAAAAATGTGTGCTGCAGCACTGAATGTTCCTGTTTCGGTCATGTCTACAGCTGGTGAGGGCGGGGCATGGGGGATGGCTATTTTGGCATCTTATATGGCTAATAAGAGTCAGCGCGAGCGCTTGTCTGATTACCTTGCCACTAGAGTATTCAACGATGCAGAAGGACAAGAGATTTACCCTGACAGCGCAGATGTGACTGGCTTTGCCTTGTTTATGAAACGATATACGGAAGGGCTGGCAATTGAGCAGGCAGCGGTAGATCATTTTGTGGAAAATTGGAAGAGATGAGAATCGTGGAAAATAAAGGGATTATGGTTTCTAATCGCATGGGCAACCTCCGATGACGTCTGTAAGGATGACGCCCCCCAGGTAAATCCATGTGGAGGCTGATCAAAAAAAGCATTAAAAATATCGTCTTCTGGTTTCCAGAAGACGATAGAAATAAGCAAAGTGTCCATAACGCTTCAAGAGGAGCGGAGAGCTCTCTCTAGCAGGGATTGAACGGCGAAGCGGGCTTAATATAAATCTGAATATAGCAATGGATTAAAGGATTCTGACTATATGTTTAGATACGGCCGGATATTGTTGGAATATTTTCAAGTCATGAAATGGAAGCGGGATCAATCCGCGTTGATGAGCGTCGTTTATAAACCTTTCATTTTTTTCTGTGCTCGAAAAAATGCCGATAGGACGATTGCTTATCAAATTATCGCACCAATAACATTCATCGCCAGTAATGACATAGTTGTTAGAATTCGATTCAACATAAATGACGGATGAACCGCTGCTATGGCCGCCGATCACTTTAAATCTGAAAAGATCGTTACAAACATACTCGTTTTCTACGGTTACAACACGGCATTGAAGCAGCTTCTCTCTAATGGCAGGCGAGCATTGCTGTATTGCTATTTCATAATCAATTTTAGACATAATGATTTCAGGTGTATGAAACAAGTCAAGATTTTCAATATGGTCAAAGTGACTGTGAGTAATGATTACCGTATCAACCAAGCTGCGTTTGCCAAAGAGGCCCTCTAACTCCTTCTCAATGTCTGTACAGGTAATCCCCCATTGATTTGCCGTATTCTCATCGCGGAAGCCTGTATCAATAAAAATGATTTTATTATCATGTTTTGCAATATAAAAAGACCACGCAATCTTGACTTGCTCCTCCGGATTATTCGTATCGCGGTAAATATTTTTTAAGTGAAACCAAGATTCTCCTACGTTTACAGCATAAAGTTCCATTCGGTTGGCTCATCTCCTTCATTTAGCTTATTATTACTATTCTTCAAAAATCGGGATAAACCTACCGTTACAATGGAGATTTACGCAATAAACGAACGCGAAGCTATTCTGTTTTCAGAGGTTGCCCATTTTATTTACAGTCTCTCCCTTTAGGTCTGAAGAAATGGCCTTTTAGTGACCTTGTTGGAGAAATAATGAAATCCTTGCTTTAATTGCATCCCGAACAGTTCGAAACTGATTCATGATCTCATCTTCAGATCCAACCGCTTTGGCAGGATCATCAAATCCCCAATGCCACTTCACTACCTCCGGATTCGTAATGACGGGGCAATGCTCATCGGCATGTCCGCATAATGTAATGACATAAGTCGCGCGATTTAGCAACTCGGGATCAATCACATCAGAAGTATGACTGCTAATATCAAGTCCGGCCTCTTGCATAACTTTTACAGCCCTGGGATTTAGTCCGTGTGCTTCTAGACCTGCGCTTCTAACGTCATATCGATCTCCGCCTAAAGCATGTAACAGACCGTCTGCCATTTGGCTGCGGCATGAATTTCCTGTACATAGAAAGTAAACGAGTGGTTTATTGGACATTGTTGAACAGCTCCTTTGATTGGTTTAATGTACTATCTTCAACCATATGAACAAGCTGCACAGAGTAATAAATAATACAGGCAGCGTTAAAATAATCCCCGTTCTAAAATAAGCCCCCCAAGTAATCTTAACGCCCTTGCTGGACAATACATGCAGCCAGAGCAGAGTAGCCAGCGAGCCGATCGGCGTTATCTTCGGCCCTAAATCGGAACCGATAACATTAGCATAGATAAAAGCTTCCCTTAGAAATCCGCTTGGACTTGAACCTTCAATAGCCAAGGCATTGATCATAACGGTAGGCATATTATTCATAATGGACGAGAGAATGGCTGCAATGAATCCAGCGCCTATTGTACCGACAAACAGGCCTTGCTCACCGATGTACGTAAATACTTTACCAAGCTCATCGGTAAGACCAACATTCCTTAAACCGTAAACGACAACATACATGCCAATTGAAAAAACAACAACAGACCATGGAGCACCCTTCACGAGTTTCCAAGTTTTAATGTCTTTGCTTTGTCTCGCTAGTAGAAGGAACACAACCGCTGCGATTCCTGCTATGACAGAAACTGGAATTTTCAAGAATTCGCTGCTCAAGTACGCAACGAGGAGAACGGATAATATTAGCCAGGATAGTTTAAATAACTTAACATCTTTGATTGCTTCTTTGGGCAGTTGTAGTGGAGTCAAATCGTACCTTTGCGGTATATTTCGACGATAAAAAAGATACAGAACGAACAGACTGGATGCAACCGAAAAGAGCGTTGGGACAATCATCCGACTTGCGTATTCAGCAAACCCTATACCGAAGAAATCGGAAGAAACGATATTCGCCAAATTGCTTACAACAAGGGGCAGAGAAGCCGTATCAGAAATAAAACCGCTTGCCATTATAAAGGGAAGAATCATTTGATCATTAAACTTTAGCGCTCTTACCATAGCCAATACGATCGGTGTCAAAATAAGTGCAGCCCCATCGTTAGCGAAGAAAAAAGCGACAGCAGCCCCGAGAAGGATGACATACAAAAACATAAGCTTGCCATTGCCGCGCGCTATACGAGCCATATGAAGCGCGGACCATTCAAAAAAGCCGATTTCATCCAAAATCAAAGAGATCAGAATAACCGCTACAAAGGCAAGCGTGGCGTTCCAAACGATTTGTGTTACTTCCCAAACATCATGGAAATCCACTACCCCGCTTAACAGAGCTGCAAGGGCGCCTCCGCATGCAGACCAGCCGATGTTCAGCCCTCTAGGCTGCCAAATTACGACTATTAATGTGAAAAGAAAGATAACGAATGCAGCTAGCATATTTTCCTCCAACTAACAGCAAGAATTTGGTTTATGAGCATCGATGATATCCTTCATTGAAGGCAGATGCTGGATGACATCGGACAGATAAGGCGGAGAATCTGGATTCAAGGAGTAGTAAATCCATTGACTGCGGCGCGTTTCGCTGACAATTCCACTTAACCTTAACTTTTTCAAATGTTGGCTAACATTCGGCTGCGTCGTTTCGAGGATGTCTACGATGTCACACACACACAGCTCGCTTTCTTTTAACAATGCCACAATGGTCAATCGTGTCTTATCAGAGAGCAGTTTCAAAGTATCGGACATGGCTGCAATCGTTTCATGAGAGGTCAATCCTTTCACTCCTTTACCTGAGTAGAATAAAGCTTGTTGAACTAAATTATATAATCAAGCAATTATATAATCAAGTAGTTATATAATAATTTGATTTAGTTCTTCGCGAGAAAATCGTTCACTGTATCCAATCAGCACCTGCCCATACCAGGCGATGGCTTTAATCATACGATAGATGGAATTGCCTAATTTTTTGCAAATGCAGGTCAATCAGTCATAAGGAGTTGGATTCGTGAGATCACAAATTAAGCTTACTGGGCGAGTCATTTTTAAAGGAGACCCCGGCTACGACTCTGCGCGTAAGAACTGGGACCCGCATACAGACAGATTTCCCAAAGTGTTTGTTTTTGCGCAAAAAACACAGGATGTAGTGAATGCCATCAGATGGGCACGCGCCAACAAGGTTCCCATTCGTCCAAGAAGCGGACGTCATGCTCTGGAGACTAATTTATCACAGGTAAACGGCGGCATTGTTATTGATACAAGCAATCTGAAGAGCATTAAGCTGAATAAAAAATGCGGCACTGCCGTTGTTGGAACAGGCAATCGTGTAGGGAGGCTTGTGGACAAACTAGCGAGGCAAGGATATATGGCCCCATTCGGCGACAGTCCATCTGTTGGGATCGGTGGCATCACTCCTGGCGGGGGAATCGGGCCGCTCCAACGAACGACCGGCCTCATCAGCGATAATCTGATCGGACTTGAAATGGTTGACGCTAAGGGAAGAGTTATTCGGGCCACCAAGAAACGTCACTCCGATCTTCTATGGGCTTCCCGCGGGGGCGGGGGCGGTAACTTTGGCGTATATACCAAATACAAATTCAAAGTTAGGCGCGCACCAGAAAAGGCTACTGTATTTACCGTCACCTGGCCATGGAAGCAATTCGTAAAGGTCGTCAAGGCATGGCAGCGCTGGGCTCCATTCACAAGCACGAAGTTGGGCAGCGAATTGACGGTAGGTCCGAAAAAAGGCGGCAATGTCAGCATGCTGGGCATTTACCTTGGGTCGAAGAAGGAAGCGATCCATTTTTTGGAGCCCATTTTAAGCGTTGGAACCCCAACGAAAGTTATCAAGTACCTTCCGTACCTGGAGGCTACGAAATATATGTTAGCTCCCGATCCGATTCTTACACAAAAGTTCAGCAACCAGTTCTCCAGCGGCTTCGGCAGAAGACCATTTCCTGACAAGGCCTTTAAGCCTATGCGTGAGTTTTTGGAGAAAGCGGAGGGAGGTACTCCTGCAGGCTTCTTCTTTCTTAACTGGGGCGGAGCGATTAAACGCAAGTCTCCCAGGGCTACCGCGTTCTACTGGCGTGATCCGCAATACTATGTTGAATGGAACAGCTCATGGGTGAAGCCTTCTCATGCGGCCAGAAATATTGCGCTGGCTCGAAATACTAGGAAAAAGCTGCAGCCTTATATTGTAGGCTCTTATATCAACGTACCAGACCAGGGAATTAAATGTTCCGGGCCGGTTTATTATGGGAAGAACTACGCCAGATTGCGGAAGGTCAAAGCGAAGTACGATCCGAAAAATGTATTTCAAAATCCACAAAGTATACCGCCTGCCTAATAATAAAAAACGTCAATAGCAAAAGAGCACTTCTACTTTAGGGGGTATCCCTAATAGAAGTGCTCCAATGCTCAGATTGCCAAACGCAAGTTTTTTTATCCTCAACGAATGTCTCGAGATACTCATGGTGGACAAGCTTTCTACCAAAGCGTGCTAGTGTACTCCTCCAATCGTTAGGTAAGGGTGCCAACTCGACGCTAAGAAATCTAAGCGATATGTGCTATAATTCAAATGTACGAAACCATATTTTACAAGTATATCGAATCGATCCCGGCAATCGTACGGTTCATGTGTATGCGCTTCAAGATGGTGTCTACCAGGTGCGCGACTTATATACGGATCAGGATACCGTGCTGTCGAATGTGTTCAAGGATTTTCATATATCGCTTGATATGTTGTTTAACTTGGAGGCCTAAAGCCGGTCCTCAAGGGAATCGTTTCTTTTTCTGCCCAAGATGACACTTCTCAATATGATCCGCGATAAATGAATCTAACGAGGTGTAAGAATGAATAATTTAACGCTGAAGATAACTGCTCCGATTGTCTTAACCATTGTTGTTGTCGCAGCTTTATTCTTTCTGTTTGAAAATAATGCTACCCCAGCCCGTACCGTTGAGCTTACCCAATCCGGGGCTTTAATTAGTGAACCGCCCACTGAGAAAGATCCACGCCATGAAGCAGTAGAAACTTATTTTTCACTTATGCAGCAGGAGCAGTATTCCAAAATGAATGAATTATGGCCAAACACCGTTGCCGGTAATACAGAGGGTGATCCTAAAGCCGATGCCTCTGTTTCAGATGATGAAAAACAAATACTGCGAGAGAATTTAGATTTTACTTCTTATTATAAATACCATCATGATCAGGTGATTGCTTTCTTTGGGGAAAAGGCTTGGGACAATGTCAAATTTGAAATGACCAAAATGCCTGCGCCCGAAGGGACCGGAAAATGGTTTGAGAAGAGTACAGGGAAAGAAATTAGCTTTGAAGAATCCGTCAAGCTAAACGAACAGTATTGGAATAAGGTTCTTGAAGAAAATAATTGGACCGAAAAAGATGTGTTCACACCGGAAGGTAAAGAGGAAACGGCTGAAGAAGCTGCACTAAGGGAAAAGAATCACGCGAAATATATTGACGGCGAACCAACAGAGTATATCTTAGAAGAGGATTATGAAAGATACGCTGTAGAGCTCTTATTTGATGGTAAAAAGGAGGCTAAAACCGGGGAGCATCAATTTAAAATTACGATAACGAATAAGGGAGGAAAATGGGGGCTCTACGATATGCTTTCGTGGAATCCAACCATCTCAGAGCCGACTTCGGAAGTTTAAAGATTGATCAGGGAATTTGAAAGTACAGCCAAGTAAAGTCGAAATCAGAAAAAGAGACTGAAGCGATTCATTCGCTTACAGTCTCTTAGTTCAACTAAACAAACTTCCGGCTCGTCTTTTTTCCATCACAGCTAAACACAATTTTTTTGTCCTCGACGAATGTCTCCAAATGCACATTTTTGCCCCAAAGCTGAACCACATGAGGAAGCGTGCGCTCCACGTACTTCAGATCAAGCTCGGTGCCCTCATATTCATGCGTCAGATACAGCTCGCCTACGCGGTTAAAGTCCCCATCTTTAACAAACAAGCTCGGAAAGCCGCCGTTCACCTTGGAGTAAACGAGCTGGTCGCGGATGCGTTCCCACGTTTTGTCGGTTATTTTCCATTCCGGACCCTTTTTCTCGAAAATGTACAAATCCAGCTCCTTCACCAGATCCTTGGTCAAATAGTTGCGCAGGAAGGAGGTGTCGGAGTCGAGCTCCCGAACCTCGAAGATTTTCTCCCGCCCCTTGCCCGGCACGCGTCCAAAGCGTTCCCTCTCCTTGGCGGTCGGGTTATCCCAGCGCTTCTCGATGTCCTCGAAGATTTTTAATCCAAGGTAATAGGGATTCAGCGTATGCCGCGACGGCACGACGACAGAGGAGTTCAGCTTGGCAAACTCAATCGTTTCGTCGCTGGTCAGGTCAAGCTCCCGTATGATGCGTTGATGCCAGTAGGAGGCCCAGCCTTCGTTCATGATCTTCGTCTCGATCTGCGGCCAGAAGTAGAGCATTTCATCGCGCAGCATAGAGAGAATATCCCGCTGCCAGTCCTGAAGCACCGGCGAATATTCCTCGATAAACCAGACGATATCCTTCTCCGGCCGCGGCGGGAAGCGCTTTGGCTCCGAGAATTCGGCTGAGTCCGCATTCGAGGCTTGGGCATC
This sequence comes from Paenibacillus sp. SY21-1, assembly GCF_005222705.1. Classification (GTDB taxonomy): domain Bacteria; phylum Bacillota; class Bacilli; order Paenibacillales; family Paenibacillaceae; genus Pristimantibacillus. The sequence continues at coordinate 23,644 of NZ_STGF01000019.1, read as the reverse complement.
AAGTCCCCATAAATCGTCGTAAGGCGAGCTTATGCCGATGGTATCGCTGTTCTCTTTGTTTTTTTGCGCCATTTCGATGTACCGTTTCTTGTCAAGCTGATAGGGCTTGATGAGCGTGGGATCGACGTGCTCCTGAATGGCCAGAATGGCATCGATAAATTTTTCGACGGCCTCCGAGCCGTAATCCATTTCATACTGATGAATCCGATCGGCGGTGGCGGACATGCTTTCGACCATATTGCGGTTGGTGACGCTGAAGCGCGCGTTATTTTTGAAAAAGTCGCAGTGTGCCAAGACGTGAGCGACGATCAGCTTATTCTGAATCAACGAGTTGCCCTCAAGCAAGAAGGCGTAGCAAGGATTGGAATTGATGACAAGCTCATAAATTTTGCTTAAGCCAAAATCGTATTGCGTCTTCATTTTATGAAAGGTCTTTCCAAAGCTCCAATGTCCAAAGCGGGTAGGCATGCCGTAAGCCCCGAAGGTATAGATGATGTCGGCGGGGCAAATTTCATAACGCATCTGATAAAAATCCAGGCCGAAGCCTTTGGCGATTTCGGTAATTTCATCGATTGCATATTCCAATGCTTGGATATCCGAGGTTGTCATTGGTGGACCCCCAGTCACAAATTATAAAATCCCTAAGAGAAAAGGGTTCATACCATAGCTATGTAGGGAAGCTTGTCTATAGACCCATGTTTTGCGAATTGCCGCGCAGCGGGGAGCCGGCGGCGACGCGCGGCCCTGCTGCTGCCGGCTGTTACGTTCTGAGCAGCCAAGCGATGAAATGTCCGTTGTGGATACGGAGGGACTCCACATAGAAGCCCGATGCCTCCGCCAATACGACCAGCTCATCGATCGTATAATATTTCATTTCGGCATCAATAAAGGCATCGCCGGGCTTGCAGCGCGGCATGTCGGCGAGATCGGGATACGTCTGACCGGGGGCGAAATATCGTTTCCATGGCGTCGAAAGAAGCACGCTCCCTCCCGGGCTGAGCCGGCTGTGAAATTTCTCGAATACGGGAATCGGATTGTAGTTCATATGCTCCAAAATTTCGGTAAACAGAATAATATCGTAAACTCCGTTGCCCGGGATGTCCTCCGCCTCAATGTTGCACCGCGACCAGCCGATGCCGTAATCGCGCTCAAGCTCCTGCGACCAGTATTGGTCGGTCATATCGATACCCTCGCAGGCTGCGCCGGACAATGCGCTGTACAGCAGCAAAGTTCCATAAGCGGCGCCGACATCGAGCACCCGTTTGGCCACGCCGGTAGCAGCATCCGCTTCGTGTCCAAGGAACGGCTCCTCCGGCTTGTTGTCCTCCTGACGCTGCGAGGCCGATTGTTGCTCTTCCTTTAACGGCCGGCTGGGCGCTCCATGAATGTTTCGTTGCTGCGTCTGGCTTGGTGCTTCGCCGGCAAGCAGCCGGTCAAGAATGTCCAGCAGCGGCTGCCAGTAGGTGGCTTCGGCATCGCGATAGGCGGCCAAATAGTGGCTGTAAGGGCGCTGCTCATGGTAGCGCGACAAGATTTGCTGCGCGTTCGCGAGCTTATCCGAGGGAGAAGACGCAAGGGCTTGCCGTTTGCCTGTACTGACGAGCAGATAACCAGGGAATACGCCGCGCTCCTGCTCCGACAGCCGTTCATACCAAGCGGCCAGCCATTGCTTGATTTCCTGCGACTGAGGGACGAAATCGAGAAAGGGAAGACTGTCGAGAAAGCCGATATGCGTCTCGTTCAGCAGTTCAAGCCCGCTTGCGGCAAATTCGTCCTTCAGCGACAAAACGGGATTTTCCACGCCGTACATCCAGGTTCCGGTACGCTCGGCAACCTCCTTGCCGATCCGGTAAGGCAGACAGGCTGCGCATGGAGTCAGTACGAGAATCAGACCGTCCGGGCGGGTAATGCGGGCCATTTCCTGCAGGATCGTCACTTTTTCGGCAAAATCGAAATGCTCCAGCACTCCCGCGTTCCAAGTCAGATCATAGCGGTCGGAAGGCAGGCCCATTCTCCGGATATCCGACAATACAAACGTTCCCGGCACCTTCAACTCGCGAAAAGCAATGCGGCTGTTGTGCAGGGCACGCTCCGAATAATCGACCAGCGTTACATCCGCGCCCTCGGCAGCAAGTCTGCGGGATATTTTGCCGGTACCGGAGCCTGCTTCTATTATTTTTTTGCCTGCCAGCTTATCGAAATGGGCCCGAAGCTCGTCATAAATCGTTTCGCTTAGCGGGTCCCAGTCGTAGCTCACTTTATGGGACCATAGCTCATCCCATACTTGCTTTTGCTTTTCGTCCACGCTCATATCAGATCCTCACGCTCCTTAATGACGTATCGGCTTGCAATATATTCGAATGCCCCTGGCTGTCCGTGCAGCTCTGCCAGATGCTTAAGTCCATATGCGCCGTACTGGCGCAGCAGCCCCTGCTCATTCAGCGCAAAATCCAGCTGCTTATCCGGCAGAGACATTCGCTGTGCCATCGTGGCGTGGTATACCCAGGTGTTCAAATTGCATGCAGGCCGCCAGCCTGAGCGCAAGCCCATATAATAACAGCAGCCCAGCAGCAGGCTGTCATCCTCATAGCCCTGTTTTCCCCTCAGAAAGGAAGTGTCGTAGCCCCCGATCCGGCGCAAAATATCCGAATTATGCACAACAGGGTGAACGAAGCCATGCGCAATTTCATTACGGGCAAGCGAGGCGAGCACTTCCAGCATGGAGCCGGCTTCTGCGGCCTCCCGGGAAAGCTGCTGTCCGATCGGCTGAAGCTCCCCGTAGCCGGTCAGAATGCCGGGCGAAACGAGCGGCTCTCCCGTTTGCTGCAAGTAGTCGATAAGAGGCAAGTACCAGCCGGCAGGAAAGAGCATATCGACGTGAATTTCCGATATAAAGGAGGTTTCGGGGTACTTCTCCCAAATATGCTCGAAGCAGGCCTGTCTGGCTTTGGCTATTCCAATATTCGTTCCCTCGCCCAGCACCTCGGCTTTTATTCCCGAAGCTTCAAGCAGCCGCTCCAGCTCGGTGGTTCCGATGCAGCCCTGATTGTACAGCACGACGAACGAGTCGGCGGACAGCGCCAGACTGGCCAGGCTTTTTAACGCCATAGCCAGATCCTCCTCCTTCAGCGGCGCTTCGCGAATAAACCATGGCAGCGTATGAATGATTTTCACCGTTAGCGGCCTCCCCACGAATGACATGCGATTGATGCTCGCTGCGTAACACCTTCCAAAGCAATCATGCTTCTACCCATTTTTGCAGGACAGGCTTTTCGTCCAGTATGGACTCGTATTGGCGCTCTACCCCATACTTCGCGTCCGGGTCGAGGCGCAAGTAGCGCGCATGCTTTTCAAGGCGATCCTCCGGCTTAGCCCACCCGAAATGCTTCAAGCGAATATCCGAGAGGAGGTGGGGGAGATCAAGCACGTTTTCGGGAAAGCGGCCGCAATGCTGCGGCGTTTCTTTCCATTTGTACGTAAAGCCGGGCTGGTAGCGCAGCAGAAACGGACGATAATAGCGGTGCGCGTTCCAGAATTCATCCTCGCGATAATGCGTATCGCTCCAGAAATCGTAAAGCCGGAAGCAATAGACGTCGATCTCCTGCTGACGCAGCATGGTCCCGATGTCGCTTGCGAAGCGCCGCTCGAACCATTCGTCTGCGTCCAGATTAAGAATCCAGCCGGGCTCCGCTTTTATCGTCTCTTCCCATTGCTGCTTGCGCAGCATCACTTCGTTGTGGAAACGGGACTCGACGTTGCGGATCAGCTTGATCGGTATTCCCTGCAGCGTATCAAGCACCACGCTAATCGTATCGTCTGTGCTCCCGTCATCGATGATGACCGCTTGATCGATATAGCGGCGGTGCTCCTCAAGCGCCTGGCGCAAATAGCGTCCGCCTTCATTTTTGAGCACCATCGACAGAGTGAGTAGGGGGCGCTCGGTTTCCGTTAGTTCTACTTCCGGCTCCTGAACGGGGTCAGGGGGAATGACGTCGGTCTGAGGACCCGTAAGGGTTAAAAAAACGCGTGCATCCGGAAGGTCCGTTTCCCGATAAATATGAAAGGCCGGGGCATGCGTATCGACAAACAGAGGTATGCCAAGCGCTGCCGCGCGTATGCAAAAATGACGATCCTCTCCCCAGAAGGAGAGGTTGCTGATCGGATCGAAGCTTACGCCCAATGCCAGCGCCCTACGGCTAATGAGCGTGCAAGCGCCGAGCCCGCCAACCTCGTAGAGGCCCGGCTCCATCATTTTGGATATAAACTTCTGAAATCTTTGAAGGCGCTCGCCTTCGTCAAGCTTCTCGCCACGCGCCTGCTCCCACTGCGAGTATTCGTCCCAGAGCCAAACCTGCGGCTGCGGCATCGCCTCCGGCTGCCAGCGGGTCCAGAAGATGGTGGATACGATATCCTTGCCCGTATGCGCAAGCCGTTCAAGGGTTCCCGGATACAGCAGCAGGTCGGAGTCGACAAGAAACAAATAATCGTAGTCGTGCTCGCGGGCATGCCGGATGATCGTATTTTTATAATCCGCGACCTTCCAGATCAGCTCTTCATTCCAGTAGTGCGTAATTTCATTGCGTATGTAAGGGGGCTGCCCATCGGACCGCCGAATGACGACTCGCTCCCTGGCGCTTCCGAATTGGCTCAACAGCCGGCTGGATTCCGGTTCTTCGTTATCGTCGATGAAAAAATAAGACAACGAAACCTGCGCCTGCTCCAAACGCTCCAACGATTCGAGAAACAAGGCCAGAATTTCCGGGTTTTGTCTGATCGGGCTGCCGATTAGGACGCGGCTTCGGTTATCCTGCATCGGAATCACCGCCGTTCAGGGCAGCAACATGCGTTTCCCTTAGCCCTTCGAAATAACGGCGGTTCGCCAGCATCCGCTCATCGCCAGGGCGATAGGCCAGCGCCATTTCATTGTGACGTTCAGCTTTTTCATATTCTCCAAGCCTGTCGTAGCACACGGCAAGCTGGAGATGCGGAAGCCAGGTGGAGAAGGAGGGATTGACAAACCCCCAATTATTGTCGGGAGGCGGCAATTCGGCGGCCAGCGCATACCAGGTAATCGCTGCCTTCCAATCTGCCTCTTCCATTTTCTGATACCCCAGCCTGCAGCAAAATTCTGCCCGCGGCGTCCCGTAGCCAAACGCCCGAAGCGTCGCTTCCAATTGACCTTGCTTGTCGCCAAGCTCGTAGTAGCAATCCGCCAGCTTGCCGCAAGCGGCTATGTTGTCTTCAATCCAGCCTTGCCCGCCTCGCAGGAAACGCTCGTAAAAATTGGATGCTTTGCGATATTGCCTGTGATCCATGAGCTCGTTGGCGTAATAGTACAAGTCTCGCGGGGAGAAGATTTCGCCTGAAGCCAGCCTTCGCTCGTAAATATCCAGATTTCGCGTTGAATCATGCCCGTCGCCGGCGCTGAGATGGGTAACGGCGACATCGCTGCTCATGATCGTTCCGTATACCTCCAAATATTCGTGTACCGCTCCAATCCAGCGAAAGTTCATGCTGCGCCTTACAAGCCGGTTGCGCCGCATGCTGAAGGTGACGTTGCCGTATTCGTCTTCGCTCAGATGATAGAGCATTGAGACGGAGTCGGTTGAGGCGGGCAAGCTTTCTTTGAGCGCTTTAAGCTTCTTCTGGTCCTCGTCCTTCAGAATGTCGTCGGCGTCCAGCCATAGAATGTACTCCTTGGTAGCCAGAGAGAAGGCATAATTGCGAGCGGCAGCAAAATCATCCACCCACTCAAAGTCGTAAATAAGCGGCGTGAACTGCTCCGCAATCTCCCGCGTGCGATCAGTAGAGCCGGTATCGACCACTACGATTTCATCAACAAGCGAGCTCGCGGTGTGGAGACAACGGGCAAGCAGCTTTTCTTCATTTTTGACAATCATGCATAGGCTTATCGTGATCACAAGCGGCGACCTCCATTTTCACAATATAAGAATTTGTATGTGAAATATATATTCAGCCAGGCTGTGGATATGTGCCGGACAAGCGGCGAATGGGTAACCATCCTATGAAAAAAGGGGCATATGAACGGCATGGCACCCAAAAAATACAGACTATAAGGGAATATCTGAATGATCGTCAACGCAACAGTGGATGTCCTTTAACCTATGTAAGGGGGCTGCACCCTGATGAGCATGCCGAATATTCCGAACGAGCTGCACAGGCCAAGCAAGGAAGAAGTGGTCATTGATCTGCTCAAGTCGATCGCGATGGAAGAGACTGCGCTTTCCCAATTAATTAATGCGGAGGCGGAAAAAATCCAAGCCTTTGTCGGCAAGGATCTGGATTTTCCAGGCTGTCCGTCCAATGAATTTATTCTGAAGTTCAGCGGGCAGGTTTTTAAGCTGCTCGATGTTATCGTTATGAAAGAATGGCTGCTGCTTCGCAAATTGGAAAATGTGATGGAGTTCAACGAAACGCATCATTGCGACGAACACTGCGATTGCGAGGAATGAGGACATGGCCGGGAGACGGGCGGAACGGTATGACGAGGCGCTAAAGCTTGAGACCGTCCCTTCGCTGCTGAAGATGCTGCGCTCGTTACAAGCCTATCTGGATGTCTTGCAAAGATTAGAGGCCGGCATGAGTGAAAAAGCGCTGCCGCTTCCCGCAACGTTCGCCCGCCATCGGCTGCTGACCCAGCTGCTTTTTTTATACGATCAAAAAGTTCGAATTTGCTCCGTGCACGACGAAGCGTCAGAGCATGCTCCGTACATAGAAAGCAAGCTCCAGCATTTGAAATTGGCGAAGCAGCTGAAGGCAATGCTTGAGCAAGCGGACTCTGCCGCTTCCGTACGCAGGCGCCCAGCCGATCAAACGCGAGCATTTAGTCAGGAGATTGTTTTTCCGCAAGTGACCAGGCATCCGGGCCTCGGAAAGAATGAGCCAGCGCCCGCAGCGCCGACTGCTCCACGCAAGCCTTCGTCAGTTCCCCTAAAAAAGACGTCTGCGCCGCCGCCACCGCTGCTAAACCTCTCGCTCCTTTCGCGAGGCTCGAACCAGAAGCGTTAACCATATTCGTCAAAGATGGGGGGAATATCCGTGAAGCGACAATGTACCGTATCGCTCTGCATGATCGTCAAAGACGAGGAGGCGACCATCGAGCGCTGCTTGGAAAGCGCCAGGGATGCGGTGGATGAAATCATAATCGTAGATACGGGATCAACGGATCGAACGAAGGAGTTATGCCTGCCGTTTGCAGATCGCGTGCTGGACTATGAATGGCAAGACAGCTTTGCTGAAGCCCGGAATTACGGTCTGCGCTATGCGACGGGAGATTGGATTATATGGCTAGACGCCGATGAAGTGCTCGAGAGCGGCAGTCCGTTACGCCTTGGCGACCGGTTAGAAGGTTTACGCGAAGCGATCATCCTCGTTGAGGTTGTCAATTATTACGGCACTGCGCCTGCTGACGGCAATTTCGCCTATACCCTGGCTCACCATCGAATCTTTCGCAATCACAGTGGCTTTCTATTTCGCCATGCGATTCATGAGCAGCTAAATGTTGGGGAGGTGATGGCTGAAGGGACAACGCTGACGATGCTGCCGGTCCGGGTTCATCATTATGGCTATATGGACGATGCGCCGGGTGCGCAATTCAAATCGGAAAGAAATATCGCATTGCTGCTCCAGGAAAAAGCGAAGCAGGATGCTTGTCTGAATCCATGGCTGGAGTATCATTTGGCCAGTGAACATTACAGAAAAGGTCGTTACGCAACGGCGTTGCAGCTGTTGAACGAGGGAATCGTCGGGTTCATACAAAGCGGCATGCCTCCTCCTTCTCTCGTATACAAACTGAAGTATGCTACTTTGCTTGCTATGGGAGAAGTGCGAAGCATGTGGCCCGCCATTGACAAGGCTATCGAAATCTATCCGGATTATGTAGATTTGCACTTTTACAAAGGGCTGGTGCTGTTCAACCTTGGCCAAACGAAAGAGGCGTTGCAGGCATTCGAGCATAGCGTGCAGCTAGGCGATGCATGCTCCATGCATCTGACGATGAAGGGGGCAGGCAGTTTTTTCGCTTGGTTTTATGCCGGACAATGCTATGAAAAGCTTGGCGACCGGACAAATGCGGCTCATGCCTATGAGCATGCGCTTGCTCTGAACAAGGATTTAAAAGAAGCGAGGGACCGACTGGATGCTTTGGACGAGGAAAGGTCCGGAGGTGCGGCCTAATGTCACAAGCGAACATTCCGAATATTACGCCATCCATCTCGGTGACACGAAGCGAAAGCGCGACGCTTCTGCTTGCCTCCATTGCGATGGAGGAGCTTGCGCTGGCTCACATTATGAATGCCGAGGCGGAAAAAATTCAATATGTGCTGGGCACATTGGATTCCAAGCTTCCCCCGCCTGCTAAAGTGACGTTAACGAATCTGCTGGAGGTCAATCGCTCGGTGAGGCAAACGCTGCATGATGTCGTACTAAAAGAGGTGCTGCTGCAGCTCAAGCTTAGCAGTGTGCTGGAGCTTATAGAAATGGAGAAGGGTCCTTTGAAATAGCGTATGCAGCATGATGAACAGAATGAAGGAGGCTCAGGATGTCTCAATCGAATATTCCTAATATTACGCCGCTCATAACGATTACAAGAGATGATGCGGTCAATTTGCTGCTCTCCTCGATCGCGCTTGAGGAGCTTGGTCTAAGCCATATCATCAATGCCGAAGGTGAAAAGCTGCAATACGTGCTCGGCACATTGCCGGGTTTGACAGGGCCGCCCGCAACGATCAGCGATCTGCTTAATGTGAATGCCAGCGTGAGAGAAACGATTCGCGAGCTGACAAAAAAGGAATGGCTGCTCCAGAATAAGCTGGAAAGCATATTGTCCACGCCTATATCGATTGGGCCGACGGGGCCTACCGGTCCTCCAGGCGCAACCGGCGGCACTCCCGGCGCGACGGGCGCAACGGGGGCGACCGGTCCAAGCGGCGGAACAGGCTCAACAGGTGCCATCGGCGTCACCGGCCCTACGGGAGCAACAGGCCCGACCGGGGCAACAGGGGCTACCGGGCCAACAGGCGCCACGGGAGTAGAAGGGGCTACTGGCGTAACTGGTGCTACAGGAGCCACAGGAGCGACGGGAGCGACAGGAGTAGCGGGAGCAACTGGCGCAACGGGAGTGACGGGTGCTACAGGAGCCACAGGAGCGACGGGAGCGACAGGAGTAGCGGGAGCAACAGGCGTAACTGGTGTGACAGGAGCCACAGGAGCAACGGGAGTAGCGGGAGCAACTGGTGCAACGGGAGTGACAGGTGCAACAGGTACGACGGGAGTAGCTGGAGCAACAGGCGTAACTGGTGTGACAGGAGCAACTGGCGCAACGGGAGTGACGGGAGCTACAGGAGCGACGGGAGTAGCGGGAGCAACTGGTGCAACGGGAGTGACAGGTGCAACAGGTACGACGGGAGTAGCGGGAGCAACTGGCGTAACGGGAGTGACGGGTGCTACAGGAGCGACGGGAGTAGCGGGCGTAACTGGTGTGACAGGAGCCACAGGCGCAACGGGAGTAGCGGGAGCAACTGGTGCAACGGGAGTGACAGGTGCAACAGGCATAGGGTTGGATGGGATAGTTGTATTTAATCCTATTGATGCTCCTACGTATCCGATAGGTCAAGTCGTTACTTTTAATGGAAGCACTTATATTGTGAATACGGCGCCACCAACGGGAACGCCTGGCACATCGCCGGATTACACGCTGTTGGCAGCAGCCGGAGCAACCGGGTCGACCGGAGCGGCAGGAGCGACAGGAGTAACTGGTGCGACCGGAGCGGCAGGCGTGACAGGAGCAACAGGAGCAACAGGGGCGACCGGAACGGCAGGAGCGACAGGAGCAACTGGTGCGACCGGAGCAGAAGGAGTAACAGGGGCCACTGGAGCAACCGGAACGGCAGGAGCAACAGGAGCAACGGGAGCGACAGGAGTAACTGGTGCAACCGGAGCAGCAGGCGTGACAGGAGTAACTGGTGCGACCGGAGCAGTAGGCGTGACAGGAGTAACTGGTGCGACCGGAGCGGCAGGCGTGACAGGAGTAACTGGTGCAACCGGAGCAGAAGGAGTAACAGGGGCCACTGGAGCAACCGGAACGGCGGGAGCAACAGGAGCAACGGGAGCGACAGGTGCAACTGGAGCAGAAGGAGTAACAGGGGCCACAGGAGCAACCGGAACGTCGGGAGCGACAGGAGCGACAGGAGTAACAAGAGCGACCGGAGCAGAAGGAGTAACAGGAGCAACCGGAACAGCGGGAGCGACAGGAGTAACTGGTGCGACCGGAGCGGCAGGCGTGACAGGAGCAACTGGAGCGACCGGAGCAGAAGGAGTAACAGGAGCAACCGGAACGGCAGGAGCGACAGGAGTAACAGGTGCGACCGGAACAGCAGGAGCAACAGGGGCCACTGGAGCAACCGGAACAGCGGGAGCAACTGGTGCGACCGGAGCGGCAGGCGTGACAGGAGCCACCGGAGCGACCGGAACAGAAGGAGTAACAGGGGCTACTGGAGCAACAGGAGCAACCGGAACGGCAGGAGCAACAGGAGCAACCGGAACAGCAGGAGCAACGGGTGCAACTGGAGCAACCGGAACGGCAGGAGCGACAGGAGTAACAGGTGCGACCGGAACAGCAGGAGCAACAGGGGCCACTGGAGCAACTGGAACGGCGGGAGCGACAGGAGTAACAGGAGCAACGGGAGCGACCGGAACAGCAGGAGCAACAGGGGCCACTGGAGCAACCGGAACAGCGGGAGCAACTGGTGCCACCGGAGCCACTGGTCCAACGGGAGCAACAGGACCAGCATTTGCGGAAAATGGATTTTCGGCTTTTAGGACAGCATTGACGTTATCTGCTTCAGCCCAGCTTACAGCCTGGTCGGTGGCCTCTCCTTATTTTGCAGATCCAGCCTTTGACGCTACCACCGGCAACTTTACCGTACCTGCAACAGGGCGCTATCAAATTGAGGCGACGATTAACTACTCGACATCTGCGGCAATCTCCGTTTCGTTAGGCGCAGGCATTAATCCTGCCTTTGTTGTCAGACGGTCATCGCCTGTCGTAACCAATCTTATCAGCGGTCTTTTCCCTTTGCTTAACGTCGATATTCTTTTGCTGCTTACGCTTAGAACGATACTTGGCAATGGAGCCATAACACTGGCGGGGGATGTGCAGCTAACAGCCGGGGATGTAATCGGACTTTTCTATGATGCTGGCGGATTGACGGTTTCATTGAATTTAGGCGGAGCCACTTCAGCAGGAATCGTGTGGTCCATGCGCCGGATTTTATAAACCAGGCCATGTCATGGTGCAGCACGCTAAGAACAGTATCGGTGGGTTTGGCCGATGCTGTTCTTTTTTTTGCTTCGTCTGAAGCATTCACGCTGAAAATAAAGGTAAATAGCTGTTTGTGTCGAATTACAAACTTTGGCAGTTGTCGATTCATGCTGCATGTCTAAGAAATTTGTCAAAAAAAGGGGAAAGGTCTAGTGATTCAGTCTGTACTTTTGCCTGTTATTCATGGGTTGTTATATATTATCGCTGCATGCTTTATATTTATCGCCATAAAACCAAAGTTTATGTTTGAGCAGAATAGAAGAAGAATTCTTTTTATAGTTATTTTAATGATTTTTTCTATAATTTATTTAGTTTTTGAGTCTATCGATCCGGTTGTGTATGCCCTGCATTTGACGCCATTAGCCATAACATTGGCCGCGTTAAATGAAGGAACGATCCCAGGCATTGCTACATGGGCTGCATTTGTTGTTTGCGGCATCGCGGTGGTGGGCAACGACTGGCTGCCGACGCTGTTAGCTTGCAGTGTATGCTTGATCGTCGGATTGCTGCTGCACAAAAAGCTGGAGGAAGCGTCTTATCGCCAAATGTCCCTGTTGTCCTTATTTGTAGCACTGGTATACATAGCGGCTTATTTGATCATTCTGCAATTGCAGGGCCGGATGCCGGAAATTTCCCAATTAATATTAATTGTCGCTGCGGCCTTTCTTTCTTCGCCGTTTGTAAGCTTCATTTATTTATACGTCAAGTTTCAGGAGCGCTTTCAAAAGGAGCTTTTGCTATCCGAGAAAAATCAGTTGATCGGTCAGCTTGCCGCTGCTCTTTCACATGAGGTGCGCAATCCGCTCACAAGCGCCAGAGGCTTTTTGCAGCTGATGGGCAAGGATAAACTGCCGAAGGAATCGCTTGACCGCTATCGGACGTATGCGATGGAAGGCATCGATCAAGCCAATGGAATCATTACCGATTACTTGAATTTTTCCAAGCCGCATACAGAAGAGCCGCAGCTGCTTAATGTGCGGGAAGAAGTGGACAGCATCATACCGTGGCTGCAGCCCTATTCCGTTTTATCCAACGTAACGCTGAACATCCATCATTTATCCGAAGAGCCCATGTACATTAAAGGAGAGACAAAAAAGTTCCATCAGTGCCTGTTGAACGTAATGAAAAATGCGGTAGAATCCATGCCGAGAGGCGGCATTCTGACTGTTGTAACCCGACGGGATGAACGGAATGTCGCGCAAATTCTGATTCGGGATACAGGAATCGGAATGAGCAGCGCGCAAATCAAACGTCTGGGAAACCCCTACTTCACGACCAAGGATGCTGGCACCGGCCTAGGTTTAATGGTCGTCATCAATTTGGTAAAAGCGATGAACGGCAAGGTAGTTTTCAGCAGCAAGGAAAATGAAGGCACAATTTGCGAGATGCTTTTTCAACTCTATGAATCAACAGATGGTTGATAGGAATGTTGGCAATCAGGCCGCTCGCGTTGACCCCCGCCCCAATAGGTGGCGGTTTTTTTCGTTTTAGTTTTTTTTCAACGGAAAGACTGCAGGAGTCAAGCTGCTTTCATCTAAGCAAATCAGGAGCTTGGCAGCGTATTGCGTAATTATGTATTTACACATTCGTTAATTCATATCAATTAAAAATAAGACTTGAACGAATGTCAAACTTGTAGTTTAATTGGATTAAGATATTATATTAATTCTTTTGTTTTATATTAATGAAATTACTAATTCTAATCCGAGGTGATCGTAGTGGCCAATAAAGCAACGATGATTGTAGACAAGGATTTTCAGGTAGGAGAGGTAGATAAGAGGATTTACGGTTCATTCATTGAGCACTTGGGGCGCGCCGTATACGGAGGGATTTATGAAGCGGACCATCCTGCGGCTGATGAGCAGGGCTTTCGTACCGATGTGCTTGAGCTTGTCAAAGGGCTGGATGTGCCGATTGTTCGTTATCCCGGCGGCAATTTTGTATCCGGTTACAACTGGGAGGACGGCGTAGGTCCCGTCGATCAGCGTCCGAAGCGACTAGAGCTTGCTTGGAGAACGGTTGAACCAAACTGGATTGGCTATAATGAGTTTATGGATTGGTGTAAAAAAGCCGGTACAGACGCGATGATGGCCGTTAACCTCGGAACACGCGGCATTGACGAGGCGCGCAATCTGATCGAGTATTCGAACCATAAATCCGGTTCCTACTGGAGCGACCTGCGAATTCAGCACGGCTACCAAAATCCGCATAACGTCAAAACCTGGTGTCTTGGGAACGAGATGGACGGTCCATGGCAAATCGGTCATAAAACAGCTGTGGAATACGGTCGTCTTGCCAATGAAACGGGCAAAGCGATGCGCTGGGTAGATCCTTCCATCGAGCTTGTTGCATGCGGAAGCTCCGCTATCGGGATGCCGACCTTCCCTGAATGGGAAGCAACCGTGCTCGACCTGACCTATGACACCGTTGACTATATTTCCATCCACCAATATTTCGGGAATGCGGACAACGATACGCCGAATTTCCTGGCCCGTTCCATGGGCATGGATTCTTTTATTAATACGGTTATCTCTACATGCGATTATGTTCAGGCCAAGAAGCGCGGCAAGAAAAAAATCAATCTATCCTTCGACGAATGGAACGTATGGTTTCATTCCAATGCCCAGGATAAGAAGCTCGAGCCATGGTCGATCGCTCCGAAGCAGCTTGAGGATGTCTACACGCACGAGGATGCGCTCGTGGTCGGTTGTATGCTCATAAGCATGCTCAAGCGCGCGGATCGCGTGAAGATGGCCTGCCTGGCCCAGCTCGTCAATGTCATCGCGCCTATTATGACGCAGAATGGCGGACCGGCTTGGAAGCAAACCATTTATTATCCGTACATGCACGCCAGTCTATTTGGTCGCGGAACAGTGCTGGTACCGCTCGTCAAGTCGCCGAAATACGATACAAAGGATTATACCGATGTCCCTTATTTGGAGACGGTAGCTGTTCATAATGAAGAAAAAGGCGAGGTTACGGTGTTTGCGGTTAACCGGAATCTGGAAGAAAGCCTCGATTTCGAAATCGATCTGCGCAGCTTTGGAGCGTTCCGTATCATTGACCATATTGTGCTGGAGCACGACGATTTGAAAATGACGAACATTGCAGAGGCGCCAGACCGCGTAGCCCCGCATGCCAACGGCAGCGCTCAACTGAGCGATAACGGGAAGATTTCCGCCCAGCTTGGAAAAGCCTCGTGGAACGTTATCCGCATCAAGCTATAGAACGCCAAAAGGCCGGATGAAATCTGGGCAGGGTATTCCAAAATGCTGCATTTCAGCTTTTGGGATACCCTGCTGTTGTTATACAATAGCCAAAGGAGGGAGAGACCTATGATTCAAGCAAATACTGATGTGGCCTGGCTGCCTTTGTACGAGGCGCTGGCGAGCCCGGTCCGTTTATCTATTATTAACCTGCTCGCATCGGACATGATGAACGTAAAGGATTTGGCTGAAGCGCTTGGGCTAAGCAGCGCAATCGTAACGATGCATGTTCGCAAGCTGGAGCGGGCGGGAATTGTACAAACCAAAATGGTGAGGAGGCAAGGCGGGACGCATAAAATGTGTTCTCTGGCCGAACGCTCCATTTCGATCGAGCTTCCGCAGCCGGTGCTGGATGTGAAAAAGGTGCATGAAGCGAGTGTTCCGGTCGGGCATTTTACCCAGTTTGAGGTGTTTCCGACCTGCGGCATTGCAACAACGGAGACATTGATCGGGCAATTCGACGATCCCAGGTTTTTTCTGGAGCCGGAGCGAATGAACGCAGGCATACTTTGGTTTGGCCGTGGTTATGTGGAATACCGCGTCCCCAATTACTTGCTTCCCGGACAGCGTCCGATTGCGCTGGAGATGAGGCTGGAGATTGGTTCCGAGGCGCCGGGAGCCAACGAGAATTGGCCTTCCGATATCAGCTTTGCGCTTAACGGGTTGGATATCGGCATGTGGACAAGCCCGGGAGATTATGGTGATGTGAGGGGAAGATTCACCCCGGCCTGGTGGAGCGACAAAATTAATCAATACGGCCTGCTCAAGGTTATTCGAATCGAAGAAGGGGGCACCTTCATTGACGGACAGCAAATGTCGGCCGTAGGGATCGGCGATATCGGGCTTGATCGCAATTACTGGAGCTTCCGAATCGGCGTCAAGGAGGACGCGGCCCATGTCGGCGGACTGACGTTGTACGGCAAGGGCTTCGGCAATTACAATCACGATATTCTGTTCCGGGTGTTCTATGAAGAAGGCGGAAACCAATAACAAAATCCCATTTTGTTTATTGCTAAATTACTTAAATTAGTGCGGTTTTCGGCGGAGAAAGCTATAATAAATGGTAGATGAACATGAATACCGTCTCCCGGAGGGCTATCGATGCGGAAAATTTTATCCTTTCTTAACGGCTACCGCTTTATTGTGTTCGCCGCTATCATGTTTACTATGGTCGAATTAATGGTCGAGCTTTTACAGCCGTACATTATTTCCAAAATCATCGATGACGGCATCGGACAGGATAAGCTGTCGGTCGTGCTTGGCTGGGGAGGTGTGCTTGCCGGTTGCTCGATATTGGCGCTGGCGGCAGGGCTCCTCAGCTCGTTTTATGCCGCTCACGTTAGTCAAAGCTTTGGATTTGACGTGCGTGAAAGGCTGTATAGCAAAGTGCAATCGTTTTCATTTTCGGAGTATGGGCGCTTTTCCGAATCCTCGCTTATTACAAGGCTGACCAGCGATGTTATGCAGCTTCAGAACACGGTGTTTATGGGACTTAGAATCATGCTGCGCGCCCCGCTATTAATAGTTGGAAGTGTCGTGATGGCATTTATCGTGCAGCCTGTGCTCGCCATTTGGCTAGCCGGAGCGATTCCGTTTATTTGCTTGTTTCTGGCATGGGTCATGCGTGAGGGAGAGCGGATGTTTCGCGCGGTCCAGCAGCAGCTTGACAAAGTTAACAGCGTCATGCAGCAGAATCTGATCGGCATGCGCATGGTGAGAGCGTTTGTGCGCATGAGGCACGAGTCGGAGCGGTTTGGCGGGGTGAGCGCAGGACTGATGGATAAAACGATGTCTGCCCTAAAGCTTACGGAGGCTACGATGCCGGTCGTCCTGCTCTTGATGAATGCGGGCATTATCGGCGTATTGTGGTTCGGCAGGCTCGAGATCGACACCGGTGACGCTACTGTCGGGCAGATTGTAGCGCTTATTAATTACGCTACGAGAATGACGGGAGCGCTCTCGATTTTATCGATGATTATCGTCAATCTTTCGCGGGCGAGGGCTTCAGCGCAGCGGGTCGTCGAGGTGCTTGAAACGGATGGGAGCACGGCGCGGACCGTTGACGGCGCTGAGCGGTATGAGAAAAAGCCGGAGGAAGGAGCGGTGAGCTTCGACCGGATTTCTTTTGCCTATCCCGATATGGAGGATAACGTATTGACGGGCATTTCGTTTGCCGCGAGCCCAGGAGACACGGTTGCTATACTCGGCGCGACCGGCTCAGGCAAATCATCGCTGCTCCAGCTGATCCCGCGTCTGTACGATGCGAAGGACGGAACGATTGACGTAGACGATGTTTCCATCGACCGTTACCGGACCGAGCGGCTGCGCGAGCAGATCGGTTATGTTCCGCAGGATATCGTGCTGTTCACCGGAAGCGTGGCGGACAATATCCGTTGGGGCAAAGAGGACGCAACTATGGAGGAAGTAATGACGGCGGCCAAGCGGGCCCGGATTCACGATACGATTATGCACCTGCCGGAGCAATACGCTACGATTGTAGGCCAGAAGGGCGTAAATTTGTCGGGTGGGCAAAAGCAAAGGTTGACCATTGCGCGTGCGCTCGTTCGCAATCCGCTTATCCTTCTCCTTGACGACAGCACAAGCGCGCTCGATATTCAGACGGAAGCTGCGCTTTTGAACGAAATCAAGGCGATGAACTGCACCACATTTCTGGTCACGCAAAAGATAAGCTCGGCCCGCAGCGCCGACAGAATCATTTTGCTCGACGATGGCCGCATGCTTGCCGGGGGCACGCACGCGGAACTGCTTGCAGCCTCCGAGCTGTACAGGAAGATATGCGAATCCCAGGCGGGAAAGGAGGATGCGCTCCATGCGGGCTAGCTGGAAACAACCGTTTCAATATCCCAGGCCTTCCGAAGTCATCGATCACAAGGCGAACGAGCCTGTTAAGGAAAAAGGCGCTGGCGGCAAGTCAAAGCAGCGGGCGCGGCATACGACAAGAACGCTGAAGCAGATCGGCGTCTATTTGTCGCTGTATCGGTTGAAATTAATGGCCGTGCTTGCGATGGTCGTCCTCAGCTCCGCCTTTTCGCTGCTTGGCCCTTTTTTGGCTGGTACTGCGATCGACCGTTTTTTAATCAGCCAGGATAGCGGCTTTTTATGGTTTCTTGTCGCCATGGCCGCCGTCTTCGTGCTGCAATCGCTCACAAGCTGGCTGCAAAGTGTCTGGATGATCGGCATTTCCCAGCAAACCGTGTACCGAATGCGCAAGCAGCTGTTCGATCATCTGCACCGGCTGCCGATTCCGTATTTTGGCAAGAGGCAGCATGGCGAGCTAATGAGCAGGGTGACCAACGATATTGAAAACATCAGCTCCTCGTTGAACAGCTCGGTCATTCAAGTGTTTTCCAGCGTGCTGCTGCTGGCCGGCACAATCGCAGTCATGCTGTGGCTCAGTCCGCTGTTGACGCTGATTACCTTCACGGTTGTGCCGCTAATGGCAATTGGCATGAAATGGATTACGAACCGGACAGGCAAGCTGTTCAAGGAGCAGCAGCGCAATCTCGGTCAATTAAACGGCTTCGTGGAGGAAACGTTGTCCGGCCAACGAATTGTAAAGGTGTTCTCCAAGGAGCAATCGGTCATCGAGGAGTTTCGTGCCCATAACGAGCGAATCCGCTTATCCGGCTTTTGGGCGCAGACGATATCCGGTTTTGTTCCCAAGCTGATGAACGTGCTCAACAACCTCAGCTTTGCGGTTATTGCCGGCGTTGGCGCGATTCTGGCGTTAAACGACCAGATTACGGTTGGAGTTATCGTCATTTTTGCAGAATACTCCAGACAATTCACAAGGCCGCTCAACGATTTGGCCAATCAGTGGAATACGCTGCTGTCCGCCGTTGCAGGCGCCGAACGTGTATTTGACGTATTGGGGGAGCGCGAGGAGCAAAGCGACGAAGGGGAAGCGGCTGCGGTTGAAGCCTTGCGCGGAGATGTTGTTTTTCAGAACGTGTCGTTTGCCTACGAGGGTCGCGAGGCGACGATTTCCGATGTCAGCCTCAAGGTAAGCAGCGGAGAAACCGTAGCGATAATAGGCCCAACGGGCGCTGGGAAATCCACGCTCATTCAATTGCTGTGCCGCTTCTACGATCCCAGCTCGGGCGTCATTCTGATCGACGGGAAGGACAGCAGGCGTATTCGTCGGGAGAGTCTGCGTGCGCATATGGCTTTTGTGCTTCAGGAGCCTTTTTTGTTCGAGGGTACGATACGCGAGAATATTCGCTACGGCAAGCTGGATGCTAGCGATGACGAGGTAGAACGGGCTGCGCGTCTGGCCAACGCCCATGCGTTTATTGTTCGGATGAAGGGCGGCTACGATGCCCGCCTCCGCATGGATGGGACCGGCATCAGCCAAGGGCAGAAGCAGCTGCTGGCGATTGCCCGGGCCGTGCTCGCCAATCCGTCGATCCTCGTGCTGGACGAAGCAACGAGCAGTATTGATACGGTTACAGAAATCAAGATTCAGGAGGCGCTGCAGCGGTTGATGCAGAATCGGACCAGCTTTGTTATCGCGCATCGTTTAAATACGATCCGGGGAGCCGATCAAATTGTTGTGCTGCAGGACGGAGCGGTCATTGAGCAGGGGACGCATCGGGAGCTTACGGCACGCAACGGCTACTACAGCAACATGACCGATAGGCAGGACATGATGCCTTAGGCCGCTTTTCCTCCCCATTTAATAGACATGCTCCACCTGGAAGCCAAACTTGAGATTCTTCGCCAAAAAGTTAGCCTTGGCCTTCAGAGGAAGGCGTCAGCCGTTGTCGCTTTCTTTTTCTCCAATGCTTGATTTCGGCTATCAGCCATAGAAGCGCCGGCACAAAAAACGACTGTACGGGCAGGTTGAACGGAATGGCGACCAGCTTGGGATACAGGACGGAGCTTTCCACGAAGTTCCGCGGCAGCAGCGACAGGAGCAGCATGAGCGGGGCGACATAGAAGATCGATTTTCTCCAGCGTTTGATGCCGAACCATTCCGATACGCCAAAAGAACAGACGAATAAATACAGCGATACTTTAATGAATACGCCCATAATCCAAATCGCGACGACGAGCGAGTCCATATTTTGCAAAAAACCGAACGATACGTAACGGACTAAATTAAAAAAAGGATAGATATGACCCGATGCCGTCATATAACCGAATATGGACACGCACTCAAAGGCCGCGAACACCGTGAGCGCTCCGGCGACGCCCGTCCCAAGCACGGCGGATTTGACGCCGTCTTTGGGATTGACGAGAAAACAAAACAGCACGAGCAGCATAATATTGTCGCTCAGGAAGGCCGCCGTCGGCAGCGCCCCTTTCATAATTTCAAGCGCTCCGTTATCGACGTAAATCGGCAACAAATTGCTAAGCTGCACTTGCTTGAGATTTAGAAGCATCGGAATAAAAATGCCTGCAAGCACCAGGGGACCAAAAATTTCGGAGCATCTGCCGATTACTTCAATGCCCGAATATACAACGTAGCAGGCGAGCAAGATCATGCCGATTATCGGAATGTAGACAGGGGTACGCGGCAGAATGGTGCCAATGATGAACTCCGCGTATTGCCTCAAGATGATCGCGAGCACAGTGAACCAGTACAGCATAAGAAGAAAGATGGCTGCATGTCCAAGCCACCTGCCTGCTACCTTGGGAACAAAGCTTGTAAGCGGTTCGCCAGGATAAAGAACAGAGAGGCGCGAGCAAATCAGGGCGATACCGGTTCCGAACAGCGCAGACAATGAAGTGGCGATCCATACGTCCTGCTTGGCGGTGCCAATGGCCGGATTTAACGTCAGCAGAATTGACATACCGACCTGCATCGTAGAAATCATCCAGAATAATTGATTGCTGCTCACCCGTTGTTTATCCATCTCGGTTCACCTCCTTATCGTTCCCCCATCGTTTGGCTTGTTATGGCGCTGAGGCTGTTTTCATGGACTGGCTATTAAACATGCCGGGCCGCGACAGATCGACTTTCGTTTCGATGGTCACTTCGACGGTTTGAAACAGCTCGTACCAATCCTTTTTGTGCTTGGCCCATTCGCGCGGATAATGCTGATGAAATTCGTTGCCGAAATCAAAAATATCCGTTTTATACACTTTTTGCGCTTTATGAATGGTGAGCATAATTCGACTATTGATATTTTCGATAATATCGGTCTCGATTTCTTTGATCGTCTTCTCGTCCTGCAGCACATTTAGCTTGGTCGTGTTCTGCAGCAGATCGTTTTTGCAGGACACGCTTATTTTCATTTTCCACTTGCCATCGACAATGGAGGGAGAAAGCTTCGTTTTGCTGTGAAGCAGCTGAGCGGACACCGTGCCCTCCGATTCTTTGGGGTGAATAGTAATGACCGCGTTGTTCATTTCGTTTTTAATCCATAAAATGCCCCTCGTCATTTTATCGTCAGCGACCCCGGATAGCTTTCCCTGCCTCAGCAACGCTGTTCCATTAATGTATCCGACCGCTCGATCCGGCTTGGCAGGATTAACGGGAGGCAGCTGTTCCACCCATGGCACCACAGCGGCTTGTCCCTCGTCATTCAGCATTTTGGACAGCTGTGCCAGTGTCGTTGTGTAGCTCGTTCTCGTATTGGACATCTCCCTCAGCACCTCCGAGGTGTTTCGTTCAATCATGGAGTGCAGCTCGAGTATTTTTTTTCCTCTTCCTTTGGTGACGTAGACGTACGAGCGTTCGCGAGGCTGCGAGGCTCTGAGCAAAAAATCGATATCGTCGCGTATGTTTTGCTCAACTCTTTCCTTGCCGAATAAAATAACTTCCGAATGCCCCCAAAAAATTTGCCGTGACATTTTTTTCTGCAATTGCGAAAGGGCCTCCGCCACGTTTTCTCCATATGCGGATTGCACAAGGGTGCCTCCGCTGCCGCTGTTAGCCTCACCGAGACTTTGACTGGGGTCGGAGGAGCCTTTTGGGATAAAAATTTGCAGACTCAATTCAATTTGCTTATCGTCCTTCCGGTCGATCGCAACACCGGTAACTAGCGCGAGATCGTTGATTTCCTTGCGGTCCCAGCAGCCGGCAAGCAGGATGCAGAGCAAGATAGCGCTAAGCTTACTATACCTTCGAAGGCGAAGCCCTTCGCTCATGCGTCATCCCCCTTCCTTTGCGCTTTGCGATTCGTTTTGCTCTGCCGGTAAAGATTTGTTCTTCCGGTAAGGCTCGGTCTTGTCCGCATGGCCCAGATCGGGAATCGCATCAGCGTGTCCTTAATTTCGGACCACTTTAATGGGGCAACGGGCTGCAAGTACGGTACTCCGAGCGAACGGAGCGAACATAGATGGATGACGATGGCGATTATGCCGAGCATAAGCCCAAGGAGCCCGAACATTCCGGCCAAAAACATGATCGGAAACCGCAGCACGCGAATAGCAATGCCTGCACTGTATTGAGGCAAAAGAAAAGAGGCGATGCCCGTAATGGCAACGACCATAACCATAGGGGAGGAGACAAGTCCTGCCGATGTTGCCGCTTGGCCAATGACGAGCGCGCCGACGATACTGACAGCGGAGCCAACCTGCTTGGGCAGCCTGACGCCAGCCTCGCGCAGCGCCTCGAACGAAATTTCCATTAACAGAGCTTCAATTAATGCGGGAAAAGGAATTTCCTCTCTCGACTTGGCAATGCTGAGCAGCAATGAGGTTGGTACCATTTCTTGATGAAACGTCAGAATAGCTACATACAAAGAAGGCAGCAATAATGAAATAAACAAAAAGAGAAAACGCAGCCAGCGAATAAAGGTGCTGATAATAAAACGTTGGTAATAATCCTCCGGGGATTGCAGCAGGGAAAAAAAGGTGGTCGGCGCTATCAGGCAAAATGGAGTGCCGTCCACCAATATGCCGATCTTTCCTTCAAGCAGAGCCGCGCTGACAACGTCGGGACGCTCTGAGACTTGAATTTGCGGAAAAGGGGACAGCGGGTGATCCTCAATGAATCCCTCAATATAGCCGCTCTCCAGAATGCCGTCTATATCAATCTTGGAAATCCGAAGCTTCACTTCCTCGACCAATGATTCATTTGCAATACCCTCTATAAAAACAACGGCAACCTCCGTTTTCGTAAAGCGACCTACCTGCATCGCCAGCATTTTCAAGGCGGGGTGCTTGATTTTGCGGCGCATCATGGATGTATTGACAGACATCGTTTCGGTAAAGCCTTCCCGGGGGCCGCGAATGACGGATTCCGCAGCAGGCTCTTCGATGCTTCTCTGCTGCCATTTCGGAAGATTGGCGATCAGCGCGCTATCCAGTTGGTCTACGAACAGAATGACGCTGCCATTCGCCGCGCAATGTACGACCTCGTTCATGTCGGTTGAAGTGTGCAAATCGGCTGTTGTCACGATCGATTTCAATTGCTCGAATGATACGGTTTCCATCGGCTCCCGCAGCAGAGGAGAAACAAGATGCAAATCGGTCAAAGCCTCATCGACAAGACCATCGATGGAAAGCAAAAGGGCAGCCCTTTGTCCTGCAATTTGCAAGCTCCGCAGCTTAACGTCCTTTGAGCGGGCATATATTTGCTCAAGCGTTAGTTTATTAAGCTTCAGCTCCGATGAAACGGAAGTTTGCACGGAAGATTGCTTATTCGTCATAAGATAGGCTCCTTGAACGAGATATACGGCTATATTTACCTACTCTTTACCGTATTATTCAAGCGCGGCGTGCATGAGAATAATGGCTGTTGGGCGGCAGGCAAATAGGAAAGTAAGATAAGCAGAAAATTATTTTATAAAAATGCTTGACCATTAGTTGCATATCATGGTATATTCTAATTCCGGCCGAGAGAAACACGGCACGGACGAAAGAAAAGCTTGCTCTTTGAAAACTGAACAACGAGTGAAACTGCCCCATGAAGCAGCTTAGGCTGCGGAGTGGAAAAGCGATAAAACAAGTAATGAGCTACAAACAAACCTGGATCTTTTCTCTCCGACCTCGGTCGAAGCGAAAAATCCTTTATGGAGAGTTTGATCCTGGCTCAGGACGAACGCTGGCGGCGTGCCTAATACAT
>NZ_STGF01000018.1 GCF_005222705.1 Paenibacillus sp. SY21-1 | reverse complement strand
ATCTCGGCGCGGCTTCGCTCGCCGCAGCTACAGCGCCGCCGGCGTCTGCGGCGGCGCGTGGCGCCGGCAGAGCCGGCGCTTCAGGCTGCGGCGGGAGCGCAGCCTGCAAGCGGGCCGCGTGAGCGGCCGCGCTGGCCGCAAGCTCGGCCAGCGCCGTAAGGGCCCCGGCTTGCGAGCGCAGCTCCGCCAGCCGGCCCCGCGCCTGCGCGGCGGCGGCTTCGCCCGCCGCTGCCGCATGCTCGGCCAGCGCGTCGACGATATCGAGCGCGCGCTGGCGGTACAGGCCCTTCGCATCCGCGGCCATGTCGCGGCAGTACGTCATCGTATATTCATTGCCGATGACTGCGCCGGTGCGGACGCGTTCCGCCAGCCATGACGGCTCAGGCAGCCAGCCGAGCCGTGCCGCCAGCTCCGCCTCCAGCGTGTCGCCGCTGAAGGCGATGCTCTCGGCCTCTGTCCGCAGCAGCTGCTTCACATGCCAATCTATGCCTGCGCTGAACAACGCGTTTAATTCGGCGCTGAACGCGCCCAAACGCCGCTCGCGCTCCGCTTCCGTCTTCGCGCCCGCGAACAAAAAGCCCATTTTAAAGCCAGGCTTCCTGCTCTCCAAATACGACTCAGCCAAATCCCGCAACGGCGCTGGCGTAATGTTCGCATTATCGAGCACCTTCTGAAGTTTCGTTCGCAGCTCCGTCCGGTACGTTTCCTTCCGGTCCGATAGCTCGCGGACACGGCCCTCGAGCCGCTCCATTTCGAGACGGACGGCTGCGGCAGCTTCTGCGCCGCCCGCTTCCTCCGTCAGCCGCTCGCGTTCCGGCTCCCGCTGCTGCTCTTGAAGCTTTACATGCTCCTTCGCCAGATGGCGCAGCGAAGCGTCGACACTGTATTCGCACAATGTCTTGCGCCGCTGCTGCAGCTGCTCCAGCAGCGCAAGCAGCGATTCCCATTCCTGATGCGGATGCTCAGGCTGGCGCAACGACAAATAGACGATTCCGGCCGGCTCCAAATGCCAGGCATGAAACGCTTCCTCCACGCTTTTGCGGTAGCTCGCAAACGACAGCTCGCGGTCGCGATGCTTATCGATTTGATTGACGATAAAATAGAGCGGCTTGCCCCAATCCTTAAGCTGCTTGGCAAAAGCAAAGTTGATCTCGGATTGGACGTGGTTGTAATCCATCACATAAAAAACGACATCCGCAAGATGCAGTGCCGATTCCGTCGCCATGCGGTGAGCGTCGTCCGTCGAATCGATGCCCGGCGTATCCAGCAGCACGGTATGCTCGCCCAGCACCGCACTCGGATAGACGATAGAAACGGACGTATACGTTTCTCCATCCACGCAATACCGGTCCAACTGCTCAATCGCGATCTCCGCCTGAGACAGCTTGCCGTTCTGAACGGTCTCTACCGCCGCGTAAGCCCGCTCGCCGCCCCGTATCGATACGACGTTCGCACTCGTCGGAATCGGGCTTGACGGCAGCAGCTTGGCGCCGCACAGCCGATTGATAAGCGTTGACTTGCCTGCCGAGAAATGCCCGCAGAATGCGACAGTAAGCCGGCCCTCGGCCAGCTTACTGTTCAACTCACGTGCATGCCTCGCATGTATTTCATCCCCGGCTGCGGCCATCAGCTCCGCAGCTTCGGTTACCGCACCCGCTATGCCTTGCACTGTCAGCTCAGTCATTCCGTTAACTCCTTACACCGCTTCCTCTTCATCGGAAGGCAAGCAGATTTCAAACACATTGCCATGCTGCAAAATCATAATGTTGCGCTCTTTCTCGCGCATCACGACAACCTCCGGCTTCGAGCGCATACGCTCGATATATTGATCCGGAACCTCGCCGGAGCCGCTGACCGTTACGCCTTCTACTACTATATCCTCATGCTCTTGCGGCGGTGCTTCAAGCACCTGCTCGTAAATATCGGAAAAAAGCTCAAAATTGTTCGTATACACGGAAATACATTTCATCTTCATCATCCTTCACTCGCTATTTTCGGTTTTCTCGCTTTAGCTTGCGGCTTCGCGGCTGGCTTCATGCGCCGTTTGCCTTCCTTGCAGTCGTCCAAGAGCGGACAAATCGGACACTTGGGGCTTTGCGCCTTGCAATGGTAGCGTCCAAAAAAAATAATTCGGTGATGCGTGAGCGTCCATTCCTCTCGCGGCACCAGCTTCATAAGCTTGTGCTCGACCTCAAGCACGGTATCGTCAGGCTTCGCAAATCCGAGCCGCTTGGATACACGGTCCACATGCGTATCCACAGCAATTGCCGGGACGCCGAATGCATTGGACATGACGACGTTCGCCGTTTTGCGGCCAACGCCCGGAAGCTCGGTCAGCCCTTCATGGCTTGCCGGCACTTCCCCGTCATATTTATCAATGATAATGCGGCAGAGCTTCTGAATGTTGGAAGCTTTGCTGCGGAATAAACCGATGCGGCGAATATCCTGCTCCAGCTCCTCCAGCGGCACCGCGAGATAATCCTCGGGTCGCCGGTATTTCTGAAACAATGACGCTGTCACCTTGTTCACCGTCTCATCCGTGCATTGAGCCGACAGCAATACGGCAATCGTCAGTTCGAATGGATTGCTATGGACCAGCTCGCAGTGCGCATCCGGGAATAGATCGGCCATAATGTCCAGCACATGACGCATTCGCTGTTTCGCACTCATCGTCCTCTCCCCTAATCTTAACACTATCGTTCAAAGTGTAGCGAAATTTGACACGGTTAGCAACCGGAAACAGCGATATTCCATAAAAAAACTGCCCAAAAGGGCAGTTTTTTCACAAAATATTTGTAAGTTCCTCGCTTATGCCGTCTATGGGCCCGAAATTATGACTTGACGAGTGCGATAATCGTATTGCGGAACGCATAAATCGTAATCCGGTCGCCCGCCTTGAGCGAGCTTGCGGCTATGCTGCTGCTGCCTTGCGTAAGCTTCGTTTGCAGCGTAATTTTAAATACGTTGCGCACATCGGACTGCGACAGCTTCTCCGTCTGAAGCGATCCGGTCAGTACGCTGTAGCTGGATACTGTACGCGTTTCTCCGGCCGCTACGGCGATTTGCGTCTTGCCGCTGTCCGTTTTCAGCACCTCTACATAATCGCCTACCGCCAGCAGAGTGGTTGTGCTTTCCTGAAGCGCGCCCTTGTAAATGTCAAAGCCGCCTTCCCCTGTATAGATCACCTGCTGTCCCGCCTGATTCACGATCGTTACGCTTCCTGACGAAATAGACTGCACCGTTCCATAAGTAACGGTCGTCTGGCGAATCGACAGCAGCTGAGAGCCCTCATACGCTGCGCTAATGACGCCGCCGGCCGTAAATTGGGTAAGCGCTATGGCCGAGCCCGCTTCATTCGTCATCGCCGCGTTGCCAAGATACAGCTGCAGCTCGGTTCCGTTGCCGATTTTCACGATCAGACGCTTGGCTTGCGCATCGACTGTGACAATTTCATATTGCAGCTGGCGATGGGCGCGGATTGTCGCTATCTTGTCCGTATCGGCGTTAAGCAGCAGCGTCAGCTTCTCGCCGGTTTTCAGCTGGGTGTAGGAGGCGGATGTCTGACCCGGAATTTCCACAACCGCCGCATTGAACGGCATCGTCACGGAGCCCCCCGAAGTGAGATCCAATGTCAGCTCATTTTTGACAGCATTTATGGATTTCAGCGTGCCTTCGTATTTACTGATAACCTGCAGGGAAACGAGTGTGTTGCCCGTGTACGACACGAGGACTCTCCGGTTTTTCAGCAAAAAGCTTTTGGCCGCCTCCAAAGTGACGACACTGCCTCCGTACTCGATTCTGGTCCGGTCGTTTACATACAAAGCCAAAGCTCCGTTTTTCTCGTCAATCACGGTTAAAAGCTTGTTGTCCGCATCAAAGGACGATATTTTGGCTCCGCTCGCTAATGTTACATTGCGGTTCAACACCTTTACCTTCGACACCTTATCGTCCTGGGTTAACGAAAGCTCTACCTGATCCACCTCGCCCAGCAAATCCGCAAAGGCGGCGCCGCTCATCCCGTCAATTTCGACCTTGGCGTCCGCTGTCAGAAATTTCGTCACGAGACCGCTATCCGTCTGCAGCGTAATCAGCTTGCCGTCCGTGCTGTAGAACACTCCCTTTAACGAGGTTGCCGCTGCAGGCGGCGACGCCGTTAAGCGAATCGCCTTAGGCGTTTCCCTGAACGTATCCACCATTACCGTTACCGGCGTATCCCGCTTGATGTCCGCCAAAGCCAGCGTTTTACCCGTAGCGTCGGCAATCTGCATCGTCTCGTCATACGCAACGATCGAATAATTGTTATCCGACCAAAGATACAGCTTGTTCTCCGCGGCAACAATTCGGTCAAATGTGCCGCTAATCGCGCGGGTATGCGGGGCCGTGCCGGTGATTTCGACAAACTTGGCCGCGCCGTCCTTCTCGATGATTTCGACATCGCCGTACAAAGGCAGCTGCTCGCGCGTCAGCAGCGTAGTCGAGGAGCTGGTGTAATAGAGCGTGCTTTCGCTCAGCGTGTAGGTTTTTTCCTGCTTGTCCTGATAGATCGTGATGGAGCTGTCGTCAAGCCGCGTCACGACGCCCGACACCTGACCCGCATAAGCGACGGGATACTGGTATTGCGCCCTGCTGATCAATGTAGCCAGACTTGCCCGGGTTACGGGAGCTTTCGGGTCAAACTTCTCGCTTGTCACGCCTTTGACAAGGTCCAGGCTCGATGCTGCGTTGACATAGCCCTTATAGCGCTCGTCCACCTGATCGGCGTCTACGAACGGCGTAAGCGAATTTTCCATTTGTTCAGCCAACGCGCCTTGTCCCACTGCCCGAATCATCAGCTTCGTGACCCACTCTCGGGAAGCCGGCTTTGTTCCCCAGGCAACGTCAGGGGTGTTCTGGGCAAGCTCATATTCCTCCTGCTGGTCAAGCAGACCTTTGGAAAACGCCAAATAGATGTAAGGCTTAAACATCGTGCTTACTTGAAACGAGTTAGGAAATCCGATGATGGCATCCTTATCGACTTGATTGGACAAGCCGGCATAACGCAGCGCAAACAATACCGCTTCTTGCTGCGATACGCTCTGATTGGGTTTAAATTGCAAGCTGCCGTCCTGCTGCTCGTAGCCTGCGATCAGTCCCTGCAAATACAATTTGGATACGTATTTCTCCGCCCAGTGGCCCGTGGCTACGTCTGTAAACGGCGAAGATGCGCCTGCCGCCAGCACGTGGATCGGAGCTCCGGCAACACCGCTTCCCGCCACTAGCGAAAAGGCCAGCATTCCGATTACCGCTTTTTTAGATGTCAGCTTCAATACCATTAGTCTTCTCTCCCCATTTGCGAATAAAAACCTCCACAGGCGCTAGGCTTAACGCTATGGAGGCCGTTTCAATTCCGCGTGCTATTGTTCTTTTCGAATCGGATGCTCCAATTCCTCATGCCCCATCAAGCTTTCCACCGCTTGTCCGTCCACGAGCAATTCGATCGCGTTCACAAAATCGAACTGAAATAACGTTTTTGTCAGCGTTTCGAGTACAAGCAGCTCTCCCGGAGCTCCCAAACGCGCTTCATCGGGAATGTGGATATCGAGCGTGGCCAAGCCTTCCTGGAGCTTGATCGAATGGATCGATATGTCCTTCCATAGCGAAAGAGCATCCTCGCCCGCATCCTTCCGCAGCGCAGCCACGGCAGAATCAAGCAGCTCCACGTCGGAAGCGTACTCCAGCGTCTGCTTGCGCTCGACCGTTTCAAGGAGCTCGGCATCGGTTAAATAGATGCTAGCTTCCAGACTCTGCTTGGCGGGAGCGGATGGCGCCTCCGTCTCGGCAGCGCGCTCAGTCGGAGCGGCTGTAGCTTCCGGCGAAGGCGAGAGGCTAGGTGCCACCGTAGCGGTAGGCTCCGCAGCGGATGACCCGGGCTCCAGCGGCTTGTTCTGAGCGCCGCACCCTGCCAGAATTCCGGAAATCACGATGAAAGCAAGCAGCCCTCGCGCTTTTGAGTGCATCGTCATCGCTGAACACCTGCTTTCTTATTTCAATTTTAAATATTCCTTGATGCCGGCTACGATTTCAGCGGCAATTTTCTTTTGAACCTGCTCGGAATACAAGGCTTGCGAATCTCCAAGGTTGGATAAAAACCCGGACTCAAGCAGAATGGCCGGCATTGTCGTTTTTTTGATAACGGCGTAGTTGGCCTGTTTGACGCCGCGATCCTTTAAGCCAGTGCCTGCAAGCAGGCGCTTGTGGATAACGTCGGCAAACGCCTTGCTGTCCGCACGGCTGTAATAGGTTTCCGTACCGGAAACGGTCGGCTTGTTAAGTATCGAATTCGCATGAATCGAAATAAACAAATCGGCCTTCAGGTCATTGGCGAACTTGGCGCGTTCATCGAGCGTTAAATAGGTATCATCGGTTCTCGTATAATAGCCTTTAAGTTTTGGTTCCTTGTCCAGCAGCTCCTTGATCTTCAAGGTCAAACTCAGGTTGAATTCCTTCTCCGTCTTTTTCAGCACGCTTGCCGCGCCCGGATCATGCGCGCCGTGTCCAGCGTCGATTACAATTTTGTATACGCCGTCGCCTCCTGATGGGTCAGGCTGCGTTCCCGGCGTTTCGCTAGGCGTTGGCGTCGGCGTTGCAGGATCGCTCGGATTCGGCGTCTCTCCCGGCGTCTCCGGCTCTACCGGCGTTTCCGGATCGACAGGGATCTCTCCGCCCGGCAGCAGATTCAGGCTGATCAAGCCTTCCGCTTCCGTTCTGGTGTAAGTGATATTGTCCGGCACTTCCAGCACAAGCCTCGCGGTTAGCGGGGATTTCGAGAATTGCGAATATCTAAGCTTGCTTAGCAGCGGATGACCGCTTGTATCGCTCTCGATTTGACCGCTAAATCCAGTCTGGTACCCTGCGCCAGGAAAATCGAACACCATCCGTTTGCCGTCGTCCAAATAAAACGGCTCCTTCATGGTCACTGCGCCTGTGTAGGTGATTTTAATGCTGCTGATTCCGTCGAATGCGATGTCGGAGATCAGCCCCGTCGGCTGCTCAGGCACCTTAGGCTCGTCTGTAATATGTACTTCCTTCTCCTCTTGCTTCCAATCGACCTTCAGCCCCAGCTGCTCTGAAACGAATCGAATGGGGACTAACGTTCTGCTTGACTCTGTAATTGCCGGAACATCCAGCTTGACGCTCTGGCCATTGACCGTCGCTACATCTTGATTCAGCGTAAGCACAATTACGGCCGTACTATTGTCCACCGTAATTTTTTTCGTTCCCGCATCCCAGCCGACATGATAGCCGAGCTGCTCGGATATGACTCTGAGCGGTACGACCACGCGATTGCCGGTAACGATTTTGGGACTAACCTCCGATTCCAGCGCCTTGCCGTTCAGAAAGAGCTTAGGAACCGTCTCGGCAGCTTGTCCGGCGGCAGCGAACAGACCGAATACTAGCGACACAAGCAACAACATGGATACAAACTTCTTCATTTCCCACCTCGATGACTGAAATTGCCCGCATCGAATGAGCGCATTCGACTTGTACAGACGAAATAATAGACGCAGCTTGTCAGAAAAAGTTGCGTTTAGAGGAAAAAAGAGGACGATCGAATGAAACTTCGATCGTCCTCTTGGTTATCTGATGTTTTTGCCGTGCCTGTGCCCGCTCAATTAGCCAAGACGAGCAGCATGCTTCTTCTCATAAGCGGCAATTGCCTCTTCATGCTGAAGCGTCAAACCGATGTCATCCAGCCCTTGCAGCAGGAACTGACGACGGTGCTCATCAAGATCAAAGCTGAGCGAAAGACCGTAATCGTCCGTCAGCAGCTTGTTCTCCAAGTCTACTGTCAGCTTGTAGCCGTCGTGCTTCGCCGTGCGCTGGAACAAGTCTTCAACCTGCTCTTCGCTAAGCTTGATTGGCAGAATGCCGTTTTTGAAGCAGTTGTTGTAGAAAATGTCCGCATAGGAAGGCGCAATAATGACCTGGTAGCCGTAGTCCAGAATCGCCCACGGCGCGTGCTCGCGGGAGGATCCGCAGCCGAAGTTGGCGCGGGAGATCAGCACCGAAGCCCCTTCGTAACGAGGCTTGTTAGGCTCAAACTCTTTGTTTACATCGCCATTCTCGTGGAAGCGCCACTCGAAAAACAAAAATTGTCCAAATCCGCTGCGCTCGATGCGCTTAAGAAATTGTTTGGGAATAATCGCGTCCGTGTCGACATTGACCCGGTCGACCGGGGCCACGATGCCAGTAAGCTGTTTAAATGGTTCCATTAGAAATTTACCCCTCTCGCGTTCAATTAGTTCAACACTTCTGATTTAATTTCCCAATCGCGCACATCCGTGAAGCGTCCGTTGACGGCAGCTGCAACCGCCATTGCCGGCGATACAAGATGCGTCCGGCCGCCGCGGCCTTGACGTCCTTCAAAGTTACGGTTGGAAGTCGATGCGCAGCGCTCGCCCGGCTTGAGCACGTCCGGATTCATGGCCAGACACATCGAGCAGCCGGCATCGCGCCATTCAAAGCCTGCTTCGGTAAAGATTTTATCGAGGCCTTCTTTTTCAGCCTGAATTTTTACGCGGCCAGAGCCAGGAACAACAATAGCCGTTACGCGGTCGCTTACTTTGTAGCCGCGGGCAATTTCTGCCGCAGCGCGCAAGTCTTCAATCCGGCCATTCGTACAGGAGCCGATAAATACATAATCGATTTCGATTTCAGTCATCGGCGTACCCGGTTTCAGATCCATGTATTCAAGCGCCGCTTCAGCAGCTTTGCGCTCGTTCTCTGTCGGAAGATCGGCAGGGAATGGAACGGAAGACGTAATGCTTGTGCCCATGCCCGGGCTTGTGCCCCAGGTTACTTGCGGAATCAGCGCGTCAACGTCGAATTCTACCACGGTGTCGTATACTGCGCCCTCATCCGTCGTCAGCTGCTTCCAAGCTTCTACCGCTTCGTCGAAGTTGGCTGGCGCATATTCGCGGCCGCGCAGGTAATTGAAAGTCGTTTCGTCAGGTGCGATCAGGCCGGCGCGCGCGCCCGCCTCGATGGACATGTTGCACACGGTCATGCGCTCTTCCATCGTCAGGCTAGTAATCGCCTCGCCCGTAAATTCAATAACGTAGCCTGTTGCAAAATCCGTACCGTATTGCGCAATAACGCCCAGGATCAAATCCTTTGCCGTTACGCCGGGCTTGCGTTTGCCGTTGAAGCGAACTTCCAGCGTTTTGGCTTTCGACTGCTGCAAGCACTGAGTAGCCATAACGTGCTCTACTTCACTCGTTCCGATGCCGAAGGCAAGCGCGCCGAATGCGCCGTGAGTGGAAGTGTGGCTGTCGCCGCAAACGATCGTTTTGCCTGGGTGCGTCAAGCCGAGCTCAGGTCCCATAACGTGAACGACGCCTTGGTCGATGCTGTCGAGATCAAACAATTTAACGCCAAAATCTTTACAGTTTTGCGTAAGCGTATCGATTTGCTGTTTGGAGATAGGATCTGTAATATTGAAACGATCCTTCGTAGGAACGTTGTGGTCCATCGTTGCAAACGTCAGGTCCGGACGGCGCACTTTGCGGCCCGACAGGCGCAGACCCTCGAACGCTTGCGGCGAAGTAACCTCGTGAACCAGCTGCAGGTCGATGTAAATAACGCTCGGTTTGCCCTCTTCTTGATGAATGACGTGATTTTCCCAAATTTTCTCGAACATTGTCTTTTTCGTCATTATGCTCACCCCATGATTTCGTAAAATCTTCTGCTAGTAATATCTGAACCTACTATAGCATTTCTTTCTTCATTGAACCAAGATATAATATCTATAACGACTATAGGTAATAACTATAATGGCAAACGCGATAAAGATCGGAAAGGAAGAAACATCATGGAACTTAGACAACTTAGCTATGTGATCCAAATTGCCATGGAGAAAAATTTCTCGCGCGCTGCGGAGAAGCTCCATATCGCTCAGCCCTCGCTGAGCCAGCAGCTGTCCAAGCTGGAGCAGGAGCTTGGCGTCAAACTGTTTCGCCGCACGACCAACTCGGTCGAATTGACGCAGGCGGGCCAGGTTTTTGTAGATAAATCGCAAACGATACTGGATGCCGTCGAGCAGCTCAAGCAAGAGATGGACGATATGGCGCAAATGCGGCGCGGCCGGCTCGTCGTCGGCACTCTGCCGATTACCGGATCCCATATTCTTCCTTTCGTGCTGCCTGTGTTCGGCACGCAATACCCGCAGATTGAAGTCGTGCTCGTTGAGGATACGACAGCCAAGCTTGAGCAGCTGACCGCAAGCGGAGGCACCGATTTAAGCTTGCTCTCCCTGCCGCTTATCGACAGCTCCCTCGCCTGGGAGCCTTTTATGGAAGAAGAAATATGCCTGGCCGTGTCGCCGCAGCACCCTCTCGCCCAGCGCAGCGACGCAATCGAAATCGCGGATTTGCGGGACGAGACGTTTATCGGGTTAAAGCGCGGACAAGGGTTTCGGCAGATTACGGTCGAGCTGTGCGAGCAAGCGGGCTTCACGCCGCAGATCGGTTTCGAGAGCAGCAACATGGAGACGATTCAATCGCTTGTCGCGGCAGGCATGGGCGTTGCCTTCGTGCCCCAGATGCTGACCCGTGTTCGGAATGCCGGCTTTACGCCCGTTTATTTGCCGCTCAGTCCCCGTCCGACGCGAACGCTCGTCATCGCAAGCCGCAAAGGCCGTTATTTATCGAAAGCCGCCGACGCATTCATCCGCACATTGAACAAAACGATCAGCAGCTTCCATTAATGCCGGCGCTTTATGCCTCGTAGACGGCTGGCCGCCGATCCTCAAAAACCGGAATTTTGGACCGTACCGCATCCACTAGCGCAAGATCGATATCCGCGAACAAAATCGTCTCTTCCCCGTTCGCCTCGGCGATGACTTCACCCCAAGGGTCAAGCACCATGGAATGGCCAAAAAATTCGGTATCCCCGCTTTTCCCCATTCGGTTGCAGGCAATGACGAACATCTGATTTTCAATCGCCCGCGCCGTGAGAAGCGTCCGCCAGTGGTGCAAACGCGGATTCGGCCATTCGGCAGGCACGAACAGCAGCTTCGCGCCGCCCAGTGCCAGCTTGCGAGCCAGCTCGGGGAAACGAATGTCGTAGCAGATCATCATTCCCGCCTCCTGCCCGTCCAGCTCAAGCCGGCCGGGCTTGTCGCCTGCCGCCAGATGCTTCTCCTCGTCCATTAATCGGAACAAGTGAATTTTGGAATAGTCTGAAATGACGTTCCCTTCGCGGTCAAACGCATAAATGGTGTTAAACACCTCTCCCGCCTTGAGCTCGGCGATCGACCCCCCGATAATGAACACGCTGTGCTTGCGGCTGAATTCGGATAAAAATGCCTTCGTGCGCTCCCCCTCCCGATCCGCAAGCTGGCGAATTTCCGTTAACGCATAACCGGTATTCCACATTTCGGGGAACATGATGACATCCGGTTTATTCGCTCCTCCGACCGCTTGCTCGAGCAGCTCCGCCAATTTATTGAAATTAATGTCGGGCTGCCCCGCCTCTATATGCATTTGCAGCAGCGCAAGCCGCAAAGTCGATGTTGTTGTTGTCATATTCAGCGCCTCCAGGTAGCTATTTTTCCCTAATCATACATTCTCATGGTTCTGTGTCAAGTTGGGCAATTTAATCCTATCACGTCTTGCGGCGTCTGCCCATCGGCAATCCGTCCGCGCTATCAAGCCTTTAAACAGGCCATCAAAGGAGATTGACTATGACATTGCGCAAAAAATGGAGTGTCTTGCTGTTTACGTTATGCTCATTGTTCCTGCTGTCCCAGCTCGCTGCCGCAGCGCCGCTGGAAGCCGATAAACCAAGCAAGGTTTCGGGGGAGATCAGCGCCAAGCCCGTTCAAGTATTCGATGTAGCGGCCGGCAAAGTCGTCAAAACCATTCCTAATGACGCCGAATTTCAAAAGCAAGCGGCAGACTGGACGAATTCCGTTACCGGACTGGCTCCCCAAATCACGACAGATCCCGGCTGCAGCCACGTCTACAGAGTTCCGCTAGAGAAGCCGGTCACGGTGCAAACCGGCGGAACGACCGTCGCGTCGGACGATATCTTCCTTTTCTATTGCAAGGACAAGCCGCCGCTGCTGCTTATGTTTGACAGCCAGCGCAAGCCGTTCCTGTTTTTGTTCAAGGCCGATATCCAGCCATTCCTCCGCAAAGTCGGCATTCCTGCCGCCTAGTCCCTTCTATTCTCCATTCATTCATGCTACATTAGAGCTATTGCAAAAATTTTGACTGGCGATAATGTCATGTTGTGGAGTGTGAGGAATGGAAACACAGCTTAACCAATTTGTTATTCAGCCTGCGGACCGAATGCAGGGACTGCCTACGCAATTTTTTGCGAAGCTTGTTGCCAAGGCTAACGCGCAGGTTGCAAAAGGCCGCGATGTCATTAATCTGGGGCAAGGAAATCCGGACCAACCGACCCCTTCCCATATTGTTGCAAAGCTGCAGGAAGCTGCGGCTAACCCGCTATACCACAAGTATCCTCCGTTTAGCGGCTATCCTTTTCTCAAGGAAGCGGTAGCCCGGCGCTATAAGGAGGATTACGGCGTCGAGCTGGACCCTGCCTCGGAAGTCGCAATCTTGTTCGGAGGCAAAACGGGGCTGGTAGAAATAAGCCAATGCCTGCTTAATCCCGGCGATGTATGCCTCGTTCCCGATCCGGGCTATCCCGACTACTGGTCGGGCGTAGCGCTGGCAGGCGCCGATATGGCGTTTATGCCGCTCAAAGAGGAAAATCGGTATTTGCCCGATTACAAGGCGATCGCTTCGGAGCATGCAGATCGCGCAAAGCTGATGTTCCTGAATTACCCGAACAATCCAACGGGCGCCGTTGCCGACAGCACTTTCTACGCCGAAACCGTCGACTTCGCCAAGCGCAACGGGATCGTCGTCGCAAGCGATTTCGCTTACGGAGCCATCGGATTCGATGGGCGCAAGCCGGTAAGCTTCTTGCAAACGCCTGGCGCCAAGGAAATCGGCATCGAATTTTATACGCTGTCCAAAACCTACAACATGGCGGGCTGGCGCGTCGGATTCGCGCTGGGCAACGCCGAAGTCATCAAGCTCATTAATCAAATTCAGGACCATTATTACTGCAGCTTGTTCGGCGGCATTCAGGAAGCGGCGGCGCTCGCTCTGACCGGTCCTCAGCAATGCGTCGCCGACTTGCGCGATTTGTATGAACGCAGGCGCGAGGCTTTATTCTCGGCGCTGGAAGAAATCGGCTGGCGCGCGGAGCGGCCAGGCGGCTCCTTCTTCTGCTGGCTGCCGGTGCCGAAAGGCTATACCTCGGAGTCATTCTCCGACCTCCTGCTGGAGGAGGCCGATGTCGTCGTCGCGCCGGGCGTCGGCTTCGGAACGCAAGGAGAAGGCTACGTGCGGCTTGGGCTGCTGACGACAGAGGAACGACTGAGGGAAGCGGTGCAGCGAATCGGGCGCCTTGGGCTGTTTCGCTAGCCGGCTCCCCCCTGCTCGCTTTACAGAGGGTGCCGATCGTGATATGCTTAACTGAATTAAAATAAGAAACGTGATGACGGGGCTATTACGCAAGACGGGTCGCGCTCAGAGAGTAAATTCCACTGGCTGCAAGAATTTACCGAAGGCCGCTTGCCGAACCTACCCCCGAGCGGTCGGCGATAAGCCGGACAGCGCCTTCTGTTACAGGCTTAAGCAGGATGCCCCCCTCTAGGGAGGAGCGGCATCAACAAAGGTGGTACCGCGGAAGCGAAGGCTTTCGTCCTTTATGGACGGAAGCCTTTTTTTGTCGTCACAAAACAAGCATAGGATGGGATCAGGATGTCAGAACGAATCGTAGTCAAAATAGGCAGCAGCTCGCTCACATCGGATGAAGGCGGCCTCAATCGGGATCGCATTCGCTATTTCGCAACCGAGCTGGCCGCTTTGCATCAGGCCGGCCATGCCGTCATACTGGTCACATCGGGTGCCGTCGCAGCAGGATTTCGGCAAATCGGCTACGCCGCAAGACCCAAGCTCGTCCATGAGAAGCAAGCGGCTGCCGCCGTTGGCCAAGCGCTTCTAATGCAAGCGTATCAAGAGGCGTTCGGCGGGTTCGGCATCGTTGCCGCCCAAATCTTGCTGACGCGAGCGGACTTCTCCAACAGACGCCGCATTCAGAACGCCCAAATGACGATTGAAGAGCTGCTGCGGCAGCGAATTATTCCAATCATTAACGAAAACGACACGGTCTCAACCGATGAGCTGGTGCTTAAATTCGGTGACAACGATCAATTATCGGCGCTCGTGGCCGCTATGACGAAAGGCAGCCGGCTTGTCATCATTACCGATATGGACGGCTTATACACCGAGGACCCGCGCAAAAATCCGCAAGCGGTCAAAATCGAGCGGGTCGAGCAAATTACGGGCGATATTATGCAGCATGCGGGCGGACCGGGCTCATCCGTCGGAACGGGCGGCATGCGCTCCAAAATCGAGGCTGCCCGAATCGCAACGCGCGGCGGCGTTCAGACGTTCATCGGCAAGGTTCAGAGCCCCGGCGACTTAAAGCTTGCCGTCGAGGGCAACGGGCGCGGCACTTACTTTGATACCAAGCTGCAAAGCCTGCCGATGAAAAAACAGTGGCTCGGCTTCCATTCCATGCCGCAAGGCCGCATTCTAATCGATGACGGAGCGGCGCAGGCGCTCGTATCCGGCGGCAAAAGCCTGCTTCCGGCAGGAGTCGTATCGCTTGAGGGAGAATTTTTGCCCGGCGATGTCGTGGAGGTTTGCGACACGACTGGCCGAACGCTTGGCCGCGGCGTCGTCAGCTATGCCGCTTGGCAAATACAAGCGGTTCGCGGGCTCTCGACTGAGGAGGTCAAACGCCGAGTCGATGCCGCCCGAATCGAGGTTATTCATCGGGATGACTGGATTACGCTTACTTGACTATATGAAGGAGGACTTATCTATGACTAGCGAAGTAAAACAAAAGGCTCGGCTGGCGCAAGAAGCGGCGGCCGTTATGAACCGTTTGACGACTGAACAAAAAAATGCGGCGCTGCTGCAAATGGCCGATGCGCTTGTGTCCGGCAGCGAGGAGATCATCGCGGCGAATGCGCTTGATCTGGAGCGTGGACGCGAGCAAGGCACCAGCCCTTCCCTGCTTGACCGGCTGGCGCTCAACGTGGACAGAATCGGCGGCATCGCCGAAGGCTTGCGCCAAATCGTCAGCCTGCCCGATCCGGTTGGCGCTGTGCTGGAGCAGTTTGAACGGCCAAACGGCCTGCGCATCGAGAAAGTCAGCGTACCGCTTGGCGTTATCGGCATCGTATACGAAGCTCGTCCGAATGTGACGGTAGACGCGGCGGGCTTGTGCCTGAAAACCGGCAACAGCGTTGTGCTGCGCGGCGGCTCGGCCGCTCTTGAATCAAACCGCAAAATTATCGAGCTGCTGCGTGCCGCCTTGGCCGGCAGCGACATGCCGGTTGAAGCGCTGCAGCTCATCGAGGACTCGGACCGGGCTTCCGTGAATGAAATGCTCAAGCTTAACGGATTGCTCGACGTCATCATCCCGCGGGGCGGAGCATCCTTGATCCGCAACGTTGTGGAAAATGCAACGGTGCCTGTCATCGAAACGGGAGCCGGCATCTGTCATACTTATGTCGATGCCGGAGCGCAATACGATATGGCCGCCGACATCGCCTTTAATGCCAAAGTGCAGCGGCCATCCGTTTGCAACTCCATGGAGACGCTGATTCTCCATGAAGCGTTCGCTGAGCGCCATCTTGCGCAGCTTGCGCAACGGTTTATCGATGCAAACGTTGAGCTGCGCGGCTGCGAGCAAACGCGGGCGCTAGTGGCAGCGGCCAAACCTGTGACGGATGAGGACTTCGCCACGGAATATAATGATTACATTCTAAATATCCGCATCGTCGCCGACTTGGATGAGGCCCTTGCGCATATTCGCAAGTTCAGCACCAAGCATTCGGAATGCATCGTGACAGAAGATGCGGGCCATGCTGAGCGCTTTACGCAGGAAGTGGACGCGGCTGCCGTATACCATAACGCCTCCACCCGCTTTACAGATGGCTTCGAATTCGGCTACGGGGCGGAAATCGGCATCAGCACGCAGAAGCTCCACGCCCGCGGGCCAATGGGTCTTCCTGCGCTGACGTCCACCAAATTCAAAGTTTACGGAAACGGTCAAATACGCGGCTAATCGCCGCGTCAGCACCGCATGTGTTGGCAACCCATTATGATTACGGAGGCATACGATGTCCATTTTAATTAAATCCGGCATATCCTCGCTCAAGGTCAGCTTCTACGGGGCAGGCTCCATGGCCGAGGCAATCGTTCGAGGTCTCATTCATGAAAAGCTGATTGCGCCGGAGCGAATCTCGATGCTCAATCGGCAAAACAAGGAACGTCTCACCGAGCTTCATTCCCGCTACGGCGTTCAAACAATTCTGCAAGGCGGAAGCAATGATGACTACATCCGCGAGGCGGATATTATTTTTCTCGCAATGAAGCCTAAGGATGCAGCAGCCGCGCTTAGCGACATTCGGCCGTATATTGCATCCAAGCAGCTGGTGATTTCAATAGTTGCCGGCTTGTCCATCCAATCGATCAGCCAGCTGCTCGGCGATGCGGCCCCTATCGTCCGGACGATGCCCAACACATCCAGCACCATCGGTCTTGGCGTCACCGGCATCAGCTACTCGTCCACTGTTTCGCCGCAGCAAATGCTGCTTACCGAAGCGATTTTCAGCCTGATCGGCATGAACGCCGTCATTGACGAATCGCTGCAGGCGGCGATTACCGGCGTAACAGGCAGCGGTCCGGCGTATGTGTATCATTTCATGGAAGCGATGATTCAAGCGGCAAGCGAGCTGGGGCTTCCCGAGGCCGATGCGAAGGAGCTGATCGTGCAAACCGTGCTTGGCGCGGCGGAGATGGTGCGTTCAACCGGAGAAGAGCCTGCCGCTCTGCGCCGCAAGGTAACCTCGCCGAACGGTACAACGCAAGCGGCCCTTGAGATCATGGCCGAGCACCGTTTCCCTGAGACGGTCGTCAAAGCGGTGCGCCGGGCCGCTGAACGCGCTGGAGAGCTCGGAGAAGCGATCGAAAGGAGCATTCAGTCATGAGCGGAGTTTGCGTCGCTACGTACCGGGCTTTTGACGACAAAGCGGATTTTCATAAAAAAGCGCTGTCGATCGCGGTCGGCCTGACCGTAGGCAGCTGGACGGAACTGCCTGAGGCGCAAAAGGCCTCGATGGAAAAGCATCTGGGCAAGGTGCTGTCCGTAGAGGAGCATGCAGGAAACGGCGGAGCCGGCGAACGTTATGCCGATATCCGGATCGCTTATCCTGACATTAATTTCAGCCGCGACCTGCCGGCTCTGCTGGTAACCGTATTCGGCAAGCTGTCGATGGACGGAAAGATCAAGCTGCTCGATTTAGACGTATCCGAGCCATTTGCCTCCGCCTTTCCTGGACCTAAATTCGGCCTTGGCGGAATCAGGGAGCTGCTTGGCGTGCATGAGCGCCCGTTGCTGATGAGCATATTCAAATCGGTCGTCGGCTACGATCTGGTCAATTTGAAGGATCAGTTCTACAAGCAGGCGCTCGGCGGCGTCGATTTGATCAAGGATGATGAAATTTTGTTTGAAAATCCGCTTACTCCATTGGAAAAGCGCGTCGAGGCTTGTATGGACGCAGCTCGCCTGGCGGAGGCGGAAACCGGTCAAAAGCTGCTTTACGCCGTCAATCTGACCGGCCCGACATCGAAGCTTGCGGACAACGCGCGCAAAGCGATTGCAGCCGGGGCGAACGCCCTTTTGTTCAACGTTCTCGCTTACGGCTTTGACGTGCTGCACGAGCTGAGCAGCGATAAGTCGATCAACGTTCCGATTGCCGCCCACCCGGCGATGGCGGGGGCCATCTATCCATCGCCGCATTACGGCATCAGCGCATCGCTGCTGCTCGGCAAGCTAATGCGGCTGGCTGGCGCGGATCTGGTCCTGTTCCCCTCCCCGTACGGCTCAGTGGTCATGCCCAAGGCTGAAAACCTTGCCGTCAAGGAAGCGCTGCTGCAGCCGCTTCACCAGCTGCGCCAAAGCTTTCCCGTCCCTTCAGCAGGCATTCATCCCGGGCTGGTTCCGCTTATCCTGCAGGATTTCGGGACCGATGTGGTCGTGAACGCAGGCGGCGGCATCCACGGACATAAGCTGGGGACGGCGGCAGGCGGACATGCCTTCCGTCAAGCCATTGACGCAGCGCTTGGCGGCGTAGATCTGGAGGATGCGGCTGCGCAGCCGGACCACGAAGCGCTAAAAGCAGCTATTGAAGCTTGGGGGATCAAACGCTGATGAATGACAATCAGACAGCTAAGAAACGCATCGTGTTTTGCGATTTTGACGGTACGATTACCGAAAACGATAATATTATCGCGATTATCCGACATTTCAACCCGGAGGGCTGGGAAGAAATTGCGAACAAGACGATACGTCAGGAGCTTTCGGTCCGTGAAGGAGTCGGCCGGCTTTTTCGGATGCTCCCTTCCTCCTTGCAGCAGGAGGTTGTCTCCTTCGGCATCGGAAACGCAAAAATTCGCGCCGGATTTAAAGAGTTTCTCGCTTATTGCCGGGAGAACGAGATCGAGTTTTTGGTAACAAGCGGCGGGATCGACTTTTTTGTTTATCCGATTCTGGAGCCGTTTGGCATCCCGCATGAGCATATTTATTGCAACGGTGGCGACTTCAGCGGCGAACGCATTGAGATTACATGGCCGAATCCTTGCGATGGCAGCTGCGACAACGATTGCGGCATGTGCAAAACGACAATCATACGCCGTTTTCCGGCCGAGCGCTACGAACGTATTCTGATCGGGGACAGCGTAACCGATTTCGAAGGCGCCAAGCTGGCTGATCGCGTCTACTCCCGCTCTCACCTGACCGTCAAATGCCAGGAGCTGGGACTGCCTCATCACGAATACGAAACCTTTTTTGATATTATTGGGGATTTCGAGCATAAACGGCTTTAGACGCAGGCAGACGGCTACGTTCGGCGGTTCGCTTATGAGCAATGGCTTTACCCATTCCTGCTTACATTTGAGACATCGAAAGGACGATTTGGTAATATGAGCTTTGCAGATATTGCATTAGAGGACAAGCAACGCGCCCTCGCCGAGCTTCGCGAGGTGAAGGAGCTGTTCGCTTCACGCGGTTGGTTCCCCGGAACAAGCGGCAATCTGTCGATTCGGGTTGGCGACTACTCCCCGGAGCAGTTTCATTTCGCCATTACCGCAAGCGGCAAGGACAAAACTATTCATACTCCTGAGGATTATTTGTTCGTGGATCAGACCGGCAAAGCGTACGAAACGACTCGGCTGAAGCCTTCGGCCGAAACGCTGATCCATTGCGAAATTTATCGTCTGACCGGAGCAGGAGCGATTTTTCATGTGCATACGGTATTTAACAGCGTAATCTCTGAATACTATTGGGATCGCAAATCCGTACCGGTAGACGGCGTCGAGCTGATTAAAGGCTTTAATATTTGGGACGAGGAAGCCCATATCGATATCCCGATCGTCTCCAACTTCGCGCATATCCCTTCGATTGTGCCGGAAATTACGGAACGGATCGTGAAGCATATCCCGGGCATCGTGCTCCGCAAGCATGGCATCTATGCTTGGGGCGCCAACGCGTTCGAGGCCAAGCGGCACTTGGAGGCATTTGAATTCATTTTCGAATACGTATATCGGCTGGAGATGCTGAAGCGCGGCCTGCACGCTTAACCGCAGCCGGCGCTAAGCTCCTTACCAAGAGAAGCCCCGGCAGTTGCTGCGGCTTCTCTTTTTTCTGCGAATCAAAGCCGTCGGACGGATCGTATCCACCTATCGGCAGAGCTGATAGCGGCATACGGCTTGACTTTAACGCTGCGTCAACGTTCATAATGGCAAGGGAGGCGATCATCATGAAGGTTCACGAAGCGGCAAGCCTGCTCGGCGTTACGCCGCGCGCGCTGCGTTATTACGAGGAAAAGGGCTTGCTGCAGCCGTGCAAGGAAGCCGTAAACGGCTACCGTCTATATGGCGACGAAGATTTGGAGCGGCTAAGATGGGTTATTGCGTTACGCGAGCTTGGGCTTCCTATTGCCGCCATCCAGGAGGTTTTGCTCGCTTCGGGCCAGCCCGAGCGCTGGATAAGCAAGCTCGATAGCGCACGGGCGGCCCTTTATTCCGAATGGGTGACGGCGAAGGAGGCGCTTGATGCGCTGGACGCTACAATGGCCGGCTGGCAGCAAGCGGGTACGCCGCAATTAGGCAAGCTTGAGGAGGCAGCGCTCAAAATGAAGCAAAACCGGCTGCAGCGAGCCGCATGGCGCGACAACTGGAATATCGACGAATACGCGGCCAGCTACGGCGCCGAAGCTCCCTATGAGCTGCTGAAGCAGCAATTGACGGAGCGGCAATACCGCATAACGCTGCAGCAAACGACGGAATGGCTGGAGCCTCGGGCAGGCGAATCCGGACTGGAGCTTGGCGCAGGGAGCGGGAATTTGACCGAGCTGATTGCCGCCTCCGGGGCAAAGCTCACCGCCATTGAGCAATCGCCGCAAATGCTGTCGCTGCTCAGGAAACGGCTGCCTCAAGTGGATGCAAAGCTCGGCAATCTGCTGAGCTTGCCGCTATCCGAACAAGCTTGGTCGTTTGTTGCATGCAGCTTTGCGATGCAGCATTTGACGCATGCCCAGCAGCTGCTTGCGCTGGAGGAAATCGATCGTGTATTGAAGCCTGGCGGACGGGCCGTTATGGCAGGGTTTATGATCGAAGATCGCATACAGGAAACGGCCGGCTCTGCATCCGATTTGACTCAAGGCTTTGTCCACTGCTCGCTCAAGCAGCTGTCCGCCTGGTTTAAGCCAAGGGGCTACTCTCTGCTGACCCAAGCCGTAGACGAAGGCATTTATATATTGTACGCCGTTAAACCGGAGCAAGCTGTCGGCTTGGATTCTGACCAGGAGTCATGAATCCTCCATTGACCTATTATACGCGTGCTTATTTCGGGCAAAAAAAAGAGGCCAAGCGCTCTGGCTCAGCCTCTTCCACCCCTAAACTTCTGCGTATGGGCGCGAGCTTCCTCAACGTTTGTGACGCGATTGCGGCTCCAATTCAGCAGAATGCGGTCAATGTATGTAAAGCTGAGCTTCC
Organism: Paenibacillus sp. SY21-1; assembly: GCF_005222705.1. Lineage (GTDB taxonomy): Bacteria > Bacillota > Bacilli > Paenibacillales > Paenibacillaceae > Pristimantibacillus. Next base: position 112,134 of record NZ_STGF01000018.1, on the reverse strand, counting down.
CCGCAAATACCGCTTCCTTGAGCGCAAACCGGATAATCTCGTCGGTATAACGATCCTCATCCAGCCATCCGGCCACAATCTGGCATTCTGTCGGCGACAGCAGCCTTCCGAATTCCTGCTCGAAAGCCGTAAACAAATCGGTACCCGCCACAGAGGCAGCTGTCGGCGCTTGCGCCTTGAGCGGCTGGCGCTCCGCCTTCTTCAGCTCCCGCTTTTGCTCTGCCGCAAGCTGAGCAGCCTGCATCAGCCACCCCGTCCAGTTATATCGCTCCGAGTGCATGCCCGTAGTCTCGTCGACATATTCATCAATCGACAGCATATCTTCCTTCATCAGCTTGCCCAGCATAAAGCTTATCTCTTTGACAGATACCTGCATCCGTTCGGACAGCTGCTCCAGCGTCGGAAACTCATTCCTGTCGGCGTCGGCGAATGCCATCAGCTGCAGAAGCAGCATCGCCTCCGAGTCCGTCAATCCCAGCTGGCGATAAGAACGCAGCAGCATCGCCGAGACGAATATGCCTCCGTCCTGCAGCGCCGCAGCCATCCCATGCGAATAAGCTTTCCATATTTCATTGTTCAAGACTGATCATCCCCCATGCTTACTAAGGCGTTGCTGGGGTTTTGGCCTGCTCCACAAGTTTGTACGTATCTCTGGCAATCAGCAATTCCTCATTCGTCGGAACGACCAACACCTTCACTCTTGATGCATCGGTCGAAATTTCCCGCGCCTCCTTGCTGCGCAGCGCATTGCGCTCCGCGTCCAGCTCGATGCCGAGGAAGCTGATCCCTTCGCACACGGCTTGCCGCAAAGCGACCGAGTTTTCACCGACGCCCGCCGTGAACACAAGCGTATCAAGCCCGTTCATCGCTGCGGCGTAAGCGCCGATATATTTTTTAACCCGGTATACGTACATATCAAAGGCGAGCTTGGCGCTGGCATCCCCGTCGTTCATCGCCTCGGTAACCTCGCGCATATCGCTGCTAATGCCCGATATCGCAAGCATCCCGCTATGCTTGTTAAGCATAGAATTAACTTCGTTCAAAGTCAATTCCTCTTTGTTCATCACAAAAGGTACGATGGCCGGGTCCAAATCGCCGCTGCGTGTACCCATCATAAGCCCTTCAAGCGGAGTCATGCCCATGCTCGTATCAAACGATTTGCCGTCAAGAATCGCGGTACAGCTCGCTCCGTTTCCAATATGGCAGGTAACCATCTTGAGCGACTCCAAAGGCTTGCCGAGATACACCGCAGCCTGGTCGCTAACGTAAGAATGGCTTGTGCCGTGGAAGCCGTAGCGGCGAATTTGATGCCTGCGGTACAGCACCTTAGGAATCGGGTACAAATACGAGGACTGAGGCATGGTCTGATGAAACGCCGTATCGAATACGACGGCTTGCGGCACCCCAGGCATATTCGCTTCAACCGCAGCAATCCCCATCATATGGGCCGGATTATGCAGCGGCGCAAGATCGAACAGCTTGCGAATTTCCAGCTTCACCTCAGACGTCACAAGCACGGAGCTGCTAAACGCTTCGCCGCCGTGTACAACGCGATGGCCGACCGCCTGAATCTCGCTGAGCTGGGCAATAACCCCATGCTCCGCATCTGTCAGCATATCCGTAACGCGCTTTACAGCCGTAACATGATCAAGGATTTCGCTGACGCTGCGAACCTCCGGCTTATCCGCGGGCTCATGGGTGACGATGGAGGAATCCATGCCGATTCTCTCTACCCGTCCGCTGGCAAGCACCGTTTCTCCGCGCATATCGTACAGCTGATATTTTAATGACGAGCTTCCTGCATTAATAACCAGTACCTTCATTAGATCCGATCCCCATCCTTGTCGTATTTGAAGAAGCCTACGCCCGATTTGACGCCAAGCTGACCTGCGCGAACCATCTTCTTGAGTACGATGGACGGTCGATATTTCAATTCGCCGTATTCGCGGAACATCCGCTCTAGCGCAGCGAGCACCGAATCAAGGCCGAAACGGTCGCACATCTCGAAAGGACCATGCTGGAAGGAATAGCCGATACGCATGCCGCTGTCGATATCCTCGGCCGACGCAACGCCCTCCTCCAGCACATGCAGCGCTTCGTTAATAAACAGGCAGATCAGCCGCGTCGTTACGAAGCCCGGCGATTCGAAAACCATGATGCCTTTTTTATGAATCGTCTCTTCTACAAAATGTTTCGTTTGCGCAAACGTATCCTCTGACGTTTTCAAGCCGCGAACGATTTCGACAAGGTCGATTTTGGATACCGGATATATAAAATGCAGACCAATGACGCGCTCGGGCCGCGTCGTAACGCTCGCAAGCTCGGTCAAGCTAAGCGTAGACGTATTGCTCGCCAGAATCGCTTCCGGGCGGCATATGCCGTCGATCAAGGCAAAAACCGCTTTTTTGCTGTCCAAGTCTTCGGTAATCGTCTCGATTACGAGCTCGCATTCCGCAAGCAGCTTGTAGTCAAGCGCCCATTCGATTTTATTGAGAATGAGCTTTTTCTCCGCTTGAGTCAACGCCCATTTTTCAATTTGTTTATCAAGATTAATTTGAATCATTTGTTTGCCGTAGTCCAGGCGCTCCTGCGAATGCTCGACGACTATGACATCAAGTCCTCTTGAGGCAAGCATTTCGGCAATGCCTTGTCCCATCGTACCCGCACCAATGACGCCCACCGTTTTTATGTTCAATCTGGTATGCTCCTTTATGTCGCTAATATTGTGCAATCGGCTCATTGAGAATCATTCTCCCTAACACCATCACCTTCATTATAACGGTTTTCAGAAAAAAAAGAAGGCGGTTTTAGGCTCCGCCTTCAAATTGTAATATTGGAAACGCTTCATGCAGCCGAATGTGACCTAATTAACTGACGGAACTGCTCTCCGCTCAGCGTTTCCTCCTGCAGAAGCGTCTGCAGCGAGGATAAAAAGACAGGTCGGCGTGCCTCCAGCATCATTTTGGTCTGCGCCATCAAATCGTCAAGAATCGATTTCGTAATCGCCGCCCAGCCCTCGCGCGTCATCATGGAAGCGTCGATAATGCCGAGCTCCGTCAAGCCTGATTCAACCAGCGTTTTGACGATGCTCATCGCTTGCTCGAAGTCGCCGCGCGAGCCCGTGCTGCGGCCGCCATAAAACATTTCCTCCGCAGCCGCGCCGCCAAGGGCGATCATGATTTGACCGTTCAAAAACGGCTTCGTATACAAATACTGATCCTGCTGCGGATTATGCCGCACATAGCCAAGCGCTTTGCCGCGTGGAGACAGCGCAACCTGGGACACACTGCCCGGACGCACAAGCTCGGCCATAATAGCATGCCCCAGCTCATGCAGCGCAACCCGCTCCCGCTCTTCGCGGGTCGCCTCGCGATCGGTTTTTTCACCCATCATGACCTTGTCGATCGCCATGGACAGATGTTTTTCTCCGATCGCTTCATTCTCCTCGCGCAGCGCATAAATGGCAGCTTCGTTCATCACGCTTTCCAGCTGCGCTCCCGAGAAACCGTACGATTCGGCCGCAATACGCTGCAGATCAACCTCTTCGGCGATCGGCTTATTGCCCGCATGAATGTTCAGAATATGCAGCCGCCCTTTGCGGTCCGGCAAATCGACTTCAATGTGACGATCAAAGCGGCCGGGACGCAGCAGGGCGCTGTCAAGCATTTCCTTACGATTCGTAGCCGCAATCAGCAAAATTCGCGGCGCTTCATCCGCATGGATGCCATCCATTTCCGTCAATAGCTGATTCAGCGTCTGATCGTATTCCCGCTGCTGTCCGCCGTCCCTTTTGCCGCCGATTACTTCAATCTCGTCAATAAAAATAACGGCGCTGCTCTTGCCCGACTTTTGCGCCTTCACGCGCGCTTCCTTAAAGAGGTCCCTAATGCGCCCCGCTCCTACGCCAACGTACATTTCAACAAACTCACTGCCCGAAGCGGCCAAATAGATCGAATCCGTGTAATGGGCAGCCGCCTTGGCAAGAAGGGTTTTGCCGGTTCCGGGAGGCCCCGCCAGCAAAATGCCTTTGAGCGGGCGTATGCCCAGCTTGGCCATTTGCTCGCGGCGGACGAGGAAATCCAGCGCCTCAATCAGCTCCTGCTTTGCACGCTCTTGACCGCCTATCTGATCAAAGCTGAACGGTGTCTCGCTGGTCGCGGGGCGCCGGCGCTGCATGGACGTTGCCGCCAGCTTGCCGCGCCCTCTCGCCGCGTAGAACACGATAAAGCCCAGCGCCGCAAACAGTACGAGCGGAATCACATTTTCACCGATATACATAAAGAAGATCAACACAACCGGCACAATCCCGATCGTCAGCTCAAGCATATATTTACGCATGCTACCACACCTCCAAAGTAGCCGCGGCACGAGGGAGAACGACGTATTTCACCGCTTCCTCTTGCCTAAGCGTAACATAAACGTTGCTATCGTCCATTTCGGATGTAACGGTCACATTGTCATAAGGCTTGGCGGCATTTTCAAGTGCCGGAGGAATGTTCGAATAAGCTTTTGTTTCCATCGCTTCGGCAATCGCGAACAATGAATTTGACCATATTCCGTCAAGCAGCTCATTGGAGTGGGAAGCGACATTCAGCTCAAGCTTCCGACTTCCGAGCGCTCCCGCATTCGTATTCGTTATTTGATCGTAAACGGCTTTCAGATCGGAGCCTGCTTCCAGCTCGACGTCAACTTCAACGGTATCCCGCGACAAAACAGGTTTGCTGGCTGACACTACTCCGTCAGCGGCTTGCACCGCTTTATGCAAAGGCGACGCAACGGCCACCTGATTATATATCGCCCATCCGCCGAATAAGGCAGAGGCTGTAATCGCAGCAGTAATGACAATTGGCACAACACGCGGCTTCATCATTTCAGCAGTCCCTCCCGTAAATTAAGCTATACGATTGTCTATCAACTTTGCTATACGAAAGTATATCATATTTGCAGGGTAGACTGGCGTTGTAAATACAGGAAGCTGGCGTTAGCCCGTATCCGACGGACGATGTGAACCGATGCGAATGAGCAAATCAGCATAAAAAAAAGGAGCCTCAAGGCTCCGTTCTTCCAGGCAATTGATAACGATCCACTAATGTGCCGCTATCAAAGCTGTAAAAATCGTAAAAATAACGTTTGGGCTCCGTGTCGGAACGATAAAAAACTTCCCATACAAGCTTGCCGTCAAAGCTTCCCGGCTGGATATGCGTAATCATCGCCGACGGTTGATCCGCACTGAACTTCGCTTCCATCTGCTGCTTGGACCAGCCGTCCGCCGCTTTAATCATTTGAGGCTCTTTGCCATCGGCCAGCCAGACAAATACCTGTTCATTTTCCTGATTGACGCCCTGCACGATCCATGTATCTTCATGCCACACATGATGCGTTGCCTGCTCGATCTGGGCCAAACCCGCTTCATCGATTGCCCGCTGCTTGGCTGCCTGCTCCGCCGACCAATGCGGCCCTTGAATGGTTTGGAAATAAATCGCTACAGCCAAGGCGGTCAAAAGTATTGCGGCTACCAAAACAAAAATCCAGCGGTGCAGCGTCATAAACGGCGGCCGCCTTTTGGCCACAATTCTCATTAGGCATGCAGCAAGCGTTCAAAGCTCGCCTGCGCCTCGCTCTTAATTTTTTCTTCGTCTAGCAGCGTGCATTCGCCGTTCTTTACAACCTGGCGCCCATCTATCCACACATGCTTGACATCGCGTCCGGAGGCTGAATAAACCAGGTGCGACACCAGATCCGTTTTGGGATAAAAATGAGGCTGCTCCGAATCAAGCGCAATAAAGTCGGCCTTCATCCCAACCCGAAGCATGCCGAGGCGATCCTCCTGCCATATCGACTTGGCTCCGTTCACCGTAGCCAGCTTCAGCGCCTCCAGAGCGGGAATCGCTGTCGGATCTCCGGAAACCCCTTTATGCAGCAGCGCCGAGAACCGAATCTCTTCAAACAAATCCAAATTGTTGTTGCTCGCGGCGCTATCCGTGCCAAGCGATACCGTTACCCCTGCGCGAAGCAGATCCGGAACGCGGGCAACCCCGCTCGCAAGCTTGAGATTGCTTACAGGATTATGGGATACGGCAACCCCTTTAGCCGCAAGCAATTCAATTTCAGCGTCATTCAGGTGAACGGCATGCGCCACGAGCGAAGGACGCGAGAAAAAGCCCAGCTTATCCAGGTGCTCGACAGGACGGCTGCCGTAGTCACGAACATTTTGCTCAACCTCAGCAAGCGTCTCGGACATATGCGTATGAAGCGGCAAATTGTAATCATGGGCTGCCTGCACGAAACGTTCGATATAAGCGGGTGGACACGTATATGGGGCATGCGGCGAAATCATCGTCGTAATACGCCCGGACGCTTTGCCGTTCCAGTCGCGTGCGAATGCAATGGCTTCGGCAAGCTTCGCTTCTTGAACGTCCGGCGGGCACAAGCCGATAACGCCGCGGGTCAGCACGCCGCGAATGCCGGCCTGCTCGACCATTTCCGCAACCTGATCCATTCGATCATACATGTCGACAAACGCCGTCGTGCCGGAGCGCAGCATTTCAACGATCGCCAGCGCGCTGCCTGCTCGCGTATCCTGGTCCACGTATCTGCCTTCCATTGGCCACATTTTTTGCTCCAGCCAGACTTGGAGGTTCTGATCGTCCGAATAACCGCGAAGCAGCGACATGGCCGCATGGCCATGCGTATTAATTAGGCCGGGCATAAAAACAAGTCCGCTTCCGTCCAGCTTTTGCACATTTTCCTCAAGCCCCTCGGGCTCTTTTTCTCCCAAATAAACGATCAGGTCGTCCTGCACGACCATATGTCCTTGAAATTGCGGTTTGCTGTCATCCATCGTAATAAACGTACCGTTGTTAATCCAAATCTGACTCATCCTGCTCATCCTCTCTTTCTCTTACTAAGTAATAGGCCAGACTAAGCAATTCCTTCGTAAAATCCGCATTGTGAATTCTGATGGAATCCGGTGTGCGCAAAATGGCCGGAGCGAAATTAAGAATGCCTTCCACTCCCGCCTCCACAAACTGATTGGCTACATTTTGCGCTTCATGCGAGGGAACGGTTATTATTCCGATTCGTATATTTTGCTCTGCAACCACCCTCGGCAGCTCATGCATCGGAAGGACCACCAAATTGTTGATCGGTGTGCCGATTTTATCCGGATGCGCATCGAACACGGCGGTAATTTGCATATTGTCCTTGGAATATTTATTGTAATTGCAAAGCGCATGGCCCAAATTGCCCGCTCCAACTAACGCAACCTTGATCGTCTGGTCCACCTTTAAAATCTGCCTGATTTTCTCGATCAGATATGTAACGTTGTATCCGACGCCTTTTCGTCCAAAATCGCCAAAATAAGCCAGATCCTTGCGAATTTGCGCCGGATTTAAATCCAGCTTGACGCCGAGCTCTTGAGAGGACACGGTTTGAACCTCGCGCACGTCAAGCTCGTTCAACACTTGTAGATAGATCGGAAGCCGTCTGACGACCGCTTCCGATATTTTGGCCTGCTTCATCCTAACGTCTCCTCCGCTCGATTACGACTGTGCATTTGCGATCGCGAGCCATTCCCTCATCCTTGACGTCATCTGCTCGGTATGCATCGTTTCAATTTTGGGGCCGGGCAGCGAATAAAGAAAATGTTTGCCATAGTACGTCTCGATCACACGAGTATCATAAATTATAACGATGCCTTTATCCTGCGAGCTGCGGACCAGACGGCCAAAGCCTTGCTTGAATCGGATAACCGCTTGCGGAATCGAAAGCTTCATGAAAGAGTTTTGCTTCATCCGCTGCAGCTTCTCCGCCTTGGCTTCCGCAAGCGGGTGATTAGGCGGCTGGAACGGCAAACGAACGATGGCCAAACAAATAAGCGCTTCGCCGGGAATGTCCACGCCCTCCCAGAAGCTGCTTGTGCCTAACAGAACGGCTTCGGGCGACTGGCGGAAACGGCGAGTCAGCTTCGTCCGGTTGCTGCTGTCGATTCCTTGTCCCAGAACGGTAATGCCTTCGGCGGCAAGCAGGTCCTTCAGCACCTCGTATACCTGTTTAAGCATGCGGTAGGAGGTGAACAGGACGAGCATGCGTCCGCGCGTTTCAATAGCTGCATCGGCCAGAGAAGCAGCCAGCTTGACGACGTATTCCGAGCCGACGGACGATCCGCGCAGCGCCGGAAAATTGCGCGGAATGACGACAAGCGCTTGCTCCCGGTAATTGAACGGCGATGGCAGCTGTACAGACAGCAGCCTGCCTTGCTCCTCGTAGCCGGTCAGACCAAGCTGTTCCTTCGCATATTCAAAGGACTTCTGCACGGTCAAAGTCGCCGACGTCATAACAACGCTTTCCTTCACATCAAAAAAGTACTGCCGCAGCTTCTCGCTGACATCAACAGGCACGCCGTACAATTGGACGGAGCGGTGACGGTACGCAGCGCTTGCCTCAATCCAGAAAACCGTTTCCGGCTGATCCAATTGAATAAACATTCGTAGCTCGTCTTTTACGCGCGCAAGCTCGCGCATCGCGCCATTCAAGTCGGTCAACAGCGCCTGAACCGACAGATCATCGGCACGCTCTTTGACATCCTCCATCATCTTCTCGACCGTTCGAACGACCTTGTTCAGCTCCGTATAGACGTTGCCTTCCGCCTGAACCGCATGATCCCAATCGTCCGGCAGCTCTGTTTTTTTCAATCGGCATACCGTTTGTCCATTGTCGCTTACCCGCTCGTCCGAAACATGGGTATAGTTGTAAAAAAGCTCAAACAATTTATCCCAATGCTCGCGTATTTCATTAAAAATCGGGATTACGGTGTCAATTGTCTCCAGCCATGCCGATTGATGCGCATCGTCTTCGTTGGCGAGCTTGAGCCGCAAAGCCGGAAGCAGTCCCGTCCGGGCATCCTTGTACAGCCTCGTCAACGTATGGGCAAGCGATAAATAACCGACCTGCATGCCTAAATGCTTGCTGGCCACTTCCTCCATATGATGAGCCTCATCAATTATCAAATGCGTATAACCAGGCAACAGCCGGTTGTCCGCCTGTACGTCGGTAAACAGCAAGGAATGATTCGTGATGCACACATCCGCGATATTGGCTTCATGTTTGGCCCGATGATAGAAACAGCGCTTAAACCACGGACATGAGCGATTGAGACAGGATTCCGTATCGCTGGCTACCGTTGACCAGAAATCCGCGCCTTTGCTGCCGAAATTAAGCTCCTCCTGATCGCCGGTTTCCGTCTCGCCAAGCCAAACGACCATTTGCGCGGCTGTCATCGCATCCTCTATCGGCGAAGCGAGATCCTTCGCGTTTACCTTGCCCTCGAATTTGCGAAGGCACAAATAGTTGCTGCGGCCTTTAAAGATCGAAGCCTTAAAGTCAAACGGCAGCACCTCAGCAAGCAAGGGCAAATCGCGATGGCGCAATTGCTCCTGCAAATTAATCGTATGCGTGCTTACAACTACTTTTTTGTTGCTTTTTATGCCATGATAAAGCGCGGGAATGAGATAGCCCAGCGATTTGCCCGTACCGGTGCCCGCCTCGATCAGCAGATGTCGATTGCTCGACAATGACTCATACACCTCATGGAACATTGCGCTTTGAGCCGGTCTTTCTTCGTAATTGTCGAAACGGCTCTTGAAGCTTTCCTGCACGTTTTCCAGATAGGACTCGAAGCTGACTTGCTCAAACGGTTCTGAAAGCTGACTAGCCCGGGGAGGCTGTTCTTCCGGCCATTCCCGCACCTTAATCGCAAACTGATTGAAATAGTCGTATTCGTTCGATTCGAACACTGTACGTACTTCCATCCGTTGAAGCGTTTCCTTCAGAAACCAGCTTAAATCCTTGCCGTCGTCCACTAGCGCCGATAGCCGCTGCAACGTTAGCAGCGGCAATTGGCGTAGCTTATTCACTAAATGAATCAGCAATTCGGCAGTTGCCTTTGCATCGCTGTCCGCACGGTGATGCTGGGCGTGCTCGATATGAAGCAGCTCGGTGACAGCGCCAAGCTGGTACGTCGTTATCGTCGGATATAATATGCGCAGCAGCTCGATCGTATCAAGTCTCCGTGTGGACAAGCGATTATAGCCGCAACGAACGAGCGCCTGATTCAGGAAACCGGCATCAAAGCCAACATTATGAGCAACCAGCACAGCGCCATCCAAAAAAGGAAGCAGGGCTTTCAATACAGCATCCAGCCCCGGCGCATCCGCCACATCTTCTTCCCCGATACCCGTTAATTGCGTAATAAAAGCAGGAATTGGTATGGTCGGCTTCACGAATGAATGGAATGAATCTATAATTTCAAGCTCTTCGGATACAACGCAAAGGCCGACTTGCAAAATATCGTCCTCAACGCCATGACCCGTTGTTTCCAAATCCAATACCGCAAATTTCATAGTTGCTCCGTTCCTCTCACAAACAGCACAGCTCCGTGCTCCCAAAATATAGCGATAAATGCGATGATTTGTTCTTGCAGGATTGCAAATTGTTTTGCGGGTCCTTAAAGCTCGGATCAGCATCGCAGGCTTGCCTGAACAATTGTTCCGCGCGCGCCACATTCAGATGAATGGCTTGAATGCACCCTAACGCATTATAGCCCATCGCCAGCCATTTAGGAAAGTCCGTCAAAACGACCAGCAGCTGAAAATGGCGCTGCGCCTCGCTCCAGTTTTGAAGATGCATATGCGCCATTCCTAAAAATAATCTGGCCAAGTTGCACTCCGGCGTCTGATTAATAATGAGCTGAAACTGTGCTGCAGCTTGACCGAACATAAATAATTTATAATAACCCTGGCCTTTATTCATTATTATCGCAGCTTCATCCGGTATTTCCAAGTCAAAAATATGGCATGCAACAGAAGTCTGCGAAGCGGACTGGTTGGCGGGGGCAGCTTCGGACTGCCCGTCGTATATCCCATCATTGGAAGACATTTGCTCCTTGAAATCGCTCAGCTTTTCTTCAAATAACAACCACTCTTCAATGAAGGAATCGCTTATCCGCTTCATTTCATCCATGTCCTGTTCATATTCATGCTTCGCATTGGCTGAAGCCCCGGTGTAGTCCGCAATAATCTGGTCAAGCTTCTGGTTCATGACTGCAAACATTTGCTTGAACATTTTCCATCCCGCCTTCGCCAAAAAGTAAGGAGCGATACACTCATTTTTTGTTGCGGCGGGGCATTTCATACGGCATGCCAGCCGTTACATAAAGCAGGGACGGCTTATACCGTCCCCTGCTCGTTTATAGGATAGCTCCATGCAACTCGGCGTCAATACGCTGCAGCGGCTTGTTCCGCTCATCCAGAATCGTAATAATCGGCTTGTACGCCTTTGCTTCTTCATTGGTCATGGAGGCATAAGAAATAATAATGACTTGATCGCCCGGCTGCACCAGTCTTGCCGCCGCGCCATTCAGACAAATAACGCCAGAGCCGCGTTCGCCCGTTATCACGTATGTTTCAAACCTCGCGCCGTTATTGTTGTTCACGATTTGCACTTTTTCATTTTCCCAAATATCTGCGGCGTCCATCAGGTCCTCGTCAATGGTAATGCTGCCTACATAATTCAGGTTTGCCTCGGTCACTGTAGCCCGGTGCAGCTTGGATTTCATCATCGTTCTTAACATGGTGTGCTCACCCTTCCGCTGACTCGAATATGCGATTGTCGATTAATCTCGTCGCTCCAAATTTTACAGCTAGCGCCAATATCAGCTTTTCTCCAAGCTCAGCGGTTTTCTGCTGCGGCTCAAGCGGCTGCAAGCTTGGATAACGAAGCAGCTCCGCATAGTCCAGTTCCGCCTCTTTGGCCGTCTGTATACGCTCGACAATCAGCTTTAGAAATTGCTCGACCGTGATTTCCGGCCGGTGAAGCCATTGCTCCGCTTCTGCCAGCGTACGCGACAGCACGACGGCCTGCTGGCGCTGCAACGCGCTCAGGTATACGTTGCGAGAGCTTAGCGCAAGGCCATCCGGCTCTCTGACGATCGGACAAGGCACGATGTCCACAGCAAAATTCAGATCATCGACCATTTGCTGGATGACAGCCAGCTGCTGGGCATCCTTTAAACCAAAATACGCGCGGTCCGGCATAACCAAATGAAACAGCTTGCTGACTACGGTTCCCACCCCGTCGAAATGTCCTGGTCGGGAAGCTCCGCATAGACGGCCCGTAATTTGATGTACGATGACGCTTGTAAGCGGCTGCTGCGGGTACATTTCCTGTACGCTTGGCATAAACACCGCATCGATTCCGCATTCCCGTGCAAGGGCCAAATCACGCTCCTCGTCGCGAGGATAACGATCCAAATCCTCATTGGGACCAAACTGAAGCGGATTGACGAAAATGCTAAGCACGGCGATGTCATTCTCAGAGCGCGCTTGCCTTAACAGACTGGCATGCCCTTCATGCAAATAGCCCATTGTCGGCACGAAGCCGATTGTTTTGCCCCCAGCGCGAGTAGAAGCGACAAACGCCTTGAGCTCCGCCTTGGTCCGGTATACGTTCAAGTCAACGGCACTTCCTTTCCTCTGGCAGCAAGCTGACCATCGTCGGCATCCTTGCCTTTGCGGGCTTCTCCTCCATAGAGAGCGCCGATTGTGCCTGCTTGCGCGCCGAACACATGCTCCTCTTGCGGGAAAACGCCTGATTTGACGTCGCTGACGTAGTTTTCAATCGCTGTGCGAATTGTCGTTCCAATATCCGCATAGGTTTTGACGAATTTTTTCTCGAAATAAGGCGAAGCATATTGCAAAATATCATGATAAACGAGTACTTGCCCGTCACAGCCGCGGCCTGCGCCGATACCGATGATTGGAATGGCTACCTCGCCGCTTATATAAGCGGCCAATTCTTCGGTCACAAGCTCAAGCACAATGCTGAATGCGCCCGCTTCCTCCAGCGCCTTCGCATCCTGCACCAGTCGCTCGGCGTCAGCCTCCAGCTTGCCTTGCACCTTGTAGCCGCCAAGCTGGTGAACGGATTGCGGCGTCAGCCCGATATGGCCCATTACAGGAATACCGGCCTTGACCAGAGCGGCAACATCGCTTGCAATTTCCACGCCGCCCTCCAGCTTCACCGCCTGCGCCCCGCCCTCCTGCATAATGCGCGCCGCGCCGCGCATCGTGGCTTCGCGGCTTACGCCGTAGCTCATAAAGGGCATGTCCGCAACGATAAACGTCTGCTGCGCTCCGCGAGCTACCGCTCTTGTATGATAGACAATATCTTCAATGGTAACAGGAATCGTTGTGTCGTAGCCAAGCACGACGTTGCCGAGCGAATCTCCAACCAGAATAATGTCAATGCCCGCTTCCTCCGCAAGCTTTGCCGAAGGAAAGTCGTAAGCTGTCAGCACAGAGATTGGCTTGCTTTCCTGCTTCATTTTTTTAAAATGGGTGATCGTTAGCCTTTTTTTCATCCATCTCATCCTCTCTTCCACGTTAGGATAAACACAAATAAACCTTTTAGCCGTCGCTAAAAAGGTCCCTAAACGGAAAAGGAAACGTTCTTGTCAAATGCTTCCTTCTGTCTCGGTCCCAGGCGGCTCAGAGCAGAGTGTGCATTTCCAACATATGAAATTACAAACCAGCCGTGTCAGTGCAGCTTTCGTTGAAATACCGCCTGACACAATCAGTTTATCAAAAATACCGGTAGCCGTAAATGCGCAAGCTCTATAAAGGCTCGCCCATTTCGGCAGAAAACACCGATTGAACGCTGCCATCCTCCAATTTAATCCGGATCGCTCCGCTTTCCGCAAGTCCTATCGGAACGCCTGAAAGCTCGCCTTGAGGCGTTGTCAGACGAACGGGCTTTCCCAGAGAAACGGCAAGCGCTTCCCACAACGTTATTATCGGTCCGAAGCCTTCTTTTGCGTACAACCGGTACAGCTGCTCCCATTCCATCAAAAAATCCGCCAGCAGCTCGGAGCGATCCCAGCTTTTGCCGCCAGCCATTCGAAGCGACACCGCTTTTTCAAGCAGCTCAGACGGATAATCCGCCTCCTCCAAATTAACGCTGATGCCGATACCGGCAATGACATAACGCAGCCTCTCGTCCTCCGCTGCCGATTCAAGCAGTATGCCGCTAATTTTTTTGCCTTCAATTAGCAGATCGTTCGGCCATTTGATGCCGATTGCCAGCGAGGTCGTCCGTTTGAGACTGCGGCAGAGCGCTACCGCTGTCAGCAATGTAAGCTGCGGAGCAAAATGAATCGGAACCGCCGGACGGAGCACCATGCTCATCCAAATGCCTTTGCCGCGCGGGGATATCCAGCCTCTGCCCATCCTGCCGCGACCGCCAAGCTGCTGCTCGGCCAAAAACAGCGCCCCTTCCGCCGCTCCGGACTCCGCTGCCTCGCGCGCTAGAATCTGCGTTGATTCCACCGTATCCAGCAGCTGCAGCCCGCGCCCGAAGGAGACCGTCTGCAGCTTGTCCTGCAAGGCGGCCAAATCGTACGTATCCGGAACGCTGATCAGTCGGTAGCCCAGCTTTCTCGAAGCCTCAATGACATAACCGGCTTCCTCCAGCTTTCGAATCTGCTTCCATATCGCCGTCCGGCTGACGCCTAACCTTTGACTGATCGTCTCGCCGGAAATATATTCACCATGCTTGGATTGCAGCAATTGTATGACCGTCTCATGCTTCATCATCGTTAACCTCTTCATTCAGTCGTTTAGCCCGATCCAGCAGCTGCGCTCTGTCGTTCGGCAAGCTGCCGCTTGCTACGGCAAAAAGCAGCTCCTGTAGCGTGGAGCTGAGCCATGGGCCGGCTTTTCGCTTAAGCTCGCGGGTCAAGTCGTTTCCGCTCAAATGGAGCTCCTTCAGCGTTGAGATCGGCATGTCCTGCAGCCATGCGGCCAGTCTCTGCGTATAATCGCCGTCATCAGCGGCAGCCAGCTCAAGCCACTGCGTGCATAGCGGCTTGCCTGCTTTCAGAACATATCTCAACCAGCTTTGCCGCAGCAGCTCTTGCCCCTCTTTCTTGGCGAGGGAGGCGTGCATTTCTATATGGCAGGCAACAAGCGCGCCTATTTGCTTTATTCGCTTCGCAGGGAACTTGAGTGTACCCAGCGCCTCAACCGTTTGCCGCTCCGTCAGTTTCAGCGCAATCGCCACAGCGGCATAGCGGCTGTCCAGCCCGGCTAGACGAGGCAGTCCGGCCAAATGCTTGGACAAGCCTTTGTCTGTCGCTAAATTCTGTACAGCCTGCAGCACGCTCTTATCGAGCGGCTCCTTCAGCCAGGCAAGAAGACCGCTCCTCTGCGTAAAATGTAGACCGCGCAGCGGATTGGAGCCCGCCAGCATTTTATCCAGCTCCGCTTGAACGCGCTCCATCGCAATGAAGCGCAGCAGCTCGCGATGCCGTACAAGCGCTCTCCAGGTGCCAAGGGCAGGAAAAAAACGGTATACGCCGATAAAGCGGACAGCGCGCAGCATGCGCAAGGCATCCTCCTGAAAGCGGGCATTCGCCACACCGACGCAGCGCAGAACGGATCTTTGCAAATCCGCTGCGCCGCCGTACGGATCAAGCAGCTCCCCGTTCGCATTCAGCGCCATGGCATTAACGGTAAAATCGCGGCGCAGCAAATCGCCCTCAAGGCTCGTTATAAATTGAACGGTCTCCGGCCGGCGATAATGCTCGTAGCCCGATTCTTCACGAAAGGTCGTGACTTCATAGCCTGTTTTGCCCTGCATGACCGTTACGGTACCATGCTGCAAGCCTGTGGGAATGCAGCGATCAAATAGTTCGAGCACTTGCTCCGGCTGAGCCGAGGTGGCAATATCCACATCCTTGAGGGGTAGACCGAGCAGCGTATCTCGCACACAGCCTCCGACAAACACCGCTTCGTAATGCTGCTCCTGCAGCCTTTCAACAATTGGCAGCGCAAGCGCAAGCGGCTCAGGCAGCTTCAGCTTCATCTTCTACACCTGCCTTTCCGCCAAGCGCCAGTTTAGTCGCTGCATACCATAGCAGGAAGCTCCACTTCCATGCCAAGCACCCGATAATAAATTTGTTCATATTGCCTTGTAATCGAATCGTTGCAGAATTCGTTGCGGGCACGGAATAGACAAGCCTGTCTGAACTGCTCATGGAGCTGCTGATTCGTCAACAGACGCAGGGCGTTGTCCGCCATTTCCTCCACATTGCCGATATCCGACAAATAACCGGTTTCGCCGTTTGTCACAAGCTCCGGAATGCCTCCCGCGTTCGAGCCGATCGTCGGTACGCCGCAAGCCATCGCTTCAAGCGCCACGAGGCCAAAGCTTTCCTTCTCGGACGGCAGAAGCAGGACGTCGGCCAAAGAAATCACCTGTGCCACATCCTCCTGCTTGCCAAGGAAAACAACCTTCTCCTCCAAGCCCAGCTCCCGAATTTTGCATTGCATTCTGGAAAGCTCCGGACCCTCGCCCACGAGCAGCAGCTTCGCTTTAATCTGCGAGGATACTTTGGCAAAAATATCTATAACATCGCCAACGCGCTTGACGGGCCGGAAATTGGAAATATGCATAAGAATTTTTTCATCCGGCTCGGCATAGTCCGAGCGCAGCGATGTGATGTCTCTAGGATAATAAACCCGTTTATCGACAAAATTATAAGTCAGGTCAATAGGCGTCGTAATATCGAGCAGCCTTCTTGTCTCCTCGATCAGATCGTTTGACACCGCAGTTACCGCATCGCTCTGATGAATGGCCAGCCTGATCAAATCTTTTAACGACTCATCCTGTGCAAGCACGGTAATGTCCGTTCCATGCAGCGTTGTAACCGTTTTGAGGCCGTCATTGTTCATCTGCTTGGCCAGGTAGGCGCATACCGCGTGCGGCACGGCATAATGAACATGAAGCAGGTCGAGCTGCTGCATTTTGGCGACCTGAGCCATCTTGCTCGCAAGCGCCAGATCGTAAGGCGGGTAACGGAAAACGTAATAATCGTTTACTTCCACTTCGTGGAAAAAAATATTTTTATTAAATTGACCCAGGCGAAACGGAATGCTATGCGTTATAAAATGAATTTCATGCCCGCGCTCTGCCAGCAATTTCCCTAGTTCAGTAGCCACGACACCCGAACCGCCCAGCGTTGGGTAGCAGGTGATTCCGATTTTTAATTTTCTTGCCACCGTTGTCGCACCTCCTGTGTTAGCCACGTATGTTAAATGTATTCAGGCGCAAGCTGTACCATATGCATTCCTTAGAATAAAGTTACGGCATGCGGCTTTTTCAGTGTAAATCCTTCCGCGGCTGCCCAGCCTCGGGCTTGTCCCAGCAAGGCGTCACGCGCCTCTACCCGCTCGACATAGCGGTTCGTCAGCGGCGTGCTCACGCGGTCCTCGCCTTCGCTCACCGCTTCAAACTGCGATCGATACGCTAGCAGCGACTGCCGCTTCGTCTCCGCTACATCGCTGATATCCACCGTAAGCGAGACGTTCTCCATATCGTTTATATAATAGAAGACAAGCTGTTCCACCTGAACGGCGGGCAGCTCCGGCATATATTTGCGAAGCTTGGCGTTAAAAACCGCCTCCTCGATCATATGGCTGCAAGCGATATGGTCCGGGTGGCGGTCTATCCAGTAGGGAGCAAACACAACGCGTGGACGATGGATTCTGATTTGCTCAACAATTTTGTCGATTTGACTGCGCGTAGACTGCAAGCCTCGGTCGGGCAAGCCCAGATTGGTTCGCACAGCCAGTCCCAAAATGGAGGAAGCGGCTGCCGCTTCCTCCATCCTTCTCTCCACTGTTCCGTTTGATGACATTTCCGCTTGTGTTAGATCGCAGACTCCGACCCGATAACCCGCTTGCACGTGCTTCGCAATCGTTCCGGCCATACCGATTTCCACATCATCCGCATGCGCGCCAAAGGCGAGCAAATCCAGCGGCGCGTTCATTCTTCCAGCCCCGGCTTGTATTTGTGAACAAGCTCTCGCCATGCAAAGTCGCCGCGCTGTACCGCTTTGACAAGCAGCTCGGCTGTTGCAATGTTTGTCGCGACTGGAATGCCTTGAACATCGCAAAGACGCAGCAAGGCGATAATATCCGGCTCATGCGGCTGCGCCATCAACGGGTCGCGCAAGAATATGATTAAATCCATCTCGTTCTCCGCAACCAGCGCGCCGATTTGCTGATCGCCGCCAAGCGGGCCTGACATAAATCGATGGATAGACAAGCCTGTTTGCTCCATAATCCGCGTTCCGGTCGTTCCCGTGGAATAGAGCTTATGCGGAACAAACACACTTTCATAGGCTATAACAAAATTAACCATTTCATCCTTTTTGCGATCATGCGCAATAAAAGCAATGTTTAACATGACGTTCCCCTCTCCCGCTGCGAAACTAATCCATTACATGCTCAAAACCGTAAATCATGCCTGTGTAGGTCATAACCTTTTTCACCGCTATGTTGACTCCCGGCATGTAGCCTGCGCGCTCATACGAATCGTGTCTGATTTTGAGCGTTTGCCCATAGCCGCCGAATACGACCTCCTGCTGGGCGAATACGCCCGGCAGCCTGACGCTATGTATACGAAAGCCGTCATAATATCCGCCGCGAGCGCCTTCAATCAGCTCTTCCTCATGAGGATTGCCTTGGCGAAGCTCTCTGCGCACTTCCGAGATCAGCTTTGCCGTTTGGATCGATGTACCGGAAGGAGCGTCAAGCTTCTGATCGCCATGATATTCAATAATTTCGACATGCGGCATATATTTTGATGCCTCTGCTGCAAATTTCATCATCAGGATGGCTCCGATAGAGAAATTAGGCGCGATCAGCCCGCCAAGCTCCTTTTCCTTGCAAAGCTCGTCCAGCTCTTCGATTTGCTCGGGCGTAAAGCCTGTTACTCCCATAATTGGACGAACCCCGTATGCGATCGCGGTTTTTGTATTGCTGTACGCGACCTGCGGGACCGTGAAATCAACCAGCACATCGGCGCGGGAGCCATTCAACGCTTCCTCCAGCGTAGCTTTTACGATTACTCCGGTAGCCGGCTTGCCTGCCAGACTGCCCGCATCTGATGCGGCGGCTGAAGGAGCGGCTGCCGCAACGAGCTCCAGCGTTTCGTCCTCCAGCACCATTTTAACGACTTCGCGCCCCATTCTGCCGCTGGCGCCTGCAACTGCTACTCTAATTTTTTGTGTCGTCATGCCTCTATCACCTGTTCCTTTTTCTTTTAGATGCACTTGGGCCAAGCCGCGCCATTCTTCTTCTGCGGCTTACCTCCACGAAAAGCCGTCTTGCCGCGGTATGGCCCGGTTCCAGCTTCAGCGCCTCCCTCACGTTCGCAATCGCTTCATCCAGCCTCCCCAGCTCCGCATATACGAGCGCCAGCGTATAGCTGGCTTCAAAGCTGAGCGGGTCTAGCTGAGTGGACTGCACAAGCAGAGGCTCCGCCTCCAGCAGACGCGAAGGCTCCGATGCAATCAGCAGCTGCGCCTCTTCATACAGCAATCTGGCATTTATCACCTGCAGATGATACCGGTATTCTTCGTGCTCCGGTTCCAATGCAAGCGCAGCTTCGGCATGCAGCCTGGCTTTCTGCCATTTGCCGCTGCGGGCGCAGGATACAGCGCATTTATGGTAGTAGGAAGAGCGATCCGGCTCAGCCGCTATCGCCTGCTCGAACCAATAGATCGCTGCTTCAAAATCGCCGTTCCATATATATTCATAAGCTCTTCGAACGCAGCTCTCTCCGTCCATCTGCCCATCCTCCTTGTACACAGGTTGATGGTACAGCATATGTAGCGAGCTCGTTTACTGTTCGGCTGTTTTCTTCGTCCACCGGTTCGCGTCTCGCGTGGCGAACTTGTGCATAACCTTGTTATGCGCTTCCGTTAAATCGATATTTAACGAATTTGCAAAGCAGGAGAGCAGAAACAAAATATCTCCTAACTCCATTTCAACCGAGTTGTCCGCCTCATCGGGCTTCTTGGGCTTCTCGCCGTAATAATGATTGATTTCGCGAGCAAGCTCCCCCACCTCTTCGGACATTCTAGCCATTAAAGCCAGCGGGCTAAAGTAGCCTTCTTTGAATTGGGAAATGTAATCATCCACTTCCCGTTGAACCTCAGATAATGTTTTTTCCGACATCTCTATGCTTCCTTTCTGCATCCGGTTGCTTACCTTTGCGGACGCATCTGACTGACGGTCTTTTCCTATGTTAACGTAAACGACTTAATAAAATCAATGTTAAATCCATAAAATACTTTATCGGCAGATAGGACCTTAACGCATTCAAAACGGATACGCCCGGATGAAAGGGGAGCGGACAAATGAACGGAACGCTCAAGCAGTTGCGAATGGTCGTCCCCATCTTAATCGGGACCGCGATATACGCATTTGGACTCCATTATTTTGTCATACCGAATCAGCTTATGGAGGGCGGCGTGACCGGCATCGCAGTATTGCTCAATTACGCAGCCGGCTGGCCGCTTTCACTCTCGACCCTGCTGCTTAACATCCCGTTATTCCTGCTTGGCGTCAAAGCGCTTGGCCGCAATCAAATGTTGTATACGCTGCTTGGCATTGTCTCGTTATCGGGATTTCTGGCGCTGATGGAAATGCTGATCGAGCATCGATATTTGATTCCCCTTGAAAGCACGGGCGATTTTATGCTGGCAGCCCTTTATGCAGGCGTTACGCTCGGGGCCGGGCTTGGCATCGTATTCCGGTTTGGCGGGACGACGGGAGGCGTTGATATTATTGCGCGAATCGTTGTCAGGCACAAAGGGCTGAGCATGGGACAAATTATTTTGACGATGGACGCGCTTATTATCGGTCTATCGCTGCTTTTCATCTCGGTAGAACAGGTGCTGTATACGCTTGTTACCGTCTTCGTAGCCTCCAAGCTAATCGATTTTATCCAGGACGGCGCCTACGCAGCCAAAGCGTTCTCGATCGTGTCCGATCACAGTGAAGCGATCGCCTCGCAAATTACGGTAGAGCTTGAACGCGGCGTGACGCTGCTGCAAGCCAAGGGCGCTTTCTCCGGACAGCACAAACAGGTCGTTTATTGCGTCGTTCAAAGGCAGGAAATACGCCGTTTGAAATCGCTCATACGCAAAATCGACCCGCGGGCCTTTATCGTTATTAATGAAGTGCATGATGTGCTTGGCGAAGGTTTCAGAGAAGAGTAGCGTTATCGGATACGCTTAACCCCGTAAGGCTCCGCTTTATATTTGCTCCAGCCCTTGTAAGTGAGCACGGCCGAAATGACGGCGCCAAGCAGAAGGGCCCATTTCAATGGACTTGCAACCAACGGAGGAGAAAAGACCGCAAGCGTTTCCGCTTGCCTGCTCTGATCATACAGCTTGATGATGGCGCTTCTTAACGCCTGCAGCGCTTCATTGACCATCACGTCATGCCCGCCGCGCGTTGTTCTCAGCTCCAGCAGCTTGTTCGTATAGGCGATTCGTTCCTTCAATTCCACACCATGGCCAGCTCCGTATAGGAGCGTATACGCAAGCTCAATTCGGTCAGCGTGATTTTCGAGACTGTACATGGCCGCTCTTGCAGCTTCCGCCCGATCATCGGTCTGCCGTTTCCAGCCCTTTTCGACCCGCGACCAGTCGTCTAACAGAACAGCTTCATACTGCAGCCACAAAGCGTTGGCCGGCCTGACCATAACATCTCCGGCGAGCATGAGTCGCGCCGTCATAGGCAGCCATAGAGCAGCCGGATTCCCGCTCATCAAAACGTCTTTAATCACGCTCGAATCCTCAGCCATTCCCGCTATGCCGGAACGCTTGTCCGGCTGCAAATAACCGATTTTCTCCAGATTAGCTAACAGCTTCTGAGCGTACAGAAAGCCGGCTTGACGATTGCCCGCACGTGCTGCATCATACATCCCTCGGGTCAAGTCATCCGTCAGCGCCCATTCCTTCATTATGTTAAAGCTGACTTCTGACGCTTTGGCCGGCTTGTCCAGCGTACTGCCCCATACCGCTCCCGCGGAGCTGACCGTCAGCAAAATGCAGCAGATAAGCGGAATGATAAACCGCATAGTCATGAACATCCCCCCATAGCACAGTCTATGAGGGGATGTCCGCCATTATGCTTTTGGCCGCCATCTCCACCACACATGCAAGCCGGTAGCGAAGCTGAACAAAGACAAGCCAAACGTGAAATTCCGGACAGCCGTCAAATCATCGTCAAGCTGGTCCGCCAAATAAGGAAATACGCCGAACGTATAATCGACCGTATCATTCAGCAGCAGCCACCCGGTCGCCACGGCCAATGCGCCTGCACCGGCCTTCATAAAGCGAAAATACAGGACCGCCTCCAGCGCCATGCCCAAATGCGAAGCGATGAGCATATAGTGCTGCCACTCCATCGCGGCTCCTTGCCAGGCGCCGGCTACAATCATGGCAACGGCCCAAATGCCGTACTTCACCGAACATACGATAGCAAGAGCTTCGAGCAGGCTGCGCCCGGCAACGGCGATGGGATTCTGAAGCTTGACCGGAAATAAGAGATATAAAAGCGCAAGCGTAAAAAACAGGCTGGCCGTCGGCGAATCAGGCACAAATACGATTTGCCACAGCGGATGGTTATGATAGGTAGAGACAAGCTGGCCTTCATACCATATATAGCCGTAAATGGTGCCACCAACGTTTACGGCGAACAACAGCCATAAAAACGGACGATTAAGCAAAAACGCCTTGCTCCAGAAAAAAGACAACTTCATCGCTTGCTGCTCCTCCTGTTCTTTATGGAATCAAGAATAACGGAAAACAAAAATAGAAGCCGATTACCTATGTACACCTAATAAATCCTTATATTTTTACAAAAAGACCTGATCGCAAATACGATCAGGTCTTTCTTCCTTGCAGTTATTCGGCAGCTACCTTCTGCTTCTCCAGCCAGGTTGCCAATTGATCGATTTCGTCGGCCGACAGCTGCTCGCCGAACGCAGGCATTCCGTTCCGACCGTTCGTAATGACTTCGGCAAGCTCTTCCTTGGACAAACGATCGCCAATGCCTGCAAGCGCAGGAGCACCGCCTTGTCCGCCCAAATCAGCCGCATGACAGCCGATACATTGAGCCTGAATGATCGTCATAGCCGGGTCGTCCGCCTCTACCAATGCAGCAGTCTTAGGCGGCTTCATTGGGTTAGGGCGTTCTTCTCCAGCCTCGATCGCTTCACGCGCTTTTTCTTCGCGCTCGTGATGCTCAGGCACTTGGCCGTTTTTCTCCAGCATTTCCTGGTAGTGATCCCATGAAACGACTGTCAAATACACGCACGCGATAAGCGACAGAAACATCAGCGAGGAAGCGATTGGCCGCCGGTAAAAGCGGCGCTCCTTGCCGGTATCCAGAAACGGAGCGAGCAGCAACGCGCCAAACATGACGCCTGGCACGCCCACTGTGCCGAGCAGGATGTAATCCTGCGACACGTAAGGATATTTCAAAAATTGATACAGGAACAGGAAGTACCAGTCCGGCATCGGAATAAACGCGGCGTTTGTCGGATCGGCAGGATAGCCCAGCGGAGCAGGCTCTGCAATAACCCATACCAGAAAGCCGACCAGTACGACACAGCCTACCATCCATTCCTTTAGCAGAAAGTTCGGAATAAATGCTTCCGATTTGCCCGGGAATGACGTGTAGTCTGGCGGTATGTTCGGATGGTTGTTTTTTCTGACACGAGAATCGCCAACGTAAACAACCTTCTCGTTTGAATGTTGACCATGCGCCATAAGTAAGCCCTCCTTTGCTTAAAGTGGTCCTGAAATGCCTTGCTTCCGAATCATGATAAAGTGGGCAGCAAGCATCGCAATCAATGCGCCAGGCAAGAAGAATACATGGATCGCAAAGAAGCGAGTGAGCGTCTGCGCTCCTACAATATCGCCGCCGTACAGGAAGTCCGCAATATACGGTCCAAGTACAGGCACGGATGCAGCGATTTCAACGCCTACTTTCGTTGCATAGTAAGCTTTGTTGTCCCAAGGCAGCAAATAGCCGGTAAAACCAAGGCCGAGCATGATAAAGAAGATCAGCATGCCGACAACCCAGTTCATTTCGCGCGGCGCTTTGTAAGAACCCGTAAAGAATACGCGCAGCGTATGTAGGAACATCATTACAATTACAAGGCTTGCCCCAAAATGGTGCATGCCGCGTACGATTTGACCGAATGCAACCTGATGCTGCAAATAGTCAACGCTTGCATAAGCATTGATAATATCCGGCACATAGTACATGGTGAGGAACATACCGGACAGAATCTGAATTACGGTAATAAAAAACGTCAAGCCGCCGAAGCAGTACACGAACGCTGAGAAATGGTGCGCAGGGTTAACATGCTCAGGAACCTCATGGTCTGCTACATCTCTCCAAAGCGGCGTAATGTCAAGACGTTCGTCAATCCAGTTGTATACAGTTTTAAACATCTGCCACACGCCTCCCTATTTCGTTCTTGTGTTCGGAATAACTGGACCGAGATATACGAATCCGCCCTCCAGCTTCACTTCGTACTCATCGAGCGGTTTTGGCGCAACGGTCAAATTCTTGCCGTCCTTCGAGTAGCGCGCATCATGACACGGGCAGTCGTATTCGTTCTGGCCCTTTACGTTCCAGCCGATCGTACAGCCCAAGTGCTTACATACAGGCGAAAGCGCAAAAATCTTGCCGTTCTCATCCTTGGAAATCCAGGCTGCCAGCGAAGGGTTGCTCTCGTACCAGCCGTCCTTCTGATGAACGGTGTACTTAAACTCCTGCGGTTCATTTGTAATTTTGCTCTCTTCAATTACCTTTACATAATTGCCGCCTTCCTTCTTGACAAGGAGCGGGTCCACGGCAAAGCGGACCATCGGCAGCACCGCGCCGCCCATCATAAATGCAGTCGTTCCGCCAAGCGTATACGACAAAAATTGACGCCGGGACATTTCCTTGCGCTGAACCGGTTTGTGCGCGGTTTCATGTTGTTCATGGTTACTCATCTTCTGTTCTAACCCCCTTTGCCAACCATATCTCGCGTATTGCCGCATGGCAAAAAACGCATGACGAACTAGGACATAACTTATAATAGCCTAGGTGCTTGGGAGCGTCAAGAATATGGTCTGATATTTGACTGGTTAACAAATTGCCGTTCAATAATTTGTTCTTTTTTTGTCACATTTAGCCCTGTATGCCCATTGTTTTCCCCAAATTCCGCCTTTCCTATACGAAGGCATTAAAAAACTTTAAACGCTCTCTCCGCTCCACAGCTTGCGGATTGCATCGCTTACATACGCTTGCTGCGGCACGCTCCCGTCCTGGTTCGGCTGCAGCCATAGATCAATGGCTGGCGAAGACAGGCGCAAATTCGGGTCTGCGGTCACCGCAACAAAGTAGCGAAAGCCTGTCCGCTTCATCGACTCGCACCATGCGTCGACCTGCTCATCCAATTGCTTCCTGTCGCCGACGTAATGCCACGCCGGATACGTCACGATTCTGCCTTTAAACGGAATTTCCAGCAGGTCAAGCATATCGCGCAGCCGCTCCAGCCAAGCCGTGGCCTCATATGGGGCTTCCGTTCCGCTCAGCCCGGTGACGGGAAGCACGCATGTATCGAGATAAGGAATAAGCCCCTCCCATTCCTCGCTTGAGATATCACTGAATTTCATTGTTTTCCCCCCGCCTCAGTTCTCATATTCCTTCATATTAATTGCCTTTTATATGTTAACTCCGAAGCGGGCTCTTGCCAACTATTAATCAAAAAAAGCTTTCCATCGCCGGCAATGGACCAGGCTTTGGAAAGCTTCGCATGCACGGCACTTACTGCCGGCGCACGCCTTTATCCCTTCAATTCATGCAATTGCTTGGCCAGACGATAGAACGTATCCTCATCGCCCTCTGCAAGCGCTGTATCGATTGCTGCATTCAATTGGCGCGTCCTGAATGTCAAAATCGCTTCATCGAGCGCAAACTCCGCAGCAAGTCCCAGCATGGCTTCATACGTTAGTTTCATTTTATCCATAGGATACACCTCCAAACCGGCGTTAAGAGATCCTATATTCTATCCCTTTCGTCACATAGCTTTCCATCGTTCGCCGCATGCGCTGCAAATCGCTCTCCGTCAACTCTCTGACGACTTTGGCAGGTGACCCGATAGATAGAGTATAGGGTGGTATTTTTTTATTCTCTGTAACAATCGAACCGGCTCCTATTAAAGCATATTCACCGATGTCCGCGCCGTTAAGTACGATTGCCCCCATTCCAATTAATGTGCCTTTACCCAGCTTGCAGCCGTGAATAATCGCCCCGTGCCCTACCGATACCTCGTCCTCTACCAGCAAGGGTTGATCCGTATTCACATGACCGATCGTCCCATCCTGTATGTTGCAGCTGTGTCCTATTACAATAGGGGCCAGATCGCCTCGCAGCACCGCATTGAACCACACTGTGCTGCGCTCCCCAATCGTGACGTCTCCAATGATTTTGGCGCCGTCTGCTATGTATACATCCTCTTGAATCGCCGGGAATTTTCCCTTGAATGGCACTTGCATCGCTACCCGCTCCTTTTGCTTGAATATAGATGGCTGTTTCTATACTTTAGCCTATATTCAAGCATGAACCAAGCAGCAGCTCAGAGATGCTGCGTACGAGGAGATTTAGGCTCACCATGCAGCGTTCCGGAAATAATCGCATGTCCCGCTTTTGTCATCCGGACTACAGCTCTGCTATCGGGATGTTCCCCGAGCCTAAGCAAGCCTAAATGCACCATCATGGCGATTATCCTCGTATCCAGTATCGTATCGGCACTGTCATAATAATAAGGTTTAATGTAGGGAACCAGCGCTGTACGCAGGGAAGCGACCGTAACCCAATTCGCAGCGAGTGAATCTATCCAGTGAACGAGGGAAAGAAGATTCACTATCGGTCCCTTGTAAGCTTTCAGCCAGTAGCGATATAGCGACGCATTCTCTCCTTGCGGCGCAGCCGCAAGCCTTGCCTCCCCGGCAGCAGTCAGCGTCAACTGCGACTGGTTTTCTGCGATATAGCGATTTGCCGAGCAATAATCATAAAGCAAGGACAAGCGATTCGGATAATGATTAAAGTGTTTGCCATAGCCGAACCGCCATTCTCCCTTGGCCGGCAGCTCCTCCTGCACCCCCAGCAAGCCCATCAACTGCAGAATAAACCGTTTATACATCGACCCATCGGCTGTCAGCTGCACTTCATGATGGTAAATATAATGAAGCAAGCAAGTAACGTCACCCTCCATCAGGGTCTGCTCATCCCGGTAAAAGGGAGGTTCCTCCGCATACACCAGCTCAGTTGCAAATCTTCGGGCCAGCGCATCGCGAAATCGCGTCTTCAAGTCGGCCGGCACCTGGAACAAATACCGGCCCGGGCCGCTAATGCCATTGAACAACCAGCCCTGATGCTTGAATTTCACAATCATCTCGCGCGGGCTTGGCGGCGGAGCCGGCATGGCGTTTTTTTTCACGCGTCTGTTTTTAGCAGGGGCAACAGCTGCATTATGAACCGGCGTTGATCCGAAACGGCTTTGTTGCACGCGCGCGATCAAATCCTCCAGACTATAGGAGCCCTGCGGCTCGAACAGCAGAGAGTTAAGAAAGCGCAGATCCTCCAGCGACATGCTGCTCACTTGGGCTTCGAACACATCGTTTCTGCTTACAGTGGAGAGAATCGATTGAATCAACTCGTTTTTAGAGTTTCCGTTGCACTCACAGCGGTAGACGTCTGCAATTCTGCCAAGCTGTTGAATATCAGCCAGCCCGAGCATATCCGATAAATTCATGGCGCTCCCCTTTCCTGCCTTGATACTAACCATTATGGGAAAGGTTGGGCCATTTTATAACCAAGCTGCAGGCAAAATAAAAGACCGCAAGCAGCGCTCATCAAAGATGAACCTTGTTTGCGGTCCGTGACGTTTATAGCGTCAGCCGTTTAAATGGATCGTGCAATTATAGAGAGAAGGCTGCCATTGTCCATCTTGCAGCTGCAAAATCGAGTAGGACAGATTATTTAAATACTGATCCTCCAAGCCCGCGCACAGTTCGGCTATCAGCTGAGCCAGAAAGCCTCCATGCGAAACGACCAGCAGCTTGCGCTCGGGATGCTCTTCCTGCCACTGGCGCAAAGCGTCCAATCCGCGAGCGCGGACAACCGCATCCGCTTCGACGCCCGCAGCATGCTTGCGCCAGTCTATGCCCCATTTTGCATGGCGCTCTGCTTCCGTCATACCTTCCGCTTCGCCGAATGCAAGCTCTCGCAGACGCGAATCACCCTCGAGCAACGGAATTTGAAGCTTGTCCGCCATAATACGCGCTGTGTCGCGTGCACGCATCAAATCGCTAGAGACAACCGCATCCCACATTCGCTCCTCACCTGCAAGTCTGCGCGCGAGCGCCTCGGCCTGCCGTATTCCTTCTTCATTTAAAGGAATATCCGTTTGCCCCTGAATTCTTCCCTCTGCATTCCAGGCTGTCCGACCATGTCTTACGAGTCCTACGATCATTTGCTTCCTCTCTCCTTCTCTCCCAAAAGCAAAAGCTCCCGAAAGGGAGCCTTGCAAGCATGATAGCCGTGAAAGTCTTGCTAGCTGCGCGTACGCTTCAGCCAGTTCAAAATAAGCAGCGTCATTACGATGCCAAGCATGGATAGCGCAACATAGTATTGCGGAAACGCAGGCATGACCTGCAGGACGAACGGCTCACTGACGCTCGCTATCGGTATGCCGCTCAGAAATTGAGCTTTAACGACCATTCCTTCGCCCGTTACGTTCGCTGTGTCCATCAGGCCCGAAAGCTCGGCAATTTCCATCGTCGAGCCGCTATCTGTATGATCGAACACAAAAACAAAAAAAGCACAGGCAAACATGGCCATGCAAGCCGCAACGATGATCGCTACATTGCGGCGAAGCGATTTGCTGAACTGGTAGCTTTTATGAGGCTCCGGCATCAGCCACGATTGTTCGGCGTAAATCCTATCCATCACCGAACGATTGACATGCTCGACTTCGCCGACAAAGCTATCTTCTTCGGATAAGCTCCGAATCAGCTCCTCGCTTTCCTCCCACAGGCGGAATTGCTCAGCACAATTCCTGCATTCAAGCAAATGACGATCAATTGCTTTCCGCTCCTCGTCATCTTCGGACAAGTCCCAATATTCTCCGAATTTCCGCTCTGTTTCGTTGCAATTCATCTTGTCTTCATCCCCTCAAATTCTTCCATCAGCGGCGAACGTCCGAAATACGGCTCAAGCTGCGTTTTTACGCTTGCCCTTGCCCGGAACAGCAGTGATTTGACGGAACTGACCGTTTGCCCAAGAATATCAGCGATTTCCTGATAGTCCATTTGGTCATATTCCCGAAGAATAAGTGCCGAGCGCTGCTTCTCAGGCAAATTGTTGATCGCTTCGCGAACCATCTCCATCCGCTCTTTGCGCAGCATCTGCTGCTCCGGGGCAGCATCTTGCGACGCAACGGGCTCGAACAACGATTCGTCCAGTGACAGATGGGCCGATCTTTGCTTGCGCAGCTCGCTAAGCACCGTATTTCTCGCAATCGTATACAGCCATGTCGTGAAGGATGCGTCCAGCTCCCTGAAGGAATGAAGGCTGCGATAAGCCTTATAAAAGGTTTCGGAGCACAGATCCTCAGCGAGCAGCTCAAGCTTTGCGCTCTTGAGCATATGATAAACAAACGCAAGTATCTTTCGTTGATAGCGCCGCATCAGTTCAGAATACAGCTCGACATTGCCATCCTTGATTTCTCGTATTAACTGGGAATCAGTCAAGACAGGCGAACCTCCTCCACCTGCGGTTTATTCCCGGGCCGTTTCGCTACAATATTGTACCGGCCCGCGGTTGAAAAGTTGCGGTGGGCTAACAAAAAAAAGCACCGCTCCTACCAACTAGTAATTCGAGGCCGGGAAGCAAATTCCTGCTTCTTTCGACAAAAGGTTGCGTTTCAATCGTTTATCAGAAGCTTGATACCGCGCTGCTCTCATTTTATTCTCGTACAGCCTCATCCATGCCACGAAGTCCGCTCAAGCCCCCTCTCTTTGCGTTTCCCGTAATCAGCCGTCTCCATATCCACTTGCGTCCCCTATGCCAGCTTGCCGCCGATTTAATGAAGGAGCATCATGCTCAATAAAAAAAACACAAGGAGTAGCAAACTCCAGCCCTTAAGCGGGACCGTTGAAACTTTGGCCGCATGCGGGTCACAGTTCGCATTCTCTTGTGATTAAATTCCTTCCTGCTGCGCATGGAAAGGTGAATTACCTTTTAAACCCGCTATCCTTCAGCGTATCAGAAGGGGAATCCGATCGGCTTGAACAAAACAAGGAATCGCTTGAACGAAATCGCCTTTTTTAAATCTGGAGCAGGTATGGACCGGGGCGGGGCGCCTTACTCTTGAACGTTTCGGTTGAACAAAAAAATGACAACCGATATACTCGCTTCAACCGATACAAAAAAAACACCATCAAGTTATCCCCCGTCTCCCGACAGGTTCATGACTTCATGGTGTTTTCGCTAATTTTCATCGTACGCTGCTATCGTCATCCCTTGTAAAAGTGCCGTCCTTCTAAAGTAAAGGACTGTTTTCAAAAAAATAGCCACTCGCTGAGTGACTATTTAATGCGCGTATAAGCTGAATAACGCTTGGATACGGAAGCGGCAGAGCGCCCGTACCCGCACTCTGCCTACCGTTCCGTCATTCATCGGCTTCGTTAATCGCTTTTTTTCTTTTTCCCAAAGTTGGATACCGATTTGGCGTCCTCCACGTTGTCGTTGACAAAAGCCATGTCCTGATTTTTGGCATTCATCTCCGTAGTTCCTTTATAGTTGCCTTTATGCTTTTTATTTTCCATTGCAGGTGCACACCTCCTTGAAGGTATTATGTCTAAGCGCAGCCCGCCCTACACCGTCAATGGATATTTTTAGATTAGCCTATCGCTTTCTGAATATTATAATCGGTCAGGTCAATATCCAATTCCATTCCCAAGGCCAGCTTCGCCAGTTGAAACCCAATATACGGACCCATCGTCAAGCCGGATGCTCCGAGACCGTTAACGGCAAGTATGCCATCCCAATCCGGAATGGCGCCTATGACCGGGAGGAAATCGGCTGTAAAAGGACGAAAGCCCACTCTTACTTCCCTAAACGTGCTGTCTGCCAAAGCGGGGGCGAACGTCAAACATTTGGTTATGATTTCGTTCATTCCACCGGCAGTGATCCTCGTATCGTAGCCTTCAATATCATTTTCATGAGTTGCCCCTATGACAATTCTCTGCTCTGCAAAAGCGATCATATATTGATCGGAAGGCGGCATAACGACCGGCCAGTTTTCCGTATGTTGTTCGGCCCCTTGAACCTGTACGTGCATAATTTGCGCCTTCTGATAACTTACATTGAAATCAATGCCTAAAGGCTGCAGCAACGATCGCGCCCACGCACCTGCGCAAACGACAACTTTAGCTGCGGAATAATGATTGTCCCCGACTGTTACTCCCGTTACACAGTTGGATTGAAAAACAAGCTTAGCATCTCCATGTATAAACGTAGCCCCATTCCTTTGAGCGGACCGAAGTAAAGCGTCGCGCAGCGCCCGTCCATCGACACGGGCTGCTCCGCTAATATGAATAGACGAATGTCCTTCAGTGAGCAGTGGGAGCAGCTCTTGGGTCTCTTTTTCATCAAGCCTTGAAATTTCGCCGATTTCTACCGCGTCTTTCATACGCTTGCCGGCTCTCTCTTCCATCTTGGCAATCTTATCGAGATCTGTATGAATGCTAAGAGCGCCAACCCTCGCATAGCCCGTCTCAGACTCGCCATCGCCTTCAAGCTCTTTAATAAGCGCAGGATAAAACCGCGCCCCAGCTTTTGCAAGCTGATACCAAGCTTTATTGCGACGCTGGGACAGCCATGGACAGATAATGCCCGCAGCTGCATCCGTAGCCTGACCTTCGTCCTTTCGATCTACAATGAGAACCTCCGCTCCCTGCTTGGCCAGGTGGTAAGCAGTTGAAGCTCCGGCAATTCCCGCTCCTACAACGATTACCTTCAAACCGATACCACTCCTTTCTTAAACACTTGCCTTGCCTATTTGTACCACTGCTCCATGCTTCACAATAAGAATTGAAATGCTTATACTTACCAAATTTCACGCAATCCTTCTCGTTATGCATCGATACTGTCGGTTAGGTTGGCATTCGATGCGAATGTCACAGCTTGCTCACCTGAAAGCGATGAGCCGCTTCCTTGAGCTCGGAAGCCAATTGATTGAGCGTCTGTGCCGAACGAGCGATCTCCTCCATGGAAGCGATTTGCTCTTCCGTTGCCGAAGAAATTTTATCGGAGCTTTCAGCGGACGTGCCCGCCACTCGCTCGAGCTCCTGCAAGGATGCGGATAGTTGCTCCGTGCTTGCCGACATCTCCTCCGCCGCCGCGGAAGCCTCCTGAATTTGCTCAACGACTTCCTGCGAGGTTTCTACAATCTTCGTGAAGGAGCCTCCCGTTTCTTTAATAGCAAGCAAGCCTTGCTGGAATTCACGAATGCCTGTATCGGTTGCATCCGAAGCTGTCGCGATATCCGCCTGTACAAGCTGTACAAGCGAATGAATCTGCTCCGAAGAACGCTGCGACATTTCTGCCAGCTTTTTGACTTCCGAGGCAACAACCGCAAAACCTCTGCCCTGTTCCCCGGCGCGCGCTGCTTCTATAGAAGCGTTCAGCGACAACAAGCTCGTCTGAGAAGCAATTTCCGTCATAGCCGTTACGATGCCGCTTATTTCCTTCGATCGTTCATTCAAGGTGTCCATCACATTCGAGATGGCTTGAATGGCCTGCTGTACCACGCCCATTTTATCGATAGATCCATGAATGGCTTCGTAACCGTGCTCCGCTTCGCGTTTGGAGCGAACCGACGTGTCGTGCGCATACGATGAAGTATCGGCAATTCGTCCGATGCCTTGCGCCATTTCTTCCATCGCTTTCGAGCTTTGCTCTGCGCTGGCCGCTTGAGTGCCAATCCCGGATGCAATCCACTGGGTAGATTCTGCAATGTGTTTGGAGGCCTCCATCGTCTCTTCAATGGAGGCTTGCAGCGCATTGGAAGCAGACGAGACGACATCCGAGCTCTGTGCCACTTGCCGGACTAGCTCCTTAATATTTCTGCTCATCGTATTGAAGTCGTCAGCCAGCTCTCCGATTTCATCTTTATTTTTAACCACAAGCCCGTCAGACGTCAAATCGCCGGCCGCAACCCGCCGTGCTTCGGCTGCCATCTTTTTGATTGGCTTGGCAATGTGAGCGGAGAAGAAATAGACGCCAATCGTGCCGCCAGCAATACATAATGCGAGCGTAGTAATCAAGGAATACAGGATTCGGGTCTGGCCTTTGTTGTAATCGCTATAATAGGAGCCGGCTACAACGATCCAATCCCACTCCGGTACTTGCAGAGCATAGGTCACCTTCAGCGCTTCTTTGCTGCTGTCAGGCAAAGGCCAATCGTAATAAGTGAATCCCCCGCCATTCTGCCCTTGCTTAATAACATCCTGTATATAATAAAAGCCGTTCGACGTTTTGCTGTCCCATATATTCTGGCCCTCCAGGAGCGGATGGGCGAGCAAATCTCCTTTATCGCTCATGACATAATAATAGCCATTTGGACCCAGGTCGATTTGGTTGTTGGGCGGCCTTGTGCCATCCGCGTTTTTGCTGCCCAACATCATTCTTTTCACGTTTTCTTGCGCTTCTTCAAGCGTTAGCTGGCCACTTTCCACAATCTTGTAATACGCCTCGATGTTGAGAGCCATCAATTGCACGTCATTTTCCAAATTCCGCCTGATCAAGGCATCTGTCTCGTTTTTAGCCCCCAAGTAGCTATTGAACGATAGAATGAAACTGGGCACCAGCAATAGCGACATGCAAAATAACAGCAGCTTCTTCTGAATAGTCCAATTGAACTTTCTCTTTATCACGCTTCCGGCATTACTCATTTTTTTGCTCCCCCGTTGAATTAGGTAGACTAATCCTATTAATTGAAAAAATCGAATCGCCTTATGTAATAGTTATTTATACCTAATATTATACAAGTATTTGGCTTGAAAATAATATGGATAACGTTACAGATTTGTTACTTTGGATCAATGAATGCTAAAAATATGAACAGAAATCCAGTCGGCAAGCATTTTCCTTCATTTGGTACAAACCATGTTGCAATGTCGCAGCCGTTCAACCATACTGAAGGATAGGGCTGAAGAGCAGATATTTGTATGATTGACGATATCGACATCATTTTCTTGTGAAAACCGGGCTCTTGAGGAGGATAACAAAATGCAACACAACCGTTTAGGCAACTCGGAATTGCTGACAAGCGAAATCGGACTCGGCTGCATGTCGTTGGGGACGGAAGAAAATAAAGCCACTGCGCTTATCCACGAAGCATTGGATCTTGGCATTAACTTTCTAGATACGGCCGATCTCTATGATTCTGGGCTCAACGAGGAGCTTGTAGGCAAAGCGATTAAAGATCGCCGTACCGATGTCATCGTGGCAACGAAGGTCGGCAATCGTAGAGTGCCGGGCAAGGAAGGATGGGTATGGGACCCTTCAAAGGCCTATATTCTATCGGCTGTCAAAGACAGCTTACGAAGGCTTGGAACTGATTATATCGATTTATACCAATTGCATGGAGGCACGATCGACGATCCCATTGAAGAAACGATTGAAGCTTTCGAGGAGCTGAAAAAGGAAGGGCTCATTCGTTACTATGGCCTATCGTCGATTCGTCCCAATGTCATTCGGGAATACGCCAGTCGCTCCGGCATCGTCAGCTTAATGAGCCAATATAGTTTGCTGGACCGTCGGCCCGAAGAAACGACGCTGCCTCTTCTGGCGAAGAGCCCGATCCGTCTTATCGCCCGCGGCCCGCTTGCAAGCGGTATTCTGACCGATCAAGGCAGTGCCAAAGCAGAACGTGGTTATCTGAATTATACACCCGAGGAATTAGCAGAGGTGCGCGCGAAGCTAAGCAGCTTGACAGGAGACGGTCGTGACCTGGGTCAAATCGCGATCCGCTACGCGCTCTCCGATCCGGCCGTCGGCATCGTGCTTGCAGGAGCTAGCAGCAGCCGGCAATTGCGCAGCAACGCAGCAGCCGCAACTTGCTCCCTGCTTTCCCCAGATGAGCTTTCCGTGCTTCAGACCATAACAAAGGCCAATACGTATCGGGACCACCGCTAACTATGCAATAGCATCTGAGCAAGCCAAGTGAATGGGTTCAATTGAACAAGCCTTCACTTGGCTTCCTTCTTCTTCCCTTTGGAATCGTCAAGCTTATCCTCCGCTTTGTTCAAAAATTGATCCTCGTACAAATTCCACCGGACAAATCCATTATTTGCGGAATTTCAATCGAAATTTAGCAGGCGTAATCCCGTACTTGCGCTTAAACAGACGCACAAAATAGTTAAGCTCCATGCCAACCATGCCCGCGATTTCGCCTACCGGCAGCTCTAATTCCTTCTCCAACAGCTGTTCACCCTTAAGCAATCTTAGCCGCTGTAAATATTGATTGGGATTAATTCCATATATTTCTTTAAATTTACGCTGAAAGTGCTGCTTGGAATAACCTGCGACATAAGCGATGTTCGTCAGGCTCAAATCCTCCATGTAATGCTGCTCCATATATTGAACAGAGGCACGAAACAGCTCGTTGGCATCTGCGCGGCTTCGGTTATGCTGCAACGGCTTTCCTCTATGCGCAATCATGGTGATGTAGGTTAGCATGCTATAAATTTTTGTAGAAGCATTTCGATAGGAATCGCTTGCCTCAGGACTGCTATCCTGCCATAGCTCTCGAAGTTCTGACTCCAATTGATCAATCTCGCTCTCGCTTACAGCTATGGTTTGTAAAACCGGAAGCTGAAGGGTGTTCAGAAGCGCTTCGACGGAGCTGCCGTCAATGCCTATATAACCTAATAGCCACGGTTCCATATCTGAAGGGCTATAATCATGAGCGATTTTACTCGGCACAAACAAAATATCGCCTCTGCTCATCCTCAAATCGGGTATGCTTTCAAAATGAAAGATGCCCGAGCCTGCAAGACAAATCATGCACTGAAGTGTCGGAAAACCAATGTGACGGTGAATCGTGTGCTGAAAGTGGAGACCACAGCTATATAAAGCTAACGGTAACTCAAATTCTCCTTGGTTGTTAAAAAGCTTAAATGGTAACATGCCGGTCCCCCTGCAAAAACTGCCTGCTCTTCCTCCCTATTATACGGAGAATTCTCATGCAGAACAGCTATTGCGCGGCTTAACCTCTTTTTTCTTCGCTAAAGCTCCCCTTAATCTTTCCCTTCTCCTGTTCTTACCTATTCATTTTGTGCTATTTTCTCCTACTGAAAATACTAACGAATAGGTTGCCCCTTACGATACAATGACATAACGATTAGGACAAGAAAGGAATGTTTATTTCATGCGGCAAAAACTAAGCTTGAACCGTGATTGGCTGTTTCAATTGACCGAGGTGCAATCTGAGCTGGATACGACTCACGACATCATATATGGCCAAGCCAAGGCCGGCGGAGTTCGTGGTCCCGGCGGCTTAGATTGGAATGATAACGGGTGGGATACGGTGCAATTACCGCATGATTGGTCCTACCAGCTACCCTTTAATGAAGAAACCGGCATTCCCGATTTTGGATATAAGGACGGCGGCAAAGGCTGGTATCGAAAGAAGTTCCACTTAACGGAGGAAGATAGCTATAAGCAGCTGCGCGTCTATTTTGACGGCATTGCAACCCACTCCACGATTTTCTTCAACGGCAGTGTGGTTCATCGCCATTTCTCCGGCTATACCAGCTTTTCCTTCGACATAGCGGACCGCGCTTATTTTGGAGACCGACCCAACGTGCTAGCGGTGCTTGTGGATGCGAACACGCGTGAGGGCTGGTGGTATGAAGGTGCAGGCATCTATCGCAATGTATGGCTTGTCAAAACAGATCCGCTTCATGTCGCAGACCGTGGCGTATGGATCAACCCTCGAAAGCAGGAAGCTGACCACTGGACTACCGACATCGAAACAACGATCCATAACGAGCATGAACATGCCGCTCGCTTCACCGTGACTTCTGCCATCGTAGACAGCAAGAACAAAATCGTGGCAAGCCACACGCTGGACGGAGAGCTTGCTGCATGGGGCAAAACGAGGCTCGAACAGCCTATTGCGGTGAAAAATCCGCTTCTTTGGGATATCGATCATCCGCATCTCTATACCCTCCAAACCACTGTTCGAGTAAAAAATGCAGTCGTCGATGAGCTGACTACCCGATTCGGCTACCGCACGATCCGTTTTTGCCCGGATACAGGCTTTTACTTGAACGAACGGAATATTAAGCTGAAGGGCACCTGCAACCATCAGGATCACGCCGGTACTGGCGTCGCTCTGCCGGATGAGGTGCACTACTATCGCATTAAGCTGTTAAAGGAGATGGGGTCTAATGCCTACCGCGCTGCGCATCATAATCCCGCTCCGGAAATTCTGAATGCTTGCGACGAGCTTGGCATGCTCGTCTTGGACGAAAATCGCAACTTCGAAAGCTCAGAGGAAGGGCTTGCTCAGGTACGCAACATGGTGACAAGGGACCGCAATCATCCATCTGTCGTCATGTATGGTCTATTCAATGAGGAGCCTTTTCAAGGAACGCCTATCGGTGCGCGTATGTTCAAAAGAATGAAACAGGCTGCAGCAGAGCTTGATTCAACTAGACCCTTTCTTGGATCTATGAACGGCGGCGTCATGGAGGATGCAGGCTCGGCTCTCGTGATGGATGTAACAGGGTTTAATTATATGAATGGCGGTTATGAGGCTTTCCATGATAAATATCCGAAGCAGCCGATCGTCGCTACCGAGACAGTCAGTCATTATGCCACAAGAAATCATTACACGTACGATATTGCAGCACAGATGTTTGACAACTTTGACGAGCAGCATGCTTTATGGGGAAATTCTGTGCGTGAATCGTGGAAGACGATTGATTCGAGCCCGTATATGATGGGCACATTCGTATGGACCGGCTTTGATTATCGCGGCGAGCCCACCCCATACAGGTGGCCAAGCGTCAGCTCTCATTTCGGCATACTGGATACATGCGGTTTTCCGAAGGATACCTATTACCTCTATCAAGCATTCTGGAAGTCCGAACCCATCCTACACATCGTAAGCCATTGGAACTGGAACCGTCTGGAGGGTGCGCCAATCAAAGTCATGACCTACACGAATTGCGATGAAATCGAGTTTTATGTAAATGACGCATTATTCGATAAGCAAGCGATTCCATTGTACGAGCAGCACAGCTGGAGCATTCCCTATACGCCAGGCACCTTGAAAATGATCGGCTATCGCAACGGCATTCCGGTTGCAACGGCCACGAAGGAAACAGCCGGGGCCCCTGTCGGCTTGCGCATCGTGCCTCATAAAACCTTCATAAAAACGGATGGCCGCGATTCCTTGATTGTGAACGTCCATGCCGTCGACGCTGAGGGACGAGACGTCATAACGGCAAATGATCTCATCCATTTCGAGTGCAAGGGCGCAGCTACTATCGCAGGCTCCGGCAACGGCAATCCGAATAGCCATGAATCCGACATCGCGCCGTTCAGACATTTGTTTAATGGCAGCCTGCAGCTCATCCTTCGCAGCGAGCTGGGCTGCGAGCCAGTGGAACTGACATTCTCCAGCGCATTTCTGGAAGCGCCTGTTTATCTTCCGGTTACGACGATCGTAGCCGAGCCAGCTCCCTATGTGGAATCTACTCGTGATATGTACATTAACGATTGGAATGTTACACAAGAGCCAAGCAAGGTAAAGCAGGACCCGGTTGCGGAAATTGATTTCACCGATATGAACACCTGGGAAAAGATTGATGTGGGCTTCGGCTCACGCGATAGTCTGCGCAAGAAGAATGGCTTCGTGATCTATCGAACTCAAGTATCTTGTGCGTCTGTTCACTTCGACCAGCTGCCGCAGTTGATTTTCCAATCGGTCAGCGGCGATATTGAAGTTTATATTAATGGCAAGCCGCAATACGAGGAATCGATTCAGTGGAATAAAGAAATTTCGGTTCCGCTTGCCGCGTTCAAAGACGAGTCTATGCTTCATCTTGCGGTTATTATTCGAATTCACGAAGACATGCACGATCCAGGTATAAACGATTCCGTTAAAATTAGGAATGAGAAGCTGTAATTCATTTTTTTTGATGCCGAATGGAGACCAGCTATTGGAGCAGCGTCAGCCAAGCACAAGAAAACAAAGCCTTGGACTGTCGCTGCTCCCATTGTAAAGCTGTGCTGTATGCATTCAATATCTGCATAGGAAAACGGTCTCTTCCCTCCGGCCGAAGGCAAATCGGTTCCAAACATAAGTGCATCTGGATTTACCCGATAGATGGATTTCAAAGCACGGGCAACGTTTAATTCTACACGGCCAAAACCGGTAGCCTTTACCCGGATACCTTTATCCACAGTTAGTTTACTGTTGAGCATCCATTAAGCGGAAGCCCCATTATGACATGTATAGCGGTTGTGTTCTACTTAACTAAGCAAATTCATTATCGTACCGCCCGCTGCACCGGCAACAACAACAATCCATGGCGGCAATTTCCAAAAAACGAGCATAAGAAACAAAATGGAGGCCCATGCAAAATCGACAGGATTCAGAATCGACGTTGTCCACAGCGGATTATAGAACGCCGCCAACAAGATGCCGACAACGGCTGCATTAATTCCAATCAATGCTCCTTGCATTTTGGAGTTTTTGCGCAAAGAGCTCCAGAAGGGCAAAGCTCCTACGATCAAAAGAAACGCAGGCAAAAATATAGCGAGCGTAGCAATCACAGCTCCCGTAATCCCTTTTGTCATAGCTCCCAAATAGGCGGCAAAGGTGAATAAAGGTCCAGGAACAGCTTGTACTGCCCCATAGCCTGCCAAAAAGTCGGACTGACTGATCCATCCTGTTGGGACGAGCTCACGCTCCAGCAACGGAAGAACGACATGCCCTCCGCCAAATACAAGCGAGCCTGATCGGTAGAAGCTATCAAAAAATGCAAGCCAGCCCGATGGGTCAAATGGTTTGATGATCGGAAGAAAAATCAGCAGTCCAAAAAAAGCAGCTAAACAAATGACGGCAAACTTGCGGCTAACGGGAACCGTAACGTTTGCTGTCTCGGCAGTTGTCGTTTTTCTATACAAGATGATGCCAATGATGCCTGCCGCAGCAATCGACAGAATTTGAGTAAAAGCCGATTGCCACATAAGGGTTGCCGCTGCAGTAAGGATGGCAAGTGTCGCCCTGTTGCGGTCTGGCGTCAGTTTTTGCCCCATACCAAGGATGGCTTGAGCGACAATGGCTACAGCGACAATTTTGAGACCGTGAATCCAGCCAGCGCTGCCTGCATCCAGCCCTTGCAAAAGGAAAGCAAATATAACTAACGCTATGACCGAGGGAATCGTAAACCCAAGCCATGCAATCAGTCCCCCGATTAACCCCGCGCGGATGACGCCGATTCCAATCCCTACCTGACTGCTTGCCGGGCCGGGCAAAAATTGACATAACGCTACTAAATCCGCATAGCTTCGTTCATCGATCCATTTTCGACGACGCACATATTCTTCATGAAAATAACCAAGATGGGCGATTGGCCCTCCAAATGAGGTAAGGCCGAGTTTGGCTGATACGGCCAGCACCTCAACGCATGCCTTGATTTTACTATTCGGCTCATGCCGAATTGGCTTTTTATCGTTCCCCACGCGTAATTGTACCTCCTTGGTCTATCGTTCTGATTCCGTTCATTTTACGATCGAGGCCAGATCAGCTTTATTCGTTCCGATCCGCTCCATTATAAAGGACATTTTTAAACTCA
The DNA here is from genome assembly GCF_005222705.1 of Paenibacillus sp. SY21-1. Taxonomy (GTDB): domain Bacteria; phylum Bacillota; class Bacilli; order Paenibacillales; family Paenibacillaceae; genus Pristimantibacillus. Next base: position 71,273 of record NZ_STGF01000018.1, on the reverse strand, counting down.
GGATTAAAAGCAGATTTTTTCCCTTTCCCCTCTCCCTCTAAGTGGTTTGGTAAAATAAAAAAGCCTCACGGGAAAGTGTTCCCTTCGGCTTTTATCCCAAATGTTTGGGCATTATATCATGCAATATAATTTTTTTCGTATCCATCCAAATAACAAATCATCGTTTTTCGCACATCTTCTTTAAAGTTTCGCTGAAATCCATCAAGACCATTCTGCTCGATAATATCGACAACCTCCTGCGGCAAGGTGGCTGATAATTTGCAGCCGGTTATGATAGAGGCCTCCGCCTGAAGAATTTCTATTACATCTTCTGGAGCTACTGCATTCGACTCGCAAATAATGGCCACCAGCTCTAGCATTGATTTGTACAAGCTGATTTTCTGATTGAGCATAATTTCAGCATCCACATTTTTCTCGAAAACCGCTGTGCGCATGGATTCCAGCTTGACGTACAGCGGATTCTGCTCCACCAGTTCCATAAGCTCATTTATGATCAGATTTTTGAAGTCATCGAAGCTCCGCACTGGCGCTGCCTGCGCCATCTCTGTCAAGCGAGCGAGTCGCTTCTCATATTCTCGACAGAGCACGCTAAAAAACAAAGCTTCTTTTGTTTTAAAGTACACAAACAGAATGCCATTTGACATGCTCATCTGCTTGGCTAAATCGGACATTTTAATTTTTTCGTATTCCAATGTAAGAAACATTTCAGCCGCTTTATCCATAATCGCCTTTGCTTTTAGAGCCTTTGCCTCGGGCGTCATTGCACGTTTGGCCATAATGTACATCACTCCATTCGATTAATTGTAAGGCACTATCGAGCTGGAGTCAAAAATATACGTATGCTATCTTTATACTGGCGCTACAACTAGATTGGCAAAAACATAATAATCCAGTTTAAATTTTTATCTTTTTGTCGAAACTGGTTAAATTTAGTTGTAATTGATCGAATATACTGGTTTAATAGGTAAGCAGAACTGATACATACTACCTAAAGGAGCGCTATCACGTGAAAGTTCTAACAAAATTGATTTCAGGCTTTACCGCTGTACTATTTCTCACTATGGCCGTTAGTGCAATAAGCTGGTTTCAGCTTACGTCTCTTAATCAGGCTTACCAGGACTTACTAAATAACCGCGTTCAAGGAATTATTACGGTGAATAATCTGAAAGAATTGACAATGAGTGAATTTAGTTATGTAAGAGGACATTTGATTACCGGAAGCCAGTCCCAGTGGGATAACTATGAAGCCGACCGCCAATTGTTTGCCGATTCAGTAAAACAACTGGAGGCTGCTTTTATAACGCCGCAAGCTCTTGAATTACTGGCGGAGCTCAAGCAGCTGGAAGCGGATTACAATGCGGCAGCATTGGAGTTTATTGCAGCGAAACAACTAGATGATATGGAGCAGGTTTCTTACTTGCTGGAAACAAAGGGTATGCCAATTGCAGAGAGCTTTTTGAGTGCGGCTGACCAGCTGGAAGAGTTTCAAACGGGTTTGTTAAATAAAGACAGGGCCGCTTTGACGGAGCAAGTAACCGGCGTGCAAACGGTCATTTTGATGACAAGCATCATCGCTCTGGTCCTCGGTATCGCTCTAGCCTTGCTCATTGGGCAAATGATTGCCCGTCCTGTACAGAAGGTATCCCGGGCAGCGCGGCAAATTGCCGAGGGCGATCTCACGGGAGAAGACATTGTGCTTCGGCAAAAGGATGAAATTGGAGCGATGGCTCTGGATTTCAATAGAATGAAACTTAATTTGCGGCAGCTCATGCGGATCATTAACCAAAATGCGATAGAAGTTGAAGCGGCTTCGAAGGAGCTCTCCGGAGGGGCAGAGCAAGCAGTAATGGCTTCCAACCATATCGCCGAGTCTGTGCAGGAGGTATCGGAAGCGTCGGACCAGCAGTCAACCAGCATTAATGAAAATAAGCAGGCTATTGAAGCGAGCGCCATCAGCATTAAGCGTATTGCCGATTCCGCTACTGTCACTTCGGAATCATCGGAGCATGCCTTGCAGCAGGCGGAACGCGGCAGTAAGCTGCTCAACGAGACCATGAATCAGATGAAACAGCTTAACCTGACAATTAATCAATCCGCTGCAGTCATTTATGAGCTTGGCGAGCAATCGCGGGCCATTGAGGGAATTACTCAGTTTATTCGCGAGATTGCCAATCAGACCAATCTGCTGTCGTTGAATGCTTCCATCGAGGCGGCAAGGGCAGGAGACGGCGGCAGAGGCTTTGCAGTCGTTGCCGGCGAGGTAAAGAAGCTGGCTGAGCAGACAGGAGATGCGTCCGATCAAATCGCACGTTCCATTCGTACGATGGTGGACAAGGTGAACGGCGCAGTCGAATCGATGCAGAAAGGCTCCGATGAGGTGGAAACCAGCGCGGATTACATGAATCAAACGGGCGAAGCTTTTAAACAAGTCTATGCAGCCATACGCACGGTAACCGGCCAAGTGCAGGAAGTATCGGCATCGGCGGAGACACTGGCCGCTTCGGCAGAGCAACAGCTGGCGACCGAGGAGCAACTGGTTGTGCTTGCCAACAACATTTCGGGCAGCTCTCAAAGTGTAGCGGCCGTGTGTGAGGAGCAGTTGGCATCCATGGAGGAAATATCTGCATCGGCCGAAGCGCTAAGCCAAATGACAAATGTGCTGCGGGACGAGATTCAAAAGTTTACTTTCGAGAAAGAGCATGTGATTGGCTAAGTCCATCAAAGCGAAGGAAAAGAAGAAGCTTCCGAGTCGTCTTTCAGGCGCCGCGGAAGCTTTTTTTGCATGAGCCGTTAATGAATATGATGGAAGGTAACTCTAATGCACTCATTTGATCAACCGAACTCATTTTTGACCATTAATTTGACTCATAATTGGAAAACCTATACTGCCTCAAATTTAAAGGCAATTTAGCACGAGGAGGGATTATCATGGCTCACCGTAAAAACAAGTCCATACAAGCAAAAAATCAGACCATTGCCAAACAATCTAGAGAAGCTGAAAATACTGTAGCTGCTTCTACCGATCAAGACACCAATCAGAAAGGCCATGTACCGAATAGCCCGTCAACAGGATAGCCGATTAGCACACAGAATGCCGTTTTCGATGACTAAGCCTGGAAAATGAAGCAGCGACAGCCAAGGGTGAGCATATACTTGCCTTGGACTGTCGCTGTTGTATCCTACATGGCAAGCAGCTGTGTGCCGAAGCGGCCAGCTACATTGAATTCAATATCTGCTGTTACCAATCGTTTCTATTCTGGAAAAATAAAAAAGACCGCTAATCAATTAGCGGCCGACGCCCAATCTAGGGCGTACTCAATTTGGATAGGAGTGGAGAGAAACCATACTGTACCTTTATTATATGTATACGCTTCCAACTTGTCAATAAGCGTTTTCATTTTATTTTGAGAAAAGTAAAAAAAGCTGGGCGGTCGCCTCATTCACCTTGTAAAGTGAACAAGTCGCCCGCCCATTTGACAGCACATATACAATTATAAATGAACATCATAACCGCTGGCTGACAGCAAAGCAATCGCCTGATCCAAATATTCCTGTGTTCGGAATGAAAGCCTTAGAATACCGGGCACATCCTCCCTGCTCTCGATCACCTGAATGTTGCTCAGGTTAATTCGGCTGTTGCCAAGCTCGCTCGTAATTTTGCCGATAATGCCTGGGTGGTCGGGGACGTCCACATAACAATCGAACGCCGAATGAATCATTCCCTTGCGGCGCTCCGGCATCCGGCTGCGGAACTGTCCGGCCTGGCTGAACGCCTCGGCAACTGCGGTGCCATCCTCAGCTTCAAGCATGGCGATAAATTTGCCCGTTTCCTTGCTCCAATCGTGAAGCAGCGGCAGCAGCACGTTTTTGTTGTTGATCAGAATGTCCCGCCATATGGTCGGATCGCCCGATGCGATGCGCGTTATGTCGCGGAAGCCGCCGGCCGCCAACGATTCATAGAGACTGTTGCTTTCGCTGTAGCCGCGCACCTGATTGACGAGCGATACGGCAATCATATGCGGCAGATGGCTGATCGCCCCTACAATCTCATCATGCTCGCGCGCGTCTACCTGTACAATTTTCGCTCTTGTCCAGCTTAGCAGCTCGACAAGCCGCTGCATCGCCTCGGGAGGCGTATGCGCTGCAGGCGTAAGCACGTAATAAGCGTTCTCGTATAAATAGAGCGATGCCGCTTCCACGCCCGAGCGCTCCGAGCCGGCCATCGGATGGCCACCGATAAATACAGCTCCGCCGAAGTCAAGACGTTCTGCCGCAGCCATCACGGATGCCTTCGTGCTTCCCGCATCGGAAATAATGCAGCCCGGCTTGAGCGACAGGACGCTTAGCTTCTCCATATACTCCTCAATATTGCCGACGGGCACGCAAATAAAAATGTAATCGGCCTGCTCCGCCGCCTCCTGAATCGATGTGGTCGCTTCATCCACTACCCCGCGCTGCACATACTTCTCCGCCTGCGACGGCCGATTGGAATGGCCGATAACGCGAATGCCTGGCCTGCCCTTCAGGCACATGGCAATCGAGCCGCCAATCAGGCCGACTCCAAAAATCGTTACTGTCGTCATAGATTACCGTTGCACCGTCTCTTCCTGCAGCACCTGCTCCAACGCGCTGATAAATTTCTCGTTCTGCTCCTGCGTTCCAACCGTGATACGAATATGATTCGGGTAATGCGTCCAGCGTGAACGCGAAATAATGCCTTTGCGCAACAGCGAATCAAATACTTCCGGGGAGGAGCGTTTGACGTCAACCATAATAAAATTGCCGTATGCCGGGAAATAGGACAATCCCAGGCGATCGAACTGCTCTGCCAAATAGCTTAATCCGTTAGCATTCTGCTCCCGACAGTAGCTGATAAACTCATCGTCCGCTAGCGACGCCTTGGCCGCGGCCTGCGCGATTCGCGACGTATTGAACGGCTCGCGCACCTGGTTCGCATATCGAATGACGCTGGCGTTGCCGACTCCGTAGCCGATGCGAAGCGCAGCAAGGCCGTAGATTTTAGAGAAGGTGCGCAGCACGACCAGATTGGCGTAACGCTCCAGAAGCTTGACGCCGTCCGGGAACGAAGGATCGCTGATATATTCGCCGTAAGCCTCGTCCAGCACGACAAGAACGTGCGCTGGAACTTGATCCAGGAAAGCGGTGAGCTCGTCGAGCGTCACGATTGTGCCAGTCGGATTATTCGGGTTGCAAATCCAGACAATTTTGGTTTTGTCGTTAATTGCGGCCAGCATGGCTGGCAAATCATGCTTGCCTTCCTTGAGCGGAACCTCGATAATGCGAGCGTTCTCGATCTCCGCATTATGCTTGTACTGCGGGAACGTTTCGTCGGCCATAATCGTCTCGTCGCCCGGAACAAGAAACGCTCGGGCCAGCATCAGAATAATTTCGCTGGAGCCCGTGCCGAAAATAATTTGGTCCGTATTTACGCCGAGCTTGGCGGCAAGTGCAGCGGTAAGCTCCACACTGGCGCCGTCCGGATAGATGTTGTTATTATCGATTTCCGCCACAATGGCTGCCTTGGCCTGCTTGGAGCTGCCATATGGATTTTCATTGGAGGCCAGCTTAATCACTTCGCTCAGGCCTAGCTCGCGCTTCACGTCTTCAACCGGCTTGCCTGGTTGATACACGGGGAGATGGACGATATTTTGTTTTGGCTGCATGAGCCGTTCACCTCTTCTTTTAGATGATCTGTCTACTGTCCTACATTGTCTCACATCTGTAAAGCGTTTTAAAGTAGTTAACGCAAAGAAGCTGCGCTTTCTGCAGCTTTTGGCTACAATAAGCACAGCTTCCGCCGCTTGGATATAAAGCGTTAGCCCTTCAGAGCGGCAACGAAATCGCCGATTTTTTGCAGACCGGCTTCACGCTGCGTCGCATCCTTCAACAGCGGGATCGCCTCTTCGATCGTCCGCACGATGGCGCTGCCGACGATAACTCCATCAGCCAGCTTCTCGAAGCGCTCCACCTGCTCGCGCGATGATATGCCGAAGCCAACCGCAATCGGCGTTTCTGTCGCGGCTCTGACAGTCGCCAGAAATTCATTGATGCCTTGATGGAAATCGGCGCGCTCGCCCGTTACGCCAAGCGAGGACACGCAGTAGACGAAGCCCTTCGCCTTGCTTGAAATTCGCGTTACCCGATCATTCGATGTCGGCGCCACAAGCGGTATCAAGTGAACGTCGGAAGCCTCCGCCATGACCCGCACCTCTTCATCCTCTTCGATCGGCAAATCCGGAATAATAAGTCCGCTAATGCCATTGCTTTTTACGAGCTCAAAAAAGGCATCAAGCCCGTACTGGAATACAGGGTTGTAATACGTAAATAAAATAAACGGCATCGTGACGCCCGCTTCGCGCGCGCGCGCAGCCACCTGAACACAATCCTGCAGCGTTATGCTGCTTTGAAGCGCCCGCTCCGATGCCCGCTGGATGACCGGCCCGTCTGCAAGCGGATCGGAGTAAGGAACGCCAAGCTCCACCATATCCGCTCCCGCCTCCTCCAGCTTTTTCAGAATCGCCACGGACGTCTCCAAATCGGGATCTCCCATCGTCAGAAACGGGATGAGCGCAGTGCGTCCCTCCGCCTTCAGCTTGGCAAAAACATGATCAATGTGATTCATTCACGCCGCCTCCCAAATACCCCATGATTGCTTCTACGTCTTTGTCGCCGCGACCTGAAAGGCTTACGACGACGATCTTGTCTTTGCCGAGCGTCGGCGCCAGCTTGATCGTTTGGGCAATCGCATGAGCGGACTCGAGCGCCGGAATAATGCCCTCCGTACGCGACAGCAGCTGCAGCGCCTCCAGCGCTTCTGCGTCCGTAACCGGCACATAGTCTGCCCGCCCGCTGTCCTTCAGGTAAGAATGCTCCGGACCGATGCCCGGATAATCGAGACCGGCCGAGATGGAATGAGCAGGCTGAACCTGGCCGTGCTCATCCTGCAGCACATAGCTCAAGGAGCCTTGGAATACGCCATGGCGGCCCTTCGTCATTGTAGCAGCATGCTCTTTCGTTTCAACGCCGCGCCCTGCGGCCTCCACGCCAAGCAGCTTGACGCTGTCATCTCCTACAAACGGGTAAAAAATGCCCATCGCATTGCTGCCTCCGCCTACTGCCGCTACGACGTAATCCGGCAAACGCCCCTCTTCCGTTAAAATTTGCTGACGCGCCTCGTCGCCGATAATCCGCTGGAAGTCGCGTACCATCATGGGATAAGGATGCGGTCCGGTAACAGAGCCAAGAATGTAATAGGTATCCTCTACGTGGCTGACCCAGTAGCGAAGCGTCTCGTTGCAGGCATCCTTCAGCGTGCGCGTTCCGGAAGTGACCGGCACAACCTCGGAGCCCAGCAAATTCATCCGGAAAACGTTAAGCTGCTGGCGCTTCATATCCTCCTCGCCCATAAACACCTTGCACTCTAGTCCCAGAAGCGCAGCGATTGTAGCGGATGCTACGCCGTGCTGGCCGGCCCCCGTTTCAGCGATAATTTTGGATTTGCCCATCCGTTTGGCCAATACGCCTTGACCGATCGTGTTGTTGATTTTATGCGCACCCGTATGGTTCAGGTCCTCGCGCTTTAAATACACTTTAGCTCCGCCCAGATGCTCGGAAAGCCGCTCGGCATAGTAGAGCGAGGTTGGACGTCCCGAATATTTATGCAGCAAATAACGCACCTCAGCCTGAAAGGCCTCGTCCTTGGAATAATGAAGGTAGGCCTCCTCCAGTTCCAGCAGCGCGTTCATCAATGTTTCCGGTACGTATCTGCCCCCGAATTTGCCGAATCGGCCATTCTGATCAGGTACTTGTGTCATGCTTCCATCACCTTTCCAACAAATAATCGGATTTTATCGATATCCTTGCGTCCATCCGTTTCCACGCCGCTCGACACGTCGATCCCCTCCGGAGCATAGCCCTTTACCAGCTCCTGCACATTGTCCGCATGCAAGCCGCCTGCCACATAAAGCTCCAGCCCCAAACGCGCCGCCTCCCCCTTGTAGACAGAGATGGCTGCCCAGTTAAAGGGATGGCCGGTTCCGCCGCCCGGCGCGTCGATCAGCAGCGCGTCCACGCTGCCGACATAAGGCTCAAGGCGCTGCCTGACGGCTTCTTGGGACAATTCATCCTCGCTTTTGACCGCGAACACCTTCCAGACGCGCACGCCGTGTTTGCTTCTTATCGTCTCGCAAAGCTCCGGCTGCTCTTGCCCGTGCATTTGCACGACGTCAAGGGGAGCAGTCGCTAATAGGCTTTCGTAGCCGGCCTCATCCTCATTCACAAATACGCCAACGGTGAGCGGCGCCTTGCCTTCCGCCGTCTTCAGGCTGCGCGCAGCCTGAATCAGCTCGCGCCCCGCGAGAGCGCCGACTTGCCGTTTGCTAGGAGCGAACACGAAGCCGATTTCATGAATCGGCAGCCCGTTCATCGCTTGAATGGTCTCGACATCGCGCAAGCCGCAAATTTTAATGCGCGGGGATTTGCTCATCGCTGACCCGCAGCGCCCAGCAAATCGCTTACCGATCCGCCGACATCGGCATGTCGCATGAAATATTCCCCGATCAGCAGCCCATGCGCGCCTACAGCTTGCAGATAATCTACGTCTGCCCGACCCGCAATGCCGCTTTCGCTTATAATCGTAACGCCGCTTGGCATAAGGCCGATTAGCGACTCCGTCGTTTTTAAATCCGTAACGAACGTTTTCAGATCCCGGTTGTTCACTCCGATTAAAGTGGCTTTGTCCAGCTCCAGCACCGATTCAAGCTCCTCGCGGTTGTGAACCTCGACCAGCACGTCCATGCCGAGCGAGCGGGCCAGATCATGAAACTCGCCAAGCTGCGCTTGCGTAAGAATGGCGGCGATGAGCAGAATCGCATCGGCGCCAATCAGACGGGCCTCGTAGATTTGACGAAAATCGACCGTAAAATCCTTGCGCAGCAGCGGCACGTCCACCGCTGCCCGTACCGCGCTCAAATAATCGTTTGAGCCTTGGAAATAATCGCGGTCTGTAAGCACGGATATGCAATCCGTTCCCGCTGCGGCATACGCCTTAGCAAGCGCTACAGGATCAAAATCCTCGCGGATGAGACCTTTGGACGGAGATGCCTTTTTCACCTCGGCGATCAGTCCCATGGCACGGTTGCGGCCCCCATCGGACAAGGCCCGTTCGAATCCGCGGCACGGGGCCAGCTCCGCGATTGCTTTCTCGGCTGCTGCCAATTGAAACGTTGAAGCAAGCGCTTCAACCTCGGACTGTTTGGTTGCTACGATTTTATCCAGAAACATGAGCCAACTCTCCCGTCGTTTGAATAAGGCTTTCCAGCTTGCTTGCCGCCGCGCCGGAATCGATAACCTGCGCCGCAAGCTCTACACCCTCTCGGTGCGTTTCCGCTTTGCCGCCGACATAGATGCACGCGCCGGCATTGGCAAGGACGATGTCGCGATAAGCTCCGCGCTGCTCGCCGTTAAAGATGGAACGAATAATCGACGCATTCACGGCAGGATCGCCGCCGAGCACCTCCGTTATCGGATAGGGAGTAAGCCCCAGCTCCTCCGGCGTGATGTGATAGGTCCGTACGCTTCCATCCCTCAGCTCCGATACCTGCGTTGGAGCGGAAATGCTGATTTCGTCCAGCCCGTCGTGACTGCTGACAACCATCGCCCGCGCCAGCCCAAGCTCGCGCAGCACCTCCGCTACCGTCTCCGTTCTCGAACGGTCGTAGAGGCCGACGAGCTGCCGGTCCGCCCCGGCCGGATTGGTCAGCGGTCCAAGCATATTGAAGATCGTACGAATGCCAAGCTCCCGGCGAGGGACCGCCGCATGCCGAAGCGAAGGATGATACAGCTGGGCGAACATAAAGCAAATGCCGATATCGTTCAAGCACGCTGCCGCCTGCTCCGGGGTAATCGTAATTTGCACTCCAAGCGCCTCCAGCACGTCGGCGCTGCCGGCCTTCCCCGACATGGCGCGATTGCCGTGCTTGGCAACCCGTATGCCCGCCGCTGCCGCGATAATGGAAGAGGCGGTCGAAATATTGAATTTGTGAATGCCCGAGCCGCCTGTGCCGCAAGTGTCCAGCAAACCTTCCTGCTTGGCCGCAACCCGGCCGGAGTGGGCACGCATCGCCTCGGCAAAGCCGGTAATCTCATCCTTGGTTTCGCCCTTCATGCGCATGGCGGTTACGACTCCCGCGATTTGCACGGCGGTTGCCTCCCCATCCATAATGAGATCCATGACCTGCTTCGCCTGCTCGCGCGACAAATCGCTGCCGCCGATGAGTTGTCCGAGCGCCTGCTGCATCGTCAACTTTTCTGCCATCAGTGTCATTTGCCCAGCCCCTCTCCCGCCACCTCATAATCGCTGTTGATCTCTCTAGCCGCGTCCGCCTTGTCCTGCTTTGCAAAAATGGCCTCAGCCGTGCGAATCGCCTTCAGCATGCCTTTAGCCTTGTTTACCGTCTCCTGATATTCGCTCTCCGGCACGGAGTCCCATACAATGCCCGCTCCCGCTTGCACGTAAGCCTTGCCCTGCTTGAAAATAATCGTCCGGATCGTGATGCACGCATCCATCGAGCCGCCAAAGCCCAGATAGCCGATGGCTCCCGCATAGGCGCCGCGCGCCTCGTTCTCCAGCTCTGCAATAATTTCCATGGCTCTCAGCTTGGGAGCGCCCGACACCGTTCCAGCAGGCAGACAGGATATAAACGCGTCAAAAAAATCCTTGTCCGGGTGCAGCTTTCCGGATACGTTCGATACGATATGCATGACATGCGAGTAGCGCTCGATTTCCATAAACGAATCGCATTTTACGCTGCCGAATTCCGATACGCGTCCGATGTCATTGCGCCCCAGGTCGACCAGCATCAAATGCTCCGCCCGTTCCTTCTCGTCAGCCAGCAATTCCTGCTCAAGCGCTTTATCCTCTTCATCGGTTCGCCCGCGCGGCCGCGTGCCGGCGATTGGACGCGTTTCGACGCGATCCCCGCTTACCTTCACCAGCGCTTCCGGAGAGGTGCCGACGATTACTTCCTCGCCCATTTTCAAATAGTACATGTACGGAGACGGATTCATCGTTCTGAGCACGCGATAGACATGCAGCGGGTCAATATCGGTGTCGATGCTGAACCGCTGGGACAGCACGACCTGAAAAATGTCTCCGGCGCGAATATATTGCTTGGCCTGCTCGATGTTGGAAATAAACTGCTCCTTCGTCACATTCGATTGAATGCCCTCCGGCTCGATGTCCGAATGAATGGCAGGTCCCGTCGGAACCGGAATCGCCACCGGCTGATGCAGCCGCTCGATGGTGGCCTCAATTTTGGCGACTGCCGCAGCATACGCGTCCGCGATAGCCTTATCCGTAGCGCCTTCGGCAATATGTACGTTGCCGACAATTTGCAATTGCTGCTTGAAATGATCGAAAACGATAATCTGATCGCAGAACATGAACTGCATATCATTCATTTGCAAATCATCCACACGATGCTTAGGCAGCTTCTCGTAGTAATGCAGCAGATCGTAGCCGAAAAAGCCGACCGCTCCGCCCGTGAACGAAGGCAGCTCAGGCAAGGCAGGCGTACGGAACGAGCGCAGCCGCGCTTTTAGCAGCTCGAGCGGCTGCTCCCGCAGCACTTCCTTCTGTCCATCCTTTTCAAGGATCATTTCGCCGTTTTTGCCATACAGCATCAGGAACGGATCTGTGCCGATAAAGGAATATCTCGCCCATTTGGAGCCGCCCTCAACGCTTTCGAGCAAAAAGGCATGCTGCTCCTTCGCAAAATGCTGAAACAGCCGGATTGGCGTTTCCGTATCGGCCATCATGTAGCGTACGATGGGAATCAGATTGTATTGACTTGCAAGACGCGTCACCTGCTGCAGCTCATTGGACATCCTAATGCAACCCCCCGATTTATATCATAACAATAAAAAAGCTCCTGCCTGAGCAGGAGCGTAGGTTTAGATGATGGCGAATGCGTACAAGCGCGTACAGCAAAAAAATAGAAAAAGAACATCTTGCATGCCGCTCCCGCCCTTCCTCCGAAGGCCGCGAAGCTGCTCGTTCTTGCTTCCGTTTGCCGCTCTGCTTGACTATGCTACTCTCATCTCGACTCATCTAAGCTCTGCTCGCTTGCTACCGACTAATCTTTGTTACGCTATTCAATATACAACATCAACCCGCCATGCGTCAACCTGAACGGAAGAGCCTCTTGCGGTTTTTCACGCCATTCGCGCCGTTATTGCGCTTTGGACAGGTCTGGACGCAGCACTTGCGCACCGCCCAAATACACATGCTTGATTTCAGCCTGTGTTTTGCTCGTGTTCACATGCAGCATAAAGCGGATGCATTTCTCCAGGCTTCCCTTTACCGGCACCTCAAGCGCGCACATGAGCGGCACCAGCTCCCAGCCTTCAAGCCTGCGAATCGCCTTTGCCGGGAACGCCGCATCAAGGTCGTCCGTCACGGTAATCATTACGCTGCAAATATCGTCCGGCACCAGATTGTTGTCCGCAACAATACTGTTCATCAAATCAAGAGTAGCGGATAAAATTGTCTGCTCCTCGTTTACGTCAACCGTTATAGCCCCTCTGATTCCCCTGACACTCATACCTGCTCGGACTCCTCCTTCAATTGCTCCACGATTTCCCTGATCAAGCTTACAGGCACATCCGACTTGATTTCCACCTTGCCGATGGCCGTCGGAACGATAAATACGACGGTGCCTTCTTTAAATTTCTTGTCGTGCATCATGGCGTCCATAATCGCATCTACGTCGATATGAGCCGGCAAACGGATTGGCAGCCCGCATTTGGCGAGTACGCGCTTGGTCGTCGTGTATACGTCCTCAGGCGCGCCATAGCGCAATCCCAGCTTCGCGGAGCCAATCATGCCGATCGAAATGGCCTCGCCATGGAGAAACTCGCCATAGCCTGCCACCGCCTCAATCGCATGGCCGATCGTATGGCCCAAGTTCAGAATGGCGCGAAGATCGTTTTCGCGCTCATCGCGCGAGACGACTTCCGCCTTAACGCTGCACCCGTTATGCAGCGCATAGCCCAGCGCATCGGCGTCCAGCGACAGCAGCTTGCGGGCATTTTGCTCGCACCAGTCGACAAAGCCCGCGTCCCAGATCAGACCGTGCTTCACAACCTCGGATAGTCCAGCCTTGACCTCGCGCTCAGGAAGCGTCTGCAGCGTGTTCAAATCGTAGAGGACAAGCTCCGGCTGGTGAAATGCGCCGATAATATTTTTGGCAAGCGGATGGTTGACCGCTACCTTTCCGCCGACACTGCTGTCATGGGCCAGAATGGTCGTCGGAATTTGCACAAATTTAATGCCGCGCATATAGGATGCAGCTACAAAACCGGCAAGATCGCCGACCACGCCCCCGCCAAGCGCCACAATCGCCGACTTGCGGTCAAGACCCGCCTCCAGCGCCTTGCCGACCAGCGTTTCCAGCACAGTAAGCGATTTCGAGCCTTCGCCGGCAGGAACGATGCTGCTAACAACCGTGAAGCCGCCTGCGGCAAGCTCCGCTTCCAGCGCCTGCAAATGGACGCCCGCCACGTTGCTGTCGGTCACAATCATCAATGGGGATTTTTTGCTGATGCCGTGCTTGGTGAAATAGGAAGAAGCCTCCTGCAGGAGGCCCTCCCCTATATAGATGGGATAAGAACGTTCGCCCAGTTGAACGGTAAGCTCGCGCATGCTAATACCTTCCGATCTGCTCAAGATAAGCGTTCAGATTGGCGCGAATTTCCTCGATGGAATCGCCGCCGAATTTCTCCAAAAACGCTTTCGCCACTTCCCAAGCCACGACATGCTCCATCACGACGCTCGCCGCAGGAACCGCACAACTATCGGAGCGCTCCACCTGAGCGGTGAACGGCTCTTTCGTATCGATGTCCACGCTTCTAAGCGGCTTGTACAGCGTTGGGATCGGCTTCATGACGCCGCGAACAACGATTTGCTCGCCGTTTGTCATACCGCCCTCAAACCCGCCGAGACGGTTCGTTGCACGATGGTAGCCGCGCTCTGCATCATACATGATTTCGTCATGCACCTGTGAGCCGCGCAGCTGCGCCGCTTCAAAGCCGATCCCGATTTCACAGCCCTTGAAAGCGTTGATCGACACGACTGCTTGGGCAATCCGTCCATCAAGCTTGCGATCCCATTGCACGTGGCTGCCAAGGCCAATCGGCACGCCTTCAATGATGCATTCCACGATTCCGCCGATCGAATCGCCTTCCGCCTTGATTTGATCGATGTAAGCGGTCATTTTTTCTTCCGTTGCCTTGTCTACAACCCGTACGGAGGACTCCTCCGTCAGCTTGATCAGCTCATCGACCGGAAGCTGGTTGGGCGGCGCCTCGATCTCGCCGATACGAATGACCTGGCCGGCAACCTTAATGCCGAACTCCGCCAGCAATTGACGCGCCACTCCGCCTACGGCAACCCGAGCCGCCGTTTCGCGCGCGCTGGAGCGCTCGAGCACATTGCGCAAATCCTTCAAATCGTATTTCAGGCCGCCGTTCAAATCGGCATGGCCCGGGCGCGGACGGTGAACGCGTCGCTTCTCCTCGTCGCTGCCTTCAATCGGCTCAATGTTCATGACCGATGTCCAATGCTTCCAATCGTTGTTCGCAACGACGATCGCTACAGGAGCGCCAGTCGTCTTGCCATGGCGAACGCCGCCTACAATGCTCGCCGTATCCTTCTCGATTTGCATGCGGCGACCTCTGCCATGCCCCTTCTGACGACGATGAAGCTGAAAATTAAGCTCCTCAAAATCTATTTTCAGATTGCTCGGCAAACCTTCAATAATAGCTGTTAATTGGGGACCGTGCGTTTCCCCCGCTGTCAAATATCGCAAACTCACTACTAGCTCCTCCTTCTGCGCAAACCAGCCTTGCGCCCGCCTGCTGTCATAGCTGCCCTCAAAATCCGGGAGAAAAGGCGACGCCTTCTCTTAGCTGCCGGACATCTAAACATCTTTGCTCATTATAGTACAGGGTTTACGGTTTGACAAGAAATTGCAAGCGGCGTCTGGACGTCCGTTATGCACAAAAGGCTTCAACGAAACGGTGCAATCACCCTTTCGCTGAAGCCTTGTTTACCCGCCGGTTCGCTCGCTTAGCTCGTTGCCTTATCCAGCCTTCTCAGCTGAAGCGCTCCCGTTTGCATGACGGGATCATCCACAAGCCTGCCTAGCTGAATGAGCTCCACGCCGATAATTTGCGCGCACTCCTGTAAAGTAATCGTGCCCTGCCTGTAAGCGCTAAGCACCTTTCGCTTATCCATTGCCGCATTCATCCTCCAAATGCTAGAACTGCATATAGTATAGGATAATGGCTCGATTCGTATACCCTTTATTGCACGCGACGATAGAAAAACGTATCCGCGGCTTCAAAGCCGTATTGGGCGGGGCTGAATATTTGCTCTGTGCTGCCGACAAACAATAAGCCTCCAGGCTTCAGCGCCTTGGCGAACTTATGATAGAGCAAATGCTTGGCTTCCTCTGTAAAATAAATCATGACATTGCGGCATACGATAAGATCGAAAGAGCTGTCGAACGTGTCATGCAGCAGGTTCTGCTGCTTGAACTGAATATGTTGTTTAAGCTCGTCCGAAATCACGTATGCGCCATCCTGTTGTTTAAAAAAGGCTTTTTTGCAGGAAGCGGGAACATCGCGGATCGAGCGCTCAAGATAGACGCCTTCCTTGGCTTTGTTCAGCACGTTGATATCCAGATCGGTGGCAAGCAGCGACGCGCGCTGCTGAGCGCCAAGCTCGGAGAGAATCATTGCAAGCGTATAGGGCTCCTCGCCCGTCGAGCAGGCTGCGCTCCAAATTTTGATTCGCCCGCTGCCCTTGAGCATTTCCGGCAGGAATCGTTTTTGCAGCACTTCCCAACGCGACGGATTCCGATAGAACTCCGATACGTTAATGGTCATCCGATCCAAAAATTCATTTAGCAGACTCCGGCTCCCGTCAAGCGCCTTCCAGTATTCATCAAATGTGGAAAACCCGTGTTTCATGCGCAGCGTCGTCAATCTTCGTTTCATCTGCGCTTCCTTGTACTGCGACAGGTCGATGTCGGTTTTCTTCTTGATTCGCACGATAAATTGCGAAAAATCTTGGTCCTGTTCCATCCGCTTCCTCCGCCGTTAACGGTCGCTGGGGCTTTGACTAAACCCACCGTTGAATAGTATGCTCGTAATCCTGAAGCTCCTCGGCCCCAAAGAAAATACCGATTTCACGTTCCGCATTTTCAGGGGAATCTGAACCGTGAATTAAATTGAAATTCGTATGTACGGCAAAATCGGAACGAATCGTTCCGGGCAGGGCTTCGGCCCCGTTCGTTTTGCCGATAAGCGCGCGCGTAAGCGCAATGACGTTGTCGCCCTGCCAGACCATTGCAAATACCGGCCCTGACACGATAAAGTCGAGCAATGGCTCATAGAACGGCTTGCCCTTATGCTCTTCATAGTGACGCTCTGCCAACTCTGTGCTGACTTTCATAAACTTCGCACCAACAAGCTGCAGTCCCTTACGCTCGAAACGGGCAACAATTTCGCCGATTAATCCGCGTTGTACGCCGTCCGGCTTGATCATCAGAAAAGTTCTCTCCACCACAATCATTCCTTTCGTCTCGACTGGCTGGTCGTCTTTCGCAAAAGCGGCAAGGAGCGAATCAGCCAGCAGGCCATCTGATTAGTAATTGCGCTTGCCCAAAAAACGGGCAATGTCGGCTAAGCTTTTCTTCGCCGCCACATCGGGCAAATCCTTCAAAGCGTGCAGCGCTTTTTCTATATATCGGCTCGCCAGACGTTCGGCTAAATCTCCGCCTGCGCTTTCCCGCACAATTCTAATCGCTTTGCGCGTATCGCTGCGGCCCGATTGCTCGCGAATAAGGGCCAGCTCGTGCAGCAAATTCCCGCGGCTGTTCTCGTCCTGCAGCGCCAGAATGACCGGCAGCGTTATATTGCCCTGGCGCATATCGGAACCAGGCGGCTTGCCAATCTGCTTCTCCGTTCCGTAAAGATCCAGCAAATCGTCGCGGATCTGGAACGCCATGCCTACGTTGTAGCCGTAGCGGTACAGCAGATTGGCCGTCTTCCGGTCCACACCCGCAGCAATCGCGCCAAGCTTGCAGCTAATGGCGATCAGCAGCGCCGTCTTGCGGCGAATCCGCCGCAAATAGTGCCGGATCGATTGATCGGTGTTAAAGAAGTCGCGAATCTGCTCCATCTCGCCGATGCACATCTGGACGAGCGCATTCGCCAGAATTTGATGAATTTGCGGGTTTGGCAACTGCGAAACGATCGATAAGGCCTTGCCGTGAATGTAATCGCCGGTATACATGGCAATACGGTTGTCCCATTTGGACTTGACCGTCAACTGGCCTCTCCTCGTATCGGCGTCGTCAATGACATCGTCGTGAACGAGCGAAGCCATGTGAATAAGCTCGAGAGGAACCGCCACCTTGCTCAGCGTATCGAGCTTGTACTCTCCGAATTTGCCGGCAAGCAGCACGATGATCGGCCGGATTCGCTTTCCGCCCGCCTTTAGCAGATGCAGCGAGGACTCGCTCAGAAGCATGTGGTCGTCCGCTACGCTTCGCTCCAGCTCTTTTTCAATTTGGTTTAAATCACCCTTCATTTTCGCGTACAAATCTAATAGTTTCATTCATTCACACCTATTGGGCAGATTGTTCTTCCAAAAAATGCAGTTCGACATCGTGCTCCAGCAGCCCCAGCTGCTTGCAGTATCGGAAATATAAAAGCAGCCCGTCCTTCAGCTTGTCGCCGAAATCATATTGCAGGGATCGGAAATACATATCCCAGTATGCCCGTTCTCCTCCAAGCTGCTCGCATGCGTAGGCAGAAAGCTGGCCGAGATTGTTCTGGTTATGTGTCTTGCACGCCAGCATCGCCTCGCGCACTGCGCCAAGCTCCTCAGGCGCCGCCTCGGCGGTCTCCTTCGTCGCGGCAACGACCGCGTACGTCATGCCAAGTCCCGTCCAGCTGTTCCAAAGCTCTCCAAGGTCCGTCACCTCGTAGCCTGCATGGCTCCAGGCGGCGTGAATGGCAGGATCTCCAATGATAAGCGCGGCGTCGCTGTGCTCCAGCATCGCTTCGAGCACAGGCTCGGCCGGCACGTACTCCGGCTCGTACTTGTAGTAGAGCGCCATAAGCACCTTGAGCAAATTGACCGAGGTCAAGGAAGCGGTCGTCACGGCGATTTTCTGCGGCTGCACCTGATCGATCGGCTGCTTTGAGAATAAGAGTATCGAATTTACTTTGCCGACTGAGCCAACGGACAGCTCGGGCAGCAGAATATAGCGCTTTGCATTTAACCCGTATGAGAACGAGGAAATAGCCGACACATCAAGCTCGCCGCTCTGCAGCAGCTGGCTTAGCCGCGCCGGAACCGCCTTGACGGTTTCCACCTGCCCGCCACCGAAGCCGGATGTGTAGCGCTCCAACTCGTGAAAAATAGGCCAGGCGTTTGCGTAGTCTATTCTACCGAGCGTCATTGGACGATTCAGACTCATCCTGCTCATCTCCCCATCTTCTGTACAACTGATGTTCAATGCCCATGCTGTCCATCACTTTTCCAACCAGAAAATCAATCATCTCATCCATCGACTGCGGCTTATAATAAAAAGCGGGCATGGCCGGAATCATTCTTACCCCAAGCCTGGACAGCTTCAGCATGTTTTCCAAATGTATCGCATGCAGCGGCGTCTCGCGCGGCACGAGCAGCAGAGGCCGATTCTCCTTCATCATCACATCCGCCGCTCGTGTCATTAAATCGTCCGAGATGCCGCCGGCAATCGACGCGAGCGTTCCCATCGAGCATGGTGCGATAACCATGCCCTGCACCCTGTAGGAGCCGCTTGCGATGCTCGCCCCGATATCCGCATTCGGATGATACACCAGCCGCTCCTCGAGCACCTGGGCTCCGAACCAGCGGGCCAGCGCATCTTTTCTTTTGGTCGTATCCCAGCCCATTTCCTCTTTAAGCACGCGCCAGCCGGCCTCGGTTACGACCAAATGAACGACAAAATCATGCTCCAGCAGCTGCCGGATCAGTCTAAGCCCATAAATAGAACCGCTTGCGCCGGTAATGCCGACGATCCAGCGGTTAGCGCTGTTTTTATGAATGGTCAGCCTCTCCTCTGCTACCATCGATGAAGCACCAGCAGATCAGCCAAAGCAAAAGCGAACAATACGACGCTTAGCGTGCCGTTCATGCCAAAAAAGGCGGTTTGGACACGGGACAAATCATTCGGCCTTACCATCCAGTGCTGGTAGAACAGCAGCGTAATCGAAATGATTGTGCCGGCCAAATACAGCCAGCTTAAATTCGTCAGCGCAAAAAGCGCGATGAAGCCAATTGCCGTAATGACGTGCAGGCTCCGCGCAAACCAGAGCGCTCCGGTAATGCCGAAGCGCGCAGGAATCGAATGAAGCCCTACCCGCTTGTCGTATTCATAATCCTGTGTGGCGTACACAATATCAAAGCCTGCGATCCACAAGGCGATGGTGGCAAACAGCACCCAGGCAGCCGGATTAAATTCGCCGGTAACGGCAACCCAGGCGCCGAGCGGCGATAGGCCGATCGTAGCGCCAAGAAACAGATGACAGAGCCATGTGAACCGTTTCGTATAGGAATACAAAACAAGCATCACAACCGCTAACGGCATCAGCTTGAGCGCAATCGGCTCCAGATTTGCGCTGGCCACGATAAGCAAGGCAAGCGATACGAGAATAAACAGCAGCACCTCTGCCGATTTCAGCAGACCTGCCGGAAGCGCACGGTTCTCCGTACGCGGGTTGGCCAAATCGATCGTCTTGTCTATCAGCCGGTTAAGACCCATGGCCGCGCTTCGGGCGCCGAACATCGCCAGAGTAATCCAGCCGATCTGAGGCCAGGTCGGAAGCTTTCCATCCATCACGATGGAGCCCAGAATCGCGCCCATAAACGCAAACGGCAAAGCAAAAATCGTATGTTCAAATTTTATCATTTCCAGAATAATGCGTGTTTTGCGAATCATAGCTGCTCTTGTCCCTTCATTCCCATATGCAGTGCGGCCACTCCGCCGGTTAACGGATAAGCCTGCACCCGCTCCAGACCGGCTTCCTCGAACAAGCGTGCCAGCTCCGCCCTGCCAGGGAACAGCTTCAACGATTCGGGCAGCCACTTGTACTCGTCGAACCGTTTGGCAATCAGCTTCGCCATTAGCGGCAGCATCCGTTCAAAATACAAATTGTACATCGCTTTAAAAGGCTGCCACGTCGGCCGCGACACCTCAAGACACACGACCATGCCTCCCGGCTTGACGACGCGGCGCATCTCCTTCAGCACCTGAAGAAAATCAGGCACATTGCGCAGACCGAAGCCGATCGTCACATAATCGAAGGAATGATCAGGAAACGGCAGGCTCATCGCATTTCCCTGAACGAGCGTGATGTTGTCTTTAAACGCCAGCTTGCCCACCTTTTCAGCGCCGAGATTCAGCATATTCTGGCTGAAATCCAAGCCTACGATTTTGCCGGTCCTGCTCGCCTCCGCAAGCGTAATCGTCCAATCGCATGTACCGCAGCAGACATCAAGCGCCGTTTGTCCAGGCTGGACATTCATTTTTTTCATCGTAAACTTGCGCCATGCCTTGTGCCTGCGGAAGCTGATAACATCATTCATAAAATCGTATTGGGGAGCTATTTTTTCAAACAATCCATGCACATGACTTTTGGAACCCGTTTCCATCGTCATTGTCACCTCATCTCGTTGATTGCGGGCGTAAGTCCGGAAGTGACGCGTAGCAGGGAGTCAACGACAGCATGCAGCTCCGCCTTAAGCGCCTCCGAGCCCAGCTTGTCCGCCAGCTTCCTGACCTCTCCAGCCTCTCGTTCCAGCTTGTCGGCCAGCAAGCGTTGAATCGAATATTTATGATAAAGAGCTTTAATCTCCTCCGGGTGGATGCCGCCTGAAGCAAGCCGTTTGCGTTCCTCGTCCGTTCCCTCCTGCAGCAAATGCCAGTAAGCCCAGCTCAGTTCAAACGTCGCCGGGTCGTCGTCGCGCCGCCATTCTGACGCAATCGTCTCCAGCCTGCTCACGCCTGCAACCACATCGGGCCATACAAACGCCTGTTCCGCATCCATCAGGTCGGAAAACAACAGAAACAGCTCGCTGCGTAAACGGGCTGTGCCATCCATATAATCATCCGCCGTCAGCTTGCGCTGCCGCATCTTCATGTACAAGCTGACCTTCTGCCGGTTAACCTCGCATACGGCGTGGCTAAGCTGGTTAATCATCTCGATTTGTCCGGCCTGTGCAAGCAGCTGGTAAAATCTTGAGCTGAAATAATCGCCTGCAAGCACCTTGAGCTGTCGGGATCTCATTTCCGGCTCCGTTCGTTTCTCTTCGCTGGTATCGATCAAATCATGGGTATCCAGTCCGATCTGAACGAGTGAAACGACCAGCGCGTACAGCTCGCCGTAACGGGATAGCCGGTCATGCTCCCTTAAAAACGCATAAAGCATACGCAGCCTTGGCTCAGCCATTTCCGGCAGCTCCGTATGCCTCTGAATCATATCGTACTCCAAATACTTTCTAGCTATATCCGGTATAGCATATCGTTTCATGCTGAAGCCTCCGAACGTAAGAAGCGCCGTATCGCCGCCCAATAATCTAAACTATTATAGCATAACTTATTGTAAAGAGCATACGAGCGGTTGCCTTCATTCAACAATTTAACAACAATTCTAGCGGCTCTCTTCGCCGGGAACGGCAGGACGCGCGGTAAAGCCCGACACTTGGCCGAACCGTTCCTCCCAGGCGGCCGTAAAGCTAACACGCAGCCGTTCCCGCCATTGCTCATCGTGAACAGGGTCTGCGCGCTCCAGCAGCTCCATATCGCGCTGCAGCCAGCTGTCCGTTTTGCGAACGTCCGCAGCGGCCAACAGCCGCACGCTGCCGGCCGGCTGCTCCTCTGCAATGCGAACCAGCAATCGCTTCACATTGCCAAGCTGCTCGAACGATAGTCGAACCAGCTTGGCGATATCCGCAAACCAGCCGGAAGGCGGTCCCCCTTCCGGTCCGACCCGGATTGTAACCGCCAGCACTCCGCCTCTCCACTCTACATGATGCAGCCGCTCATGAAGCTTGGCTGCGACCAGCGCATCGACCATATTGCTATTCGTCAGCCGATTGATCGGCTCGGCATGAAATACTGCGATTTCCCTTGCGTGCTGCGCGCCGCCGCTGCTTAAGTAGGGCAGCAGGGAAAGCAGCAGGGTAGCGCCTATCGTTATCACACAAGCGAGCAAAAGCGGTTTAGCAAGCTTCATTACGCCACCTCCGTCACACACGTCCTCGGTCGTGCGCTGCCGGCATGCGGCCGCGCACCTCTCCTACATCATTGTACGAGCCCGCATGCGCGTTTATTCGGGAGACCGCAGACAAAAAAAGCAGGCTTCGCCTGCCTTGCCTTGTTCGGGGACTACTGATCCGTTTCCATCGTTCCGTATTTGGTCATCACGATCGCTTTGCCGCGAATTTTGATGGCGGATGTGTGGTCGGTAAACTGGCAAATCAGTATTTCATTTTTGTCCAGCTTTTCCGTATGATGAAATTTTGTATCCTGGCCGCGCGTAAGACCGATAACCTGTACGCCCTGGTCCTTTGCTTTCACGACAATGTACTCGCCATGTGTAGGCTCCACTCTGATCCCTCCGCATCCGTTATTCCTGACTATCATGTGAATTATAGTGCAAGTCGCCCATTTGTGCAATCCATTACAGCCCCCACAGTCAAAAAAACGCCCGAACGGCTAAACCGCTCGAGCGTCTGCATAGGACGTACTAATTGGAAACGAGATCTTTAAGAGATTTACCCGGTTTGAATGCAGGCGTCTTGCTAGCAGCAATTTCAATCTCTTCCCCTGTTTGCGGGTTGCGTCCTTTGCGTGCTTGACGATCGCGCACTTCAAAGTTTCCGAAGCCGACCAGCTGCACTTTATCGCCGCTTTGAAGCGCATCGGAAATCGCATCGAATACCGCGTCAACGGCTTTCGTCGCGTCCTTCTTCGACAAGTCTGCAAGCTCTGCCACTTTGGCAATCAAATCTGTTTTGTTCATGGTTTCACCTCCTTAACGTTACCTGGCGCTGGAACGGGCCCAAAAGCCCACGAAATCAACATATTCCTCTTATTAACGGAAAAACCCAAAAATATACCTTGGTGCATGCAAGCATAGCCAGCTAACGCCATCTTCCTGTGGCAGAAGCCGCTCTTCGGCGCTGAAATCCGCTGCAATGGCAGGCGCAAGCCTTGTCATGGCTTAGATTTGAACAAAACTATAGTAATACAGCCAATAGGCAATTTCAAGTACCTCCCTGTTTTTCATCGCTGTCTGCAGTGCTTCGCAAGCTATGCCGACACCCTCATCACAACAAATAGGACTGGCGTGAGGAGAGCCGAAGCTCTCGTTCATGACCAGTCCCGGCCTTGCGATTCAGGGCTACAGAATAATCGCGATTAGTCCGCCGGAGCCTTCGTTAATGATGCGGCCAAGCGTCTCCTGCAGCTTGTAGCGGGCGTTGTCCGGCATCATGGCGATTTTGCCCTGGATGCCTTCTCTTACGATGGAATGAAGCGATCTGCCGAAAATATCGGACTCCCAAATTTTAATAGGATCATTCTCAAAGTCCTGCATTAAGTATCGGACAAGCTCCTCGCTTTGCTTTTCCGTGCCGATAATTGGAGCAAACTCCGATTCGACATCGACACGAATCATATGGATGGACGGTGCAGTCGCCTTCAGTCTGACGCCGAATCTGGAGCCTTGGCGGATCAATTCAGGCTCATCGAGCGCCATTTCCGCAAGCGTAGGAGCCGCGATGCCGTAACCGGTCGTTTTGACCATTTCCAGCGCTTCCGCAAAGCGGTCATATTCCCGTTTGGCATGCGAGAAATCCTGCATCAACTGGAGCAGATGGTCCTTCCCGCGAATTTCGACGCCGACGACTTCCATCAGAATCCGGTCGTACAGCTCATCCGGAGCGTACAAGTCGATCTCCGCTACCCCTTGCCCCATATTCATGCCGCTAAGACCTGCGCGCGCTATGAAATCGTACTCCATAAACTGATTGACAACGCGATCTACGTCGCGCAGCCTGCGGATATCCTTAACGGTATCGCGCACGGAGTTTTCATAGTTGCTGCGCAGCCAGTGCTGATCGTTCAGCACCATCACCCAGCTTGGCAGGTTTACATTCACCTCATGCACCGGGAATTCGTAGAGCACCTCGCGCAGAACGGAGATGACCTCATCCTCGCCCATCGTAGCCGCGCTCAGCGTCATGACCGGAATATCGTATTTGGCTTGGAGCTCGCTGCGAAGCTGCAGGGCCTCCTCGCTCTTAGGTCTCGTAGAGTTGATAATCAACACAAACGGCTTTCCGACTTCCTTCAATTCGTTAATGACTCTTTCCTCCGCAACGACATAGGAGCTGCGAGGAATTTCGGCGATAGTGCCGTCCGTCGTCACGACTACACCAAGCGTGGAATGCTCTTGTATGACTTTACGGGTGCCGATCTCCGCTGCTTCCTGGAACGGAATCGGCTCCTCGAACCAAGGTGTCGTTATCATGCGCGGCCCATTCTCGTCCTCGTAGCCCTTAGCCCCTTCTACGGCGTAGCCTACGCAGTCAACCAGCCTAACGTTTACCTCAAGCCCATCGGTAACCTTCAGCTGAACCGCCTGGTTCGGCACGAATTTCGGCTCGGTCGTCATAATTGTTTTACCTGCGGCGCTTTGCGGAAGTTCGTCAACCGCCCGTGCCCGGTCCGACTCGCTCGCGATGTTAGGGAGGACAAGCGTCTCCATAAACCGTTTGATAAAAGTCGATTTGCCCGTACGGACAGCTCCGACAACGCCGAGGTAAATATCCCCGCCGGTTCTTTCGGCTATGTCCTTGAAAATATCTACTTTCTCCACTGAATATCCCCTCCCAATTGAAATTCCGGTTCGCCGCCTTCCACCGGTCAATCGGGCAGGCCAGCGACGCAACTCGTACATGCTTTTTGGACTAGTAACATCTTATGTTCGGGGCCTGCGATTATGACGATTGTTTCTCAAAATCTTTTTTTCTTGCAAAGCTTTCCCTTCCAAGATTGAGTTATATGCCTGCTTCGTGGCAACTATGAATACTCCGGACAAAAAAAATACAGCCGAACGATGTGTCGTTCGGCTGTTCGTTACGGCTGCACGGCTTGCGGCTCATTGCCTGCCCAGCGATAGGCCGGGCTCTTCACCGGCACATAATCGGAATGCTCCACCAGCAGCGTCCGCAAATCCAACTGCTCGTCTATTTCCGTTTGGCCGCTTTGCTGAATAAGCTGCATGAGATCCAGCGCGTAGTCGGCATAGACCACCCCTTGCTCGTCAACCAGCGTGAGCAGAGATTGGCCTGAATACACGCTGCTAATCGTGGGCTCCGTCTTGTTCAGCAGCTTATAATCGATTTGAAAGAAACCGGGATACATCGCCTCGCCAGCAGGCACCTTACCATGGTCATGACGATAGTCGGTTACCCATTTCTGGACATCGTTGATTTTTTGAAAAGTGACAATATCCTGAAGCTTGATGGTAGGCTTGGTCTCTTCATCCAGCACAAGAAAGCGGAAATTCCCGCCTTTCTCGAACGCTGCCGACGGAATGTCCGACAAGTACCCCCCGCGCTGCAAAATAGAAAAATCGACCAAAAACTTTTCGTACACCGGCGTCTCCGAAGAAGCGGTTATAATCGGCAGCATCCCCGTCTCGCTTTGATACTGGTCCATCGCCCCCTGCACATTGCGAATCGCTTCCTTGGGCGCTACGCCGTTTTGGCGGCGCTGCTCCTGCGGGTACATGCACCCGCTTACAACAAGCAAAGCGACAAGCGCAACCACAAGGATCGTCCCCTTGCGCCACATTCTTCCGTTAGCCATTAAATGATTGTTCAATCCCTAATCCTCCCGTTACAAGCGTAAACGGCTGATACCGTCTATCCGCGGCAAAGCTAACGTGTCGCGTTGAACTAGAAGCAGACTATAAGCGTAAAACTTACAATTGCTTATCTTTCAAGCGTAAACGGCTGCGCCGTCCTCTGGCGCTTAAAGCCAACCTTCCGCGTACAAATAATGCCTATCACAAGTCAGCGGCAGCCTGTGCGGCTACCATAACGAATCGTCTTCCTCCGCTTGTTTCGCAAGCTGGCGGGCCACAGCAGCCCGAAGCGGATCCAGCGGGATATCCACCTCGGCTTTGCCTCTAATTCTAGCCTGGCAGGATAATCGGGTGCCGCCTTCGTCGAGCCCCCCAAGCTTGCGGCGCTCCTGCTCCGAGATCGGCATTAGGTCACTGCCGGGACGAACGTTCACTTTGCACATAAAACAAGCCGCTTTGCCGCCGCAGCGGGTCTGAATCGGCACTCCGGCCCGTCTTGCGGCATCGAGCAGCGTCGTTCCCGGCTTCACCTTTACCGATCGGCCGGACGGCCAGAAGGTTACCTCACCGCTCATCGCATCACTTCCTGGGCCGGAAAGCCCAGCCTCGCATGGAGCTCCTCCGTCAGCTTCGCATCAAACGAGTTGGCCAGCTCAATGGCGGCCAACGGCTGCGCATGCGCGCTCCACGCGGCAGACATTGCGCTCGCGATTTGACTGACGCGATCATCCCTGCCCCGCAGTTGATTGAACCAGAGCTCGTGAGCCAGCGGCGCAAGACGCACCGGGCTGTCTATATGCGGCAGCTTGAGCTCGTCGCCGGACGGCCACAGCAGCCCATCGACCTGAGTCCTATAACTTGAGCGGCGGGCCGTAACACGGAAACCGCCCACCAATTCGACCTGCACGCCATTTATGTCGAAGTGACAAAGCGTTGAACGATAAATCGACGTAACGCTTAGCTCAGGCTTATCCTGAGCATAGTCCGCCAGCGCCTCATGCAGCGTCCAGACGGAAGACTCGTCGCAATACAGATCCAGATCGCGCGGCGGCTCCGGCAGATCTACGCCGCGCATCAGCAAGCCTGCACTGCCACCGATGACCCATTTCGCGCCGCAAGCCTTTGTCGCTCCGGCCAACGTCGCCAGCGCCTTATACAAGTCAACCGTTTCTGTCATCACCGGCACTTCCTCTTCCTCTATCCTGTTAGAAATAGGTTTTGTTCACCGCCGCAATCGTGGCGCCGTCCTGCTTGACAACCGCTTGACAGCCCAATCGATACCCTTCCTCAAACTCCTCGGGCTCCAGGCGGTCCCACTCCTCGTCCGTAATGCCCTCCAGTTGGTCGCCGCCCTCCGTAACCAGGCACCGGCAACGCGCGCATGTTCCCCTCACGCAGGAAAAGCTCCAGTCCACGCCATGCTTCATCGCATGGTCGAGCAGCGTCAAGCCCGCTTCGGCCTCCACAACCGCTGTTTTTGTACGACCCTTCAGTTCAATCATTGATGTATTAAAGCCTCCTCACGCCAATAGCGCTTCCCCTTTATGTACCAAGCCTAAATAATCGAGATCAGGCCGCAAATAAAACCGATAATCAGGATAATAAAAGCGATTAGCGATAATATAAATTTAACGATTCCTTTCGTTTTAAGCCGGGCAAACGTAATTAACAGGGCCGCGATCGCCATCATTCCGATGCCGAACAAGGAGACCCACATCTTCGTCATAGCATCCATAACCGTTGCATTCTCCTAATCTGTCGAATAATACATTCCTGAACATTATACCATTTATCGCATAGAAAAAAACAAGATGAAACCGCTTTTGCCATCCTTAACTAGCAGAAGCTGGCGGCGCGCGCATGTCTAACGTTATTTAGACAAAAGCGGCGAGGCCAGGACCGGATGCAGATCCGGTACAGCTCCGCCGCTTTTGCCCAAGCTTTCGTTATTTCATCATCATTTTAATGAGGGATTCCATATTCGCCGTGCTCATGCCGGTCGCCTTGACAGCCTTCACGATATCGTTGACCGTAGAGTCCGATACCTTAACCTTCGCCATGTCCGAAACCTGCTTGATCAATTTGCGGAGCTCCGCTTCATCCTGCATCGTTTCCGCCGTTACGCCGCTAGCTATTTTTTTAACCGCGCCTTCGGTAATCCCTTTGCCGGTTTTTTTATTGATCGCATTTAAGACATCTTTTGATAAGTTTTTGGACAATACTAACACCTCCACAATGCCATAATCGGTACTCCATGCATCATATGAGGCATTAGCGGGTTTGGTATAGGCGGCCGTCCTTCTTCTACCCAAGCTTTTCGATTTCGTGCGTTCGAACCCGTCCCATCAGATCGCGGGCGGCTTCCTTAGGCTCCTTGCCTGCGAACAGTACGGCGTGCAGCTGTGCGGTGATCGGCATTTCCACTTGGTATTGCTCAGCCAGCTCGTAAGCCGCTTTGGTCGTTTTGACGCCCTCCACAACCATCCCCATCCGGCTCAGCACGTCATCAAGCGGGGTTCCGTCTGCAAGCATGTTGCCTGCACGCCAGTTGCGGCTGTGCTTGCTCGTACAGGTAACGACAAGATCGCCCACACCAGCCAGACCGGCAAATGTAAGCGGATTGGCGCCCATCGCGGCTCCCAGGCGTCCAATCTCGGCCAAGCCGCGTGTAAGCAGCGCCGCTTTGGCATTATCGCCGAAGCCGAGCCCGTCAGTGAGTCCAGCGCCCAGCGCGATAATATTTTTGATGGCGCCGGCCACTTCTACCCCTACAACATCGGAATTCGTATAGACGCGGAAGTCGTTGTTCATGAGCGCATCCTGCACCTGCTCGGCGTAGGAGACATCGGCGGAAGCGACAACTACCGTCGTCGGCTGCTTCCGAATAACCTCCTCCGCGTGGCTTGGTCCCGACAATACGACAAGCTTCTCGAGCGGGCGGCCCAGCTCTTCAGCCAGCACGGTCGTCATACGCTTGAGCGTACCGGTTTCAAACCCCTTTGTCGCGTGGGCAACAACGGTTTCCGGCTCCAAATGGCGGGCAGCCTGGGCGGCAACTTCCCGCATGGCGGCCGAGGGCGCAACGAACAAAGCCAGCTCGGCGCCCAGCAAAGCCTCCTGCAGGCTGGTCGTTGCATGCAAGCCTTCCGGTAACGGGACACCCGGCAAAAAACGGCTGTTTTCCCGCGTTTGATTAATCGCCTCCGCTTGCTGCTCGTTCCGTGTCCACAACATAACCCGATAGCCGTTATTCGCAAGCACGGACGCAAGGGCCGTTCCCCAGCTGCCTGCCACAAGCACAGCGGCGCGTTTATTCATACGAGTGTTGTCTATGGTCATTCCCTTGTCACGCTTCCTTTCTCGCGCCCAGCTTATTCTCCGTTCCTTGCATCAGCTTGACGATGTTGGTCCGATGCCGCACGAATGCAAACAGGCAGACAAGCAGACTTGCGCTAAGCAGCGGGACGGAAAACTGAAAAAGACAAATAAAAACGGGAGTAAGCGCTGCGAAAAGCAAAGAACCCAGCGAAACGTATCTCGTTAGCGCGATGATCGCGATGGCGACCACGCCTGCCAATAATGCCGGAATAAAGGCCAGCGTAGCGATCACGCCAACAGTCGTAGCGATGCCTTTGCCGCCCTTGAAACGGAACCAGATGGGCCAATTATGACCGGCAATCGCCGCAAGCCCGCACAGTACCGGAAACCAGCCGTTGTCGGACATGGCATGCCCAAGCCATACGGCTGCCACCCCTTTGGCAATATCCAGCGCAAATACCGCGATTCCGGGACCTTTGCCGAGCACCCGCAGCGTATTCGTTGCCCCGGCATTGCCGCTGCCGTGCTGGCGGATATCGATCCCCTTCACCCACTTCGCAATAACGATGCTGAATGACACCGATCCCAACAAATAACTCAACACCACTGCAACTATTCCATATAGCAAGCGACTTCTCCCCTAATCTTCTTCGGACTTGCGACGTGAGAAAATTCTAATCGGCGTCCCCTCGAAATTAAATGCTGCGCGAATCTTATTCTCCAGATAGCGTTCATATGAAAAGTGCATAATCGACGGATCATTGACAAAAACGACGATTGTCGGCGGCTTGGTCGCCACTTGCGTGACATAATTAATCCGCAAACGCTTGCCCTTGTCCGAAGGCGGCGGGTTGATTGCAACGGCGTCGGAAATGACATCGTTAAGCAAATGGGTTTGAATTCTCAGCGCGTGCTGCTCGGATACATGATTGACGACCGGAAGCAGCTTTTGTAAGCGCTGTTTCGTCAAGGCAGATAAGAACACAATTGGCGCATATGACATAAAGAGGAAGTGATCGCGTATGCTTTGCGTAAAATGCTGCATCGTCTTTTCGTCCTTGGCCACAACATCCCACTTGTTTACAACGAATACGGAAGCCTTCCCAGCCTCATGCGCATAACCGGCAATATGCTTGTCCTGCTCGATGATGCCTTCTTCGCCGTTAATCAGGACAAGCACAACGTCTGCCCGCTCGATCGCCTTCATGGCCCGCATTACGCTGTACTTCTCGGTCGATTCGTACACCTTGCCGCGCTTGCGCATGCCCGCCGTATCGATCAGCACATAACGCTGTCCATCGCGCTCGAACGGGGTGTCGATTGCGTCGCGAGTCGTTCCCGCCACGTTGCTGACGATGACGCGATCCTCTCCGAGCAGCGCATTGACAAGCGAAGACTTGCCGACATTCGGACGGCCGATCAGCGCAACGCGAATGACGTCTTCATCATATCCGTCATCCTCGATTTCCGGAAGCAGCGTAACGGCCGCATCCAGCAAATCTCCGATACCGATGCCATGCGAGCCGGAAATCGCAATCGGCTCGCCGAAGCCCAGGCCATAAAATTCGTACACCTCATCCATGCGGCCTTCATTATCCACCTTGTTTACGGCGACAACGACCGGCTTGCGCGAGCGGAACAGCATCTGCGCCACCTCGTCGTCGGCATGGGTCAAGCCTGTTTTGGCATCGACCATAAAAATGATGACGTCCGCTTCCTCGATGGCAAGCTCCGCCTGCATACGCACGGATTTCATGATTTCGTCTTCGCCGTCAATTTCAATACCGCCGGTATCCACAATGCTGAATGCTTTGCCGTTCCATTCTCCGGTGCCATACAGGCGGTCACGGGTCACCCCGGGTTTATCCTCAACAATAGCCAATCGGTCGCCAATAATTCGGTTGAATATGGTGGACTTCCCCACATTCGGACGCCCGACAATAGCAATAACGGGTCTTGCCATAGTTTGTTTTCCACTCCTTCAAAAATACTCACGTTAATCATCATAGCAAAAAAGTACGGTCTTGGCTAACTTTTCATGTCAGCGATGATCGACAAGGATCATGGTGCCGTTCTTCAAATCGTGGGCGCTAGCGTCCAAAATTTTTTCCAGCAGGAATGAAGTTTGCTCTAATTCCGCTTGCGAGTCTGCATAAAAGATAGGAGCGCCGCCCCCTACTTTGTCCGCATGCACGCTTACGATCGCTACGATTTCACTCATCCGCGCCCGCCTCCTTCCGATTGACCGAAGCCTCCGTCGGCATCCGTACAGCCGATTCCAGAATCGGAACCCGCTCTACTACAGCCGCGCCCTTGGACGGATCATTCTCCTGCGGCAAAATAAATACGCCGAGCCTGCCATCCTTCATATCCAGCTTCGCCATCGGAATAAGCATGGGCTCTCCCGAATCCCGAAACACGCCCATAATGGTTGCCAAATCGAATAGAATGGCTTGCCTTTGACCTAAATTGCCAAGCGTTACCTTGCCGTTGGCATTGCGAGGAGTCAGTATAAATCCCATGCCCCTCTGAGCAATGATGTCCTGATTCGACCGGAGACCGACGTTCATCATATAAATATCGTCCACGAACAAATCGGCGCCATCCATCCTTATCGTGCCGGCCCGCACCTGCGCAATGTGAGAAATCGCTTTCCCCGACTTAAGCTTTTCCACCAGCAGCAGCGATAAAGCTCCGACCGCAAGCCCTGCCCACAAATGGATTAAAATTGCAAACAAGCTGGTTAACATGGCTGTCATAATGACCAGGTAGTTTCTTCCTTCAAACATCATCGCAATGCCCTCAATATAAGTTCCGCCTCTGCCCACAAGCTCTTGCTCGTCGATTTTGGTTAGCGTTTCGCGCTCCATTTTTCGCACATCGCGGAATTGCTGGGCGGCTAGCGTCAAAAAAGTAATTGCCGTGTAGTCCTTTTGAAGCAGCGCGGGTACGGCAACGGCCCCGAGCGCTGCGGCGATGACGCCCAGGGATATATGTATAATCCTACCATGAGTGTGCGTCGGATACTGTCGATAATCCGTTCTCAGCATAAGAAATCTGGACAAAATTCCGAGCGCCAGCCCGGCGAGCACCCCAACCAAAAATTTGTTATGCGCTAGCATCGCAGCCATCCCGCTGGCCTCCCTCATGTAATGGAAATCGAAATGTTAACGACCTGCCTCTCCGGTTGACCGAACGCCTCTCCAGAGCATGCTAATCAGCCTTGATCCGGCAAGCGCGATGGCAAAGCTGTCCCACCAGGCCAACGTGCCGATTATCGGATCGGCCGGCTTGATGAGAAATTCGAGCGTCAGCCATTCTCCTGTCACAGCCCCCCACGCGAGCATGATAAATTGTCGGCGCTCGCTGGTCGTAAATAATGCCGTCATTACAGCTGTCAGCAGCGCCACATCCCACGCCGGGTCCAGCAAATGAAACGATGGTCCTGCAGCATACAGTCTGCGCAGCGACAGCGACGCGAATGCCAGAAATAGCGAGCACAACAGCACATACCCTTTATCCCCCCAGCCTTCAAGCTTCAGCCAGGCGATTGCCGACAATAGCAGCAGCAGCAGGATGGAGAGCGAGACGCTAACCGACGTGAACGAAATGAGCAAAGGCAGAGGAAGCAGCAGCAGCAAGGCGAGCAAGCCGCCAACGACTGGCCGGTTACGCGACTCCGGGCACAAAAGAGGCTGCCAGCCGGTGGCAAGCAATACAACAGCCACAAACGCAATCCAGGCGACGGTAAAACCTGCATTCATATCCTTTCACCTCTGCCCTATTATGCGCCAACAAAAAAAGAGCTATTCCCGCCGCACAGGCGAAAATAGCTCTTTTTACCATTATTGTATTACTTAAGGTTTTTCAATTTGTCGCCGAAGCGCTCAGCAAGCGAGTAGCTCATGCTTTCGTTGCTCAGGCTAACGTTCGGGTTGTCGATTTTCTCGATTTTTGGAGCCCGTGGAGCACGCTCTGGACGAGCGCTAGGAGCCGGCTGCTCAGGAGCTTCTTCCGTTTCCTTGATGCTCAGGCTTACGCGTTTCTCCGCAGGGTTGAAATCAAGCACTTTAGCTTGAACTTCTTGACCTTCCTGCAGCACTTCGTTTGGCGTACCGATATGACGGTGCGCGATTTGGGAAATATGAACGAGACCTTCTACGCCCGGCGCAATTTCAACAAAAGCTCCGAATGGAACAAGGCGACGCACAGTACCCGTTACGATGTCACCAGTGTTGAACTGGCTAGCGGCAGTTTCCCAAGGACCAGGTTGTGCAGCTTTGATGCTCAAGCTGATTTTGCCAGCGGCAGGATCAACTTTAAGCACTTTCACGCGAACGGCTTGACCTTCAGCTACAACATCCTTAGGATGTGCAACGTGCTGCCAGGAAAGCTCGGAAACGTGAACCAGGCCGTCGATGCCGCCGATGTCGACGAAAGCGCCGAACGGAGTCAGACGTTGAACCGTTCCGTCAAGCTCGCTGCCAACTTCCAGCGATGCAATCACTTGTTGTTTGTTTTGCTCGAATTCGGCATCCAGCACTTCTTTTTGGGAAAGAATCACTTTGCCGTTTTCGCGGTCGATTTCTTTTACTTTAACGCGCAGCGTGCGACCTTTGTAGTCGGAGAAATCCTCTACGAAATGACGCTCTACCATGGAAGCAGGAATGAATCCGCGTGCGCCAACGTCGGCTACAAGGCCGCCTTTGACTACGTCAGCTACGACAACTTCAAAAACTTCGCCGTTGTCGAAACGCTCTTGCAGTTGATCCCATGCTTTCTCGCCGTCTACAAGACGTTTGGACAAGATCAGGCTTTCCTTGTTGTCGTTGATGCTAACAACCTTAAGCTCCACTTCTTGACCGATTTGCACTGCTTCTGCAGCATTGTCAACTTGTACAGAGGACAATTCGCGAATGGGAATGACACCGTCATATTTATATCCAAGGCTTACATAAGCTTGGTTATCCTCGATTTTGACGATAGTGCCTTTAACGGAATCGCCTTTTTTCAAAGACACGAAATTGTCCATAGCGTCTTGGCTTACTTCCTCCGCTGCGGATTCTTGTACATTGATCTCTTCTGACATTGAAATAACCTCCTCAATTCATACCCCAACTTTATTTAAATCCGCGCCCGCAGTCAAGCGAGACGGCATTTAAAACGCAAATTACTGATTGCGCGCAACTAGCTCGCGAATATCAGCCATAATGGCATCTGTTACCTGCTCCAGCATATCAGGAGAGGATTGTTCGATAATGGCAGAAATGTCCACCGGTTTGCCGTAACAGACAACCATCTTTCTAAACAAGCGATATTCGCCGATAATGGCTACTGGCACAATGGCCGCGCCGCCTCTTACCGCGATCATTGCAGCGCCTTTTTTGGCGGATCCCGCCTCGCTGTTGCGCGAGCCCTCAGGAAAAATACCAAGCATCTTGCCTTCCTTCAGGATGGCAATTCCCGACTTAATCGCGTCCTTGCTGACGCCTCCGCGTTTCACGGGAAACGCGCCGAATGCGCGAATAAGCGGTCCGAACACCGGTATTCTGAAAAGCTCTTCCTTCGCCATAAAATGCACCTTGCGTCTAATTTTGATTCCCACAGTCGGCGGATCAAAATTGCTTAGATGGTTCGAGGCGAGAACAACGGCGCCTGTGGCCGGAATATTCTCCGTGCCGCGGGCCTCCAATCTGAACAGCAGCGCGTAGGCAACACGCAATAGAAAGCGGAACAAACGATATAACATAGTTTACTTCGCCTCCGCCAATTTGGTTCGGCTTAAATTCACGATAGCATGGACAACTTCGTTAATCGTCATGCCTGTGCTATCAAGCACTACCGCATCGGAGGCGCAGATGAGCGGCGAAATTTCCCGTTGCTCATCCGAACGATCGCGCTCGGCAATTTCCTTCTCCAGCTGATCCAGCGAAATGTCCTGACTTCCCTGAATCTCCCGATACCGGCGCAACGCCCGTTCCTTCACCGAGGCCGTCAGAAAAACCTTCAGCTCGGCGTTAGGAAGCACATGCGAACCAATATCGCGTCCATCCATCACGATGCCCTTGCGAGCGGCAAGCTGCCTCTGCATGGCTGCTAGCACCGTTCTGACCGATTCGTCGGCGGCATAGCTTGAAACATGAAGCGTCACTTCTCGGGATCGAATAAGCGAAGTTACATCCTCGCCATTCAGCTTGACCGTTTGACCAAGCTCGCCTGGCTCCAGCTCAATGCGCAGCGAATGCGTCAGCTCCCCAAGCCTCCCAGGCTCATCGGCCTTGATTCCCGCCCTTTGGGCGGCCAGCGTTACAGCTCTGTACATAGCGCCAGTGTCAATGTACACAAAACCAAGCTGCTCGGCCACTTGCCTTGCAACCGTGCTTTTTCCGGCGCCCGCAGGCCCGTCAATCGCAATGTTCATCCGGCTGCTTCCTTCATCCATCACTTGCAGTCAACCCCCTTCAATGAATCGAGACGGCTGGCCGAATGCAACGAGGGACAAGGCACAAACCTCTCAAGCATGAAATGGCTGTCCCCGCAAGCGAGAACCAACGACATTTCATGGTGAAATATACGACTTTGGACAAAACATGCTTATCCATGCCTATATTTCAAGAAAAAAGCAGGCAGTGCCTGCGAACGTGAAAATTATACCACAATATAAACGCAGATGCAAAAGAGCATGCATCAATGGAGCGTCCTTCCCTCCCAGCGTTCTGCTCCGGAAAGGAAATGTCGGACACTTTCATTCTGCAATGCTCCCTGCGCACAGACGAGTAGTATAAACAAGACAAGGATTACTTTCCCTATTAAAACGCTGATTCGGTCGTACTGGTTCACATATTTCTTGCGCTGCTTGGATTTGCTTTTATGTATGGACATAACAAGCCCCTTCCCCAAAGTTAGGGTTATCATGCCAACAATTGGCCGGGCTTATTCATTTGTTACGAAGATCCAGCTGCTTCTCGAAGCAATAGCGTATAATCTTCTGCCGTTCGAAATCATGAATGTTCGCAAACTTGACCATCGCTTGCTTCTTGCCGGATTCCAGCTCTACGACGCGCACAATTTCCCCTTGAAAAAAAGAGTGCTCGATCGACCCGTTTTTATAAGGGATCAGCAGCCAGCATTCGAGTGCCTGACCAGCGGCCAGTTGCCACTTTCCGTCACAAATAAAGGAAACGCCGCCGCCGCCGACATCGTCTGTGAGGCTGAGAAAGCGGACCTGGTCCGGCAGCTTGACGGCGAGCTCGAGCTCTGCCGCAACACGCAAAAAGCTGCGCCGCTGCACCTTGGTTATCCGGCTTGGCTCCGGCTTGCGTATTTTGACAAGACGGATTGTGTCCTCCACAAAGCCGATAACATGCGAATCAAAATAATTTTTTATTCCGTCGTCTGATATAAAGGATGTAGCGAGCTCGTCGCCCAGAAACAGCCTCTTGTAGCCGCCTGTCCGCTCATTAATCGGCACTTCGATCAGCCAGTCGTTTTCATGCTCGTCCGCAATCCGAGACTTATATACGATTGCTGCCTCCTCATCGTCCGATGAGGCGATCTGATAATAAAGCATTTGGTTTAATTTAGGCAACAAATTGGCTCCCCCTCCGTCTACATGCATTATAGCACGTCGAATTAAGGGGAGCCATATCGTAATTTGTCTGTTTTTAGCTGGATTCGGCGGTTTTGGAGCTGTAGGGAGACATTTCCTCGATCGTTTCTTCCAATCCATTATTTGCATTGATATATACGCGGTAAATTGAACCGTTGATTTGGCCCGTATACTCGTAGCAAAGCACTTCTTCCCCCGTTTCGCTTTTAATCATCGCTAATTGCTCTTGACGAACGGTCATGTCGGGATTCAGCGCCTTGGCTGCCTCCGCTTTCGTCAAGATTGGCGAAGGAAGCTTTCTTTTATGGTGCTCATGCACATAATCATGCGCCTGCAGCGCCACTACTTCTCCGTTGTCGAGCGCCACCTTCACCGTCAGCTGATCAGGATAAATAAGCACTCCGCTTTGCACCCCGACAAACGTGAAAATCGCCTCGCGGCCCAGTTCGTCATAGCTGATCGCTTTCAAGCCCGGAAAGCCGTGCTGATCCAAAAAGCGTTCCGCCGATTCCCTCGCATCGTCTACGCTCAGCTTAGCTTCGCCCGTATCGCGCACATTCATGAACCACAGCAGATTGCCGCCGCGTTGGCTGAAATCCATTTGCAGCGTGTTGGGCTTGCCGCCATTGTCAACTGTAGCGGAATACGAAGCAAATTCGGTTCCCTTGGCGTTCTCAACCACTTTGATCCGCTCGGGAGCGACGTGGCTGAGCTTGGCTGCAGACTGCTTGATTTCATCCTCGGTAACCGGCTTCCCGCTCAGCATGCTGATCGACTTCTTCTCGTACATGGCACTGACGGAAGGACCCCAGTTGATTTCCGGATACTCCGTAACCTTCTTGTCCACCGTTTTGAAGCCGTCGATAATGACATTGTCGGCATTCCCCTGCTCCGACGCCAGAGCAAGCTCGACATCCATCCAACGCAGCTTGTCGGAAAGCACCTTCTCCTGCATAGCGGACAAATCCTGTGAAATCTCCTCCGATTTTGCATAAAGCGTTTTTAGCGTTTTGAATTCTTCATCGGATAGCGGCTGCTGCGTTAAATCGCGAACGGAAGTTTTATAGGCAAAATTCGCGATATGCGACAGGAAGTCCTCGGCCTTGTTAAAAGGCAGAAGCGTCAAGGGCAGCTGATTGATTTCATTCTGAGCCTCGCTCGTCAGCCTCCACACATTGACAAGCCCCTTGCGGTGATACGCTTGCGATTTCGAATTGACGGCCAGCGTATGCCCTAGCTGCTGGTGAAGCTGCTCGACATGGTAGGTCAGGTCGTGAAATGCGCGCTGATATTGATTCTCGGCTTTTATCAGAATCGAGTTTTTCTCCTGATGCTCCTGATAGCCCCAGTATACGGCCCCGATTAACAATATCGACATGATGGGAAAAAGGATTGAGCTAAGTCTCCGGTACATTGTGCAAAAGCTCCTTTCTTGTGCAAAACATGGGATTAGTTTGCTTTGCCAAAAGGAGCTTTATGCATATCGCTATTTAATTTTCGACAGGTTAGATCGGCGCTTAGTATACAGTATGCTCTTCAATATCGAGATCGCTTTCGTTACTGCAGATGCATTGCTTGAAGCCGGTGTCGATCGTCCCCTTGTCCCGTCGCCCGCGAAGCACGAATTTCTCGCCGCAGCGGTTGCAGCGAATTGTGACCTTTACTCTTGCAGCTTCCATTTGCTCCTCCTTCATTATGCTATGCCATAAGTATGGACGGAGCGCCTACAATTTAACCTCATCCTCGCGCACGATGAAGCGGAACGGAGACCGGGAATGGGCCAAATCCATCTTCCGCAGACCGACAATCCACAGTGCGATCATAAACGGGATAATGAACCACATCCAATTCGTCCGCACCGTAACCATGATCCAGTCATAGGTTCCATGCAGCAGCACGGGTATGGCAAAAGAAGCCGCAAGATATTGATAGCTCTTGCGTTTCTCCGCAAACTTGGCTTTCCCTAGCCAGTAGCCCATCATAATGCCGAACAGCGCGTGGCCGGATACCGGCAGCAGCGCCCGAACGAGGAGCGTGCCGAACGTGGCCGGCGAATAAATTGCATACAGCACGTTCTCAAGCGTGGCGAAACCGAGCGATATCGCCGCCGCGTATACGAT
This sequence comes from Paenibacillus sp. SY21-1, assembly GCF_005222705.1. GTDB lineage: Bacteria > Bacillota > Bacilli > Paenibacillales > Paenibacillaceae > Pristimantibacillus. The sequence continues at coordinate 32,210 of NZ_STGF01000018.1, read as the reverse complement.
GCCGTCATACGGCTCGTCGAATTCCGTGTGATTGTAAATGACGTGGTACAGGACGAACCACTTCATAAACTCCTCTACGCCAGCCGATTCTATAAACGCAAACACTAGATCGTGGTCGCCCAGCCACAGCTGGATGCCGCGCTGAATCACCATAATCGGCACGACAACCAGCACGCCCAGCACAAACATCCGGGCCACCATATGAATCGGCTCCGCCTCGTAGCGATCCTTTAAGTACAAATACGTCAGCAGCGACACGCCCGGCGCTACCGCCGCGGTCAATACGGACAATAATATCATGCCTTACCCGCTTTCTACACCCAGCCTCGGAAGCGAACCGCCTCCGCAAGCTTGCGGATACCGGCCATATAAGCGGCCAGCCGCATATCCACCCCGCGGGTGCGATGAATGTCATACACATGCTCGAAGCCGCGAATCATCATTAGCCGCAGCTTGTCGTCCACTTCCTGCTCGCTCCAATAGTAGCCTTGATTGTTCTGCACCCACTCGAAGTAGGATACAATGACCCCGCCCGCGCTTGCGAGCACATCGGGGATAAGCAGCACGCCCTTGTCGCTCAGCATACGGGTAGCCTCGAGCGTCGTCGGCCCGTTGGCCGCTTCCACGATAATGCTCGCTTGTATTCTCGAAGCGTTCTCTCCGGTAATCTGATTCTCGATGGCGGCTGGAACCAGCACATCGCAATCCAGCTCCAGCAGCTCCTCATTGGTCATCGTTTGTTTGAATAAATTCGTCACGTTACCGAAGGAATCTCTCCGGTCGAGCAAATATTCGATATCGAGCCCATCCTTATTATACAACGCGCCGTGCACATCCGAAATACCTACCACGCAAGAGCCTGCTTCATGCATGAATTTGGCAAGATAACTGCCGGCATTGCCGAAGCCCTGTATGGCAATGCGCGCCCCCTTTACCGGTATGCCGCGCAGCCGCAGCGCTTCTTCGATCATGATGACGACGCCTCGCGCCGTCGCCGTTTCACGTCCCTTTGACCCTCCGAGAACTATCGGCTTGCCGGTGATAAAGCCCGGTGAATCAAACTCGCGGATTCTGCTGTATTCATCCATCATCCACGCCATAATCTGCGAATTGGTCATCACGTCGGGAGCCGGGATATCCTTGTTGGGCCCCACGATCTGGCTTACGGCCCGCACATAGCCGCGGCTCAGCCGCTCCAATTCGCGAAAAGACATCGTTCGCGGATCGCATATAACGCCGCCCTTGCCGCCTCCGTAAGGCAAATCCGCGATTCCGCATTTCAGGCTCATCCAGATCGACAGCGCCTTGACCTCATTTTCACTCACCATCGGATGAAAGCGCACACCGCCTTTGGTAGGCCCTACCGCATCATTGTGCTGGGAACGGTAGCCCGTAAAAATGCGTGTCGCTCCGTCGTCCATGCGGACCGGGATGCGCACGGTCAACACGCGTATCGGCTCCTTCAGCAGCTCGATCATGTCCTGCTGATAGCCCAGTCTCTGCAAGGCCTGTTCGATGACGACTTGGGTCGAGTGCAGGACATCCATTGCCATCTTGTCGCTCATGGCTTCCAACTCCTTCGTAACGAACCATCGGTATAGTCCGCGCCCGGCTTCGCCGGTAACGGCAATGTTGCGTGGTTAGGTGATTATGTATTAGCTTATTGCTGCTTATTTCTAATATGAGCGGGTTTGACGAACGATATGCGACAGCGTTTGCCCGCTTCAAGACAAAAGAGCACCGGGCGGACGTTGATAAGCCCGCAGATGCTCTCGTGAAAGGACGTATTGTTAGTATTTGAAATGATTACACACTTCGCGCACGGCAGCCTCGGGCATAATCACTTTTCCATATTCCTCCAGCATCGCATACGTGACCGATGTCGCTTCACCGTACTCAGCCAAAAGCGCAATAACGGCATTATGCCTGGACACTTCAATAAGCGCCGGCTCCAGTGCCAATATATACTTGCCATTATAAGAATATAGTCTGCCATCTTCCGTTAGCGCTGAAGCTTTCAGTTGCTTGCATACCGCAATGACATCTTCGAATTCGCGGAAGGCGTACATTACTATGTCGCTTTGCTCCAGTGTAACTTCCATCTCGTATATTTCGTCCTCGGCTTCGTCCTCTTCGTGGGCTCGCTGGCTTTCGCTCATATTCATCTTGCCACGAGTGACGATCACCACCATTCCTTGCGCGGGGAGGGCAAACACTTCGACCGCTAACGGGCCGCTGGCATCGAATCCAAGCTCACTATAGGCCTGATCCATCATCTCACTGAATAGCTCGTGGACTTTAGGTATTTCGCGCCACATGTCGTCCTTCTGGATTCCCCTCTCCAGCAGGTCGTCGAACGTCAAGAAAATCCGTATCTTGTCCTGACTAAGCCGTTCGATTTTCATGACAGGGTCCTCCTCTGCAGCAACTGTTATAACAGCGTATGAAAATTTTAGTAAGATGTGACCAAAATGATCAAATCGTGCTATGTAACTACTTTATCATTTCTTATGGCCGAATGCACTATTTTGGATGAAAAAGAATCGCAAATGCCGCTGCATACGGGTATGCAGCGGCTCTTGGGAGCGTTTTTCAATAGTAGTTGAAACTAATGCGCCACATTGGACGATTCCGCCTTGATTTTGTCGGTTTCCTTTTTCAGCTCGGGGTCGCTTGCCACAATCGCTTCAATTTGTCCCCAAGCGGCTTCGGATTTTCCGGCGGTATCGTCTGAAGGCTTTGGGCTGATCATCGCCGCCGCCTCTCGTCCTATACCCTTGTTCATCCACTTGGCAATCGTCCTATTCGTCGCCGAATGGCACACGTCGGAAAGTGCCCCCGCCGCCCAAGCCACTGCTCCCGGACGCTTGCGGGATAAATAGACGGTTGCTGCCGCTCCGAGCAAACTCCCCACTACAAATCCGCTTAATTTCATACCGCTCTTCGCCTCCTTCTAAACGTTTCTGAAGGTAGTGTGGCCCTGAGGCGAAAGGCTCATTCTATATAAAATAAGGAAGCTGCGCGGCATGCCTGCGGCTTGACTTATTCACTGAATCGGACTCCATACCAGAATAATCCGGCGACAAGGCATACAAATAGGAAAAACAATAAATTATAATACCATTTGGTGACCCTTTGACTGCTGGAAGGAAATTTCTTGCGCCTCGGCGGAAGCTCCCCGTCATGGGAGCCCGCTGTCGTCTCCTCATCCGACGCTTTTGCCTTTGCTTGCTGTAAGCCTTCTCTCCTGCTGCCAAACCTTTCCTTCCTGCTCATGACTCCCTCCTGAAGCGAATGATTAATCCCATGATCAAGTCGATGAGAAAATGTGCGAGAATCGGCGCCCAGATCGAGCCCGATTGAATGTAAATCCACCCCAGTCCATAGCTGATTGAAAATACAAGCCCCGTCGGAATCCAATGCCTTAAATAGCGCACATGAATCGTTGCAAAAATAATGCTCGTCCAATACGGACCGATGGCATGCTGGATCGCTCCCCGAAACAGCAGTTCCTCGCATACCGCCACTACAAAAGACAAAACGGCGATATGCCAAACGGGTCTATTGCGAAAAATACGGTCGTTCACCCCCCCGTCGTCATTTGCTTCATCCGGCACCCAGCGCGCGATCAGCAGGTCAACTGCAACGACGGCGGCTGCAAGCCCCGCTCCCCACCACACAACATTTAGCTCTTTTGGCAAGGAAAATAGCTTAAATATATTTTGATGCTGAAATAAAATCCAAATCAAGCCGATAACAAAAGTAAGCGCTTGTGTCGCGTACAAATTTATGAGCAGCATCCTGTCATCAAGCTCGTCTACCGTCACCTTGCGGACACGGATGTTGCGCAAATCAAATTTCTTCATATTTTCCCGCCTATTCGATCATTCTTATTTTCTTTTTATTCTAATTCACCTATACTATGAAAATCGAATCGGCAGCCTATTTTTCGCATAGAAGGAGACAGACATGGAAAAACGACTAACGACAACCGCCCTGCTATTCAGTCTTGGATTTGTATTCACGCTTATAATTGCAGTAGCTGCTTTCTTCTATGGCATTCAATTTGGAACAGACAAAACGGAAGCGAAATACAAAGCCGAAGCCGACGCAAACGGCGCAGCTGCAGGCTCTTCCACAACCCCGTATCAGCAGCAGGATCTCATATCATTTTATCATAACGTGTTTTTGCCTTACAGGGAATTTCAGAATGAATGGTTTAACGCAACGGCCAAGCTGACCAAGGGCAAAACGAACGATGCCAACTCTACCTTCAAGGAGCTGTCCGAGCTTGCGGACACGAAAGCCAAGGAAGCGGGCTCCGTGAATTTGCAGACGTCACCGCTGCTTGCCCAAGCCCAGGTCAGCTACATCAGAAGCCTCAAGCTGTTTCATGAAGCGGCCCGCAGCGCGGCGACAAGCGCCAAAACGATAGGCGGAAACGAGCTGGTCAAGCAGATTGACAAAGAGAAAAATTATTTGTCCGCTTCCGAGTTCTCGCTGACTGCGCAGCAAGCCTATTATGCCGCCATGCTGAAATGGGGCGCAACCGTCAATCTGGACATACCAGGAGATTACAAATCGCCGACGATGCTGGAGCTTAACAAGTGGCTCGAGCTTCCGCTTATCGTCAAGAACAAGCTGATGGCCGAGCAGCTTGCGGCGCGCAAGAAGCTGATTACCTATTACCCTCAAGATTTGACAAGCCGTGTAGACGATTTCGTAACTTCCGGTCAAGCTTCCAAAATGAAGCTGCATACCTTGAGCGCCGTTGTCGATCTGCTGATCAACACCGAAGCGGTTCGACCGGGCGATTTCATTCAAAACAAGGAGCGCTTGTACAAGCAGGCATTGCTGCCGATGCTGCCTTTTTTTGAAGCGGTAGCGGATTAAGCCCTCGCGCAAAAGAAGATTAAACGCTATGGTTTATACGAAACTTGTCGCATTTTGTCGCGCTCGTTGCTTGATCATAACGAAATTTTCACATTTCATCAAGTTTGAGCATTGCTTTTAACTACCCCCTTGCTATAAAATAATAAAGTCCATCATTTAAGAGCAAACTCTCGTGTCCGCCATTGGATAGCCTTGACGGATAGAGGGTTTTTCTGTACATATTTGGCGAAGCCTTTAGCTTCGCACACATTTAGGAGGCACATTTACATGTTTAAAGTGTTAGTTTCCGATCCAATCAGCGATCTGGGTATTCAGCAGCTAGTCGATGCACCGGATATTGCGGTAGACAAAAAGCCTGGCCTGAGCGAGGACGAGCTGGTTGCCATTATCGGCGAATATGACGCCCTGCTCGTACGCAGCCAAACGCGGGTAACACCAAAAATTATGGAAGCCGGCAAGCAATTGAAAGTCGTCGGGCGCGCAGGCGTAGGCGTTGACAATATCGACCTGAATGCGGCAACCCAACGCGGGATTATCGTAATTAACGCGCCGGACGGCAATACAATTACAACTTGCGAGCACACGTTCGCCATGATGATGGCAGTTGCCCGCCACATTCCGCAGGCTTATCTGAAAACCGTTGGCGGAACATGGGACCGCAAATCTTTCCTCGGCGTAGAGCTGCGCGGCAAAACGCTGGGCGTGCTTGGCATGGGACGGATCGGCAGCGAAGTTGCCAAACGCGCCAAAGCGTTCGGCATGCAGATTCTCGGCTATGATCCGTTTATGACCGAAGAGCGCGCAGAGAAAATCGGGGTCAAGCTGGCCAGCGTCGATGAGATCGTTCGCCAAGCCGACTTTATGACGGTTCATACGCCGCTTACGCCGGAAACCCGCCATATGATCGGCAAAGCGCAATTCGAGGTCATGAAGCCTGGCATGCGCATCATAAACTGCGCGCGCGGCGGCATTATCGACGAGCTTGCGCTTGTAGAGGCCATTGACAACGGAATCGTTGCGGGAGCGGCTTTCGACGTATTCGAGGTTGAGCCTCCTGCCGACGATCATCCGTTCCTTACTCATCCAAAAATTATCGTGACGCCGCATCTGGGCGCTTCAACTGTGGAAGCACAGGAAAATGTAGCGATTGACGTTTCGGAGCAAGTTATCCACATCCTGCGCAACGAGCCGTTTGTCAACGCGGTCAACATGCCTCCGATTCCGGCAAACCTGCAAAACATTTTGCAGCCGTATTTCACGCTTGGCGAAAAGCTGGGCAGCTTTATCGCCCAAGCAACCGAAGGCGCCGTTACGGAAATCGTCGTCGGCTATGCCGGCGAGCTTGCCGAGGTTGATACGCAGCCGCTGACCCGTCACATCGTACGCGGCGTGCTCGCTCATCATCTTGGCTCCGAGCAGGTTAACATCGTAAACTCGATGCACCTTGCCAAGGAACGCGACGTGAACATCGTCGTTCAGAAATCGCATTCGTCGAAAGACTTTACGAACCTGGTTACCGTTTCGCTGCGCACGAAGAAAGAAGAACGCGTAGTAGCAGGAACGCTACTAACAGGCTACGGACCTCGTATCGTCCAAATTGACAAGTTCTCCGTCGATGTTACGCCGGAAGGCAACCTGATTCTGATTTCGCATAATGACAAGCCGGGCATTATCGGCCGCGTCGGAACGCTGCTTGGCAGCAATGACGTGAACATTGCGACGATGCAGGTAGGACGCCAGCTTGAAGGCGGCTCGGCCATCATGGTGCTTCGCGTAGACAAAGGCACGCCTAAGGAAGTACTGGAGCAGCTGGTGAGCATGCCTGAGCTGAACACGGCAAAAGAAATTACGTTGTACTAAATAAATAACAAGCTGCATCGTCAACCGGCATTGCCTGTCGACGGTGCAGCTTTTTTGTTTGATCCTATAGCATTTCGATGGGTGAGAAAATGCGTTTGTTTCACGAACAACAAGAATTATCTGCCCCGTTCAACAAAAACAGCGCTCCGTCAGGAGCGCTATGACAGGGTATGATCGGGTTCGACAGGCAGCAGCAGCGTAAAGGCTGTCCCCATTCCAGGAGCGCTTTCCACAACAATCTGTCCTTTGTGCAGATCAACCAGATTTTTAACGATAGCGAGTCCAAGCCCTGTTCCTGTAGATGTTCCGCGCTTTCTGGCCTTGTCCGCCTTATAGAAACGCTCAAAAATATAAGGAACATCCTCCGAAGGAATGCCTTGTCCTTCATCGCGCACTTTAAGCTGTACGAACTGCTCTCCGTTTACGATCTCCTGCTGACCGGACAGCATAATCGATTTGCCGGATGGCGTATGACGAAGCGCATTATCAAGCAAATTGGTCAGCACTTGCTCCAGTCGATCCTCATCCGCTTCCTTAATGACCAGCGGCTGTTCCGGAATAATCGCTTGCAGCGTTACCTCCCGTTCCTTGGCATAAACCTGAAACTTGCGATGAACCCGCTTTACTACGATTCGAAGATCGGCCTCCTGCAAATTCATCTCCACGTGACCCGCTTCCATTCGCGCGATATCGAGAAAATCATTCACCAGTCGGCCCATGCGCAACGATTCGTCATGGATAACTTGAACCAGATCGCGACGATCCTCCTCCGACACCACGATATCATCCAGCAAAGCTTCGCTGTAGCCTTGCAGCATGGAAAGCGGCGTACGAATTTCATGCGAAATATTGGCCACAAAATCGCGGCGAAGCTTCTCCAGCTTATGCTCCTCGGTCACATTTCGAATGACGGCTACCGCGCCCCGCACGATATCTTTGGATTTGAGCGGCGCCATCACGACAGACCATACGCTGCTGAGCACATGGATTTTTTCCGTAGCATCCAAGCCTTCCTCCATGACGCGCTCATACAGCTCACGCAACGGGACAGGGACGCCAAGATGCGCTGCCGCATCGGCTCCCTCCTTATTAGGCTGCCAATTGGGCTCCAAATCAGCCCATTGCGTCTGCAGCAAATGTCCGCTCGGATTGGTGAGAATCACCTTGCCGTCCGCGTCGAAGGTCATAACCGAATCGCCCATGCTGCGCAAAATGCTTGCGAGATGATTTTTCTCATGGTTAAGGTCATGGATCAGCTTATCGAGCTGGCCCGTCATATGGTTAAAGGTGTTGGCCAGCTCCCCGATTTCATCGGAGGAGCGGATATTTACCCTTGTCGAATAATCGCCTTGAGAGATGGAATCGGCAGCATCCTTTAGCTGAAGCAGCGGCTGCTGAATTTTTTTGGACAGAAAAAAGGCAAAAAACGTAGAAAGCAAAAATCCGATTACGCCCGTAAGCACGAACAGCACCTTGACATCATGGGAATTCGATGATGTGCCTTCAACGAAGCGATCTACATATTGCAGCAGAAACATGCCGACGATTAATAGAACGACGATGACGAGCAAAATAATCGTCGCCCACAGCTTCACGACGACACTGCGCCACAGCTTGCCCGACAAACGCTGAAACCAGCTCATTACTTAGGCACCTCAAGCTTGTAGCCGACACCCCATACGGTCGTAATCATGGCAGCGGCATCCGGCGATACTTTGTTCAATTTCTCGCGGAGACGTTTGACGTGTGTATCTACCGTCCTTAAATCGCCGAAAAACTCATAGTTCCATACATCTTTAAGCAACTCCTCGCGCGAGAACACTTTGTCCGGCGACACGGCCAAATAGTGCAAGAGCTCATATTCCTTAGGAGTAAGGCTGACCTCCTGCCCGCCCGCCGTCACGCGGTGCGCGTCATGCTCGATAACGAGATGCGGAAACACGATATTGTTGCTCGTATTCGTTTCCTTGGTGAGAAAAGCGGTTGCCGACGAACGCCTCAGAATCGCTTTTACCCGATAGATGACCTCTCTTGGGCTGAACGGCTTCACCACATAATCGTCGGCTCCGACCTCGAACCCTTGGACACGGTTCATCTCCTCGCCTTTGGCGGTCAGCATGATGACCGGCGTCGCTTTAATCTGCCGCAGACGGGAGCATACTTCGACTCCGTCGATGCCGGGCAGCATCACATCGAGCAAAATAAGCGCGTAGTCCGTGCCTGAAGCCAGCTTCAAGGCGCTTTCGCCATCCTCCGCCTCATCCACAAGATAGCCTTCCTTTTCCAAATACATTTTGAGCAGGCGGCGGATACGTTCTTCATCATCAACAACCAGGATACGGCTTGCGTAATCAGACATATGCTTTGACTCCCTTCTGCTCTGTCAGCTAAACACCGGAATAGGAATGCAGACCGGCAATAATCAGGTTAACACCTATTAACGTAAACAAAACGATAACGAAGCCGATGACGGCAAGCCACGCCGACTTACGTCCCTGCCAGCCGCGCGATAGACGGAAATGCAGGTAGGCGCTGTAATATAACCACGTAATTAACGCCCAGACCTCTTTGGGGTCCCAGCCCCAGAATCGGCCCCAAGCGATATTGGCCCAAATCATTGCAAATATTAACGCCCCAAGCGTAAAAATCGGAAATCCGATTGCAATGGCCCGATAGCTGATTTCATCCAAATCTTCAGGATCAATGCCATCCATATGCGGATGAATGACAGCCCCGAGCGGTTTTCGGAAAACAAGACGAAGCAAGCCATACAGCAGCGAGCCTGCGATAAGCGACCAGATCACCGTATTCAGCTTGCGTCCGGCATTGACGCCGTTCATCCAATACGGAGCCTCAAACAGCGCCTCGTCCATCCCCAAAAAGCTTTCAAATTCCACCACCTGCGAATTGTAAGGCTGGACAATTGCCGGAAGCGAATAATGTACATTTTCGGTGACCGTCGACTCTATGCCTCTGGCATCAATTTCAACTTTTTCTTGCGTGAATTCGGCTGCATAACCTGCGCCGCGAAATGCAAATACCGCAATGATAAAGCCGACGATCAGCAGTATCGTGTACAAGGAAAACTCGACCCAGAATTGCGAGCGCTTGGCCTCTTTCGTTTTCCCCTTAAAGTCTACCGTCCGAAGCAAGTACATCAAGCCTGCCGCAAAGCCAACCGCAAAAAACGCCTCGCCAAGCGCAGCCGTCGTAACATGCACCTTCAGCCAGATCGAATTCAACGCGGGAATAAGCGGCTGCACCTCCTGCGGAAATACAGACGCATAGGCGATAATAATGACCGTCAGCGGCAATGAGAACATGCCTAGCAAAGCCTTGCGGTACATTAAATAGACAATCGTAAACGCAATCATAATCGCCATGCCGAGAAAGGTCATAAATTCATACATATTGCTCGTAGGAATTTGACCGCTGCCCGCCCAGCGCGTGAAGAAAAAGGTCAGCTGAGAAGCTAGGCCAAGCGAAGAAGTCACAAACGCAATCCTTCCCCAACGCCGCTCATGCTTCTCGGGATCACGATTGCTCCATTTCTTGCCGGCAATCGCGATCACATAAAACATAAATGCGAAGCAGTATAGAAAAAATGCGATAATAAACGCATCGTTGCTGAACTCGACTAAACTCACGCGTTATTCCCTCCGTTATCAAGCGACTTCGGATCTACTGCGATGCCCACTTTTTTGAGCGCGCCCGCAACATCCGCACGCATTCCGTACCAGTTTTTATTCGTATGTGCGCCGAGCGACAGCTCTTCGCCGTCTATACGCAGCCATATTCTGCGATGCTGCCAGTAGGAGCCCATCAGCAAGCCAATCATGGAAAACGCGGCGCCAACCCATACGTAAGGCAGCGCCCGGTCCATACGGACGTTAAGGTGAGTCGATGCTTCGGAAAAATCAACGTTCTCCATGCCGTCCACCTTGATTTCAATGCGGTCCACAATTTTGGCGTTAATCTGATCCTGGGCAAACTTCACCTTGTCTTTCTGCATCGGGAAATACATGTACGGCTCGCCAGACTCAGCAAGTCCCGGGCCTTTGATCGTAAATATAAAAGCGGGAGCTACGGGGTCACGCGACAATGTTGTAGGCTCGCCGTCGTCTCCAATGGCAAACTCCATATAGTTCGCATACAGATCCAGCGTGAACGGTCCCAGCTTATGCTGCAGCGCCGAGTCCTTCATCGGCAGATCAAACGGACCGTACGTCTGTCCCGTCTGCTTGTCCACCAGCACCGGATGCACCGCATTCAGGCGCGGCGTCAAATCAAAGTCAAACTGGTACAGCTTGAGCCCTTTGTAGACAAGCGGTTCATTGACGACGATGTCATGCTGCTTAACCTCTACAAGCTCAGGCTGCTGCAGCGGATCACCGCAATTGCTTACGCATTCATACAAAACAGCCTTCGTCTGAAACAGCTTGGGCCGGACTTTGCCTTGAAGCTCGGGAGGAAGCTCCTCATCCTTGTAAAATTCAACCGTAAACTTTTCATTTTTTACATAATAATTCGTATTGGCTACCTGAACGGTTTCGCCGTCTGCCACCGACAGGTACGTATCCATCTGAAAGCCCGGGATGCTTCGCGCCAATATGGCAAGCAGAAACAGGATCAGGCCGATATGGTTAATATAGGGTCCCCATCGGCTAAACCGGTTTTTCTCGGCGAGCAGAGCCGTCCCGTCCCGGTGGATTCGGTAGCCCTTGCGCTTTAGCTGCGCGCCAAACTGCTCTACCCATTGCTCGGCGTCTTTGTCGATCGTATGCTTGTACACCGTTTTCTGGCGCAAAATAAATTCCAGATGCTTGCGTATCTGCTGCTTGTTCAGCGCCCGATAGAGCGGCAGCACCCGATCCAGGCTGCAAATGACCAGCGAGGTGCCAATCATGACCAGCAGCCCGATAAACCACCAGGTTTCATACGTATGCGAGAGGCCAAGCATATAATAAATTTTGCCGGGCAGCCCGTAGGTTTGCTCGTAATAGACCGCTGGATCAAAGTTGTTGACGAACGTATTTTCCTGCGGATAAATGGTGCCGAGCATGGCTGTCAAAAACGTAAGCACAATTAAATAAATCGCAATTTTGACCGAAGAAAAAAAGCTCCATATCCGATCGATTATTTTCTGATTTGATTTTTGCGATCTGCGGGCAACACCGTCATAGCGCATTTCGAGCGGCAGCTTATCGTTCTCATGCTTTTCCAGCGGCTTGCCGCAGCTCTCGCAGAGCACGGTGCCTACCGCATTCTGGTGTCCGCATTCGCATTTTGTGTTCTCAACCACAAGCTATGATACCTCCTACGTTTGAAGCAGCCTCTCAATTCGTTCATCGATGTCCTTCTCCGTCATGCCGCCGACCATGATTTCTGAAATCGTGCCGTCCGGCTTGATAAAGAAGGTGGTAGGATAAGATTTCAGACCGTAGCTTCGCTCCGTCTTCCGACCTACGTCGCGCAAGATCGGATAGTTAAGCTCGAAACGGCGGACAAAGTTGTTCACCGTAAGCGTATCCTCGCTTAAATTAATCGCCAAAATTACGAGTCCCTCGTCCTTCCATTTCTGAAACTGACGTTCGAATTCCGGCATTTCCTTGACGCAAGGCGGACAAAAGGTTCCCCAGAAATTAACGACGACCGATTTGCCTTTATAATCTGCCAATTGCTGCACATTGCCTTCAAGATCGATCAGTTCAAAGGCCGGCGGCACGCTGCCGGCGGACAAAGGTCCGCGATCCTGACCGGCAAACAGCGTGGTTCCAATCGCATATCCGCCTATGATCAATACGGCAAACAAAATGACAACCTGAACCGTTTTTCTTGATTTTCCCATCATTTTTCACCACCAGCAGCATGTATGCGTTGACACGGATATTTCCATTATAACGAAAATTCGACGGCAATAACTGCCGCCGTCGTTTACTTTTTATGAACTTTATGTGACTTGCTGTGCGCCAAATCGAACAATTCCTTAACTTCCTGCGGAGTAAGATGCCTGTACTTCCCTCTGCCCAGCGATTCGAGCCCCAGCTCCCCGAAACGGATGCGTTTAAGTCGGATCACCTTATGCCCGATCGCCTCAAACATCCGTCTTACCTGCCGGTTCCGTCCCTCGTGGATCGTTATCGTAATCGTCGCTTCGTTTTTGTCCGTATCGACGTCATGGTACTCCACCTCTGCAGGCGCGGTCATTCCGTCCTCCAGCTTAATGCCGGCTTGCAGCTTTTCCAGCTGTGTTCCGTGCGGGACGCCCTTCACCGTAGCTCGATACGTTTTCGGCACGTGATGGCTCGGATGGGTCAGCAAGTTGGCAAACTCGCCGTCGTTGGTGAGCAGCAGCAGCCCTTCGGTATCATAATCCAGCCTGCCTACCGGATATACCCGCTCCTTGATGCCGGGCAAAAAATCCGACACGACCTTGCGTCCTTGCGGGTCCTTGGCGCTCGTAATGACCCCTTTAGACTTGTTCATCATTAAATAAAGCTTCTTCTCGCTGCGAATCGGCTTATTGCCGACAACGATGCGATCAACAGCAGGATCAACCTTGACGCCAAGCGTCTTGACGATCTCGCCGTTTACTTCCACCAACCCGTTCAAAATCATTTCCTCGCACTTGCGGCGCGATGCGATACCCGCTGCCGCCATTACCTTCTGTAAACGCTCCACATGATTCACCTCACACTCCATCATAACGATATGAAGCGTAAAGTACAAGCGGGTCTAACCGAATATGTACAGACAAATAAAAATAGCGGCAAGAAATCCGACCAAATCCGAAAACAATCCGACTTTAAGCGCATATCGCGTACGCCTGATGCCAATCGCCCCGAAATAAACCGTTAGCACATAAAGCGTCGTATCCGTGCTGCCTTGAATTGTCGAAGCGATTCTGCCGATCATGGAATCCGGGCCGTAAGTTTGTATCAAATCGCTTGTAAACGCCAGCGAACCGGCGCCGGTGAGCGGACGTAAAATGCCAAGCGGAAGCACCTCGCTAGGAATGCCGACCCAATCGAAAAAAGGGCGCACACCGGCAAGCATCAGCTCCATGGCGCCGGAAGCGCGAAACATCGTGATCGCAACCAGCATGCCAACCAGATGGGGGATAATGTTAATAGCTGTGCCGAACCCGTCCTTCGCTCCTTCAACAAAGGTTTCGTAAACGGGCATTTTACGCCTTAGCGCGGCGTACAGCGGGATAAATACAATGATTGCAGGTATGAGCCAAGCCGATAATCCCGTCAGAACGCTATACAATTGGCTCACCTCCCGGCGAGGCTTCATTCAAGGAAGACTTTTTGGGAGCTGTCATTTTCGGAATAGACGGCGGCGATGCTTTGCGGCGATACCAGCGGTCTGCCGCAATCGCTGCCGCGGTCGCGACAAAAGTCGCGGCCAGCGTTGTGCCGATAATTTCCGAAGGATTTGCGGAGCCGTAATTCATTCGAATGGCGATGAGGGTTGTGGGAATTACGGTTATGCTTGCCGTATTCAGCGCCAGCAGCGTGCACATCGCCGGCGTAGCCGTATGGGCATCCGGATTCAGCTTTTGCAGCTCCTGCATCGCTTTTATCCCCATTGGGGTGGCGGCATTGCCTAGACCAAACAAATTTGCGCTGAGATTGCTCATAATGTAACCAAGAGCGGGATGATTGCGCGGCACATCCGGGAACAGCCATCTAACGATCGGACTGAGCAAGCGGGCCAGCTTCTGCAGCAGTCCCGCATCCTCGGCAATTCGCATCAATCCAAGCCAGAACACCATAATACTGATCAAGCCGAAGCTGATCGTGACGCCGGACTTTGCTCCCTCAAAGGCTGCGGCCGTTACCGCGTCCATTTTCCCCGTTACCGCCGCCACTGCCACGCTGACAACGATCATAAACAACCATATCCAGTTTACCATCGCGGTTGCCTCCTCTTTTCAAGCAACTGTCATTCCATTACGGCGAGTCGTATACCGGAAGCGCTCCGATTCGCCGCCCATGCAAATACCACTCCAAAACGCCGCGTTCACCCAGCCTGTAACGGATCGTAGGCTGATCTATCAGCACCAGCTTGGTTTCAACGGCAGACTGCTCGTCCTTCTCAAGCGGATATTGAAAGCTGGTTGCAAGCCTTAGCGGGAAGCCGGAAAGCGCCTGTCCCTGCTCTGCAAGCTTGTACAGCGGATAATGCTGATACCCCCAATCCAGCAGCTTGCGATGATCCGCCCAATCGTCTCCATCATTAATGGTCACTGCCGCCAGCTGTTGGCCATTGCGGGTCGCAGAGCTGACGAGACAACGCAGCGCCAGCTTCGTATAGCCGGTTTTGACGCCATCGGCCCCCTCGTACATGGCAAGCATTTTGTTTTTGTTCGTATAGCTGTAATCCCAAGCGTTATGCGGGTTGGGCACTTTTTTTACTCGTGTGCCGACTATTTCTTTAAACGTCTCATTGCGCAAAGCGTAGGCCGTCAGCTTCGCCAAATCGTTGGCCGAAGAATAATGACCCTCCTCATCCAGCCCGGACGGATTGCGGAATTGCGAATGGTTAAGGCCAAGGCGGGCAGCCGTCTCATTCATCAAAAACACGAAGCCCTCCTCGGATCCTCCCACATGCTCGGCGATCGCTGTGGCTGCATCATTGCCCGATCGCAGCATGAGGCCATAAAGCATATGAAGCAGGCTCATCTCTTCCCCTGCCTGCAAATAAATGGAGGAACCTTCCTTTCCCGCTGCCCGCTCGCTGGTTTTTACCATATCCGACATTTCACCATGTTCGATCGCCACAATCGCGGTCATGATTTTGGTCAAACTGGCGATGCGCATCGGCGTGTCGCCGTTGTGGCTGTACAGCAGCCTTCCAGACGTAACATCAATTAATGCGGCTCCCTTCGCTTGAGTGCTGACGGGCGCTGCGGCAGCGAGCGCGCTCGTCTGCATGAGCGTAGCCGACAAGCAGGCGATCAGCAAGCCGATTGACGTCATCTTAAACAGCTTTTTTCGATACATGTTGCGTGTGTTCCCCTCTCTGGCTAGCGTTAGTCGAACAAGCTTATGCTTATCTGTCTTAGTATATGCTTGTACCTTGCGGCATAGACGACAACAGGCTGACAAAAAATGAAAAACTGCCCTTGCGGGCAGTTCGGCTAAAGCAATTGATCGTTCGCCATTGCGCTTTCGGCAATAATGGCGGAGGAAGGATCGGAGTAGGCGCCCGTATGAGCCGGACGTTTCATCATCGACTGCAGCTTTTCAAATACCTGGGGCGTTGAATCGATAATTCGCTCAAGCAAATGGGTTTGCGTGTCAAGCGGCACGATTTTAACGCCATGCGTCCCTACGACAAGAAAGGCAATCGGCGTAATGGATACCCCGCCGCCGCTTCCTCCGCCAAATGGCATAGCAACCGCGGCATGCTGGGCGTCATTTCCTTTTCCGCCGTTTGTCGAGTCGTCAAAGCGTATATCGCTGCCCCCGGCGACAAAGCCGAAGCCAACCTTGCTGATTGGCATAATGACGCTGCCGTCCGGTGTCTGGACCGGATCGCCGACGATCGTATTAACGTCGACCATTTCCTTAATGTTTTCCATTGCCGTTTGCATAAGACCTTGAATCGGATGATCTGACATATGAGTTACCTCCATTAATCAATTTAAGCTGGCTTCTATCCTTTCGGTATCTTCCCCTTTTCCGTCACAAAGTATGTGGCCGCTCTGTTACATAGACAATGTTCATGATTACATGATAAAATAACAATGTTATTTTTTGAAGGAGGGATTTGCAATGAACGGTTCAAAATCCGAAATCACGGAGCAAAAGCTATTGGAATGCGCCAGGCTTGAATTTTTGGAAAAAGGCTTCAGCCATGCTAATATGCGTACCATTGCAGGGAAGGCTGGCATGACAACCGGGGCGATTTATCGATATTTTGCGGATAAAAACACTTTATTCAGAGCTGTGGTAGAGCCTGCCGCGCATGAGATCAAAAACTATTTTACAGAGCTTGCCCATGTCCAGCTTCACTCGCTGGAGCAAAGCGGGCAGATGGAAACGTTCGATCAAGCAGAAGCAGGTCTGATGCATATTATCGATTATATTTACAGTAATTTTGAAACGTTGGATTTGCTCATTAATCGTTCAGTCGGCTCCGAGTACGAGCATTTTGTAAACAGCTTAATTGAAATCGACCTGATCTCGACACAAGCCTATATCCGCAAGCTCGCGGCTTTCAACCAGTTGACCTCCAGCCCTCCTGCTCATTATCTTCATTTGCTTTTATCACACAATTACAAACAAATACTCGAAATCGTAACCCAGGGTATGAACCGTGAGGAAGCTGTATCGTATTTGCGTATGCTCATGCCTTTCTTATACGGAGGATGGAGCGCGTTGTTGAGTCAAAGAGAACGATGAATGGCTTATCGCCATGAAAGGAGCAGAACAATGAAACGTTTCGCGATCGGACATATTTTAATCAAAACAAATGACCTTGCTCAGTCCGTTAAAAACTTTGAAGATCTGGGGTTTACGGCAACGTACCGGACAGACCCTGCCAAAGCGCATAATGCTCTTATTTATTTGCAGGACGGGTCGTTTCTCGAGCTGTTTAACCCCAAGCCATTCAACTTGCCGGACAAGCTGCTGCTGGCAGCCGCTCGCCTGCTTGCGCCGCTTCAGCCGTCTATGATGAACAGGCTGCATGCCTACATAAGCGGACCAGAAGGGCTGATCGATTATGCGCTCGACAGCATCCCTCCTGAGCGAGCAAACGCTCATATGGCCGCCATGCGGCTTGAGGGCGCCGATCTCGGAAAATCGGTCAAATTAAGTAAAACGCTGCGAGACGGGAGAAAGCAAACCTGGTCGATAGCCGCGCCAGGCAATCCGCGATTGCCTTTTTTGATGAGCGCTTATGATCCGGCAGTCCCTCCCGCTATACATGAAACAACCCACCGCAACGGTGCTCTGGGCATATCCAGGCTTGTCATTGACGTACCTGATCTTCATCGGTATTTATCTTGGTACAGGCACGTTATTCTAGAAGCAGATATGACCCATCAAGGGAATCGGTGCATGCTTGCATGCGGGAACGGACATATCATCGAACTTCGGCAGGCTTCATCCTATCGTATAACCGAAATTAGCCTGGCTGCTGCGCAAACCTTGAATGGGGGCAGCTTGCTTGACCCTCAACGCACCAATGGAGCTTCCATTCGATTGCTGCAAGCCGCCGGCTCAAGTCTTGAATAAAAGGCGGTGCCAGGCATCATAGCCTTCTTTGGTTTTTCGTATGCGAAAAATCAGCTTTATGCCTGCAAGCAGCGCCGTTCCGAGCCTGATTTGCAGCATGCACTTCAGCTCGCTTCTGAATAACACGCCTTGATAAGCGGCTTGGACCTGCATGCTTGGCTCTGCCCGCAATTTCATTAGCTGGGATATGAGGCCAAGCAGCGAGGACTGCACCGACCAGGCCGCGCCCGTCGCAAGCGCCGTCCACATTGCGTCGCCCGTACCGACTGTCGTTGTCCAGTGCCATTCAAGCACGCTTACCCTGCTCATCGTTCGGCGGGCCCAGCCCGTTAAATTCCGGGTCAAATGCAGCAGCTGCTTCATACGTTCAATCGCGCTCATAACCTGATTGGCATCGATATCTTCCTGGTACTGCTTCCATGTATTTACCCCCGCCCCACTCATGGCGACTTCTTCCTTCAGCTCGACGGAGGTGCCTTTAAATATCACGATCGGAATCTGATAGCGATAGCGAATGAGACCGAACAGCGCTCTGACCGTTAGCTCCGCATCGTCATTGTTGCCTAGTCTTCGCACATGCCCGCTAATGACGATTGGGGACGCACATCCTATAACCGCCGCAAGCAAAAAAAAGAGACTGGCCGCCGTGATCCAACCGTAAGGGTAAGCAGGCATCTAATCGCTACCTCCATTTCCCGAATATGGGTTGAATATAGTATGGCCCGGCGGCCAAATCTCATTCTTTTATTTCATCGATTGTCATTTGACGCCCATCCAAGCGTTCAAACAACAGCTGCGTCTGCTCGTCCAAGGCGTCTTCAAGTTGAACATCGCCAGGTTCAGGCAGCTCCTTGATAGAGGGAAGACCGAAATAATCAAGAAACGATTTAGTCGTTCCATACAAAATAGGACGACCAATCGCTTCCGCCCGACCAACCTCCTCGATCAGGTCCTTGGATACGAGCGAGGCTAACGCCCGCTCGCTCTTGACGCCGCGTATTTCTTCGATGGAAATACGGGTTATCGGCTGTCGATAGGCAACGATCGATAAGGTTTCCAGCGCAGCCTGGGACAACTGCGAACGCGATGGCGAGTACGCCATTTTTTCAAAGTAAGAGGCATGCTCAGGATGCGTGGTCAGCCGGAACGAGCCGGCCACCTCGGAAATTTGAATTCCGCGGCCTTCCCGCTCCAAATCGCGCTGCAAATCATACACCAGATCCGCCGCAAACTCCGGGTCAATCTCCATAATATCGCCGAGCTGCCGTTTGTTCAGCCCTTCATCGCCGGCCATAAACAGCAAGCCCTCAATAATCGTCTTCAATTTCGGATAATCCACTGTCCGCTTTTTCTCCTCTCCAATGAATGACGATATCGTCAAACAGTTGATGCTGAAAACAGCGAATATGCTTCATTTTCATCAGCTCCAATATGGCAAGAAACGTGACTACAATTTCATGACGGTCCATATTCTCCCTTACCAGCTTGGAGAAACGAACGGTCTCGAATTGTTTTAATACATCCATAATATCACGAATCCGGTCTTTAACCGACACCTCGTCGCGGGAAATGGTAGACACCACATTGCGGCGAACGGCTCTGCGCAGAGCTTTCTGAAATGCAGAGATTAAATCCGAAATATGCAGCCCTTCTACCGGGTTAACTTTCTCCTCTTTCATAAAAGGAGTCAGATCCTCCGGCTCCTTCGAGAACACGAGACTGCGCTGCTCCTCTTTCTCCCGCAGCTGCTCGGCAATCTGCTTGAATTTGCGGTATTCGACGAGCTTCTGAATCAGCTCCTCGCGCGGGTCAAATTCTTCTTCCTGCCAGTCGTCGTATTCCTCTTCAAATACTGGCGGCTTAGGCAGCAGCTGCTTGCTTTTAATCGCAAGCAGCGTTGCGGCCATGACCAGAAACTCGCTCGTTACCTCAAGCTCAAGCTCCTTCATCGCGTCCAAATATTGCATATATTGATCCGTTATCTCGCTGATCGAAACCTCGTGAATATCAATTTCAGCCTTGTCGATCAGGTGGAGCAGCAGATCCAGCGGTCCCTCAAAGGAATCCAGCTTGTAAAGCACCGACACATCCTATTCCTCCCGCCCAATCCGGCATTGCCGCTTAGGCTTGCAATTGCTTCGTCAAATTCGCCATTTCAATGGCGCTTGCAGCTGCCTCGTAGCCTTTGTTGCCTGCCTTTGTGCCTGCTCGCTCGATCGCTTGCTCGATCGAATCTACCGTCAATACGCCAAAAATCGTCGGTACGCCCGTTTTCAGCGCGATTGCAGCTACACCTTTAGCCGCTTCATTGCACACATAGTCGAAATGCGGCGTTGATCCTCTGATTACGGCGCCAAGCGTAATAACCGCATCGTATTTGCCGCTTTCAGCCATTTTTTGAGCGATAAGCGGAATTTCAAACGCGCCAGGCACCCAAGCCACTTCCACTTCTTCTTCCTTTGCGCCATGGCGCTTGAAAGCGTCAAGCGCTCCGCCAAGCAGCTTGCTGGAAATAAACTCGTTGAAACGGCCCACAACTACTCCATATTTTAAACCTTCCGATATCAAATTGCCTTCATAAAATTTCGTCATGCTGTCTCTTCCTTCCATTATTTAAATATTATAATCTTGATCTTCAAACTTCAACAAATGGCCTAGCTTTAATTTCTTCGTACGCAGGTAGCTATTGTTGTCCTCATTGGCCGGCATTTGAATGGGAACACGCTCTACTACTTCAAGGCCGTAGCCCTCCAACCCTTTTATTTTGCGCGGATTGTTCGTCAGCAGCTTCATTTGGCGAACGCCAAGGTCCTTCAATATTTGCGCGCCAATACCATAATCGCGCAAATCGGCAGCAAAGCCAAGCTTTAAATTAGCGTCAACGGTATCGAGGCCTTCCTCCTGCAGCGCATATGCCTTGAGCTTGTTGATCAATCCGATGCCTCGGCCCTCTTGGCGCATGTACAGCAGAATGCCGCTGCCGGACTCCTCAATCTGCTTCAGCGCAGCTTCCAATTGCGGTCCGCAGTCGCAGCGATGCGAGTGGAACACATCCCCCGTCAGACATTCCGAATGCACGCGCACCAATGCCGGTTTACTCGGGTCGATCTCCCCCTTAACCAGCGCGATATGCTCTTTGTTGTCGACGATATTCGTATACGCAATCGCCCTGAACGTTCCGAAATCGGTAGGCAGCTTGACATCAACCGCACGCTCCACCAGCTTCTCCATTTCGTTGCGGTAATGGATAAGCTCTTGAATCGTAATCAGCTTCAAATTATGCTTTTGCTTGAAAGCAATGAGATGGGGCAAGCGTGCCATCGTCCCGTCTTCATTAATAATTTCGCAGATCGCGGCTGCCGGAGCGGAGCCGCACATCACCGCAAGATCAATCGCCGCTTCCGTATGGCCTGCGCGTCTGAGCACGCCGCCCGGCTTCGAGATGAGCGGGAAGATATGGCCCGGTCTGCGGAAATCCGCAGCCTTCGTAGCCGGATCGATCAGCGCTTTGACCGTTTCCGAGCGCTCATGAGCGGAAATGCCTGTCGTCGTTCGCACATAATCCACCGACACGGTAAACGCCGTGCCGTGATAATCGGTGTTGTGTGAAACCATCGGCGGCAAGTCCAGTTCTTCTGCCCTCTCTTGCGTAATCGGCACGCACACAAGCCCGCGTGCCTCCGTGATCATAAAATTTATGACTTCCGGTGTCGTTTTGTCGGCCAGGGCAATAAGATCGCCTTCATTCTCACGATCCTCATCATCGACAACGATGATCGGCTGGCCCTGTTTAAGCGCCTCCAGAGCTTCCTCGATCCGGTCAAACACTTGTTGGTCTGCATGTTCCATAACAGTTACTTCCCTTCTCGTCCGACTGATTACAGAAACCCATTTTCCATTAGAAAAGCGGTTGACAGCTTGGAGCTGCCGCTTTGCTTTTCAGGCTGTCTATAGTGAAGCAGATGATCTACATATTTTCCGATAATGTCGCATTCGATGTTGACGGTATCGCCAGCAGCCTTATATTGCAGCGCGGTTTCGCTCAGCGTATGCGGAATGATAGAAACGCTTAGACTATGCCCGGTCACATCCACAACGGTCAGACTGATTCCGTCCACCGTTATCGATCCCTTCGGAATAACGTACTTCAGCATCTCTGCATCCTCTAGCTCTATACGGTATACAACCGCGTTCGCATCCGTCTCCCTGCTCGCGATTCGGCCCACGCCGTCGATATGTCCTTGCACGATGTGGCCGCCAAAGCGCGCGCCGGCCTGCATAGCCCGCTCCAGATTGACTTTCTCCCCGACACGCAATTGATGGAGATTTGATTTGCGGTACGTTTCAGGCATCACATCAGCGGAAAACGAACCGCGGTCAAACGAAGTGACGGTTAGACAGACGCCGCTAACGGAGATGCTGTCCCCCAGCATCACTCCCTCAAGCACACGCTTTGCCCCAATCATCAGCCGCATCGCTTCGCCTTGCCGGGTTACCCCTTTCATCTGCCCGATTTCTTCCACTAATCCGGTAAACATAAATGGCCTCCTTACTTATAAACCGGGTAGCCGCTTACGCAAATATCCTCGCCGGCCATTTCCACGCTTACGTGCTCCAGCTCGATTGCATCAGCCATCTTCTCCATGCCGGCGAATGTAAATGTACCAGGCGCTCCTGGCCCGCCGATAATTTTGGCGGCGTAATACAAAATCACTTTATCGATGAGTCCAGCTTCCAGCATGGCGCCATTCAGCGTACCTCCGCCTTCCAGCAGGATGGAGCTGATTTCAAGCTCGCCAAGTTTGTTCATCGCCGTCCTGAGATCCGTCTGCTGCCCGGACCCGCAGACAATAACTCCCACTCCTGCTGCTTCAAGCGCTGCTCTGCGCTCGCCCGCCGCCTGACCCGAGGTCAGAACAATCGTGCGAATCGAGCGGTCCGTGACGACTCGAGCATCGAGCGGCAAGCGCAGCGACGAATCGACAATGATGCGGATCGGATCAAGAGCAGGAACGGATGCCCGCGTGTTAAGCAGCGGATCATCGGCCAGCACCGTTCCAATGCCGACCATAATCGCCTCATGCTGATGGCGCAGCGTATGTACCTGCTCGCGCGCAACCGGCCCCGTTACCCACCGGCTATCGCCCGTGCGGGAAGCGATCTTGCCATCAAGCGTGCTCGCCGTCTTCAGCGTGACAAAAGGCAGACGCGTCGTAATATATTTATTGAACTTTTCGTTCATTTGCCGGGCTTCCTGCTCCAGAACCCCAAGCGTAACCTCAATGCCTTCCTCGCGCAAACGGGCGATGCCGCGGCCTGCCACCTCAGGATTCGGATCTCCTGCAGCAACGACAACTCTGGAAGCTCCTGCGGCGATAACGCGTTCGCAGCAAGGCGGCGTTTTGCCAAAATGACTGCAAGGCTCCAGCGTTACATATACGGTAGCTCCTCTCGCCTCTTCGCCCGCCATTTGAAGCGCGTGCACCTCGGCATGACCCGTTCCGCGCTTCAGATGCGTGCCGATGCCGACGATTCGGCCGTCCTTGACCACGACGCAGCCGACGACGGGATTTATTCCGGTCTGGCCCGCCGCCTTGGAAGCCATATTCAACGCGAGTCGCATATAGAATTCATCGTTTAACACGTCCACAACAAAAAACACCCCTCTCGGCAAGCAAACCGTTAGGGGTGATGAAAGATAAAATGAAGAATTCAACGACAAAACCGACCAACATTGTCGGATTTATAGGTCCGAACGTTGGCAACCCGCATCAAGCAAGGTATACGTTTGTTGCGCCACCTAAACAAGCCTATTTCTTCGTGAAAAGATGCACAAAAAAATAAACACGCAGATGAGCTGTCGATGCTTCTTCCTTCTCCCATCCAGACTATACTGTCGGTCCCGGAATTGCACCGGGTCCACCGATTGGGCACAACGACGACCTTCACAGGCAAGCCGCCATGCCGAATCGGGTCACGGACTGACAGACGTAGCGCGGGGGTCCGGTTGTCCGGTCCCGCCGCCGCCTGATCACCGCCGGTTAGGAATTTCACCCTACCCCGAAGGAAAGCTGCAGTATATTACGTACTTATAGTAAGTATCTTACCATTAAACGTCGACAACTTCAACCTTTTCCATTTTGTCTCCGCCTTTAAACGCGTCAACGAACTCCATGCCCTTGGACACTTTGCCGAAAACGGTATGGCCGCCGTTCAAATGCGGCTGCGGCGCATAACAAATGTAGAATTGGCTGCCGCCTGTATTGCGACCGGCATGCGCCATAGCCAGCGTGCCGCGCTCGTGCTTGTTCGGGTTGATTTCGCAATCGATTGTGTAGCCTGGGCCGCCAGTGCCTGTTCCGTTCGGGCATCCGCCTTGGGCGACGAAGCCAGGAATGACACGGTGGAACGATAGCCCGTTATAGAAGCCTTCGTTAGCGAGTTTCTCAAAGTTTGCAACTGTATTAGGCGCATCCTCATTGAATAGGTCGAGGATAACTTCTCCGCCTGCTGCTAAAGTAATTTTTGCCTGTTTTGCCATTGCTGCATCTACCTCTCTTTATTCGGATACTACTACGTTACCAATTCTGCCCTTATTTCGCAAGCGTCGATTTTTGCAGACGCGCAGGAATCACGTCATTGCATACGATATTGTCGAGCGATTCGCGTTTGACAGCGAGATCGGCCTGCCCATCTTTCACGAATACGACTGCCGGGCGACGAATGCGGTTGTAGTTGCTGGCCATTGCGTAATTGTAAGCTCCTGTGCAGAAAACGGCAAGCAAATCGCCTGTTTCGGCCTTCGGCAGCTCCAGATCCCAAATCAGCATATCGCCGCTCTCGCAGCATTTGCCTGCGACGGAAACCGTTTCTTCGGCTGCCTCGGTCGCACGGTTCGCCAGTACCGCCTCGTATTTCGATTGGTACAGCGCTGGGCGAGGGTTGTCCGTCATTCCGCCATCAACGGCGATATATTTGCGTACGCCCGGAATGTTTTTGCTCGTTCCGATCGTGTATAGCGTTGTCCCTGCATCGCCGACCATGCTGCGGCCCGGCTCAACCCAAATTTCAGGCAGCGGGAATTCCGCTTTTGTGAAATTGTCGATAATCGCGCCTGTAATCGCAGCAACGTACTCGCTGATCGGAAGCGGCGTATCGCCTTCCACATAACGGATGCCGAAGCCGCCGCCGAGATTGATAACCTTGAACACAAGACCAAGCTCGTTGCGAATTTGCACCGCAAACTCGGCAACCTTGTCCACTGCCATGCGGAAGCCTTCCACCTCGAAAATTTGCGAGCCGATATGCGAGTGTACGCCCAGCACGTTAAGGTTAGACAGCTTGCTTGCTTCTTCGATAGCCTGTCTTGCCGCACCATTGCCCAAATCGAAACCAAATTTCGAATCCTGCTGGCCTGTAGAAATATAATCATGCGTATGCGCTTCAACGCCAGGCGTAATGCGAAGCAGAATGTTCACCTTTTTGCCTTTGTCGCCTGCCAGCGCATTAAGCAGCTGCAGCTCAAGGAAGTTGTCGACAACAAAGCAGCCGATTTCCGCATCCAGCGCCATATTGATTTCGTCAGGCGTTTTGTTGTTGCCATGGAAGTGAATCCGTTCTACCGGAAAGCCTGCCTGCATAGCCGTATACAGCTCGCCGTCGGATACGACGTCAAGGGACAAGCCCTCCTGCTCGGCAATCGCGCACATCGCCATTACGCTGAACGCTTTGCTTGCATATGCAACCTGGAATTTCAAGCCGGAAGCCTTGAACGCCTCCACATATTCTTGCGCGCGCTGACGCACGAGCGCTTCATCCACAATATAGAGCGGCGTGCCAAACTTGGCGGCCAAATCCGCCGTATCGCAGCCACCGATTTCCAAATGGCCTTTGTCGTTTACTTTGCTAGTTCCATGCAAGTACATTTATTTCCCCTCAGCTTTCTCCGGCTTGCTGCAAGCCGGACGGATAAAATTCGCATCATAGCACAAGTATAGCGCACTTTAACCGTCAAGCAAAATGGATAAATCCACATTTCATTTGTATTTTTGCGAAATCAATCCGTCGTCGGCATCTTATCCCGCTGCTTCACCTTTAATAAATTTGGACGGAAGCGATTGTACAAAACGGGCTGCCTGATGATAATGGCCCATATCCCGCTAAGGTCAAACGGAATAAACGGCCACAAATATGGCCGATTGAAGGAGCGTACGCAAACCAGCATCAGCAAGATGGCGGTTGTGGCGATAATAAAGCCCGGCGCGCCAAACGCGGCGACCGTAATAATCAGCACAAGCCTGACTATGCGATTCGCGAGACCGAGCTCATAGCTTGGCGTGGCGAACATGCCGATGGCCGAAACGGCCATATACAAAATGACCTCATTGACAAAAATACCCGTCTGGACGGCAATGTCTCCAATCAAAATCGCGGCGACCAGCGACATGGCCGTCGCAAGCGAGGTCGGTGTATGCACCGAAGCCATCCGCAGCAGGTCGATGCCGATTTCGGCAAGCAAAAACTGGACAACGAGCGGCAGCTCGCCCGTTTTGGACGGCCCCACAAACGCCAGCGCTGCAGGCTTCATCTCCGGGTGCATGACGAATAGCAGCCAGAGCGGAAGCAGGAACAGGGAAGCAAAAATGCCGAAAAACCTCACCCACCGCAAATAAGTGCCCATGAACGGCGTTTGGCGGTTTTCCTCCGCGTGCTGCATCAAATCCGCATACGTGGTAGGCAGCGTCATGACGCTCGGCGAGGTATCCACGAATACGGCCACGTATCCTTCCAGCAAATGAGAAGCGACTGTATCCGGGCGCTCCGAATACCTGACGAGCGGAAAAGGATTCCATCCGCGCTTCACCGTCGCCTCCTCCAGCTGCTTATCCGCAAGCGGCAATCCGTCCAGCTTGACCATGCTGAATTTGTCCTTGATGGACTTCAGCAGCTTTTGGTCAACCAAATCCTCGACGTAAGCTATGCATACGTCCGTTTTTGTGCGTTCGCCAATCTGCATGATCTCATAGCGAAGCTGCGGGTCGCGCAAACGCCTGCGCACGAGCGATACGTTGACGAGCATCGTCTCGACAAAGCCGTCCCTGCTTCCGCGAACTACCTTCTCCAGCGATGGCTCCTCGGGTCCACGCGCCGGAAACGCTTTGGCGTCAATGATGACGGCCTGAGATTCTCCGTCAATAAACATGGCGGTCGCTCCGGCAAGCACGCTTGACAGCATATCGTTCCAATCGTCCTTCGTGCTCACCTGCGCTGCGGGAACATAATGGTCGAGAAACGAATGAATCGCATTATGCGACAGGTCGTCGGCCTGCAGGTAAGTGAGGCGCTTCAGCACTTCCGTCAACAGCGTATCCTTCGTCAGCCCGTTTAAGCACAGCAGCGCCGTCCGCTTCTCGCCAAACGTCATCTCCCTAACGACCACATCAAAGCTCAGCTTGTAGCCAAGCTCGTTTTCGAGGCGCGTGAGCACCTCGTCCAGCGCTTCCGGTATCCGCTTGCCTTGCCCCTCGTCTAAGGATTGCTCGCCCTGCCGCTCACCGTCCGCTTCCCGCGCAACTCCGGTTTCCTCCAGCTGCTGCGCTTTTGTCAGCTTCTCCGAGGACCAGTCGGCCGCCATTTTCTGAGAAGCATCGAATGGATGCTCCTTCTGCCCGTCCTGCTCCACATCTTCTTCCCTCATCATCGCACCTCTTCTCGCTTTTGTTACCATTGGTAGATAAACCAGTCAAACAAGGAGCCGATCGTCTTGCCGATCACCATTGCCATAACCAGAGCGACCATGTAGGAGGACAAATTCATCCGTTTGGCCAAAATCGGCAGCACATTGATGACCTCGGTCAATGCGGCGGCAAGCATGCCGATAAAAATGCCGTCCAGCAGGCCAATCCCGCCAAGCAGCGGACCAAACGGCACGCTTAGCTTCCAATCCAAAAAGTCAGCAAACGTAAAAAACAGCGATCCGCCAATAAGCGCCGATTCAAACCAAGCAGACATCCGGTAGGCGCCGGCAAGCTGTGCCAGCCTTGGAATCAAATCGAATACAATTAGCAGCGCAACAAGCCCGCTTCCTACCGCAAGCCCTCCGGCCAGTCCTAGCAAGACAAGGAAAATGTCCGTCATGCATTCAATCATCCGGCCGCTCCCTCGCCTGGTCGTAATCCGCCTGCTTGCGGATTTCGTCGGCGATTACGTAGGCATTCACATTTTCCTGATACATGTACAGCTCAACCTCAAGCGGGTTCGGCTCCTCGTTGAACCGCTTCTTGAACAGATGATTGAAGAACAGCACCATGCCCAGACCGATGCCAAGCGAATACGGAATTTGGAGCCAGAGCGGATGCTCGTTGCGTCTGCCCGTAATCATTTCCGCTATCCGGATATGGACCTCCCTCATACTGACATCCGTGTGAAAATTCATGATGGCGAGCCCCGAGCCGAAAAAAAGCAACAGCCACGCCAAAATCAGGATGAGCTTATTCGGCTTGACCGGTTTGTCCGCAATCATGACGAGCACCTGCGGATCGCCGTATGCCTCGACCGTTGTCTCCGGTAGAACCTCGCGTATTTTTTTGACGATCTGCAGCAAATCAATGACGACGCGATTGCCGTCGGCTTTGCGGTGCCGGTACAGCACCAGCTGTCCCAGCTTCCGCTCCAGCTCCTCCGTCATGCCCAAAAGCCGTGCCGCCTGTCCCAACGTGACATCCTGCTCCGGCCTGATAAAAATTCGTTTTTTCAAGCGCAGATAAAGAAGCCCTTGTCTCGTCTCCATCGCCGGCCTGCCTCCCTTCTGCCTGAAAGCTGGCGTTCGTTTCCTTGTTAGTATGAGATAAGGAGAACGCGGATACTCATGCAAGCTTTGGTAAAATCAAGCGAAAGCAGACATTCTGTACCATGCATATAAAAAACAAAGACCAGGCCGCCTCAAAGGGCGATCTGATCTTTTATGGATTGCAATATTTTTTTCTCAAGCCGCGATACCTGCACCTGCGAAATGCCCAGCCTGCTCGCAACCTCCGATTGGGTTTTGTCACGGTAATAACGCAAATATACGATTAACCGCTCGCGCTCGCTCAGCCCTTCGATCGCTTCCGCCAGCGCCAGCTTGTCGAACCATCGTTCCTGCGACTCGTCGGCAATCTGATCCATCAGCGTGATCGGGTCCCCGTCATTTTCAAACACCGTTTCGTGAATGGATGCAGGCGGCTTATTCGCCTCCTGGGCAAATACGACATCCTCGGGGGAGAGTCCCAGGCGCTCAGCCACCTCGCTGATCGTCGGCAGTCTGCCTAACGTCTTGGACAGCTCATCCTTCATTTTTCGAACCTTGTTTGCTGTTTCTTTAAGGGAACGGCTTACCTTTAGCGTGCCGTCATCGCGCAGAAAACGCTGAATTTCACCAATGATCATCGGAACCGCATAGGTCGAAAATTTAACATCATAGGACAGATCGAACTTATCGACGGATTTCAGCAATCCGATGCACCCGATCTGGAACAAGTCCTCGGGCTCATAGCCACGGTTAATAAAACGCTGTACGACCGACCACACCAGCCGTATATTGCACTGCACGAGCGTATCGCGGGCGAGCGAATCTCCTGATTGACTAAGTGCGATAAGACGCTTGACCTCCGCATCATCCAAGTACGGCTGGCCCGTTTGCTTCAGATCAACATCCATGAGGCTCAACCCCTATGCGCTAATTGTAGAGCGCTTTTTTCGATTCGATTCGTTTCACCATCTGAACGCGAGTGCCGCCACCCGGGGCGCTCGACACCTCGAAGCGGTCCATAAAGTTTTCCATAATCGTAAAGCCCATGCCAGAGCGCTCCAGCTCCGGCTTCGACGTATACAGCGGCTGGCGGGCCAGCTCGACATCCTCGATGCCTAGCCCTTCATCGGACACGATAATGGACACGCAGTCCTTGTCAATCGACCCTTCAATTTTCACCATTCGCGAGCTTTCATTCTCGTAGCCGTGAATAATCGCGTTCGTAACCGCCTCGGACACCGCCGTTTTCAAATCGTTCAGCTCGTCCATCGTCGGATCAAGCTGGGAGACGAAGGCCGCAACCGCGACACGTGCAAACGCTTCGTTTTCCGAGCGAGCGCTGAAGGTCAGCGTCATTTCATTTGCTCCGCTCATGACACCACCTCCAAACTGGATAGCGCTGTGCGCTCATCATCGTGGATCGTCAAAATCTTGAATAGGCCCGACAGCTCGAACAGGCGATACACATTCGGATTAACGGCGCATACGACCATTTTTCCACCCTTGTTCTTCACCTGCTTGTATCGTCCGAGAATCACGCCCAGACCCGAGCTGTCCATAAACTGCAAATCCTTGAGGCTGAGGATGACGTGATCGCTGCTTCCGCGGAGAAGGGCCTCCTCCATCTTGTAGCGCACGACATCCGCCGTATGGTGATCCAGCTCGCCTCGAAGACGAACGATCAGCACGTTGCGGTATTGCTCCAGCTCTGCTTGCAGACTCATATAACGGTTCATCTCCCCGTCGTTAGATTGGTAACGCAGATTTGCCTTGATGAATGAGCAATTCTCCAAACGAGAGATCGATTCCTGCCTGCCGACAAAACTAGAAGCTACACGCTACGAGCTGACAAAATATGCACCTATGCAAGCTTAACGGGCTGATGTCCCTGCTGCTTGCCAAAGCTTGCGCCTTGCGCATAGCATAGCAGGATTTGGCGGTACTACGGCTCCCGACTTACGAAAACAAGCCGCTGAAGGTCCGTTTGACCAGCTTCCACCATCCGGCGCGTTCAATGGACAGCGGCGCATCTACCGCAAATTCCTTGAGCACCTCATTGCCCTGATAAACGACAAGCTTGCCGATCGGCTGCCCGATCTGAATCGGCGCTTTAAGCGAGCCCTCAATAATCAGCTCATGGCGAATGTCGGTCGTCGGGCTGCCTTTTTTGAGCAATACGCTGTACGGGTGTTTAGCCACTAGCGGCAAGGTAGCTGCAGTCCCCTTTTCAATCTGCAGCGTGCCCATCGACTCACCCTCCTTAATAATCGGGTAGTTCATATATTGGGCAAACGAATAATCGAACATTTGCGATACTTCCGCATTGCGCGTTTTCGTGTCTGGCTCTCCCATTACGACTGCGATAACACGCATCCCGTCACGCAGCGCCGTTGCGGACAAACAATATTTGGCTTCGCTCGTAAAGCCCGTTTTCAGACCGTCCGCGCCGCTGTAAAACCGTACAAGCTTGTTCGTATTCACAAGCCAGAACGGCTTTTCGGACGTTTTGCGCAAATAATCTTGGTACAAACCCGTATATTTCGTTATCTCGCTGTGCTTCAGCAGCTCGCGGGACATAACTGCAATATCATGGGCAGAGGTGCGATGCCCCTCTACTGGCAGCCCGTTGGGATTCATGAAGTTCGTATCCTTCATGCCAAGCTGCTGGGCGCGCTCATTCATCATCGCCACGAATTGCTGCTCGGTCCCCCCCAGCTTCTCCGCCATTGCGACGGAGGCATCATTGCCCGACGCGAGCGCAATACCCTTGATCATATCGTCAACTGTCATTTCCTCGCCCGGCTCCAGAAAAATTTGCGAGCCGCCCATTGAGGCGGCATACTCGCTTGTCCGCACCGGATCGGTCAGCTTAAGTTTTCCGTCATCCAGCGCCTCCATAATGAGCAGCATCGTCATGATTTTCGTAATGCTTGCCGGAGGCAGACGGTCATGGCTGTTTTTCTCGTAAATAATCGTCCCTGAATCGGCATCCATCAGAATCGCCGAGCGCGCCGACGGCGCAAGGCCAGCGTCGGACGTTTGCGGCGCGGCATTGGGTGCAGGTTTAGGTTCGTTCGCAGCGAACGCGGTCGCGGGCAGCGCCAGCGAAATAGCGATGATAAGCATGGCTAGCTTGATTAAGCGATTGTTCAACATCATTACCTCCTGAAAGTAGTCGTAGCGAATGGCAAAATTCGGCTATATTGTCTTTTTCATTGTTGACGGATCGGCTGGAAAATATTCCATTTCGCTCCTTTGAAGAGGAAAAATCGCGTGCTTGACCTAAAACCTCGCAACAATCGAGTAGGAGGGGGCGCCTAGCCCCCGACCTCTCACACCACCGTACGTACCGTTCGGTATACGGCGGTTCATGTCATATTCCGCAATTGGTTGTATCTGTCCGTAAGACTCCTTAG
>NZ_STGF01000017.1 GCF_005222705.1 Paenibacillus sp. SY21-1 | reverse complement strand
CATTTCTTCTTTCAGATCGTCTCCGAGCGCTACGAACGCGGCTCTATTCTCCTCACGTCCAACAAAACGTTCGGCGCATGGGGCGAAATCTTCGGCGACTCGGTGCTGGCAACGGCGATTCTCGATCGCCTGCTCCACCACTCCAGCACCGTCAACATCAAAGGTGAGAGCTATCGCATTATGGAGAAGAAAAAAGCCGGCTTCTTCCGCCCAGAGACGGCACAGAAAACTCAAGCAGACCGATGAAACTGGGGAATTTTCAATTGATTATTTCGGAGATTTTTCAACCGATCTTGACATTTGATGACTACGTAATCAAACTCACCGAGTCTTCAGACATTCTACATCGCAGGTAACGAGTGACACGTACTCACATGCAACCAAAAAACTAAGTCGACAGACTGCATCTCATCTCGACAAGTTCGATCCTAAAGTTCGTCCCCCATCCGTCCCCACTACAAAAAATGACGCCCAATCTTCATAGTTTTGTCGAATGAAGTGGGGCGTCTATAAAACAAAAGACCCCTTATGCGATAAGGGATCTCAAGCTTTTCGTATAATGCCGAGAATCGGGATCGAACCGATACGGTAGTCACCTACCGCAGGATTTTAAGTCCTGTGCGTCCTTGCCATTCGCCAAACCAGCGTGGATACTGGATTTCTCACTATCTGTATCGCGTTAGCTCAACAGGATTCATTATCCTAAAGAACTCGCGAATCCTGTTATTCTATTCGATTATATCATCTCAGAAACCAGAACACAAATTCGTATTTAAAGCTGTTAAATGTCACGTCTGCTTCTACGGGTGTAGTCACGAATTTGATGTCACCTGAGCAGACGCTTCGTAACCAGCTTCGATCCAGGTCAGCCTGATTGTCTTCTTCAGCTCACCCCAGGCGGAGATGTGACAACGTATCCCACTAAAGTTGGAAGTACGGCTCTGCCCCTCCTATATTTAATCACCTCAAATTTTCATTAACTCTCTTAAGGTCTGCAGTAATATCCTCATGACTTTTACCTGAAAGCAGCAAAAATTCCCCCATTATCCCTAGTTCATCCTCTGAAAATAGGTCAATTTGAATTCCATAAACGATTAGTATTGATTGAACATATAGGCTTGAAATGATATATAAATGACAATTGGTAGCATCAACATCGTAGCCCTTTAGACTTTGATAATATTGATTAGTGGCTCTTAAAGCGGCAAATGAGTTATGGACAAACCAAGACATCATTTTGTATGAATCAGAGCTATTGTGTTTAGACAGTTTAACTTCTTTAGCAATATCATTCCAATTGGGTTTCCATTCACCCATTGTTAAGAGTTTATCTTGTTGTATTTTAGTAAGTTCTCTAAAGCTATTTGTCGCCCTTATCTTTCTTCTAAGAACATTAATCTGTTCTTTAAACTTATCATGTTCCTCAGTCCCTACTTCCGACAGTTGTTGGCAGTCTTTATAGCCATGAAATTGATATAACCAAAATCTAAAATTCCTTTCATCTTTCGATCTTGGGAGAGTATAAATATATTCAAATAATAAGAAGGTTTCAAAGGCAGCTCGATTAATTGTATTAATAGAAACTATATCTAAATACTCCCCTTGCTGTAATGGGCTCATGGTTCTTTCATAAGTTAACATCATTGCAGTAAAAAACTGAATTGTATACTTCTGAAACATTACAGCTCCCCAACCCATCATGTCATCATTAACAACCAAATTGTGATTTTCCAGAACTTTCATTAGCTTCCCAAACATACTATTAAAAAGATATTGTATTTCATTGTTTTCTACACGATCACCATCATATGCCATTACTCTATTACACCTCTAATTTAAATTAATGTTCTGCATATCCCACTAAAGTCAGACCCTCATTCCCCTCATCGCCTATTTTCTAACTTAGGAACGATTCTAAATCATCACCTAAGTTGAAATTCTGCAATAAGAGCTGGCCTCTTAGCCAATAAACTCTCGAGATGGCTCTCGGGCCACATTTCTATCGTTAAAGCAGAGTCTGAATAATTGTGCCTCTCAATGGAAGCAACAGCATCTGCCGTAAATCTTCCTGAGGTAGCAAACACAACAACATCTATACGTGGCGGTTCCCAAAGTTTAATCTGATCCTTGAGTAAGGCAACATCAGTAGGAGTAATGCTTCTTGTAAGGTAATGCTTGCATTGTATTAACACTCTCCGACGAGTCACACCGCTCAATCCATCTTTGAAAACTCTCATTACTGATAGGTCACGGCCTCGATCTGGCGCGTTAGTATGCATTAACCATTCAGCGTTTTCATAGCCGTCCTCTGAGCTTATAAGAGAATATATTAATCTTTCAAAATCGTCTGGACCCAATATTACCCAATTCAATTTCGTAATAATATTACCTCTTGGTTTTTGAGCAATAATATCGGACAGATCTTCAATATCAGTAGGGATCGGGTCATTCTGATCATACAGGCTCTTCATTAGTGAGTCTTTCATTATAGGCCAGTCACGTTCGATGATGTTCAGTAAGTCGTCAAACTGGCCATATGAAAGATGTCTCAATAAATCGTCCCAATGCTGTGGCCGAGCTACACTGCTTCCAAGCAAAGTATCTAATTCCTTGATCTTTTCATTTAACTGGTTCCACTCGTCAGTACAAGACAATTTCATGTCCTCATCATTATTGCCATAAACCGTATGTA
Source organism: Paenibacillus sp. SY21-1 (assembly GCF_005222705.1). Classification (GTDB taxonomy): domain Bacteria; phylum Bacillota; class Bacilli; order Paenibacillales; family Paenibacillaceae; genus Pristimantibacillus. The sequence continues at coordinate 134,087 of NZ_STGF01000017.1, read as the reverse complement.
ATCTGGCTAGAATGACGTTTATCTCGTTAAAGATCGTTGATACTGCTTCTCGAATTAGCTGCCTTCTTTTAAGATTAAACTTGAAGCGATACTCTCTCAGTTCATAACCTGGTTCCTCAATCCATTTTTCGACGGATACTTTAGCACTAATTTCACCCATATCTAAAGCATCGAGTCGACTTTGAGCAATGCTATCCAAATCGTAAGGCTCAGTGGCTGGCTTCCAATCATTAATTTTAGGAAGATAGGTTAATATATTTACATAGGCTCGACACAACTCTTCGTATTGATCATTAGATCCAAATGCAATTCCATCTGGAATTAGCCCAAATATCTGCTCCCATAAACGTTCGAGCTTAGCTAAATTTGCTTCTGCAGTTTCAAATGCTCTTAGTGCTTTATCAAGTGTCATCTTTTGCATTTCTACATCATCCCTTGGCGTAGCACTCTCCTTAAAGCTTCAAGTGCAAGATTGTCTTCGTCTGAATGAACATCTGTCCCATCAAATCCGTCCAACCAAAGCTTTCTTACTCTACGAACATATCTTCTTGCTAAAGCATCATCCAACTTCTCTTCGCTTAGCGGAAAAGATTTAGCTAGCATGTGCGAACAGACACGGTATCTGACTCCAAACCTGTACCAACATAAACTAGAGTAGTCATTACAACCATTTTTTATAGCTAGTGGTAATGCACTTAAATTCCAAGGCAAGCTAGTCCCTATCTCCATAAACTCTTCTTCTAGAACCGCCACAAATAATCCAGCAAATAAAGATAACTTGGAAATTGGGCCATTGATAACTGAAAGAATCGTTGGTACAGGTTTTCCTGCACTTCGTGCAGAGTCAGACACTGCTTCGCCCAATAAAATTGAAGCTACGTCTTTAAGAGTTAGTCCGCTCATATACTGTTCAATGATGTTCCGAAATTGCTCCCACAATTCTTCCCATTCAGGTGGACGCTCCCACGCAACATCATCCTCATGAGAATTTTCGGCAACAAAAACATGAATACGATTTATCGCTGTCTCACGTGATGAAATATATTCAGGAAACAAACCATTAAGATATTTGGGAGGCATCTCTTGCATACATAAGAAAAAGAATTCTAACCAATCGTTTATCGTATAGGAATCTATCTCTCCAGAATCTATTTGCAACTTTTCCATTGATTGATAGAACCTAAGCGCAGTAAAAAAGTCCACACCAGCTTTTCTTGCAACACCAATCATCCAACTCGGGGCATCATTGTCCTCAATGAAGCTTTCTTTTATGTTTTCAACAAATTCATCAGCCTGCTCTAAAGCTTCTTGTGTAAGAATTCCCCGTCTCCTGTATGCACCAAATGTATTGTTTAATATCCCTTGTTTCATATCTGGTTGTCCATCGACATCCGACAAGTATGATACCATTAACAACTCAGTGTTCGACGCTACTGTAGGATCAAAAGATTGATTTATCACCCTATCTAAGAATGATTCAAGTGGACTTTCAACCCTAATTGAAGCGTCATATTCACCTAATACATTAAGCCGTGATAGTACATTTTCCCAATCCCTATTGTTCACCAAGTATAAGGGTTTATCTGGAACAATTAAGCTTAGACTTTGATTTGAAAACCCAGCCCTACCCGCTCTACCAATAGCGTTTAATATTGTAGCTCTAGATCTCCTCTCATTCTCCAATGTCCCTGTTTCTCTTCTATCTCCCACAGATTCACCTGCAATTATAACTGCTAATGCTGGCAGATTAAGCCCTTGCGCTAAGGTTCCAGTCGCAAGCATTAAAGAACTAAAACCTGTTTTGAATGCTTCCTCCGATGCTTCTTTCTCAGACTCTAACATTGCAGAAGAGTGAACGGATATTTTTCGTTCTATTAACAAGCGCCCTACTTCTGACGCTAAGCCAAGTTCTCTTTCAGAGATAATTAGTAAATCTTTAATATTCTGTGGAACAATTGTTGTACTATCAGACAAGTCAATATTACCCACAGAAAACACATGATTTTTATCATGCGGAAAGAAGATAATAGTAGGAATTTTATTACTCGCTAAGAATACACCGATTGATTTAGCTGTACTATTTGTCCATCCTGGATGTTTTTTTACAAAGTTGGTTCTTCTGTTCCTGATCACTCTTGAGGCTTGTAATTTAGTAGTAACTTCTTGAAATTTAATTAAACTAAAATTTTCCTCTTCTTCCGTTTGCCAAACTCCAGTAAGACAGTATAGAACATGTGTGGATAAGACATAATCACGATTCACCCTGCTGGGTTTATTCTCAAGCCAGTTAACAGCAGAAGCATATCCTTGTCTATCCTCACTCAAACTAACACCAACCGCTCCTCTTAATGTTCTTGTCGGTTTCCACTTAACTGCTGGAATATGAGCAGGAATTCCCGTTTTATCTTGAAGCCAAGCTGCTACTTCTCTAGGATTACTCATCATAGCAGACATTAATAAAAATTTCACTGTGCTATTCAATGTTATAATTTGCCCAAGTACCAGATCAGATATAATTCCTCTTTCACTTTCAGCCATTAAATGAAATTCATCAAAAACACATAAACTACAACTACTAAAGATGTCAGGAGTAATTCTCAAGGCTAAAGAGCACTTTTCAGGTGTCATTACAGCAACAAATCTTTTATCAGATTTGACTACAATATCTGGGATCTCAGAAGATAATGCAGTATATTCTTCCTCTCCCACAAACGAACGTATTTCCAAATTTTTAATAGGTCTTAAGCCTTGTTGCAAATCTCTTTTTATCTGATGAGTTAAAGCATTTGTTGGTGCAAGATAGAGCACCCAACCTGAGGATAGGCCCTGTGCAATTGCTAATTCTGCCAAAAAGCTTTTCCCACTACCAGTAGGCATACTGACAACTGAGTGGGAATGCGGTCCTGGCAAGGCCTCTTCAACAAATTGTTTCGTTGACGGCCACAAGAAGGGCCTTGACCTTAAGTTATTGTGTCCTGAAGCTCGAAATTTCAAATAACTAGAAAACTCTTCTTCCCAACCTGGTAACGTCGGTACCGTATGAATAGTAGATCGTTTAGCTGTCTCTTTAAAAGTTGCCTCTAGTAGTTTAGATAGGTGATGTATAGTAGAATAAGCTGCCAGAGGATAAGCAGAACTGATATGGATTATTTTTTGAAGTATTTTTAAACTCTCAAAGCCTCCATCAGACTTTTGCCCCAACAACCACTCTATATAATATATAAGACTGCGTTCAATTAACATGTACATTTGGAATTGGTTGTTGTTAATTATATCTGTTAGTTGATCCCCTTGACTTGGATCAAAACTAATCGTGCTTTCTTTAGGTAGGTTCCATAACTCAAAGCTGCACATCGTATAAATAAGCTTAAGTACTTGATTTGCGACTTTGTTAAGAGCATTATCATCCTCTGACGAATAATACTCATCAATGTATATTTTAATATCGCGGGCCTCAGTCAAAGCGTTTGCATCATAACCAGCAATTAAATACAAAAGGGCACTTTCTACTTTGGTGTAAATATATTCATTGGATAATAGGAATGGATTGAGTCCCGAGTCTAATGATCTATCTTTATAATACTTAGAAAGCAAAGAGAGTGATTCAGCAGAAATGAATGCAGAAGCAATCTTAACGTTTTGCGGAATATTATCGTCAAAGACTGCTGCACTTTCAAGAGCGTTCCCCAATCTTCTTAAATTATCAAATGTATGTACTATTGCCTCACTCTGTTGAGCTTGCGGATTTAGCCCTTGATCAATGCAGAAAAGATAAGCTGTTGTTAGCCACCTTTTACATTCATCAGAATCGATTTCTGGAAGCTCTGGCAATGTTTCGAAAAGCTCTTCAGAATATTTATCAAACATTTTGAAGCAACTCCTTAATGTATCCTCTAATACTATCTGATAGCTCATTGAAGAAAATGTGATAATCATCAATATTAATTGGGACAAGTATTCGCTTCTCTTTTGTAACCGACATGCTGCTCATTTGACTTCTGCTAGTCGACCAATCTTGTTGTAGCGCCGAATCGTAAAAAATCGTCGGCACAAAACTTTTTTCTTGTTTCCAAAACGAATTTGCAGCATATTTTCTGTGGTCATCAGAAAGGTAGCCTCTCATTAGCTGCACATGGGTTCGAATCCGCTTCCCTAAAATGTGGTTATCATCAAAGTTTGTAAAATAATTAGTAGCATCCTTAAATGCTTTAACAGGTCTGCTCTTATATGCTTTGCATTCAACAATTACAACTCCAAGCGTATTTGAAAAGTATAGTGCTGCAGCATCCAATCCATTATCGGTCGGAAGATCATGAACAAAACTAGTTGTGAGTATCTGTCCTGGAGGGTGCAAGTCTCTTACTGTTGTAGATATATTAAGCAACAAATGCACTATTACTTCAGCTAGCCAAGGATTTCTAGAACGATCTACAAACATTTTATCCGTTGCTGAAGAATAGTTGTTGTTATCCCGTATGTATCGTTTAAAGCATTCCCCAATGTCTAATACACTCTCACGACTATCTTCCATCAGATCTGCAGAAATTTTTAGGTTTGCTTCAATGGCATGTGATACAGTGGCTACGGTGTAAATTGCTATATGTCGAATCGTTATAGGAGATCTATCAAGCCCGTTAATCATTACAGTAAAATGCGAACCCGAATCAACAACTGTAGCAGTGATTGTCTCTGATAAATATGATAAAGATTGAGCTATATCATCATATAATGTCACACATATCTCCCCTTAGTTAACCAGGTATGGAAATCCTCAAAATCCCTCTTAATATTATTATTACCAATTCATATAATTCGACTATATGCGACTTTTTTCCTGCATTGAATAGAAAAAAAGCGCCTCAATTGGCGCTTTCCCACTCATACCTAGGGCTCTAGTTGGTAATCCAACGGACTCTTTACCTCCCAATGATCACGATATCTATCCCCTAGTGCTCTGACTTCCATACTCTTTACTATGGTTGTGTCATACAGATCACTGCTATCGTATGCCGCCATGTTGAACATAATCAGCTGATTCTTCCCCAGGCTTGCATATACATCACCATAGGACATCCTTAACTGCTCTTTGCCGTATTGGTCTACGATCTCAGCAACTGTACTGCCTACTCCAAGCTTCTTATCCGTTCTGTAGTCTGTACTCCATATACGGATATTATTGATCTTCCCTCCATCATCGACACTAAACTCTACACCATCATAGGTGTAGCGGCGGCCACTGAACTTCTCCTGGGCAATGCCAAGCTTCTTTTCTATCGTTTCGTATGAATCCCCGATCTCCACGCCATGAACGCTGAAATTTTTCGAGCCAGATGAAGATACAGTGGCAATAATGATGAATATAGCTACAACAGCTACGATAAAGCCGATTTGAATTTTTCTTCGCATACGTAAATCCTGAGTTGCTTCCGACATTGCTGCCTTTCCTCCCCTTATTCTGCTCTTTCATACGCTCCAATGAACTCAGAATCAATTGCCATTAGAAGAACATCATTCTGTATAGACAATGACACTGTATGGGTAATGCCCGCCTCGTCATCATACTCAACAATTGTTCCTTCCTCTGAGCGTGATGTTGCATAAATCATATAGCTGAATGACTCGCTTTCGTTATTGAACTCCAGCACTCCTCTGTCCCATTCATCAAGTTCAATATAGATGCTGCTATTTTCCATAGCATCTTTTGGAACCCATCTACCGTAAAACTCTTGCGAATATTCGGTTTCACTATCACCAGGCTGGTCAGCGTTGGTACAGCTAATGAATTGTTCCTCTGTACTTGGAAGCAACAACTGTGTTTGGCTATTTGGATACTCTCTAATGACATGTCCATCTTCCTTGATTTCGTAGTTCTCAATATAGCTCTTAGCAGGATCAACAGAACTTTCCATTATTACTGATAGCAAATCTGTTCCGTTGAGCGTAATTGATCCTGTACGCTGATCTACCTTACCGTTAGTGCAAGCTGACATCATAAATATAGTGTCCGTTGAGTTTGAAAAATCAAAGTATGTACTATCCTCTGTTTTCCAATAGTCGCTGATCACATCAAGTACGGTGGAATAATTTTTAACGTCCGCTTGCGACTCAGTTGTTTCAAGCGCCGCTGTTCGTTCCTTAAATTTTAAAGGAACAAGGTTTTCCTTGAACTCGATAAATTCAGCGCCACGAGAACCAATCGTTTCCTTCGCATTTGCAATCATAATCGAACTAATAGTGCTGTCATTGTAAAGTAAGCGATCTTCTTCACTAAAACCCAATGCAATCGCATATTCGCCTTCCAGCAACTGATATACTGTCGAAAGGTTATCTGGGTCTTGGAGAAGCTCATCTTCACCGATTACTTCAATAGCCTTAGTGAGTGGGTCATCCACCGCCACACCACTTGGCAAAGTAAATGCTCTATGTACTGTCATAGCAATGACCTTATCATCTTTCAAGATGAATTCTGAATCAGCATAGCCCATGCTTGAATAGATGCTGCCGCCTTCTTCATCAGTATCTTCGGGATTACCAAGTGCAGCAATCAAAACCTCTTTGCTATCGCCGATACCTATTCCTCTGTAGTCGTATCCTTCCAAAGTTTTTGCAGGCTCTGTAGTGGTACAAGCGCTTAGTAATGTACTGAGAGCCACTGCCAAGCTTAACGATCTAACCAGCTTAATTGATTTACGCATGAATCTGACCTCCAATATTCTAATCACCTGTGAAGAATTTTCCTATAGGGGACTGATTTTTAGCAAATTTCCCAGGCGACCTGATACGTCTTATTATCGCTTGGAAACGTTTCAAATCGCCCGCCCCCTCTTCCTGTGAGCCTATGGAATCGTCTATAAACCTTGAAGCAAGCTCACAGCGACTATAGCCAGTATTGCAAGAACTAAGAGAAAGAACAGACAACCATACTTCAATTTTTCGCCGACACCTTTGCCAAAAATCATCATTAACCCAACGAATATAATCCCTGCAATTAGTCCAGCCCCAATCATGTTTTCACCTCATTTGTTTACGCTTCTGTTACATGTAAACGCTCAGAGCCCTACATTAACAGAGTTCCAGTTCTTCCAGACTACAACCAAATGACCACTAAGTTTAGTTATATCACAAATAATCTATATACGGTATATTTTATTCTCGATAATCCATATGCAATCTTGGTTACTCTACCATCCTGCTCTAATGTTTTTCTCAGAGGTGATGGAATGAGTGACTTAATGAAGATGATTGGTGGTCGAATAAGGAATCTTAGGAAGGAAAAAGGCTGGAGCCAGGAAGAACTCGCAGATCGTGCTGGACTGCACTTTACATACATCGGTAAAATTGAAAGGTCCGAACATAAAGTTACGATTGAAAGCTTGGAGAAGGTTACACGCGCTCTTGGTGTATCTCTTGAAGAGTTCTTCCATCTCATTCAGCCACTCAAGGAAGGAACGTTCAACAACACCATTACTACGATCATTAATCACCTTCTGAATCGGAGTGTTGATGATCAGAAGAAGGCACTGCATCTGCTGGAATTCGTTCTGAATTGGAAAGACGAATAGAAAAATCTATTGATGAGGCTTGTATTCATTCCCTAATGGAATGGATGCAGGCTTTTTTTGTTTCATCAGATTTACAGAGAAAACTAGGGCTGTGAAAGGATACCCAATAGGAAAGGAGGTATTCAAAATGCCAAAGGGAATGCAAGTATTGACGGATGAGCAATTGCTCGACGTCTTCAATGTCTCCAAGGAGCTTAGGTTGGAGGATTCATTCATCCGACTGCTACAAACAGAACTGGAACGCCGCAACATCAATATCAATCAGCATGAGGAGTGATAGCCGTGACTAAGAATATTTTGCACACGCAAGCCAACGGGAACATTCAATACCAGTTCTACCGCACTAGCGTCCTATACCCAGGGTATTACAACGACTACAAAGGTACCGAAGTCAACGAGGATGTACGATTTGATGCTTACGGCATTGATATCATCATCATCATGGGTAACGAATTTATTCATTATAGTAGTGGCCCGCTATCTCCTTGGAACTACGTAGTGAACGCACTATACCATCGGTTGTATCGCCTTGGTCTGGAAGACATCGCTGAGAACAGGCGAATCGTCTGGAGCGAACATTCGACATGGTGCCAGAACAAGTACGGTAATACCTGGTCAAAGAAGGCTAATCAGGTACTCAGGAAGAAAATCAAGAATCGTTAGGACTCTGTTGTATTGCCGCGACTGGCAATAGCAGGGTCCTTTTGACAGGAACTAAACTGGCGGAATGAGAAGTACGCCAAAAGGAGTGATTTGGTAATGAAAGAAGAGAAGCATATTAGTGATGAAATGACGGTTCTGGCGAGGCAACTCGTAGCACAAAATCAGATTGTAATGGCTGCTCACGTTTTGGAAGTATACTTCCTGAGAGTTTGGAAGATCGACGAGGAGTTGGCTATTCGATATGTTGGCGGCTACTTCCACAAGTATTATCCTAAGCAGTTAGAACGGTATCTAAAGCGTCTAAATTGAGTCAGTTAAGAGGAGGAATTGTCTGTGAACAAACAATTGCAGAAACGTAAAAAGGCTCTACAGAGCGTCAGGAAGCGTCTGAATGAACAGGCTTCGCTTCGCACTGTCGAGGGAAGGCAGTATATCCGTTGCCTTGCTATGCTCGTTATTACAGAGATGCAGCTTAAAGAACTTCAAGGCATGAAAAAGGACGCCTGGCAGCGCCCTCAATAATTCCATTTCAATTCAATAATAACTCAATATCTATACCTATTCAAGGGAGCGGCTTCGGCTGGCTCCCTATTTTTGTTTATCCCTATCATACCATTGGAGGTTATGTACATATGAGTAATCCACATACATTCCGCACAGCAATTTCCGAAGCTCTCTGCATAAAAGAGAACAGCGTTGTCGTCCAAGAACTGGTTTCCAAATTCAATACTCCATACGACTTAATGGATGCATCGGAGTATGAACTGACTTCGATCAAGGGAATTGGGCCAATGCGTGCTAAGCAAATTCAATCCGCATTGAAACTGGCACTACTTCTGAACATGCCGAAGGAAACACCGAAATTCATCCGCTCACCTAGAGACGTATTCGATATTTTCCGCTGCTCTATCGGAGTTCTGAATGTTGAGGAATTCCACATAATTATGCTCTCGACGAAGAACGGCATTATCGGTACGGAGTTAATATCTCGTGGAACATTAAACAGCAGCTTGGTTCATCCACGTGAGACGTTCATTCCAGCCATAAAGCGTTCGGCAAGCTCTATTATCGCCATTCATAATCATCCCTCTGGAGACTGCACTCCATCACCTGAGGATGTTCAGTTGACTGAACGGCTTGTTCAGGCTTCAGAGATCATTGGTATTCCCTGTCACGACCACGTCATCATAGCAAAAGATAGCTATTACTCGCTCAAGGAACGAGGTTTGATGTAGTCATAGGAAGTTGTTCTGTTGTACTACTTCCCTTAAAGCTGCGGTTTAAAGAGGTTGCTCAGCCACCACTCTACCTCAATGGTTTTTCGCATCTGCATCAAAAGCAATTATATGCATACAAGAATCAAAATCCATGGAGGGAGGAACAAATGGTGAATAATAACGCGATTATAACTGGATACGCACTTCTAGCAGCTCGTGAGATGGGCTTTAATAAGGCTGAACTGGAACAATTGGAAGCTACCATGCGTTCGGTGCTTGATTAATACACGGAGGATGATTCTATCGACGCTTACCGAAATAATTGAATCTACGGGAGTCGGCCGCTTGGTCGGCTCTCTTCATCTTACCTTCGGCTACCATTCGGCTCGCTTCATGCGAGCCATCAACTCTTACCCCTTTACATGCCTAGCAAACAGATCACGCACAATAACACAATTAGATGCGTACAATGCCTCGCCTTCACTTAACCAAACTGCTAAAAATCAATCATCATCCTCATCTCCAGACCGTATCTCATACTTATCACCATAAAAATAAACGGTGTCGTATAAATACCTGTTTACTGCCTTCTCTTTACTACGAGAGAGACTACGCTTTGAGTTTTCAAGTTCGCTCAGGAACCCTGGAGAAATATTCAGCTCCTTGCTGAGCTGTTCGAGTGTAAGTTCGTCCGCTATGCGCTTAATTCTGAGAATCTCTCCGATTTCGCGAACTCCATCTCCTAGCATTATCTGTGGTTCAGCTTCAGAATGTAATAACTGCATTGCCAATTCAATCTCTTCGTTTGTTAACTTCCTGGCCTTAAACTTCATACTACTCACCTATTCTTTGCTGTATTATTACTTCCGCCATCATAGTGGTGAACTTGGAGGGGAGGTAGAGCTTTCGCCCCCATATAGCTCATATACTTGGTATAACCAATACTGAGGATGGTTGCAAGTGCATCAACTAATTATTTTCAGAATATTTCAATGTACTTTGGGGTTTTACACATACCTAGGCTCCAACGTGTTAAAAAGCCGCGTCAGCACTGGAATCCAGGGCTTTATAATCTTTGTTGCAGAGTTGAAGTTTAAGACCTCACAATGAGGGCCTAACCATCATTTCCCTTAGTTATTCAGAAGGTTCTCACTTTCTAAAGAAAAAGCCGCTACATGAAGTAACGGCGAGGTTAATGCACTATAGGGATCTGCCTAGACATTACGATCTAATCTTTAGGCATTTCAAAAAAAGGTTGTAAATAATCAGTGGCTTCATGAAGTTCCTTAACGAGTACTTGGTTCTCATGATACTTTGATTTCAATCCCATGATACCCGTCATATAAGTATGTACTTCATGATAGGCCCGTTCTGCATCCCCACGTGTTTTAAAGAACATGAGGGCGAGATGGTTACATCTGACATACTGAACGCCTTTTTGACTGATGAATTCGTCCAATGAATGGAAGTAAATATTATAAAGCAGGGTAATTAGCGGCGAGCCACTAAAGGTGGCAGGAACCATCAAATCATTTCGCATCACTTCTTCCACTTGTATCATGCTTGATAGAAGTGATCTCAATTTATCATCCGTAATGTAATGGAACAACGTCTCCGTTAATGCTTCGGCTTCAATGTAACTACTTATCCAAGCGATGCTGTCCACATTAACGATCCAGTGGTAGCCATGCCTCGTTATATCTTCAATTTGCTCAGCGGCGGTCGATAAACCTTTACCATGTGAAGATCCATGACTGGAGCCAAGGAAGCTCGATTCAAAAAATTCACGAAGAATTAGTAATACGGCAAATTCCATAACCCACTCTTTCTCTGGTTTTATAGTGTCTAAATGATACATTGGCCGAGGCCTGTAACTGAGTGTGTCCATTTCGCGTTGTAATGCCAGAAAATTAGTCTCCAAAGATTCTTCAAATCGAGTAGTACCTTCAAATCCAATGGTTTCACTTAACTGTCTTACTACAGCGTACGCATCATTTATATTTTCAAATGATACGATGGAATTAAAAATGTTCTCGGCAAGTTTGGTATCACTATATGGCGGTCGTAATGTCATTAGATTTTTGCGCCTCCGATTAACAAATATACTTGCACCAGTACTCCAAATGATGAAACTAATCAGTGCATTATTAAGTGAAAAGTAACGACTTTGATTCTTCAGGTATTCTCTTCCTGCTCCACTCTAAGTCATCCGATTCTAAATGGCTATTAACATTCATTAGTCAACGGTTTGGAATGAATTTTCATTGTATGCTCAGGCAGAACTTGTATGCTCTTGTCCTCATATCCATAATCCAAGATATCAAGTATGTGTACCATTCGTTTTTTAACACGGCCATTCGTCCCCATTTCATGGGAGGCTCTTACTGCCTTTTCCTTATCAAGCTCCCAGTAAAAATCATGGCTAACTCCTTTATAGATACCGAATTCAGGCTGATAAACTACAATATGTTCATCTTTACCGTAATCCTCTTTAAAACTTTGGATGGCTCTATTCCAGCAATCCGAATACTGTTTGTAAGATAAAATTTCATTAATTTCACCTTTTCTAAATATATCATCGCGACCAGGACTTTCTAAGTTATGGAGGAAAATATCGAACTTCTGATTATTGGGGATTCGATCGAATAGTTTGAAATATGCCATATGTCTCCCTCTTTTATCAATGTTCCAAAAAAATGGTTCAAAATCACCCTTTTCCATTTCCTCCTCTAACCTTTGTTTCGTTTCACCCCAATTGATGGTACTCAAGTGAGCATTTTCTATAAACCCAAAATGTCCTCGAGTTACAAAATAGTCAGATAGAACAATTGGCATGAATATCCTTAGCCTAGGAAGAGCCATGAAGAAAAGTTCACAGTAACTTATACCCATCTTGCTTGCTGCACTGGTAAATGTTTCTACTGTCAACATCTCTGATGCCAAACCCATGTCCTCAATGTACCTCTGCCGCTGCTTTTCGCTTAACTCGTGTGGTTGCTTCAACCCAAACCTCTTCTTAAAAACGTAATCTACGTTAAATTCATTTACAGTCCTCATAGCATTGACCTCCCTGAAATTTGAAATAACTAGCGCGTTAAGTGTTTCATATTTGGTTTTCAATGAGCCTGAGTCGCCACTACACGATGAAGCCTTAAATTGTGAATTGAGTATGCTGCGACCCTCCCGAGTTTGAACGATCTACAGCCCATCTTCATTTCACCGTTTTAGTCCTGATTATGTACTACCAACAACGCAGCTACCAAAATTGTGTTGCATGTCCGTAATATTTACCTCGAATGATTGGGCTAAAACTCTTCATAATCGTTACCCTCCGCTTAATAAATTTGGTTGCCTCATTGAGGCATTTACAATATACAACAACCCCATTTAAGAAGTCAACAAAAAACTTTAAATAAATTAAAGTTAACTTTAAAAGCGTGACTTGATAGTGTATAATAATAATCAGGAGGTGTCATTTGATGATTAGTAATCGAGCACAAGAGGTATCGTTCTCCTTCAACGAATCTGAAACTATAGGAAAACGATTATTTAAGATAAGGCAACTATTAGAGGACATGTATAAAAGCACTGGAGAATTCAGTCGAAGTTGGGTCGCAGCTAAGTTGAAAGGTACGATGACTTACCAAGGATTAAAGTACATGGAAGATAACGAAACTGAACCGCAACGTCTGAAAGCTGAAGCACTTGCTTCTCTGTATAATGTGCCATTGTCGGTTCTTTACGCCAATTCTATTTTGCCGCTAACATCCGTTATTGGCACTGAAGAAGATGTACATTTATTCTTTGAGAAGTGGTGCGAGGCCTGGGCAAGACCTCATATTCTTGATCCGCAGGCACAAGAACGCTTGAAGGAGTATGGAATTGAATTGCCACCTGATGATTTAATCGAACCCGAATATGATGAAAACAATTGCTACAGGATGGATGATATCTCTGTTGAATTTTCAATACGAGTGTATCAAAGAAATACAGGTGCAAAGATCGTAGACAAGACCATTTACGGACAAACAGAAATGTCGAAAGACGATTTAGACGTACTACAGGAACTAATTCGTCAGCAAGTAAAGCTTGTGTCCGATTACTATAAAAAGTTAAAGGCAACCAAAGGGGAAGATTAATTGCTCTACAATGACATCGTTATAATTAAGGGAGAGTTCATATGTCACTTACGGGTTTGCTAATAAACAATAATCAAATCAAAACGTTATTTGCGTCTCTTCCAAATTTGAAGAATTCATTTGTTAGTATGGATAAGGATGTTGCCTACCCATCCAAGCCTCCAATCATTGTTCAGCGTGGCAGCCGCGGCACTCCCGTTATTGGTCAAGCCTACGATTATATGTTCAGAGCGTACGTACAGCGACTAAATGGTATTCACCAGGAACAGAATGGGCATAACCTTGCCGCTTCAATAGTAGTTGAACATCTAGAGGATGATATTATCAATCTTGCCTTTAATGAAATTATTGAGCGCAGGAACGACTACATCACAGGAGTATCGGCATTAACAGCAGATTGCATTCGGGATGCTGTCCGACTAGGGCAACTGGAACAATTATACCGTTCTGGAGTTGGTGAAACTGAAAACTTACTTCAAGTGAGTGACGAAGATGTAGATGATCTTCAAGCTCTTATGGAAGCTACAAACGGGCATTCTAGGCTCTTCTGCGGATCAAACATTGTATGTAACCCTTCATTTGGAGAGGCTGTAACAGCCCTTGTAGACGGCGCAGACGGGGATATTATCATAGGAGATATGCTCATTGACGTTAAGACTGAATCTGAATTTCGCTGTAAGATTGGGCAAAGTCGTCAGCTCATTGCATATTGGATATTGTCGTGCCTCACACCTGGTTTTAAACCTGAAATCAAACAACTAGCTATTTGGAATCCGCGCTATTGTCGCTTGGTATCCATTCATGTAGAGGATATTTGCCGCGCTATCAACATGATTGACTTCGTAGATCAATTTGTATCCATCATTACGGCTGACAACTTTGAAGGAAGTGAACACCTCTCTCCGTTGCAGCGCCGAACCTACGCCAATATGGTGAAAAATCAATGGGAATCAGCGGATAATCCAATCAGGCAATTGTACCAAAACGAGCCTTAAATCACTTCATTATCGGAAAAGTATCGCTCTAGATCGTTCTCAGATGCTACAGGAGTAGACGACAAACCGATTACCGCATCATCATGTAACTCCGACTCATTGGGTTGCTGAGTTCCAAAGGGAAGTACCAGTGGTTCTAGTTGCCGCGTACCAATCACTGGAGCAACCCCTGCTTGCTGAATTTGCCGTAACGATCTGTAGACTGTCTCAGCACTTAGTCCGTCAAGCTGTCTGCGTGCATATGCATAAATGAAACCCATAAGTCGAATGGCCGTCGACGAACCATATTCGTTAGCAAGCACATGCTGTATGTCAGAGGCAGTAGCTATGGTCAGATTAGCTGCTGGAATAGTGCGGAAATACTTCTCGATGAGATTGCCCGTCACTTCATCTGACAGAACTTCTTCAAATCTTCGGGTACGGGTACGGCGATTGCTCTTAAGCTCGGCTCCGCTGTACTGTACCTCATAGCGCAATACACCCTTACTCTGTTCAATCTCCACAGAAGAATTATCTTCATCCACGCACTTCTTATGCTTGTTGTAGGAGTAATGTCGCTTTGAACCTGACCGATACTCGACTGTTCCACTGTAATGATGTGTCTCGTAACGAGGCAAACTCACCTTGGAGAGCGCGTCCAGATAGTCCTTGATGTTGTGCTCCCCTACCTGAAAATCGTGATACACATCCAGTCTGTTAATCTGCCAATGTGCGGGATTACCAGCTTCTATGCCTACACTCCCCAAACACTGTGTTAGTGCTTGGTATACTTGATCCCGCTGGCCTTCGTTCAATGGATTCATGCATGAACCCGTTACAAGTCTCGGTAGTGACGGCACCAATACAGTGAGCTTCTTGTTCTCCACCGTATACTTAATAAGTGGTTGGCGCGGGTCACCATCTATTCGATACAGATAGCAACTATAGTCACGTACACCGTGATAAGTATTGTGCTTCCCTTCCCCTGCCATCTTCTTAAGTGCAGCATCACTTACTGTTGCTTCCGTCTGTAATAGTACAGTATCAATCTTCATGTTACTTCTCCTTCTTCATGTAGTGTAAGTTCTTCACCGTAGTTACGCTAGACATTGCAGATACAATCTGCTGTCCTGACCATCATACATAGTGGCTTCGTAAAGCATCTGTGTCAATTCTGACATACTTTTTGTGATTATTATTAGAAGTACGGTTTGCAACACAAGATTACATTATCGGTGTTCACTGCATTATCCAGTTCGCATTAAGGCTCCTTCATGTTAACCCCTCCTTCAATCGAGTTAATATTTAACGCTCCTCCGATTGAACGTAAGGATATCACCATCCCTTTATCCACGCAACCATTATAAGGCCAAATGGTTTTGTTTTATCCATCCTGTGAGATACTACCAATATGAGCGTGATACGATAAAAGCGAACCAAATGTATGTCAAAATGCGGATTTAATAGAATTAGCCAGCGTAAACCTTGGAGGCCGCTTAAGATTTTTCAGAGAAAACCAACAAGCTTCCACCGCCGAACTTTACCCTTCCAAATCTGCAAGAGCATCGCTAAAAGCACCATTCTACGAATTGAAGGCGGCGAACTCAAGGAACCAAAGTCCATGATCCTCTATAAGTTGTCCATTGCGCTTGGACATCCAATGTAGGTCTTTCAAGATTGCTATTACGAGGCTGACCCCACCCGTTTAATATCTAGGGATATTACAATCCTGTACGAAACCAAACAACATTGAATTCAATATACAACTCATGGATTACATTAACCGTGCAGGTAGACGAAATTATCATCAATGAAGGCTTTTCCTTCAACCCATTGGAGTATGACGGATTACAGAAAGAAGCTGAATTATTGATCGAGAAGATGAAACTGCGGAGAATCAGATGGAGTAAACAGCAAAATGCATGGAGCAACCTATCGGAGAAAAAGCTAGACGAATAAAATATGATTCAGTAGTGATACGATGATTGGCTTAACAACAGGTACGGCACCCTGCCGTCTCAAATAGTAGACGCAGTGACTTCGACACCTCCCAACTTCCTTCACAATAAAGACAATGCGGTCGAGTACGCCTTCGGATTTCCTAATATGATGAATACGCTTTGAGGATTCATTTGCACCTTTCGCCGCTTTCCAGCCCAACTGGAATTCGTTGACTACTTCATACGCGTACATAATGAACCATTACTGCAATTCGATCTAAACGCTGTAAAAGCCAGAATACTGCGTGCCTATCCTTCTCTAGCTCGCGAGATTCACTTCTACGCCCTGCTGAACCAGCCCACCATATTTCCTATTCGGCGTACTATGATGTGGAATTCGGCGTAGACCCTCAGATTGGGTTAGGTGGGAGGATATACAACGTTTCCTGCTTGTGAACACCAGACGAGCGCAAGAATTCAGGAGGAAAAAGAAGCTCTATCGCCATCAGGAACAACCAAATTCATTAGAGCTGGAGCTTGATCTAAGTGCAGGCATAAACCTTAATGGCTGGGTCTTCTTCAGTTCATCCCATATCAATACACTGATGAACACCATCGTCGATTAGGCTTGGATTAATTACGAACAACATCCCTTGGACTTGTTGTGCAGTTAATTATATATTTTGTATCTTCTATCAATGCGAGGAACAAATGTGGATGATAAGAGAACAGATCGGAGAGACTTTGGAGTACAGTAAGCCAGGGAATGCGATTACAGTTCTGCATCGTCGTTACAAAGATAGATTGGATCAATATTCAGCATCGTTCAAACTGAACGGTACTGACGGAAAGGCTTATGATACCTACGTATACAGTGCTAAAGGTGTGTTTGAGATCTGTCATTGGAGTAGACAACCTGACCTCAGCAATCCTAGTTCCTAAATAGCAGCATGATTGGTAAGCGCCATTTCAACTGATTCAACAATCCCCCCACCGCCCCAGGGGGCTCGCAGGGATTACACCCCTGCACCCCGTCACCTCGGCGTGTGCCGTCCCTCGGCCACTTGGCCGAAGGGAATGTCGAGTGTCTGTCAAATGAACCGCCCGTCAAGACAAAATTCATATCTTGACTGGCTAACACTTCACTTCTTGCTGACCAACCGAATAACGAATTCTTTTCATCTAATTTGAATCAAGTACATCATACTCCACAGCACAATACTTCCCGATCCTCATTCCTCATTCTTGTAATGAAAATGCTCATGATAAATCCCATCCATACCAACCAATTTACCGCTCTTTTTGTGATAGTAAGCAAACATACGGTTCATTGGCAGGCTAAGCAATTGATAATTCATATCTTTCGGTAATGCTTCCAGTTCCTCGATTGCTTGCTCACGAGAAGAAAACATCCCTATTGGATAGAAATTAGGGAACTTCGCCGTACTCTCTGCAACAAATATTGCCCATACATATTGATCGGTCACTTTTACCCCCTCCCTCTCATTACCTTACAAACGTACATGCATCTTATCGAAAATCCCCTATGAACAAGCCTTCAGATCGGATCAGATTTCCCAAGAATAATTCTAAAATCATTATATTTCCAACCCTCGGTATACGCAAAGGATATGACATAGAAAACCTTAACGCGCCCACGGGGGTCTCTAAGAAGCTCGGAACATAGTCGGGCTTCTTT
Organism: Paenibacillus sp. SY21-1; assembly: GCF_005222705.1. Taxonomy (GTDB): domain Bacteria; phylum Bacillota; class Bacilli; order Paenibacillales; family Paenibacillaceae; genus Pristimantibacillus. The sequence continues at coordinate 115,893 of NZ_STGF01000017.1, read as the reverse complement.
GTCATGATAGTGAAAACACTGGTGGTGAGATGCGCCAACCAATGAAAGGAGTGTTGCCTATATTCATTTCTGTGCATTATCCGTAGTCCAAATCCAACAATAGGAGTTGTTTACATGAATGTAGCCATTTATCTGCGAGTATCATCCAAACAGCAAGCGGAGCGCCAGCTACCCATTCCAGCTCAGCGGGGAGGCATTACAACAATTAACAATAAATATTTCACGCAGATCCTCCAGAGCTATTCTTCCCAGAAATTTATGATATGATGATTATTTCCCACCCAACTGATATACTACCATCATATTACATATTAAGGAGGCAAACTATTGCCAGCACTTGATTTCAAAGAGATTCCACTAGCAAATGGTTCAGATGGCACTCAGGATACATTCGAACTTCTATGTAAGGAATATTTCGAATTCATAGGACTAAATGTATTAGTTGGACCTGATCGCGGCCAAGACGGTGGCAGAGATTTAATAGTAGTTGAATCGCGCACTGGAGTACTTGGAAATACCGAATTTAAATGGTTGGTAAGTTGTAAACATAGAGCCCATTCAGGCAAATCTGTTTCAGATAGGGAAGAGGATGATATAGCTGGAAGAGTAGAATCGCATGGAACAAATGGTTTCATAGGCTTTTATTCCACTTTACCTAGCTCAGGATTGACCAACAAACTTGAGAGGTACAAACTGAATGGAAAACTAACGTATAAAATCATCAATCACAACGATATCGAAAAAGATCTTTTAAACACCTCGACAGGGAGAAGCATTGCCAAACGCTACTTCCCTATTTCCTACGCGAGATGGGAATCAATAAACGCACCATCAAGACCGATCTCATACGTCCAACCTGGCTTTGAAGCTACTCTTTCACAAGCAAGCCATGCTAATGCTAATGGTTATTGGCTTAGCATTATTGCAGATTATGGCGAAGGCTATCGAGTTTTCGATAGTAACGCAAAACACTTTATATGGAATTGGGCAATACAACTCTTCCAATCTATATTCCCACAGAATGAATTTCAAAGAAGTTCAAGTAGCGAGTACACACAGCTGTCATTTCCCAAAGATGAATTTGCTCCAATTACCTTTCGAGTTAGATTTAATAATAATGGAATAGTTACAGTTCAATGGCGAGGAGATTCCCAAGTAATCTATTTAGACTGGATTATTGCTCTTTGTTTAGACGCAGTAGTCCAAATCTTTAATAGTCCTGTCGTAAATGGATTACCCCCCATTCGCCTCGGGTTTACTTTAAGTAATGCACCAGAGCAAGGTATAAGCACCTCAATAGTCCTTAAATCAACCGCCACAAGCCGATACCTTAAATCAATTAATTCTTTATGGGAGAGTTCAATTGATGACAGTTGTGACATTGACGATTATATTAAATTTTTTATTGACTGCACACTATCTAAATGGGGATATATTGACTACGAAGATCAACTAGCCAATTTATCGTTAAGGCATGTAAAAACGGAATTTCTGCTACGCCAAAATAATTTAAACTTCTTATTATAAAGATATATTTCAACTGAAGAAAATAAATCCTTTGTTTAAAGCCTCACTTAGGTATGCTCAAGCGGTATACCTGCTTTTTTTATGCCCAAAAACAACTATACGAAGGAGATGATATCATTGAAAGTTGTAATCTGCTCTCATGTATCGTCAGATCTCAAGGCGAGAAAGAACTGTCCTTTTCCACGCAAGTCAAGCAATCTATCAGTACTGTCAAGAGCGGAGAAACAACATAGTAAATGAGTATTTTGCAAAAGGGACACTTCCAACAAAAACTCTGCTCACTGACCGTAATCAACCTGGAAATACCCTTACCTCATCATCTTTTTCTCTACACTCACTATGTCTTCATTACAACTCAAGTAGTGGACGCAGCTTACCATGAACATCAAAAAAGTCCAAGCTTTTTGCTATCTTAAGCAAATCCTTCTCATGCTCATTAAAAAATCCCTTGGATACCTTTGCATAAAAATTATATTCAACCGCTGATGCTTCCTCATGGTAAATCAAATGCATGACATGCTTGTCATCCTCATATCCAACTCGAAGTCCCGCTTCTAGACCATTATCAAGAGTAATCCATTGGAGTTGAAGATTGTCTGAAAATTCATTTGATACACCCTCTATGTACATACTCCCGTATGCTCTTATATTCACATCAAGATTGCCAACATACAAAAGCTTGCCGTCTCCATTTGGAGCCTCTTCAGCAGCCGTCCAGTCGCTAGGATAACGAATAGAAAAACCATATCTAGCGTTTGAATATGTAATCCAGTCCGAATTTTCAAGAACAGGCTCATCAGTGGGAGCTGCGTCCTTTTCCTCCTGTTTATTTTTTGTTTGTACAGGCGCTATCGTAACCCTTTTAGAAGCCTGTACATTATTTTTGTCAGCATTCATTGAAGTATCCGTTAATAGCAAGTTATTAGACGCGTTAGAACAGCCAGAGATTATGAGAAGCAAAAATGTTAAACACACATATTTGAACATCGTGAATTCCTTCCCCATACAGTAACTCAAGTGGTTTGCTTTTTTCAAATTAATGAACCGAGCTAATGCTTCTGTCATTATGGCAGGGGCTTTTTTCTTGAAAATACGTGTATCTATATGAATACATTCCGTAGTATTAATGTCACCTGCGGGAGCAGCCACTGCAACCCTTAAATATTTGAATCCAAATGACTAAGAATTCGGGCTACATTTCTTCTAAAATAGCATCTAGCTTTTTGTCCATCTACTCCATGCTCTACATCGAGCTCAAAAGTCATGGGTAGCTCTGATAAGTCATATTAATTATGTTTTAGAGGCTTCCCATATTTCTTTTCTATTTCTACTTGACATTCTTTATTTGTCTTCATGCACATTCATCCATTCACCAGTTTTTGTAGTTCATATATGGCTGACTTCGTGCAGCTAGCAACAAATGCTTCCACATCTGCTACTTCCTCTTTATTAAACTCCAATGTTTGTAATGCAATAACTGCGTTACCCTTTCGGACATCAGCTAGTTCAGTACTCCCTCTCATAATCCTATGATATTCGGTTCTACCATCTTCATAAAGCAATACTCGATGAACAAAGTCACCTGGATAGTATGTCAAACATCGATGATACATCATTCGAATGTTATCTTCTGTAATCGTGCTTTGTAGCGCCTTACTGGCTGCTGAAGCATAAAACCCCATCGCTGTCCTCTCCTTAAATTGGCTTCCTGCCATTAACTAAATGAGAACTCCTCAACGCGCACAACACCGCTGCTAATAAGCGCTAACTCCAGCTTTTCTCTATCTTGAATAGTTAACGCAATTTTCATTCTATTACTCTGTCCTGGATACCCCAAGATGCCCTCAAACTGATTTTTCACTTCCTTATTCTGAAAGATATAAATGCAATCGTATCCATTAAGATAAGGGAACGAATCCGATAACATTGTAGGAAGCCTCTCCCAGTCGTAAGACGCAGCCCTAAATCCTCTTGCAGGTTTAGGAGCGATGGAGGGAATAAGCCAGTCCCTACCAACTTTTTTTGCTGTCCGTAGTTTTCCCCTGCGAATCCATTGACGAACCGTTATATCAGATACATTGTTAAGCTTAGCAAACTGTTCTACTTTCAAATAATCACATTTGACACTTAACAAAGTAAACTCCTCTGTAGATGTAGAAGACTCTAGCTCCCCATTAGCATCTAAGTTAAACTCATCACAGTAATAAAGTCTAAGATCTATACCATCATTGACCTGTGCGTAGTCATAATACCACCAATCATCCGTTAATTTTGGGAGACTGCAGCTATCAAGTGCCTGTTGAAACCTTTCACACAAGTCATACATTATTTTGCTATATGACTCTTCAGAGTCTGATGCATATTGCTCCATGTACATTTGAAAATCTCTTTGAACATCCGCTTTGTTATGGCAATACCATTCCTTAAAGAGCTCTAAACTCCCTCTCATCCACTCACCTCAAAATTGTATTGTTTCGATACATTATGATATTCATAATAATAATGTATTGCATTAATACAATTGAGTCAAGAGGCTCTCTCTCTCTTACAGGGCAATCGCTTACGAAACTGAGCAAAATCAAGGAAAATAAGAGATGGGTGTCGAAAACACAAGAATAAGTTTCCTGTAGGAGATGAACTTGTTATGAAAAAGCTTATTAGTGGATTGTGATACGTAATGATGATTCTTTCTAAAGTTCGTCATCAGTTAGCTCATCTCCCCCAATAATGGTAGTTCGGAATACAAAGCTATCTCTCCAGCAAGTTATCCTTGCTTCCACAAACTCAATTATAGCACGGACTTACATTTCCCCCTGCTTGATAGATAGATCTGTCTACACGTTACTAACCTAAGAGTATATTCAATTCCGCATTACCCTCTGATTGTTTTCATTTTTAAGTCAAGCTACAATCAGTTCAAGAGGTGAGGGCAATGTTAAAAGCTGAAATAATTACTCATGCCAAAGCTAAAGGGATCGTGCTTAGCGAGAATATGTTTGAACGTTATTATGAGTATGGTTTGATTGTTAGCGATAAAATTGGACAAGGATATGTTCGCGGCGTCAAGACTCAGTATCATGAACGGACTATAGAAGCAATTGAGCTTATTAACAAGCTTAAATCAAACAAATCGTACAAGCATCAGATGGACTATATATTCGTTTTATATTGGAAGGGTTACCCTGTCCAATGGGATAAGCTGAAAGCAAGGTTACTCGAATTCTATACACTTGTATTGGAGACCTTTAAGCAAGTCGATGAGTTTACTAACAATCCTGATTATGAAGAAATTATTGCAATAGTCGCACAAGATGAAGTTAATAAGAACAAGCCTATAGGGCGGCCTTCAAAATCAACTCAAGAATCGTTAAAGCGCAAATCGAAAGTAACTGCGGAACTGTTTGATTGTCTTTTATTACTCATATCCAATCTATACTTGCAAGGTAGAGTAAACGGAGAAGTCTTAGCTAATATGATCGAACTTATGCAGATTGATTCCCTTACCGAGTTCAATGATTCTTTCCAGATTCATTCAATAATAAATATTTCTGATTGGCAGACCAGGCTGGAGACTTCTACAGAAATTGACTACATCGAGACTTTAGAAGTTATCGTTATCTTAAAACATTACTGGTCTCAACTAATATGTAACTACCATTCGGAATACCATATTCCGCTAATAGGTGATCTGCTCAAAATGTTCAACGACAACTATGGTCGTTTTAACAATGCCGATCCAACATGGAATTTAAAATTCTACACATTAGGATTGATAAGCAGTAGCTTTAGGCAGCAACTAAAAGAGATTCTATCTACTCAATCTACGCAAGAAGCCTGGCAGCAATTTATTCAGGTGCTCTTAACTCAAAAGCAGAATTCTGTGGAGGAGGTGAATCTAAATGGGTGATATCGGAATTGAATTCGGTAATGGAATAGTGTTTACTGCTCCAGCCTGGTTTGTCATGCTTATGATCCATCATACTATAACGGGAATTAAGGACTTCAGAAAAAAGTTCAAGACCTAATCTTCTCCAATCAAGCAAAAGCACCTATCTCGTATAGAGAAGGTGCTAATTGCAATGTGATACTATGAAGTACTGCCATGCAACATCGGCAACGATTGGAACCTTAAATCACTTTAGCTTCCCTACACGTACCTTCTGCTGAATCAATCTGTTCAAAGGAGACGCAGTGTTATGCTGCTCCCGCACGTCTGTATCAGATAATCGGACATACCTCTTGGTCATTGTCATATCAACGTGTCCCAACATCTTCTGGAGGCCGAATGCATTGCCGCCGCCCCGCAGAAATATAATGGAGAACGCATGACGCAGCGCATAAGGCCAAATATGTGTACCAAGCTTCTTGCAATACATTTCCATTCTGTCGCCCCAAGTATGCCTTGTAAGCGGCTTGCCTTCATTCGTACAAAAGATAGGTGTACCACGTTTCCATTCTGCTGGTCTAACCGATAACAATTCCTGGATGGCATCTACCGTCATAGGAGACATAGGCAGAGTCCTGGACATTCTTGTTTTAGCCTTTGAGGCATCTACGTGCATTTCTCGTGCTATTGGATGAAAATCGTCCTCGGTCAAGCTAAATGCTTCTTTCGGTCGAATTCCGCTATCCAGAAAAAGCAGGATTAAAGTGTAATCCCTCAATCCAGCATACGTCTCACGGTTCGGTAAAGCGATCAGGCGAGCCAATGTAGCTTCATCTATAGTTGCCTGTCTGCCTTCGTCCTTGCGCTTCCTAAAGCCTTCTAGAGGGTTATCTTCAATCATTCCTTGTTCTATGCACCAGTTGAAAAAAGTACGCAAATACACAAGACGGTTATTATATGTGGCAGGTTTAATTCCTTCTTGGCTTAAATGCTCTAAGACAGCCGATTCAAGCTGATCATACGATTTCTCTGCATCGGGAAAACGTTTGAAGAGCAGATTGACATGTGTCTTATAGTCCAGCAGCGTCTGATCACTTATGCCGTTTGCTTTCTTCCAAGTAATGAAACGCTCCAGTGCCTCTTCCATTGTCGCAGGTGCCCTCTTAACCTTGTTCATTCTTGCCGCCATAACAAAAAATCCTCCTTCGCCTTCACCTGTATTTGGGATACAGATAGTGCGAAAAAGGATCTCACGCGATGAGACCTGTGCGCCTAAATCGAAGTGATTTAACCTTACAGGATTAATCATTTTTCATACGTCTAGCGAATGGGCCCACATGGCCGAAGCCAAGTAAATCAAGGTATGCCGAGAATCGGGATCGAACCGATACGGTAGTCACCTACCGCAGGATTTTAAGTCCTGTGCGTCTGCCAATTCCGCCACCCCGGCAAAGGGATGAGTGAAGCTAATGGTGGGCCCTGAGGGACTCGAACCCCCGACCAATCGGTTATGAGCCGACCGCTCTAACCAACTGAGCTAAGGGCCCTCGAAAACGTATGTAGGCATGGTTGTCGAAAGGTTGGTTGCGGGGGCAGGATTTGAACCTGCGGCCTTCGGGTTATGAGCCCGACGAGCTACCGAGCTGCTCCACCCCGCGATAGTAGCGCCTTCAATCATTGCTTAATGAAATGGCGACATAAAATAATATACTATATTAATAACTTTAAAGTCAAGCATAATTTTTCAAACCTGCCGGCTATGGCAAATACCGTACGCCATACCTGCCCTTGCGGGAACGGAACACCTCTATTTCGCGGGGGCTTTCATGCCCGTAGACCCACCAATCGTTTTCCATGCGGCTTACTAAGCAGCCCGCTTGAAATTTTGATTCGTACAGCCTGACCCAATATACCCACTTCATAAACACTCCTCCATTCGCATCGCGATACGGAATTACGATGATACATGTAGAATGTCCAAAACTGGATACTTCAAGCAAAACCAATTGATTTCTTATTTTATTCGGGAATCGGTTATACTGGATTTAAGCCAATTGAAGGGGTTGATCGCTATGAGATTCGGCATTGCCGTATTTCCGGAGAAGCATGTGCAAGATGTTGCCAACCGTTTACGCAGGCGCCATGATCCGCATTATAGTCTGTTGCCCGCTCATTTGACCTTACGGGAAGCCCAGGAATGGACGGATGAGCTACTGGCGCTTGCTTCCGAGCATTTGGAGCGTACAACAGCCCAGCTCGCTCCATTCCATATCCGCTTTAATCGCGTGTCTACCTTCTATCCCGTCGCTAACGTGCTTTATTTGGCGCTTGAGCGGCCCAATGAGATGCAAGCGCTACAGCAAGCCATATGCAGCGGACATTTAGCGGAGCCGGCCAGAACGACCGGTTATACGCCTCACCTAACCATTGGCCAACACATGTCGGCGGAAGAGCTGCATGATCAATACGGCCGATTGCGAATGCAGTCCTTTGAGCTGGTGACACGTATAGACCGCATACATTTGCTGTATCAGCTTGAGAACGACTCCTGGACTGTGCACCAGACCTACCTTCTTCGCGGGCACTCCTAAGCGCCACTGGCTGGTATGCGAGGGGTTATTCACGTACCGTTTCAGGTATTCTATATACGACGAAAAAGCCTGCGGACAGCTACTGTCCGCAGGCTTTTTCAGCCTTGCTTAACCAATCGGTCTTACTTCAGGCATGATGCCAATGTCCCCGCCGCCTTCAGGGTTGTTTTTGATGCGGTCGAGAACGGCGTTGCCTTGCGTTTCCCACTCGGCGAGCGCTTCCTTGACTTCCTTCTTGCCGTCAATGACATCCTGGAACAATTGGTACGCAGCGCTCTGCGCTTCCCAAATGCCCGGCTTCTCGCGAATGATTTTGTCATTGTCGATGGAGGACGGCTGCAGCGGTTTAAGCGTTGTAAAAGCGTCCATGTTGTAATCCAGATTGCCAATCGGCTTCAGGAACTCTTTGCGGGCGACCATTTCATAGACGCTTCTGGATTTAAGCTTAGCCCATTCCTTGCTGTTGGTGAATTTGATGAATTCCCATGCGTCTTTGTCATTCTGCGCTTTGCTGTTGATGGCCATAAGCTGGCTAAGGTTAATGTTGCCGCCAGTGTCCGGATCATTAGGGCTTACAGGGACGGTTACCACATCCCAATCAACCGGCACAAAATCCTGAATTTTGGACGCATTGTCAGACGCACGCTTCAGTTCATTAATATAATTGTAATCGCCGATCGTCATAGCCAGCTGGCCCTTAATAAACAGATCGCCATAGAATGGATCGTTGCCGCCGGCTGCGCTCTGCTTCTCGTACAATTGCTGCATAAACTGCTGGGTAGGAACGATATTTTCTTTGTACAACGACGATACGGTCGTCCAGACCTCAGCCCATTGGTCGCTGTTGACGAGCATTTTCTCGCCCTTGTCGTCCCATGTCTTCAATTGCAAAGCTTGGCTGTAGGTCATCGAATCGTTAAAGCCATCGGAAGCCCAGCGGTTGAAGGAGAAGCCAAACGTACGATCCTCGCCCTCGCCTTTTGCGACTTGACGTGCAAGGTTGAAAATTTCCTGCCACTCCATCTTGTCTGTAGGCGGCGTAATGCCATTGTCGGCAAATAATTTTTTGTTATAGAACAGTGCAGAAGAATTAAAGGTAGGCGTCAATGCGTACAAAGAGCCTTCTCCTGCCGATTTAATGCCGTCGATAACCGTTGGCACATAATCGCTCAAATCAAATTTATCCTTTTGAACGAGCGGGTCAAGCGGCATTAGCAAATTGTCCTGCGTCATGCGCTTCAAGTACCGGTAATCGAATACAAGCACGTCGATCGGATTGTCTCCCGTCAGCAGCTTCTGCAGCGCTTCATACTCATCGGGCGTCTGCATCGGCTTGCCCGGCTCCGATTGCTCGAAGCGTGAATCATCGTAATTGATGGCGCTCACGATTTCGAATTCAATGTTCGGGTTCATCAATTCATACGTATCCGTATACTGCTGCCGATAATAGGCTTCCGTATCCTGTGATCCGGACACAAAGCCTATGCGCAGCACGCGCTTCTCCGCCGAATCGGTTGTGCCGCTGCTGCAAGCAGCAAGCATCCCAGTTACCATCGACAAAGTCAGGCCCATTGTAGCTACTTTTTTGACCAAACGTTTACTTTTCATCCTCGTTACCCCCCAAAGATTTAGGCGGCGTTATAATAATCCGCTCACCGTCGAACTCCATCGTTGCTTTGTCTTTAATTTGTAGAGCGGTTAAATATTCCTTCGGGATCTGCAGCCTGCCGACCCGGTCAACGACGACATACGCTTCATGAACGGTCTGCAGCCCTCCTGCGACAGGCAAGCCTTCCTCCGGCGCATCCGGGTTTATATTCGGATTGCGCTTGATAAACTCGGTGCTCGTCAAGCCGTCGCGAATCGCTACAACGCGGTCCACCTTGCTCGCCAGCGTCAAATCATGTGTAACGATGACGATCGTAATGCCGATCTCCTTGTTCAGCTTGCGGAATATGCCCATGATCAGATCTGATGTAGCGGTATCAACGGAGCCCGTAGGCTCATCGGCAAGAAGCAGCTGAGGCCGGTTCGACAATGAAATGGCGATCGCGACGCGCTGCTGCTCTCCTCCCGACAGCTGGTGCAGCTTGTTATACATCCGCTCCTTGAGACCTACCCATTCGAGCAGCTGTTTCGCATAGGCGCGATCCGTTTTGCCGGACAGCATCATCGGCATTTCGACGTTCTCCAGCGCGGTCAAATAGGGCAGCAGATTGCGGGCATTGTTCTGCCAAATAAAGCCGACAGTCTTTCGCTTGTATTGCACAAGCTCCTCATCGGAAATTTTCAGCAAATCCCATGGCCCTACCTTGACCTGGCCGGCCGAAGGGCGGTCAAGACCGCCCAGCGTATTCAGCAGCGTCGATTTCCCGCTGCCGCTGTTGCCGATTATGGCCATCAGCTCGCCTTGTTCGACCTTCAAATTCAAGCCTTGCAGCGCGACGACCTCGAGATCGTCGGTTTTGTAAATTTTGACCAAGCCTTCGCAATCGATCATCGCCGTCATCGCTCTTCTCCCATCTTGACCGCCTGATGCACTCTAAGTCTGCGAATATGCAGGAACAGGAGCACCGCACCGATCAGCATCATAAATCCAACCACGTAGAACAATTGGTTCGTATCGCTCGCCTCGAAAACAACGCGGAACGGCGGAACGGTTTCCGCCACATTTTCCGTTGTCTGGAGAAATGGCAGGAACAGCAGGCTGACCGCCTTGCCGATAAGGACGCCAAGACCGATCGCAAGCCCCGCCGTAAACAGCTGCTCCAGCAGCAGCATGCCGGTCAATTGCTTGCGTGACAACCCCATCGCCCGCAATACGCCGAATTGCACGACGCGGCCGGAAAGGTTGAAGAACCAATAAAGCACATAGCCCGCCAGCGTGATAATAACCGATACGAGGAAACCCAGACTGAGAATGCCGAACACCCCGCCACGCGTCGGATGTTTGCCTTGAACGATCAACTCATTGCGCACATCGTTAATGGAGGCAATTTCTATGCCTTGCTTTTGCAGTTCCTCCACAATCGGGGCTACCTTTGCTTCCGGCTTCATTTTGAGCCAAACCTCATAAGGAATAAGCGGCAATTGGTCGTAAATGTAATCCAGATTCGTAATGACAAAAGGCGCTTTGTCCGGATATTGCGTCGGCCAATAAGGCAAAATGCCAACAACGGTAAACTCCAGCATGCCATCCGTAAAACCGACCGAGATCGGATCGCCCAGCTTAAGCTGGTATTTCTCCGCTACCTTTGACGGAATAATAGCCGCTTGTTCATACATCCCCAAATTGTTCAAATAGTAATAAGGATGTACAGGGTACAAGTCGCTGCGGAACCAGGCCACCTTGGAGAAATCGACATTGTCGATGCCCATGATCGTGCCTTGGCCAATCGATTTGCCGGAAATGACGACATTGCCCTTTGTTTGCAGCACCCGTGCCGCCGCTTCCACACCTTCAAGCGAACGAAATAGCTCAAATGGAGGCTCCGAGTACAAAATGCGGGTCGGTACCGTCTGCCCGCCGCCTCCACCGCCTCCGCCACCGGAACCGCCTCCCTGGCCTCCGCCGCCGCCAGCGCCTCCTTGGCCTCCGCCTTGTCCTTGGCCGCCACCTCCCTGACCTCCGCCGCCTCCGGTATTCGGCCTTTGCTCCGGCGTTCCTTCCCAGGCGGTCTGAATCGTCACGTCTGTACCGAATTTATATAAAATCCGCTCGGTAGAGTTCAGATCGATCGTCCGTGCGGCCGACGCATTGTAAACGCCAAGGCCAAGCGTCAGAACGAGCAAAATCATCAGCGGATAGTAACCCTTGGATGATCTCGACAACTGAGTGAGCGTTAAATAGAGCGGCACTGGCAAAAATCTGCGACCAAGCCAATTGAACAGCTTCAGCAGCCATGGGAAAAGCCGTAAAAAGAACAGGCCTAGCGCGAAAATCGATAATGCAGGCACAAAAAATAGAAACGGCTGAACGTTCAGCTGATCTGTCGTCATGCCGGTCTGGAAGGTCAGCATTTGCCGTTCATTAAACATATACCAGCCATAAGCGGCAAGCCCCACAAGCAGCACATCAAGAAACCAGCGCTGCCAAAGCGGCTTCCGGTCGGAGCGGGCCAGCTCCTGCTTGTAGCTGACGATGGACGACCTCGCGTAGATAACGGCGGGAATAATCGTCGCAAGCAGGGCAAGAAGCACCGCCGCGCCGCCGGCTATAAAAGCCTCGGTAGAAAATCCGACCGGAATCGATTTCCGATTGACGAACGAGAGAAAACCGTTCGCCGACCCGATGCTTTTGGCCATAAACCAGCCGAGAAACGGCCCCACGCCAAGGGCGATGCCGCCGAGCAGCAATCCCTCCAGCAAATAGATCCAAATAATCTGGCTCGTGCCGGCCCCCCGGCTTCGCAGCACCGCAATATCGCTGCGCTGCTTGTCAAGCGATTGTCGCGCATTCATTGCAATGAAATAGAAAACCATTGCCAGCATAGGCGCAGCGAGCGTGAACAGCAGCGTCTGCAATTGCAGGCTTTGCTTCTTGAATTCGGCAAGCGTTGAGGCAAAAGAAATTTCCACACGCGTATCCTTCAGCCTTTGATAAAGCTCGATGTTCAGACGCTCAAGCGTGCGGCCTAATGGCGACAGCTGGCTCGTTTGAATCTCCGACAAATCGAACGCGTAGTACCAAGTCGCATTGTGCAGCGGAATGCTGTTTTGCTCCAGCAGCACCTTCTGAAAAGCGTCCCGGCTCACCTGAAGGGTGTTCAACAAGCTTTCCTGCCCTTGATACCAATAAGCGCTTGTATCGCTGAGCGGTTTAATGGCGCCGACGACCTTGACTCTAAGCGTAAGATTAAGGCCGCCGTATACCGGATACTCGAATACGTCTCCGATATGTACGTCTTGCCGGTACATCGCTTCCTCGAACATGACCGCTTCGATCGTCTTGCCGTCGCCTGCGCCTTCCGCAAACCATTGGCCTTGGGCAAGCTCGGTATTTTTGTCGATGTCCGACATCGACATCAGCGAAAGCTGGCGATTGCGGCCCGCATCCACTTTAGTCGCATCCTCGGGCACGACCTCGGAGCCGCGGATCGAATAGCTGCTGACAGAGGTGTCGAATGCAAAGCCAATTTCCTTCGGAACGTCCTCGGCAATATATTGCTCAAGCGTCGCAAGCGCCGGCAAGTCGGTTTTCGCTCCCGCCGGAGTCTGATAACGCATAAGCAAGGAGCCGGCCGGCAGTCCCGAGCTTTTCTCCTGCAGCGATTCGGCCACAACGCGCTTGAGCGCTCCGTCGGCGTACATCGGGATGCTCGTGGCAAAAGCGACGGCCATCGTCAGGCCGGCAAGCGTGCTTAGCGTCAGCCATCGGGTATTCCACATTTTACGAAATAAAAAACGGAACAATGGAATTCCCATCGGCTATCGACCTACGACTTTCTGCCCCGGCTTCAGTCCTTGCAAAATTTCCACCTGTGTTGCGGTTTGCTGGCCAACCTCGACGTCGACCTCGCGTTTTCCATTTTCATCAATGACCTGCACATACGTGCGCGATCCGAGCGTACGCAGCGTTGAAGGCGGGATGACGATGGCATTTTCTGTCCGCTTCGTAATAATATTGATCGATAATGGCGTCCCGCGGTTTAAATCCTTAGGCAAATCCTTCAAGCTGACGATCATAAAATCTTCCGGACGCTCCGGCTTCGTAGTGCCCGGCTGGGTCGGCTGACCGTTGTTGTCTTCCTCCACCTTGATCGGAAGCTGCTGAACCGTGCCTTTAAAGTTGCCGGCGCTGCTTAGATTGACGACAGCCTCCATGCCCACCGCTATTTTCTCGATTTCCGTTTTGCTTAGCTTGGCGGCTGGAGCGAATTGACTCGTGTCGGCGACGATGGCAATTGGCGAATAGGCCTTAATCAGATCGCCCTTCTGCACATTCAGCGTAACAATCGTGCCGCCGAACGGCGCCGTCAGCTTGGCCTTGGCGATCTCCTCCTCCATATCGGATAGCTTCTGCCTGCTCTCCTCGAAATCGATCGATTTCTGCTCGAATTCGATCGGGTCCATCTCATCGCGAGTTCGAAGCAGCTCCTTCATGGCGATCTCTTCTTTTTTGAACGCGAGCTTCGCATTGCGCAGCTCCTTGATCAGGCTGTCGACATCCAGCTCGCCGATGACTTGTCCTGCCGTCACCGTATCTCCTGCTTTTATGTATAGCTCTTTTAAATTTTTGCCGTCAAGCGTAAAAAACAACGTCTCTTCCTTCATCGATATCAGCTTGCCGATGACTTGCACCTTCGTTTCGAGCGTTGCGGTCGTTACGGCATACTCCGGCTTTTTGGAAATTTGCGGCGGATTGATCTCCGGCAGCACTTCCTCTTCTTCCTCGGACGGCAGCAGCGAGCAGCCGCTGGCAAATACAATGGATGCGCTCATCATTACAATCAACGAGCGTTTAAATAAATTTTCCGTCCACCATTTCATAGACATGGTCTGCAACCTCCAAAATCGTAAGATCATGTGTAGTCATACATATCGTCACTTGCTCCGTGCGGATAATATTGTGAAACACGGCCATAATTTGAGCGCCCATCCCGGAATCAAGCTCTGCCGTAGGCTCATCCGCCAGCAGCAGCTTAGGCTTGTGGGCGATCGCTTTGGCAATGGCCACACGCTGCTGCTCTCCGCCTGACAGCTCGAAGGGACGATGATGCATCCGCTTCTCCAGACCAACAAGCTCCAGGCAATGAGCGACTCTTTCCTTCCACAAGGAGCGAGGGACGCCTGCCATACGCAAGGTCAGCTCGACGTTCTCCCATGCCGATAAGAGCGGCATCAACGCAAACGCCTGAAAAATAAACCCCATATGCTTGCGTCTGATCAAGGTTCGCTCATTGTCGCTCATTTGATGAAATTTCAAGCCGTCGAACAGAATCTCGCCTTTGCTTGGAGTATCCAACCCGCCAAGACAGTTCAGCAGCGTCGTCTTGCCCGATCCCGAACGGCCCTTCAGCATAACGAGCTGGCGCTCCTTGATGTCCATCTGTATTCCCTTTAACACATGCAGCGGCTTTCCGGCCACATGGAACGTACGTTCAACATCTGTGACAGTAAGCAGATTACGTCGTTCTTCCAGGGGCGCCGGCGTATATTCTTCCATAGGCGGCTCTGATTGGGTTTCTTCCTTTTGAAAGGCCATATGCGCCTTTATACCCCCTTTCCATTTTTCATAATTCTCATCTACTAGACTTAGACGAACGGTGTCGCGAAAAAGTTACGTACCGATAAAACAATTTTTTTGTGTTCCCGCTTGTAAGCAAAAAAGCTGTCCAAAGCAGCCTCCAGCGGCTTGAACAGCTCTGCTATACCTCCAAGTCTAGACGGTGAATCGGGTTACCGCCGAGTCCAGTTCCCCGACAATCGCATCAAGCTGCTTGGCCAATGTGGCGATGCTGTCCATAAGCGCAAGCTGCTGCTCTGTTGCGGCAGCCACGCTCTCCGTCTTGCCGAGATTCATATCGGCGGAAGTGGCCGTTTCATCCATCGATGCGCTGACTTGCTCCGAGCTTGCGGACATTTGCTCGGTAATCGCCGAATTCTCCTGAATTTGACTGGACATATTCGATACGGCTGCAGCAATCCGATTAAAGTTGCTGCCCATTTCCGCAACCTTCGTTTTGCCGGCCTCCATTTCCTGCAGCGCTTCCTTCATCCGCACTGAAGCCTCCGCTATATCCTTCCTGGTTCCGTCAACCAGTTGATGGATATCGTCCGCAGACGTCAGCGAGCTTGCCGCAAGCTTGCGGATTTCGCTCGCTACGACGGCAAAACCTCTCCCCGCCTCGCCTGCGCGCGCCGCTTCAATGGAAGCATTAAGCGACAGAATATTCGTCTGATTGGAGAATGACGTAATATTGTCGGCAATGCCCGCAATTTGATCCGAGCGGGTGCCAAGCGTATCAATCGTAATGGAAAGCTTCTCCAGAACAGCGTTGACCTCCTGAATCTGCTCGGTGAATTGCTTCATTGCCGTAAGTCCATGCTTGGTCTGCTGCGAGGTATCCGTCGACAAATCGGCGATTTGCGAGGTGTTGTCGGCAATCCGCTGAATGCCGATCGACATTTCCTCCACTGCGCGGGCCGTTTCCTTGGCGGCTCTTGCTTGCATATCCGTGCTTTCAGCCACATCCTGAATGTCCAGCGCCACCTGGGCGGAGGCGTCCGTCGATTCCTTCGCCGACGCAGACAATAGCTTGGAGGAGTTGCCCACTTCTTGTGCGTTGTCGGCGATTTTCATGACCAGCTGTCTGACCGAAGCAATCATGCTGTCCAGCGAATGAGCAATGAGGCCAAGCTCATCCTTGCTGTATTTGCGCTCAGGAAGCATAGTCAGATCGCCCTCGGCCACTTTATTCGTTTTGGTGACAATTGCGCGAATCGTTTTCATCATATGCCTAATCAACAGGAATACGGCAATAGCGATACAGACCGTTACAATCAAAACGGCTGTAATCAGAATTTGCTCCCTGCCCTTCAAATCCTTGCTGATTTGCTCCATGGTTTGCTGTACATGCTGGTCAATGTTATCGTCAATTTCATCGATCCCGCCGCGGCTTGAGAAAAAGCTGGCCTCAACGCTCTCATTCACAAAGAGGCTCTGGCCGTCGGCGCCCGCAGCCTGAGACGCCTCCTTCCAGTTCATGAGGCCTACCCTGAATTCCTCCATCAGCTGCTCTACGGTTTTTCCGGAAGCTCCGTATTGAAGCTGGCCCAATCCGTTATCTCGGATTAGCCCCATGGCTTGCCCCATACGATCCTCAACCTGCTGTAAATTGTCATTCAAATCCTTGACCTGCAAATCAAGCTCCTCGCCTGACAGCATTCCCGATTCTATTTTCAAATAAGCTACATAGCTCTGGTACATATCCCGATCCGCATTCAGCACTAATTCCTGTATGAGGTTTCCTGTCTCAAATACCTGCTCCGATACGTTTTCATAAAGCCCCCTTTGCTCCTCCACCATCACGAAGCTTGTACCGGTATAAAGCAATAATGGAATAAAAGCAAGTAAAGCCAATTTGAAGCGAATCGATAATCTCATCCTCATCCCTGCCGTTTCTATTCTGTAGTTTGCTCATTGTATATATCGGATTTAGAATGAAAATGAATAGCTAAAACTTGAAAATAATACTAAACCCATTGTCGAATCCACCCCACTTTTATATAAAAAAAAGACGCATTCCCCGTATCACGGAAAACGCGTCTTCCTTGAAGCGCATGTTACTTGCCGAATGAAGCAGGATCTTGTCGCCAGGCCTGGAGCGCGGCAACGTCGGCTTCGGCAATTTTGCCCATACGGAGAGCGGTATCGATCAGGGCGCTATAGTTGGACAACGTCGCAAGCGGAATGCTCTCGTTTGCAAACGCCGCGGATGCCGTAGCGAACTCGTACGTGAAAATGGCCAGCACAGCTTGCGGCTCGGCTCCGGCCTCGCGTACCGCCAGCGCCGCTTTCAGCGAGCTGCCGCCTGTCGAGATCAAATCCTCAATGACAATTACCTTTTGTCCTTCCTTTACGCGCCCCTCGATTTGATTCTGCTTGCCGTGACCTTTCGCTTTATCGCGAATGTACACCATCGGCAGATTCAGCTTTTGGGCTACCCACGCCGCATGCGGTATGCCTGCCGTCGACGTTCCGGCTACAACCTCCGTCTCCGGGTAGTGCTCACGAATAAGGGTGGCAAAGCCCTCCGCGATCAGATCGCGGATTTCCGGGTAGGTCATCGTCAGACGGTTGTCGCAGTAGATAGGGGACTTAATGCCAGACGTCCAGGTGAACGGTTCATTCGGTCGAAGCGCAACCGCTTCGATTTCCAGAAGGTTTTGTGCGATGAGGGCTGGCAATTCGGTTAATTGTACGTTGCTCATGCTTCAATCAGCTCCTTAATAATCGATTCTAGCGATGCTCGCGGACTCGGGGCAGCCGTAATCGGACGCCCGATGACCATATAATCTGTGCCTTGGCGCAGTGCCTCGCCTGGTGTCATAATGCGCGTCTGATCGTTCAAGGCCGCGCCTGCCGGGCGAATGCCAGGCGTTACGGTCTGAAATGCAGTGCCGCATGCGGCCTTGATCGCTTCCACTTCAACCGGAGAGGCAACGACGCCGGTTAGCCCCGCCGCGCTTGCCAGCTTCGCATAATGAAGCACCGCATCCTCTACGGTACCGGCAATTCCGATTTCGTCGTTAAGCGTGGACTGGCTCGTGCTTGTAAGCTGGGTAACTGCAATCACGCTCGGCTTGCTAAGGCCGCTTCCTGCAAGCGCAGCCTCCACTCCCTCAAGGGCAGCCTCCATCATCGCTTTACCGCCTGCCGCATGAACGTTGAACATATCAACGCCAAGCTTCGTCACGCTGCCCGCTCCGCCCTTGACCGTGTTCGGAATATCATGCATTTTCAGGTCGAGAAAAACATAGTAGCCCTTCTGCTTCAAGCTTTCTACGAACTTGGGGCCAGACGCATAAAAAAGCTGCATGCCAACCTTCATATAGCATGGAATCCCCTCTAGCTCAGCGATTAGCCGTTCGGCGGATTGCGCGTCCGGATAGTCGAGCGCCACCATAATTTTGGCGGCCGCTTGTTCTCTTGTCAGCTTCATATGCTTCCTCCGTTCCTGTTATAAGCCAAGCGATAACCGCCTATCCAGGCGGAATAAGCTGCCGTTACGCTTGACTTGGCTGAGTACAAACGCCTCGTTTGCATCTTGCATGTCATAATAAACGGCCATGCCCGCTCGCGCAGCAACCGCCAGGCGGGTATTAAACCCTTTGGTCGGTTGCTCCAAGCGAATGGCAATGGCCGTACTTTTTAGCTGTATCTTACTTTAGAAGCACCGGCATCGAACGCGAGGAGAAGTTGAGCGTCTCCAGCATGACGAGCAAAGCGCGTACCGTATCAAGCGAGGTCATGCAGACTACGCCGTTCTCGACCGCTTCGCGGCGAATACGGAAGCCGTCACGCTCAGGCGTTTTACCTTTGGTCAACGTGTTGACCACAAATTGCGCCTGTCCTTCGCGAACGAGGTCAAGAATGTTAGGCGAGCCTTCGCTCAGCTTGTTCACCGTCGTCACGATCAGGCCGGCTTCCTGCAGCACTTTAGCGGTGCCGCCTGTCGCGATAATTTTGTAGCCGAGGTTGAAGAAGCCGCGCAGCAGTTCTGTCGCTTCCTCTTTGTCCTTGTCTGCCACTGTTGCGATAATCGCGCCGGATGTAGGGATTTTCATGCCTGCTCCGATAAGGCCTTTATACAGCGCCTTAGCGTATTGAACATCGCGGCCCATAACCTCGCCAGTCGATTTCATTTCCGGCGTAAGCGTAGGATCGACACGGCGAAGCTTCGCGAAGGAGAACACCGGCACTTTAACCGATACGTATTCATCCTCAGGCCATAGACCGTCTGTGTAACCAAGATCGGCCAGCTTCGTGCCAAGAATCGCTTTGGTTGCCAGATTAGCCATCGGCAAGTTCGTTACTTTGCTCAGGAACGGTACGGTACGAGACGAACGCGGGTTAACCTCGATTACGTACGCTTTGTCCTGGAAGATAACGAACTGGATGTTAACCAGACCCACTACATTCAGCGCTTTGGAGACGCTGATCGTAATATCAACGATCTGCTGCTTAATGTCAGCGGACAGCGATTGTGGCGGATACACCGCGATCGAGTCGCCGGAGTGAACGCCTGCGCGCTCGACATGCTCCATGATGCCCGGAATCAGAACCGTTTCGCCGTCGCAGATCGCATCGACTTCCGCTTCCATGCCCAGCATGTAGCGGTCGATAAGCACCGGATGCTCAGGATTGATTTTCACCGCTACTTCCATGTAGCTCAGCAAATCCTCATCCGAATACACGATTTCCATCGCGCGCCCGCCTAGTACGTAGGACGGACGAACAAGCACCGGGTAACCGAGCTTTTGCGCAGTCGCAACAGCTTCGTCAACCGACGTAACCGTGCTGCCTTCAGGCTGAGCGATATTCAGGCTGCGGAGCAGCGCTTCGAATTTTTTGCGGTCCTCTGCTGTATCGATGCTCTCGAGACTCGAGCCCAGAATGCGCACGCCAGCTTTGGCAAGCGGAGCAGCCAGATTGATCGCCGTTTGGCCGCCGAACTGTACGATAACGCCGATTGGCTTCTCTTGCTCGATGACGTTCATAACATCCTCGAAGAAAAGGGGCTCGAAGTAAAGACGGTCAGAGGTGCTGAAATCCGTCGAAACCGTTTCAGGGTTATTGTTGATAATAACCGCCTCATAGCCGGCATTTTGAATGGCCCATACCGCATGAACGGTCGAATAGTCGAACTCGATGCCTTGGCCGATACGGATCGGGCCGGAGCCAAGAACAAGCACTTTCTCTTTGCCTGTCTCGATCACTTCGTTTTCGGTTTCATAGGTCGAGTAGTAGTAAGGCGTCGAAGCTTCGAACTCGGCTGCGCAAGTGTCAACCATTTTGTAAACAGGCTTCAAGTTATGTTGAATTCTCAGATCGCGTACATCAGCTTCCGTCGTGTGGCTGCCATTCGGGAACCCTTCGCGGCGGATTTCGGCGATGGAGCGATCCGTAAAGCCTTTGCGTTTGGCTTCATACAGCGTTTGCTGCGATAAAGTCGCTTCGCTGCGCAAACGAGCTTCAAAAGCGACGATCGATTGAATTTTATCAAGGAACCACCAGTCGATGTTCGTCAAATCTTGAATATCCTGCAGACCGTAGCCGCGGCGGAACGCTTCCGCTACGAGGAACATCCGCTCATCGTCCGGCTTTTGCAGGCGAAGACGCAGCGTTTCTTCATCCAGCGAAACAGCTTCCTTCAGATGAATCCGGTGTGTGCCGATTTCCAGCGAGCGGACCGCTTTGTGCATCGACTCCTCGAACGTGCGGCCAATCGCCATTACTTCGCCAGTCGCCTTCATTTGCGTGCCGAGCTTGCGGTTGGCGTTCACGAATTTATCGAACGGCCAGCGCGGAATTTTCGATACGATGTAGTCCAGCGTCGGCTCGAAGCAAGCGTAGGTTTGGCCTGTTACCGGGTTAACCAGCTCGTCAAGCGTGTAGCCGATCGCGATTTTGGCCGCCATCTTGGCAATCGGATAGCCCGTTGCTTTCGACGCAAGCGCGGAGGAGCGGCTTACGCGCGGGTTAACCTCGATGACGTAGTATTGGTAGCTTTGCGGATCAAGCGCGAACTGTACGTTGCAGCCGCCCTCGATGTTCAAAGCGCGAATAATTTTCAGGGATGCGGAACGCAGCATTTGGTACTCCCGGTCGGACAACGTTTGGCTAGGCGCCACAACGATGCTATCGCCGGTGTGTACGCCTACCGGGTCAAAGTTTTCCATGTTGCAGACAACGATACAGTTGTCATTCGCATCACGCATGACTTCATATTCGACTTCCTTCATGCCTGCAATCGATTTCTCGATCAAGCATTGGCTGATCGGGCTGTAGCGAATGCCGGAAGCAACCGTTTCGCGCAGCTCTTCCTCATTCGCGCAGATGCCGCCGCCTGTGCCGCCCAGCGTGTAAGCCGGACGTACGATGATCGGATAGCCGATCTGGCTCGCGAATTCCACTGCAGCTTCTACCGTAGTTACGATATCGCTGTCCGGAACCGGCTGCTCCAGCTCACGCATCAGCTCGCGGAAAAGATCGCGGTCTTCCGCTTTTTCAATCGCGGTAAGCTGCGTGCCGAGCAGCTTCACGTTCTCGTTCTTGAGAACGCCTGCGCGGGCAAGCTCAACCGCCATATTCAGGCCAGTCTGTCCGCCAAGCGTCGGCAGCAAGCCGTCCGGACGCTCCTGACGAATAATTTGGGAGACGAAATCCAGTGTGATTGGTTCGATGTACACTTTATCCGCCATATTTGTGTCGGTCATAATCGTTGCCGGGTTGCTGTTGATCAGAACAACCTCGTAGCCCTCTTCCTTCAGAGCTTGGCAAGCCTGCGTTCCTGCGTAGTCAAATTCCGCCGCTTGTCCGATGACGATCGGGCCGGAGCCGATTACGAGAATTTTTTTGAGTTCATTATTTTTGGGCATATTGAAGCTCTCCTTTCAACGTCTCCGATAGCACAACCTGACGACGCTTTTGCGGGTTGTTTTTCTTATGGGTGCGGATCAATTGCAGAAACTCGTCGAACAGATAGCTGGAATCGTAAGGGCCCGGAGCCGCTTCCGGGTGATATTGCACTGAGAAAGCCGGATGAACCGTATGCTTCAAGCCTTCAATTGTCCGGTCATTGTTGTTAATATGCGTAACGGCAAGACCCGTTTTTTCGTTAACGGATTCCTCAAGCACCGTGTAGCCGTGGTTTTGCGAAGTGATGTAGCAGCGACCTGTCGCCAGCTCCTTCACCGGGTGATTGCCGCCGCGGTGGCCGAATTTCAGCTTCGTCGTATCGGCGCCGCAAGCAAGTGCGAACAGCTGATGTCCAAGGCAGATGCCGAAAATCGGATATTCGCCAAGCAGCTCGGAAATCATTTTAACCGCATGCGGAACGTCTTTCGGGTCCCCAGGGCCGTTGGACAGCTGAATGCCGTCCGGAGCGAGTCTGCGAATCTCGTCGGCAGTCGTGTTGTGAGGAACGACGACGACGTCGCAGCCGCGCTTGGTCAGCTCGCGCAGAATGCCGCTTTTTGCGCCGAAGTCAACGAGTACGATCCGCTCGCCTTGTCCCGGGCTCGAGAACACATGAGGCGTAGATGTGCGTGCAACCTGATCGGTGATCAGCTTGGAAGCGTTCAGACGCTCGGTCAGCTCTTCGATTCTTTCGTTGCCGGTCGTAATAAGGCCTCTCATGGTGCCGAAATGACGAAGCTTGCGCGTAAGCATGCGGGTATCAATTTCGCTGATGCCCGGGATGCCGTATTCTTTCAGCAGGGAACCCAGGGAATGCTGCGCGCGCCAGTTGCTCGGAATTTCTTCGTGACGGCGTACGACAAAGCCATGGATGAAAGGACGTACGGCTTCGAAATCATCGCGAGTAATGCCGTAGTTGCCGATCAGCGGATAAGTCATCGTCACGATTTGGCCGCAATAGGACGGATCGGAGAGAACCTCCTGATAACCGGTGATGCCTGTATTAAAAACAACCTCGCCCATCATTTGCGCCTCTGCGCCAAACGAGCTGCCTGTAAACAACGTTCCGTCTTCCAACAATAATCTTGCTTGCATCCGTATCACTCCTCAGGTGTTGAATCGTTCTTTTATGTGGCCGGCGATCGGCCTGGCGGACAGCCGCTTTAGAGCAGCGGCCAGACGCAGACGCGAAGCCGTTTGAATCGAACCCTACGCTTGTTTCCAGACAACAGCTCCGTCTACGATTGTCGCTGTAGGCCAGCCTGCCAGCTCCCAGCCTCCGAACGGAGTATTGGTGCTTTTTGAAGCGAAGGCTGACGGATCGACGGCTTTGACGCTGTCCAGATCAACAATCGTCAGATCGGCAGGCGCTCCCGGCGCAAGACGACCTTGTTCGAGTCCGAAAACCCGAGCCGGGTCCTTCGTCATGCGCTCCAGAAGGAAGCCAAGCGTCCATTTGCCGGTTTGTACAAATTTGGTATAGAGCAGCGGGAAGGCCGTTTCGAAGCCGACGATGCCAAATGGAGCAAGCTGAACGCCGCGTGCCTTCTCCTCCGCGCTGTGCGGAGCATGGTCCGTCACGACCATGTCGATTGTGCCGTCCTCCAGCGCTTCAATCACTGCTGCGACGTCGCGCGGCGTGCGAAGCGGCGGATTCATTTTCCAATTGGCGTCGTCCAGACCCGGGATATCCTCATCCGACAGCAGCAAGTGATGCGGACAAACCTCCGCCGTAACGCGTACGCCAATCGATTTGGCCAGTCTGATAAGCCGAACGGACTGCTCCGTGCTGACGTGGCAGACATGGTAGTGTACGCCTGTCGCTTCGGCCAGCAGCACGTCGCGGCCGACATGAATCGCTTCGGATTCATTCGGAATGCCCTTCAGACCATGCTTGCGCGAAAATTCGCCCTCGGAAGCCCAAGCTCCCTCGACCAGCGAGTCGTCCTCGCAGTGCGCAATGATCGGCATGTTCATCGAATGAGCCAGCGCCATCGCATTTTTCATCATTTGCGCGTTTTGTACGCCAACCCCGTCATCGGTAAATCCAATGGCTCCGGCTTCCTTCAGCGCTGCAAAGTCGGTCAGCTCGCGGCCGAGCTCGTTTTTAGTGATCGCTGCGTAAGGCAGCACCTTTACGATGCCTTCCGCTGCAGCCTTATCTTTAATGTACCGCACTGTCTCCGGCGTATCCGTCACCGGACGCGTATTCGGCATGCAGGCTATCGTCGTGAAGCCGCCTTGCGCCGCCGAGCGCGAGCCCGTTGCGATATCTTCCTTATATTCGAAGCCTGGATCGCGCAAGTGTACGTGCATATCGATAAATCCGGCTGATACCAGCTTGCCCGCCGCGTCCAGCACCTCCGCGCTGCCTGTATCCGGCAGCGAAGCGCCGTCGTGCAAAGCCGCGATGACGCCATTCTCGATATAGACATGCTTGCTTTCCAAAGCGCCTGTCGATTCATTCCATACGTTTCCGTTTATAATCCATAATGACATTTGTTGTTAACCTCCGCATTTATTCGGATTTTCTAACCTCAGCTAAGCGCTCGCTCGATAACCGCCATCCGTACCGGAACACCGTTCGCCATTTGCGTGAAAATGCGCGATTGCGGGTGCTCGACCAGCTCATCGTCGATTTCCACATTGCGGTTAATCGGAGCCGGATGCATGATGATCGCGTGCGATGCGATCGTCGCTGCCCGCTCCGCCGTCAAGCCGTAATGCTCGCGGTACCCTTCTGCCGAGCTCAGCATCCCGCTTTCATGCCGTTCAAGCTGAACCCTCAGCATCATGACCACATCGGCCTGCAGCGCCTCTTCCATGGAGACGTAAGGCACGTCCAGCTCAAGAGCCTGCATATTCGGCGGCGAACAAAATTTCACGTTCACCCCGAACTTTCTCAGCGCCCACAGATTCGATCTCGCCACTCGGCTATGCAGCACATCGCCGACGATAGCCACCGTCAGTCCTTTGAGCTCGCCGAATTGCTTGCGCATCGTGTACATATCCAGCAGCGCCTGCGTCGGATGCTCGTTGTTGCCGTCTCCCGCATTTATAAGAGGAACCTGAATTTTCTCGGCCAGCTCGGCGAGCACGCCAATCGGCTTCAGCCGGATGACGCCGACATCAATGCCCATCGATTCAAGCGTCCGGACCGTATCGTATATCGATTCTCCCTTTTGCACGCTGGAAACCGCGGACGAAAAGTTTAACACCTCTGCGCCCAGACGCTTCTCCGCAACCTCGAAGGAAAACCGCGTTCTTGTGCTGTTCTCAAAAAACATATTGGCGGCAAACTTGCCCTGCACCGTGCTTTGCACCTTGACCGGATGATTCTCCCAATATGCGGCGCGGTCCAGAATGGATTCAATTTCCTCTTTGCTTAAATCCTTTAATCCGAGCAAACTCCGCTGCTTTAGCTTCGTGATCGTCATTAAGCTTGCCCCCTATGATTGATAATGGTCACTTGGTCCACGCCGTCGATGTCCGTTAGCGCAACCTCGATTTGTTCCTGCTTGGAGGTTGGCACATTTTTGCCTACAAAATCCGGCCTGATCGGCAGCTCCCGATGCCCCCGGTCAACGAGGACGGCCAACTGAATGCTCTGCGGTCTGCCGCAGTCCATGATGGCATCCATTGCGGCGCGTATCGTTCTGCCCGTATACAGCACATCGTCAAACAAAATCACTTTTTTGTCCTTTACCGCAAAAGCCGGGTCCCACGCTTCGCCGAGCGAAGCGGCAACCTCTACATCCGCGCCTACTTGACGATCGTCCCGATACCTTGTGATATCCAGCTCGCTGACCGGTATCGGCTTGCCCTCGATGTCTTTGATCCGCTCTGCGATTCGGCGCGCAAGGTAAATTCCCCTTGTCCGGATGCCTACGATGACGCAATCGTCGATTCCCTTGTTCTTCTCTACAATTTCGTGAGCAATTCGGGTTAATGCGCGGCGAATGGCCGTTTCATCCATGATGATCAAATGCTCTTCCTGCGTCATGACCGCTGCTCCTTCCATAGTCGATGTACTGCCAGGCTTTGGCGCAAAAAAAGCTCCTTGCGTTAATCGCAAGGAGCTTGTCACGGGTCAGCAAAAGACGAGGCTCAGACACGCGCAGCCTCCGTCTCAGAAAGCTGCCGTCTATGGCTGTCCTATCCGTCTTAGGGTATGTCGACCTGTTGTTCACGCTACCTTGCCAGCCTCTCGGGACTGAGTTAAAGGTACTGCTGTTTATCGTTAAAATTATCCCACGTCAGGCTCGTGTTGTCAAGGGCATACGGATGTTTCCGCAAATAGGAGTGTGGAATAGTTGCAAACGGCTAGCAAGGAAGCGTGCTGCGGCTTTACAGGCTAAGTTTCCGGATGCGCTCTACGGCTTTCTCGGTGTTCTCGCGGCTGCCGAACGCAGTCAGGCGGAAGTAGCCTTGCCCGCTTTGGCCGAAGCCTACGCCAGGTGTGCCTACGATGTTCGCTTCCGTCAAGAGCTTGTCGAAGAACGACCAGGAATCCATGCCGTTTGGCGTTTTCAGCCAAATGTACGGAGCATTCACGCCGCCGAAAACTTCCAAGCCCAGCGAAGCAAGACCATCGCGGATAATCGCGGCATTGCTCATGTAATAATCGACAAGCGCTTGAATTTGCGCTTTGCCTTCAGGGGAATAAATCGCTGCTGCGCCGCGCTGCGTCACATACGATACGCCGTTAAACTTCGTCGTATGGCGACGATTCCACAAATCGTTGATCAGCACTTCGCCGCCTGCGGCGTCAAAGCCCTTCAGCTCGCGCGGAACGACGGTGTAAGCGCAACGAACGCCAGTAAAGCCGGCCGTTTTGGAGAAGCTGCGGAATTCGATCGCTACTTCACGAGCGCCTTCGATTTCATAAATGCTGTGAGGCACGTCAGCCTCTTGAATGAAAGCCTCATAAGCCGAATCGAACAAAATAATGCAATTGTTCGCTTTTGCATAATCGACCCACACTTTAAGCTCGTCCTTCGTCAGCGTCATGCCCGTTGGATTGTTCGGGTAGCAAAGGTAAATAATATCTACTTTGCGGTCAGGCAAGCTTGGCTTGAAATTGTTCTCAGCCGTGCATTCCAGGTAAGCGATGTTGTCATAACGCTTGGTTTCCTGGTTGTACTTGCCGGAGCGGCCTGCCATAACGTTCGTATCGACATAAACCGGGTATACCGGGTCTTGAACGGCAACGATGCTGTTCTCGCTGAAAATTTCCTGAATGTTGCCCACATCGCATTTGGAGCCGTCGCTCACGAACACTTCGTTGGCAGCGATCTCGATGCCGCGCGCTTTATAATCGTTTTCGATAATGGCTTGGATCAGAAAATCGTAGCCTTGCTCAGGACCGTAGCCGCGGAACGAACCCGGCTCAGCCAGCTCGTCAACAGCGCTGTGCATGGCTTGCAATACAGCGTCAGGCAAGCCGCGGGTAACGTCGCCAATGCCCAGGCTAATAATTTCCGCTTGCGGGTTTTCCGAAATAAATTTTGTACGGCGCTTGGCGATTTCCGAAAACAGGTAGCTGCCTTGCAGCTCCAAGTAGTTCTGGTTAATGGAAGTCATTGTATTCATTCACCTATCCTTATATTATTCATGAACAAGCTGTCATTACAGTTTAGAATAACGCACTTCATGGCTTGACATAATGAATAATGTAGCGAAAAGTTTGCACTTTTGCACGATAAGCTTTATCTTAACCTCAAACTGTTTAATACATGCTCGAAATCGGCCGGGAGCGGCGCTTCAAACTGCAGTCTTTCTCCTGTACGCGGGTGCGTAAAGCCAAGCACTGCCGCATGCAGCGCCTGGCCCTTTAAGGCGACGCTTTTATTGCGGCCGTAAACGGGATCTCCGGCGAGCGGGTGCCCGATATACTTCATATGCACCCTGATCTGATGGGTGCGCCCTGTCTCAAGCTGCAGCTCGACTACCGTATAATCGCCGAGCCGCTCAATGACGACAAAATGGGTAACGGCATGGCGGCTGTTTCGGTCGGTTACCGTGAACAGCTTGCGGTCATTTGCATCCCGGCCTATCGGGGCGTCGATCGTTCCTTGGTCATGCGGAACGTTGCCGTGTACCAGCGCGATATATTTGCGGGTTACCGTATGCTCCTTAAGCTGCTCGGCAAGCGAAATATGCGCCAGGTCGTTTTTGGCCGCCATCAGCAGCCCTGTCGTATCCTTGTCGATCCGGTGTACGATGCCCGGTCTGATTTTGCCGTTAATGCCCGACAAATCCTTGCAGTAATGCATCAGTCCGTTGACAAGCGTGCCGGATGAATGGCCCGGAGCGGGATGAACGACGAGTCCGCGCT
Source organism: Paenibacillus sp. SY21-1 (assembly GCF_005222705.1). Classification (GTDB taxonomy): domain Bacteria; phylum Bacillota; class Bacilli; order Paenibacillales; family Paenibacillaceae; genus Pristimantibacillus. The sequence goes on along the minus strand of NZ_STGF01000017.1, from coordinate 87,409 downwards.
GCTTGTTCACAACGATCACGTCCGCATCCTCGTAAACGACCTCCAAAGCGATCTCCTCGGGCAGCACCTCGCCGTCCTGGGGCTCCGGCACCTGAAGCACAATTCGATTGCCCTCGGCGATTTTGTAATTCGCTTTAACGGCTTTGCCGTCCACCTCTACCGCGCCAGCTTTTATCCATTCCTGCACTTGCGTTCTTGAAACGGCCGCATCGTCTATGCTTTCTGTCACAAACTTGTCCAAACGCTCCCCGGACTGCTCCGCCTCGGCGATCCATTCCATCGTTTCATCGTTATACGGTTTGTCGCTCATTATGATTATCCTCTTCCTTGTCATTGCCTGATTCGTTATTTTTTTTCTCATCCTTGGCCGATAACAGCGTATCCAGCAAAATTAGCGCAACCCCGCACACGATGCCGGAATCCGCGATATTGAAAATCGGAAATTGATAGCTGCCGAAATTAAATTGCAGAAAATCGACGACCTCGCCGAATCTCGCGCGATCGATAAAATTGCCTAGCGCGCCGCCAAGCACCAGCCCGAGACCAACAAGAAGCATCGGTTTTCCGGTTTTTCGCATCGCTTGTATGTACCAGATAATGCCGGCCACGATCACAATCGTAATAATGATGAAGAACAGCCTCTGCTCCTGCAAAATGCCAAAAGCCGCCCCTCGATTACGATGAGACGTGATAAGAAAAAAGTTTCCGATTACGCTGATTTGCTCGCCGATCACCATTTGCGTCGATATGATTTTTTTGGTGGCATAATCCAGCACGAACACGAGCAGCGCAACAATGTAGTAGTAAAACCGCATGCCATCACTCCTTAATTTATGGTTGAGCAACGCTGTACAACTAAGCCATTCCGATTGTATCATACACAATCCGGCAGGAGCCAGCGCAAGACCGGGCTTCCATTGAAGTCCATCATGAAACGGGTGCAATCGGCTAAAACTAACGAGGCATTAAAATGTGATGAGAGGACGGCTGATTATGAAAACCTTGACCTCCGCCGAGCTTGATTTGCTCCATGAACGCTTGCTCGATGAGCAGCGGGAAATTCGCAAGCGACTGGTCGATGAAGACCACTACGGACTTCGCCATTCGCTGCGCGATGAATCGGGAGAACTGAGTTCCATCGATAATCACCCCGGCGATACGGCTACGGAGCTGTATGAACGCGGCAAGGATGTCGCGCTGGCCGAGCAAGAGGAGCTTCATCTGCAACGCATCGAAGCAGCGCTTCAAGCGATCGACAACGGGACTTACGGCGTTTGCCTGCTGTGCGGCGCATCCATTCCTTTTGAACGGCTGGATGCGGTTCCCGATACGCTTTATTGCAAGGAACACGCCCCGCGCCAGCTGCTATCCCATCGGCGTCCTGCCGAGGAAGGCTTGCTGTCGCCTCCCTTCGGCCGAACGAGCCGGGATGAGCATGATTCATTTAACGGCTTCGACGGCGAGGATGCATGGCAAATCGTCGAAAGATGGGGAAATTCCGACTCCCCTGCCATGTCAGAAAATCGCGATGCTGCCGATTACGACCATATTTATACGGAAGCGGATGAGCATGACGGTTATGTAGAATCACTTGAAAGCTTTCTTGCGACAGATATTACCGGCAAACACGTAACGATTGTCCGCAACCGCGAATATGACCGCTATATCCATAGCGAAGAAGGCGATCACAGTCTGGAAAATAATTAATCGCAGACCGTCGTTTACGTTAATGATCAAGGAAGCCGATCAGTAGTTTTTGCCCTCCAGCTGGATTTGTACAATTTTAACAATGTCCGCAATATAGTCGCCGATGATCGGCAGATTCAGCGCGCCAAGAATTCTCAGGAAATACAGAATCGTTGCAGCGAAAAAAGTAAAGCCGATCGCGATACCGACGCCTCTTGCCGCCCCTGCCAGCAAATTGCGCCATATTAAGCGGCTTGGCTTATTCATCAGCTCCACATAATCGGCAATTTGCGTACGCTCCATATCGGCGGCAATTTTCTGCAAGCGCAGGTCCAGCTTGCTGAATGAGGTTTCAAGCTCATCGCGCTTTTCGTGCTCGTTGGTCTGCTTCCCTTTCATAACAGGCAGCTCCTTTTCGCCAAACGTCAACGAGGCGCCCCGCCATCCCTCCTGGCCTAAGCGACTTCCGCCGCCGCCGGAGCCGACAGGCAGCCGCCTCGTTGCTTGCGTTTGTTATTCTTCTATACTATATCCCTAAGCGGAAATGTAAATTCCAATTTGCTTGTCGCCCAGCGTTACAGTTTCCATATGGTCAACTGCGGCATAGCTTACGCTTTGCACCAAAACATTGTCTTCAAGGACATCGGCGAACGCCTCAAGCGCGGCTTTCAGCTCTGCGTCCACATTCAGCACCAGCTCGATACGTTTCTCAATCGGCAGATCCAGACGCTTACGCGTATCCTGAACGGCGCGAATGACCTCGCGCACCCAGCCTTCCTGCTCCAGCTGCGGTGTCAGGTCGGTATTAAGCGCCACGGTTACGCCTCCGGCGGATGCCGATGCAAACCCCGATTTCGCCTGCTTTTCGACGAGCAGCTCTTCAAGCGTGATGGCCAGCGCTTCGCCCTCGGCCGTCGTATACGAATAACTCCCTCCCGTTACAATAGCGCGCGTTTCATCAGCGGACAATGCCTTCAGCGAGCCTTGAATCGGACCTACGTGCTTGCCGTATTTTTTACCCGCCACCTTTAAGTTCAACTTGAGGGTAAAATCGACAAAGCCGCTGTCCGAATGCTGTACAATAATCGTTTTGACATTAATTTCATCCTTGATGATAGCCTCGTAATCGCCTACTTCAAATTCGCGGTCAAGCGATACGATGAGTTCGGATAACGGCTGGCGTGTTTTGATGCCCGTTTCGTTGCGGACGTTGCGCGCAAGCTCGACGATCTGCTTCGCACTTTCCATATCACGCTCCAGCGTCTCGTCAATTGCCGATTCGTCAGCCTGCGGATAATCCGACAAATGCACACTGCCGGAGCCGCCCAAATTGCCGTAGACATCCTCGGCGAGCAAAGGCGCATATGGCGCAATAAGGCGCGAGAGCGTCAACAGAACGGAACGAAGCGTCTGATAGGCCGCAATCTTGTCTTCCGTCAATCCGCTGCCCCAGAAACGGTCGCGCGAACGGCGGATGTACCAGTTGCTCAGCTCATCGACGAACAGCTCAATCGCTTTGGCCGGGTTCAGGAAATCGTTGACGGCCAGCCCTTTGTTTACCGAAAGAATCAGGCTGTTCAATCTGGATACGATCCAGCGGTCCAGCTTATTGGCCGATTGGCCTGCCTGATGCTCTTCCGGCACGAAGCCGTCAATGGAAGCATACAACGCATAGAAGGCATGCGTATTGACAATCGTGTCGATAACCTTGGATTTGGCTTCACCGACAATACCGCGCGAGAAGCGTTTGCTGTTCCATGGCGCACTATCCGCCAGCAGCGCCCAACGGAAGGCATCCGTGCCGTATTCATTGATGATTTCCCAAGGATCGATGACGTTTCCTTTGGATTTGGACATTTTCTGTCCGTTCTCGTCCAGAATATGACCGGTTGAAATCACCGCTTTGTAAGGCGCCTTGCCGTTATAAAGCGTAGAAACGGCGAGCAGGCTATAGAACCAGCCGCGCGTTTGGTCGATCCCCTCGCAAATAATATCGGCCGGATACTGCTCGGCAAATTGCTGCTCGTTCTCGAACGGATGATGATGCTGCGAGAACGGCATCGAGCCGCTGTCGAACCATACGTCGATAACCTCAGGCGTACGAGTCATCAGCGCCCCTTCGGCAAACGGAGATTTAAGCTTGATGTCGTCCACATACGGCTTGTGGAGCTCGATATCCTCCGGCACGTCGTGCGCAGCCATCGCTCTCAGCTCCGCAATGCTGCCAGGCGAAAACTCCTTGCCTGTCGCTTCGCACACCCATACATTGAGCGGCGTGCCCCAATACCGGTTACGGCTAATGTTCCAATCGACCAGATCCTCAAGAAACTTGCCAAAGCGCCCTTCGCGAATGTGGCCCGGATACCAGTCCACTCCGTTATTGTTGGCAATCAACTGGTCCTTCACCGCAGTAGTCTTAATAAACCAGCTTTCCATTGCATAATAGATCAGCGGCGTTTTGCAGCGCCAGCAGAACGGATAGCTGTGCTCGTAACGTTCTTTGCTGTAGAGCAAGCCCCGCTCGCTCAAGCTTTTGACGATATCGATATCAAGCTCGGCGTCCTTGACGAAGCGTCCGGCGTAGTCCGTGACTTCCGCCGTGTAGCGTCCAGCCAAATCGACGACGTTAAGCATGCTGATTCCGTTGTCGCGGGATACGCGGTAGTCGTCCTCGCCATGCGCCGGCGCAATATGAACAATACCCGTACCGCTAGTATCGCTGACGAAATCGCCCGCAATGACCAGATGTCCCTTCTCAAGCGTTGCGTAGCGGAACGGCGGCTCGTAGCTGAGTCCAACAAGCTCCTGCCCCTTGATGACCGACAACACCTGGTAATCTTCCTTCAGCACTTTTTCAGCCAGATTTTCCGCAACGATGTAGATCTCTCCGTCTTTGGCTGCACGTACATAGTTTAATTCCCCGTTGACGGCAAGCGCCACGTTCGCTGGCAATGTCCACGGCGTTGTCGTCCAGGCCAGCACATATTCGCCGGAAGAAAGCTTGAATTTTACTGTTGCGCTGAGATCCTTGACATCCTCATACCCTTGCGCCACCTCGTGCGAGCTAAGCGTCGTCTGGCAATCCGGACAGTAAGGGCTAACGCGGTGGCCGCGGTACAGCAGTCCTTTTCCATGGATTGTGGACAGAATATGCCATACGCTTTCGATATATTCATTTTTAAGCGTAATGTACGGATTATCCAAATCGGTCCAATAGGCGATTGCTTCCGTCAGCTCGCGCCACTGCTTTTCATACTCGAATACGCTGTCCTTGCACTTTTTCACAAACTTCTCGACACCGTATTCCTCGATTTCCTGCTTCCCTGAAATGCCCAGCTGCTTTTCCACGCCAAGCTCGACCGGCAAGCCGTGCGTATCCCAGCCAGCTTTACGAACGACGCGGTAACCCGCCATCGTTTTGTAACGGCAAATAAAATCCTTGATAACTCTGCCAAGCACATGCCCGATATGCGGCGCTCCGTTGGCCGTCGGCGGTCCTTCATAAAATACGAAGTTGGGTTTGCCCGAGCGGTTCTCAATCGACTGCTTGAACGTATCCTCCGTTTTCCATTTTTCCAGCACACGCAGCTCCCGCGTACGGGCGCGCTCCTTAACATCTACGCGTTGCATTTCTTCATCCTCCTTTAGAAAATAAAAAAAGCCCCGTCCCTGTGAAAGGGACGAGACTGACTCGCGATACCACCCTTGTTCCGCGTGCGGCAAACCATCTGCCCGCACATCATGCTTCATCCGGTCATGTCGACCGAAGCGCATACGGCTCCTTCGTCGCAAAGGCTTCTTCGCCTTGCGTTCCCTGTAACGGTGGACGTCCGGCGGCGCTTAATGCTGCAGGGTAGCTGCAGGCTAGGCGGCGCTTCTCCGAGGGGATTTTCCGTTTACGCTCATACGCCGGCTTGCAGCAAGCACCGGCTCTCTGGAGTATGATGGGTAAACCTACTGGCCTCATCCATGAATTTGTTCATGTTTATCCATTACTAATAGTTATAGCGCAACAGACTGCGCGTTGTCAAATCTTTTGCAGCCCAACTTCTGAACCCAAGCCGCGATGCAGCTCGTGCTCGTGCTCATCGAGCCTGACGGTTTTCGGACTTTCGAGCGAGTCCCAGCTATCGGTTGTCAGCAGCTCAAGCTGAGCTTCCACCAGCGTACGGAATCGTGCGCGATAGACGGAGGCTTGTTTTTTAAGCTCCTCTACTTCCAATGAAACCTTGCGCGATTTCGCTAAAGCGTCATTGATGATGCGGTCTGCATTTTTCTCCGCTTCCTTAACGATCAGCTGCGATTCTTTCTTGGAATTGTTGCGCACTTCGTCAGCCGCTTCCTGCGCCACAATGATCGTTTTGCTTAACGTTTCTTCGATATTCGTAAAATGATTCAATCGCTCCTGCAGCGCAAGCACCTGATTCTGCAGCTCCTTGTTGTCGCGAATGATTGATTCATAATCTTTGATAACCTGATCCAGAAACTCGTTTACCTCGTCCTCGTCATAGCCGCGCAATCTCCGGCCAAACTCCTTATTATGTATGTCCAATGGCGATAACGGCATTGGCGCACCTCCTCAACATATTGGTGACTCTAGCTGACGAATCACGCTGATCGAAAATTCAATTGTGAACAGATTCGACAACAGAAGAGGAAATCCTGCCGATCTTCAAATAAATTTGCCGATTCGCACGCGAACCCTGCCTTTTTTTGTAACGCCATCCACTTCCAGCACTTTAAAGCGGCCAAGCCCTTTAATGGAAACGACATCGCCCGCTTTCAGCTGCTCGGACGGGTCCTCCTCTGTCTTCCAATTTACCCGGCATCTGCCTGCCCGAATCGGATCGACGATCTTGGCGCGGCTAATTCGATAAGCATCGCTCGCAATGCCATCCAGCCGCATGGAGGCGACTGACAAGGCCATCTCCTCCAGCTTGGGCGTTACAATCTGCAAAGACTCAAGAGGTACCATATCGGTCAGCACGTTCAACCGATGCACCTGTCGCAAATGAATATTCAAGTAGTCTGCGATTTCATCCAGCACGATAATGTGACAGACATGCTCTTGTACATGAATATCTCCAATACGGTCGCGTTTAATGCCAAGTCCAAGCAAGGCGCCCAGAAAGTCGCCATGATCGAGGTCGGAAAACGCTGCGCCGGAGGCGCTTACAGCCAATACGGACAAGCCGATCGGCTCATCGTCCAGATGGCGATAATCCGGAGCGATAAGCGCCCTGACCCGCTCCGCCTGCGAATGCCCGCCATCGAAACGCAGTGTGACGTTTCCGTTGCGGTTGGCCAGGCCTTCGACGATCTGAGCCTGCCGCGGGTCCAAAAAATCGGTCCGCTTCAGCTCATGCTGGTTCGCGGACCGCTCTACCCATTCCATCGCCCGATCGACAAACGGTTTCTCGTCAGCGCTAAAATGATCGTATATGCCTTGTTTCATTCAATATTCACCCTTATCCTACAAAAAAACCGATTACAGCCACCAAACCGGCCGCAATAAATCTTAATGCGAACAACGCCACGATCGGAGACAGATCGATTACGCCGCCAATCGGCGGAATAAAGCGTCTGAATATGCCCAGATAGGGCTCAACCAGCTTGCCGAGCATTTCGCCGATAAAGCTGTCGCGAGCGTTAGGCAACCAGGATAGCAATACGTAGCCGATGATTAAAAAGCTGTAGATAGAAGTAAGCATCCCGATAAAACCTTCAATTTGTACCATTCCCAAAGCAAGGTCACCTCATTTTGTTGTAATCAATATCCTCCGCCAGCATTTCAGAAATAGCGCCTTGAATTTCTACGGAATCCGGCGTACAAAGAAAAATATTAGGACCCAGCTTGGAGATGCTGCCGCTCAATGCGTATACGGTGCCGCTCAGAAAATCAACGATTCGCAATGCCAGATCCATCCGGACCCGCTGCAAATTGACGATAACGGCGCGGCGCGACCGCAAGTGGTCGGCGATGTCCTGCGCTTCATCGTAGGAGCGGGGCTCGCTTAATACGACCCGCACATTTTTCTGTGAATGAATGCTGACGACGTTATTGCTCTTCGTAGTTCTACGTGCTTCAAAAGCAGAGGTTTCAGCTTCTTGCTCTTCCTGCTGCATTTGCTGCTGCGGAGCGCGTTCTTTCTCTACAATCACTTCTTCGTCCTGCAGCCCCAGAAAGCTCATAAACCGATTCATAACGCTCATCCTTACCCCTCCTCTTTCCCTACCAATATGGTACCCAAACGAACCCAGGTAGCGCCTTCCTCAATAGCCATTTCGAAATCTCCCGACATCCCCATCGATAGATGCTGAATGTCCGCATAATCGGAAGAAAGCTGCGTCAATTCGTCGCGAAGCACCCTCAGTCCGCGGAACACTGCCCGCGTCTGCTCATCGTCCGCATCAAGCGGAGCCATCGTCATCAGTCCGATCGGCTTGATGCCTGAATACGGCATGATCGACTGCACAAACTCGCGCAGCTGCTGCGGGGCAAGTCCGTGCTTGGATTGCTCGCCCGAAACGTTCACCTGTATGAAGCAAGGAACGACGATGTCCAGCTGCAACGCCCGCTTGTGAATCGCTTCCGCAAGCGAGAGCCTGTCCAATGAATGAATGTATGTGAACCTCCCGACAACTTCCTTCACTTTATTCGTTTGGAGCGAGCCGATAAAATGCCAAATCGGGCCGGCATCCGCGCCTGCGTCATTCTCGCCGCTAATGGCGGACCACTTCGCGGCGGCATCCTGCCAGCGATTTTCTCCAAGGTTGCGCATGCCCGCCGCAACAGCTTGTCTCGTCGTGTCCACGGACACATATTTGGTGACGGCAATGATCTGCACGTCCTCCGGTCTGCGTCCGGCCCGCTTGCAAGCGTCAGCTATTTTCTGCTCGACAAGCGACATTCTATTCTGCAATTCCTGAACTTGTGTCATCTTTCACCTCTCACGAATACCGATCCAGCTTGCCATTCGGCCAGTACGGCCCCCTTCTGCGCGGTGGGAGTAGAACAAATCCCTCCTGCATCCGGTACACCACTTTGACAATTCGATACGACTCGGCAAAATTCCTGCTTTTATCATAAGCTGTCGGTTTATTTCTTTCAAGTTTAGCCTTGCTTTTCCATTTTCACGCATGCTGAGCATCCGGCTTCGTTCTGAATCCGTCGTCTTTAACGCATCCAGCACCTCGCTCACCCTATCGATAACCGGGCCGTCAACCTCATAACAGCAGCCTCCAATAGAAGGGCCGATTGCGCCTCGCAGTTGCTCGGGACGCGTTCCAAAGGCGCTTCCCATCGATTCGATCGTCGCTGCGGCGATCTCGCCGACTGTGCCTTTCCAGCCAGCATGCGCCAGCGCCACCGCCCCATGCTCAGGATCGTAAAAGTACAGAGGCACGCAGTCCGCATAGAACGAGACAAGCAACACATCCTTGCGGTCGGTCATAATCGCATCGCAATCCTTTATGACCGTCGCCAGCGAAGCTCTGCCCCGTCCTCGTTCTTCGCTGCCGATCAACGACACCCTGCTGCCATGCACCTGTTCGGCGCATGTCCAGGCTTCGAACGGCCAGCCGAGCGCCTGCGCTAGCCGCCGGCGATTCTCCGCGACGGCCGCATCTTCGTCGCCCACGTGCAAGCCCAGATTAAAGCTGTCGTACGGAGCAGCGCTGACGCCGCCCGAGCGACCGGTGAAGCCCGCCGTTAATCCGGCATCGGCCGACATCCATTCCCGCAACAAAAAAAGCGAAGGGATCTTCGCCTCATGTACGGCTTCAAACGGTTCCATAACATCTTCCCCTTTTTCACGCTAACTAGCACTAGTTTACTCTCTTTAGCTTCTCGCGTGCAAATCATCTTCTTCTGTACGCTGCGGCTTTGTGTCCTCCATTCTGACCAGCACAACGTCCGCGCCTATTTTGACGATATTGCGCCAAGGAATCACGATTTCTGTCCCTCCGCTGCCGAACAGCCCCATGAATCTTGTATATTGAGGAACAACGATCGAATCAATCCTTCCTTGCCTAAGATCCAGCTCGAGATCGGTAATTTGCCCCAGTTTTTTCCCATCCACAATATTAATAACGTCCTTGGTTTGAAAATCGGAAATTTTCATGGCCTAGCCTCCCCGGTTCAACGGCATCGTCCCTATTCATCTACTATAACTATATGTGCCTATCGCCCAAAATGTCCGCTCACCGGTAAAAATACGGCGCAGCACAAACATTGTGACATTTAATGTACGATTGCGTACAATCCTTTTCAGCAATTGGAATTTATGATATGTTTATTGTACGAAATCGTACAATAAGCGCATGGGAGGCAGCAAGACCGCGAGTAGCGACAGTCTCGCTGATGCTTCCGTTTACAGGAACAGGAGGAATTATGCCTAAGCAAATCGCAAACGAACAAGATTGGATCAGGTTGGGATTGCACCATTTTTCGATAGGAGGCGAGCAGGCATTAGTCGTAGAGCAGCTTGCCAAGCTGCTTGGGAGCAGCAAAACAAGCTTCTACTGGTATTTCAAATCGCGAGCAGGCTTTGTTAAACGGATCGTCGAGCATTGGCGCGAGCTTGCAACCACCTCGATTATCGGGCATATCGAATCGAATCGGGAGCTGCTTCCCGCAGAGCAAATTTCGGCATTGCTGACTCAAATGTTCAGCTCGGTTCAAGGCCGCAACGTCATGCATCATCTGCGCGAGCTCGCCCATCAACAGCCCGAGTACAAAATCATGCTGCAGGAGACGGAAGAGCAGCGCCTCGCCTATATGGCGAGCTTGCTTCAGCGCATCGGCTACGCGCAGGAGGAAGCAGAACGGATGTCGCACATCCTTTATCACTATTACCTCGGCTGGTACGAGCGCTTCAAGCACGATACCTTGACCGAGGGAGAAACCGCGGCACAAGTGGCATTGCTGCTTGAGCTTGTTCGTACACAAAATCGCTAACCGGAGGTGACCGCTATGCTGCAGACATGGCTCGCTGCAAGTGTAGGAGGCGTATTTATTCTAATTGGCTTGATCCATTTGTACTGGCTGCTCGGAGGCCGACGCGGCTTCGAAATCGTCTTGCCCTTCAAGCCCGAGACGCGGCAGCCGTTATTCAGGCCGGGCAAATCCGAAATGGCGGCAGTAATCCTTGTATTCTGGTTATTCGCCGCTATGCTGATGATGTACGGCAAGCTTGTACCCGCAGTGGGTCCGCAGTGGCTGCCCTCAGCCTCAAGCTGGCTGATTGCCTCCGTGCTGCTGCTCAGGGCAATAGGCGAATTTCGGATGCTCGGCTTTTTCAAACGCATTCGCAGCACCGCATTTGGCCGGATGGATACTTGGCTGTATTCGCCGTTATGCCTCGCGCTTGGCGTCATGACCGTGTGGATGCTGCTATCTTGAGCGTAACGCATGGAGACAGTTTACGTATCGATTGCCTGCGATGCAACAAAAAGCGGCGCCCCCCGGCGCCGCTTGCTTCTCTACGTTTTTACATGCTTTTGCATTTGCTGAATGGCCGATTTCTCCAGCCTGGACACCTGCGCCTGAGATATACCGATCTCATCGGCAACCTCCATCTGGGTTTTCCCTTCAAAAAAGCGCATCGACAAAATCATTTTTTCCCGATCGTTAAGCTTATGCATCGCTTCCCTGAGGGCGATCTCTTCAATCCACGAGACATCCTTGTTGCGATCGTCGCTAATTTGATCCATGACATAGATCGGATCTCCGCCGTCATGATAGATCGGCTCGAATAGCGATACGGGGTCCTGTATAGCATCAAGCGCAAACACCACATCTTCCTTAGGAACGTTCAGCGCTTCGGATATTTCAAAAATCGTCGGCTCGCGAGAATTTCGGTTCGTCAGGCTGTCGCGCACCTGCAACGCCTTATAAGCAATATCGCGAAGACTTCGCGATACCCGAATCGGGTTGTTGTCTCGTAAATAACGGCGAATTTCGCCGATAATCATCGGCACGGCATAGGTGGAAAATTTGACATTTTGTCCAAGGTCGAAATTATCAATCGCCTTCATAAGTCCAATGCAGCCTACCTGAAACAGGTCGTCTACAAACTCTCCCCTATTGTTGAACCGTTGTATAACGCTGAGCACAAGCCTCAGATTGCCGTTTACCAATTTCTCTCTCGCTGCCCACTCATTTCGGGTTTGCAATGCCGTGAACAGCTCTCTCATCTCGGCATTTGTCAGCACAGGCAGCTTCGCGGTATCCACACCACAAATCTCGACTTTATTACGGGTCAACGTGATTACCTCCCAAGGAGAAACATTAATGTTCATTATCTCCCAGGGCCCTCTTTTTATTCCTGATCCGACACGATTCGATACATCCCGACAACGGCAGCCAGCTATACCATCTTGTTAAATTCCTTGCGCAGACGCTTGATGATCCGCTTTTCCAGCCGTGAAATATACGATTGGGAAATGCCAAGCAAGTCGGCAACATCCTTTTGCGTTTTTTCTTCGCCGTCCGCCAGTCCGAAGCGAAGCTCCATAATAATTCGTTCACGCTCGGTCAGCTTGTCAAGCGCCTTATGCAGCAGCTTGCGATCGACCTGCTCCTCAATATTGCGGTAGATTGTATCGTTTTCCGTACCCAGCACATCCGAGAGCAGCAGCTCATTTCCGTCCCAATCGATGTTTAACGGCTCGTCAAAGCTGACCTCGGTTCTGGTCTTGCTGTTGCGGCGCAGGTACATCAGAATTTCATTTTCAATACATCGGGAAGCATAGGTGGCCAGCTTGATTTTTTTCTCGGGATCGAAGGTATTGACCGCTTTAATCAGGCCAATCGCTCCGATTGACACAAGGTCTTCGATATGAATGCCAGTGTTTTCGAATTTGCGGGCGATATACACAACAAGGCGAAGATTGCGTTCAATCAGCACGGCTCTGATTGCCGTGTCGCCGCTAGGCAGCTTTTCGAGCAAATACTCCTCTTCCTCGCGGGTCAATGGCGGAGGCAGCGCCTCGCTGCCGCCAATATAATAAATTTCTTCGCTCTTGAGGCCGAATAAAAACAAAACTCGATAATAATATAATTGAAGAATCAATTTGTATTTGACGAGCATCTGGCCCATCCCTCCCCGATTGTTGGTGTATGTACGCTTAGACGCCAGACTGTACAGTACCGCGCCGACCCTTCCGCCTTTCGTTTGAGTGTGCGCACAGCCGAGGCTACTGCCTCGCCTGCACCATGGACGGATGAATAATCGCCCGATATGCCCCGTCAGATGCCAGCTTTCCGCCGTCAAGACCGATCAGCACCCTTTTTGTTTCGAACACTTGTCCTTCACGCATAATGTGTACCGCATCCGGCTTTATGGCAAGCATAAACTGCGAGCCGCGGTTTACTCCCCTGTACGGGACGAGTCTGAGCCGATCCTGCCAAAGGAAGGTTTGCTGCTCCATACCTGCAACAAGTCTGTCAACCTCGCCCTCCCGCATGCTTTCCAGCCAGCCCTCGGGCAAGTCCTCCTGCAATAGGGAAGCTTCGACCACCATGACCGGAATGCGGGTAAGCGGATCATATAACTGGTTGCCGGTGTCGATTAAGCCGATGCACGTTTGTATGCGCTCTCCAATCGTCATTTTTACTTCTGCCAGATGCGTTTGAACCAGCTCTCGCTCCCTTTTTTGCGAAGCGACCGAACGATATACATACAAACCGATGCAAATCGCTGCAATGACATAAAACAAGCCCATTTTGAGTTCTGCCCTCACGCTTCCGTTTACGAATGTGATCGTGCGCCACATTTCGCCCGAACCTTGCATAAGCAAATAATACAGTCCAAGCACAGCTCCGGCCGCTACGAAATTAACGGCATAAAACGCGCCAATATTTCGTAAAAAGTGCTGAATGGAGGAAAAACCGAATGCAATCCATACGATCAAAAACGAAATCATCACCTTGACGACCAGCGTAAACAGAAAGGAAAGCGGCGGGAACAACATGAGCACGACATAACAGCCTCCAACAGCGGAGGCAAGCAGCACTCTCCAAGGCTTTGGCCTCAAATGACGAACCCAGCCGGCCGTCAGCAGAACCGCCCCGTCTACCAGCATTTCTTTGAGAAACATCACATCCACATATACCGTCATGTAGTTCACCTTTCCGCAGTTGCCGTCAGATCCGGCACACAGCGGCATTTTCGAGAAACGATTGAGACTAGTATATTAAAATCCTATTTCAAAGTCTGTCTATTCATGACGGCATGCCGCATCTTTTTTTGTCGAGTTGCGGAGCAATCAAGGCTTGCTCTCCTATGGGAATACGCAAAAAAAATCCCGCATCGGGGAGCGAATGCTCCCCAAGCGGGATGAATGAGTTCTCTTTATTAGCGATCGCCGCGCGGACGGTTGCGCAGAAACGCTGGAATTTCCAGATGGTCGCTTGGCGTCTGGCCCAGACTGAACGGTTTGGCCTGCGACGGCTGAGAGGACGGTCTGCTCTCCGAAGAAGTCTCTTGCTGAGGCGAACGGCGCACAGCAATCGACGACTTGTATTCAAAGCCGGTAGCAATGACGGTAACCTTGATTTCATCCTTGAGCTCTTCATCAATGATGGCGCCGAAAATCATGTTTACATCCGGGTCGGATGCCGAAATGACGATTTCAGCCGCTTCGTTGACTTCGTAGAGGGACAGGTTGCTGCCGCCCGTAATATTCATAATAACGCCGCGTGCGCCATCAATGGATGTCTCGAGCAGCGGGCTCATGATCGCCTTTCTTGCTGCTTCAGCCGCACGATTCTCGCCGGTCGCAATGCCGATACCCATCAGCGCGGAGCCGCGCTCCGTCATAATGGTCTTCACGTCGGCAAAGTCGAGGTTGATCAGGCCGGGAACGTTAATCAAATCGGAAATACCCTGAACCGCTTGCCGAAGCACGTTGTCCGCTTCGCGGAACGCTTCAAGCATCGGGGTTTTTTTGTCGACAATTTCAAGAAGGCGATCATTCGGAATGACGATCAGCGTATCGACTTTTTCCTTTAGCGCTTCGATGCCAAGCTCGGCTTGTCCGAAACGCTTGCGGCCTTCGAATGTGAACGGACGCGTAACGACACCAACCGTAAGCGCACCGCATTCGCGCGCGATTTCAGCGATAACCGGAGCGGCTCCCGTACCGGTTCCGCCTCCCATGCCGGCGGTCACGAACACCATATCCGAACCTTTAAGCTGATTCATAATGATCTCGCGGGATTCCTCGGCCGCTTTTTTGCCTACCTCGGGATTCGCGCCTGCGCCCAAGCCGCGTGTCAGCTTGTCGCCGATTTGCAGCTTATGCTCGGACTTAGCGAGATGCAGCGCCTGCGCATCCGTATTGACGGTAATAAAGTCAACGCCCTTTACCCCATTCTCAATCATTCGGTTAACCGCATTGCTGCCGCCACCGCCTACACCAATTACTTTTATTTGAGCCTGGGATTCAAGCTCAAAATCGAATTCCAACATCGTTCATTTTCCCCCAGTCAAGCGTAAACGGCTGTCGGCCTCTTACGGCGGCATAGCCAAGCATTTCGCAATGAAAGATAAGCACATATAAGGTGAAGGTTATATAAGCTTATCTTGCATACGCAAACCGCCATGACACCGCAACAAACGGCCAATTACGTTCCGCATTAAAATATAAGTATCGCTTGTCATGAAACTTATATTCTCATAGATTCATATAAATTCGTTGAACATGCTTTTGATCCGCTCGAACATGCCGGGTTTTGCGGTAGGAGCGGCGGCGGCTTTGCTTTTGGACGTTTTCTTGGAAGCGCCGTTGTTCGCGTTGCTGAACGCTCCCATATACTTCGATACGTACTGAATCATGCCGACGCCGCTGCTATAGGCAGGGTCGCGGACGCCGATATAATCCGGCAACGCAATTCGCACCGAAGACTCAAGCTCCGCTTGCGCCAGCGCCAAGGTGCCGGGCATTGACACGGTGCCGCCGGTGAGCACATATCCGTTCACCTTGTCGCCGTAGCCAAGCTTGCGAACCTCCTGGCGGACCAGATGAAAAATCTCCTGCATGCGAGGCTCGATTATGCTAGCCAGATCGGGCTGTGAGAACTCCTTCTCGACGTTGCTTCCCATGCGGGTTACTTTAAAGCGGACATCCTCCGCGCTGTCAGGGACATTGGCGCAGCCGTATTTCAGCTTGATCTTCTCCGCTTGCTCGCTCTGCGTCCGCAAGCCGTAAGCGATATCGTTGGTCACGTATTCGCCGCCGATCGGCAAGGTAGACGTTGCCGCTATGCCTCCTTGATCGTATACGGCTATCGTACAGGAGCCCGCCCCGATATCGACAAGCACGGTTCCAATCGTTTTCTCGTCCTTTGTCAAAGACATAACGCCGGATGCAAGCGACATCAGGATGACCCCGGATATTCGCAAGCCCGCCTTCTCGACGCAGCGCATCAGGTTATGAATGGCCGTTTTGGTTCCGGTCACAATCGTCGCTTCCACTTCCAGACGAACGCCGATCATTCCCCGCGGGTCCGAAATGCCTTCCAGCCCGTCCACCAAATATTGCTTAGGCACAAGATTAATGATCTCGCGCTCCGGCGGGAGCGCTACAACCTTTGCCGCCTGCAGCACTCGTTCGATATCTTCTTCCCCTATTTCCCGATCCTCATTGGATACTGCAACAACGCCGCGATTGGTTTGCAGAGCAATGTGATTGCCCTGAATACCCACGTACACGTCTGATATTTGAATGCCAACCATGCGTTCCGCATGCTCTACCGCATTGCGTATGGATTGCACGGTCTGGTCAATATCTACGATTGCTCCTTTGCGAATACCCTCTGAGTCGGCAGATCCAACTCCAATAATATTAATGGCTCCGTTATTCACCTCGCCAATAATAGCTCGAACTTTGGATGTACCGATGTCCAAACTGACTATGATGTCGTTGCTGCTCAATTCGCGGCACCTCCATTTCAAAGAAAAATATATTAATGATTGCTAAAGGTCTTTCTACATATTCAACACTAGTGATACTTTCCCTCTTTTTTCAACAAACTTTTCACACAGTAAAATGTTGCCATAGACGCCGCCCCTTGCGACATCGTCCTGCTAAAGCTTAAAACCCCGGTGACTATGAATATAATACATAAAATTCTACCACTCTTTGCTTCTATTGAGTAGTGCCATTTTGCTCTGTCTCGCCAGCTTCCTCATTCGGTATCTGGAACGGCTCGTATGTATCGGCCAATAGCATCGTCACCTTGCCCGGCTCCTGCGACTCGATGACCGCATTCAACGCGTCGATTTTCTCGGGCAATACCGATACCGCGGTAATGACCTCAAACTTGCTTCGCGTATAAATCATAATCCGGTCCGGATAAGCAGCGGAAGGATAGGGAGTGATTTCCGACAGATCGGATAACCGCTTGGCTGACATGGCCCCAAGCTGCTTCGTCAGTTCCGCTTTATAAGGGTCGCCAGCCTTCCAGCCGGTCAGCACCGGCTTGTCGATAAGCATAAGCCGGTCGGTGCTCGCATCGACCGTCGCTCCGCTTCGCAGCAGCGCTGTCATTTCCCCGTCGGCGGCAAGCTCGAAGGCTACAACCGGATATTCCTGCACCTTGATTTTCACTACCCCGGGAAATGCCTTCGTAACGGATGCTTTCTCGACTTGCGGCAGCGTCGCTACCCGCTCCTCCAGCGTGCCGGACGAGGTACCAAAAAACGCATCGCCAACTTTAGCGACGAAGGCTTCCTCGATCTGCTCGCGTGTGGCGAATCGATTGCCCTCGATTTGAATGTCTGAAATTTTGCTAATGGAAGAATTAAAGAATAAAACGGCCAGCAGCGTAATAAATAGTAGTAAAAGAATAATAAGCAGCTTTTTGTTTCCCAGCTTCCTGCGCATTGGCTCCTTCAGCACGGGCATTTGTGCGCTCATAACTTGTCCCTTCCTTTTCAAAAAAACTTCCGGCATTCCCCGCTAGCTCGCGTGAAAGGTCAGCCGGCCGTTTCTATCTTGCAGCGTTTTCGCCGCTCGCGTTAATTGTTGGGCACAGGGGAGTAGCGGGAAATACGCGCGCCCAGATGCGACAATGTCGCTTCGATGCGGTCATAGCCGCGATCAATATGATGAATTTGCTCCACAACGGTTTTGCCCTGCGCCGCAAGTCCGGCAATGACCAGCGCCGCTCCTGCGCGCAAATCCGTTGCCTCTACCGTGGCGCCGTACAACCTGGGCACGCCGCGAACAATCGCCGCATTCATATCTACGCGAATGTCCGCCCCCATCCGGGACAGCTCATCCACATGCTTCAGCCTGCCTTCAAAAATCGTTTCCTTCATAATGCTGACGCCGTCCGCCAGCGTTAGAAGCACCATCATCTGCGACTGCAAATCGGTAGGAAACGCCGGGTACGGCGAGGTGACAATTCGTTCTACCGCCTTCGGCCGCGCGGAACTGCCAACTTTAATTATATCACCGTCGATGACGATTTGAACACCTGCGCGGCGCATGACGTGAATCAGCGAGGTCAAATGCGCAGGCTTTGTGTTCTGAAGCGTGACCTGCCCGCGAGTCGCCGCCGCAGCCAGCATAAGCGTTCCGGCGACAATGCGATCCGGAATAATCTGATAGCGGCAAGAGGTAAGCGACTGAACCCCGTCAACCGTTATCGTATCCGTGCCCGCACCGATTATTTTTGCCCCCATTGCATTCAAAAACCCTTGCAAATCCTGAATTTCCGGTTCGCGCGCAGCTCCCGATATCGTTGTGCGGCCCTCGGCCAGCGCAGCCGCCATCATAATGTTCTCGGTAGCTCCGACGCTAGGAAAGCTTAAATGGATATCCGCACCGACCAGCTTTTCTGCGCGGCATATGATACGGTTACCCAATTCTTCGATTTCTGCACCAAGCGCCTTCAGACCTTCCAGATGCAGATCGATTTTGCGTTCCCCAATCGCGCAGCCCCCAGGCAGATACACCTGCGTTTCTCCGAATCTCGCAAGCAGAGGACCCATTAGAAAGATAGACGAACGCATCTGTTTCATTAAAGACTCCGGCACGTGGGACGTATGCGCTGCCAGCGTATCCAGCACAACTGTCCCTTCCGTATGCTCGGCACGGCATCCCAGTTCGCGCAAAATGTTCAGCATAACCTCGATATCCAGCAGACCGGGCACATGATCAATCGTTGATGTGCCCTTAGCCAGAATACTGGCTGCCAATATCGGCAAAGCGGCATTTTTCGCTCCTTGGATAACTATGGTTCCTGAGAGTGGTTTCCCGCCTTCAATCACCAATTTGTCCAATGTATCACCTCCGAATTACCGCTCGCCCACTGCGAGTGCCTCAGGCACGAGCAGGACGCCGAAACGCACCTGAACCGTGCATCCGCTAGACTTCATGAGGGCGAGAACGTCTTCCGCTGTCGCTTGCCCGGTGTCGACAATAAAATTGGCATACTGTCCCGATGCGGCTGCGGGCTGCCTTCGCGCCGTTCCGGGCGACAGTCACGAACATAGTGTATCCTATGCCCCCTGCGACGGTTGTGTGACAGACGCCTAGTCGGGCAATAAGCGGCAGCTAGCGGGAATAACGCGATACATTAAGCAAAATGCCGAGCGCCGTGAGCAGCAGCGTCAGCGAGGAGCCGCCATAGCTGACGAGCGGCAGCGTAATGCCCGTTACAGGCATCATCCCGATGACGACGCCGATATTGATCAGCACTTGTACGCCGATAATGCTTGTGATGCCGACAGCCAGCAGGCTGCCGAATGTATCCGGCGCCGCAATCGCCGTGCGCACGCCGCGCCATACGACTATAAGAAACAACAGAATAAGTGTAATCCCGCCGATAAAGCCAAGCTCTTCTGCAACAATCGAAAAGATAAAATCCGTCTGCGGCTCAGGCAAATAGCTGTATTTTTGACGGCTCATGCCGAGACCGAGACCGACAAGGCCGCCGGGACCGATGGCCAGCAGCGATTGAATGATCTGATAGCCTCCGCCAAGCGGGTCCGACCACGGATCAAGAAAGCTTGTAATTCGCTTCAGCCGGTACGGGGCGGCGATAATCAGCCCAACGAAGCCGGCTATCCCCAGCCCGACCAGCCCTCCAAGATGGGCGATTCGCGCCCCTGCCGTAAAAATGAGCAGCATCGCGGCGCCAAGCATAACCGAGCCTGTGCCCAGATCAGGCTGAAGCATAATAAGGCCGAAGGCCAGTCCGACCAGCGCCAGCGGCGGCACGAGGCCTTTGCGGAACTGCGTAATCGTCTGCTGCTTCTCCGACAGCCATTTGGCCAGAAACAGGATCATGGCCAGCTTCATGAACTCCGAGGGCTGAATGCCGAACGAGCTGATGCCAAGCCAACTCCGCGCTCCCCCGCGCACGACGCCGATGCCTGGGATCAGCACGAGTACGAGCAGGCCAAAGCAGACGATCAGCGCGATGCCAGCCCATTTTTTCCAGTTGGAATAGTGAATATTCATCGTGCATATCAGCGCTCCCGCGCCTAGCCCGGCAAACAGCGCCTGTCGCTTGACGAAGTAGAAGCGGTCGCCGTAATCGTGAAAAGCGAGCACCGCGCTCGCGCTGTATACCATAATAAGTCCGATTGCAAGAATTAGCCCGATCGCCGCAAGCATCCAGACGTCCGGGGCAGAACGCGCCTTGGCCATAACGCACACCTCTTACCGTGGGAAAGTAGGGACATGCCCCCTACTTACAAGGTATGCGCCGAATCTTTAAAAATTCGCCCTCGCTGCTCATAGGATGCAAACATGTCCCAGCTTGCGCATGCCGGGGACAGCAGAACGGCGTCTCCCGGCTCGGCAAGCTCCGCCGCGCGCCGTACCGCTTCCCGCAGCACCGCTTCGGCGTCCTCATTAGGTTCGACGATTTCCACCCGCGCTAAACCTGCCAGCTCCGCCACTTTCGCCAGCTTTTCCCGCGTTTCTCCAAGCGCGACAAGAGCCTTTAGCCGGTCGCGGAACAGGGGAACAAGCTCCATATAGTCCGAGCCGCGGTCAAGCCCGCCCGCAATGAGCACAATCGGCGCCGTCAGCGACTGAACCGACATCGTCGTCGCAATCGGATTTGTCGCCTTGGAATCGTTATAATAGCTCACGCCGGCCGTTTCCCTCACAAACTCCAAACGGTGCTCGACCCCTCTAAAGCTTCTGAGCGGCTGCTGCAGCCGCTGCGGGTCAGCCCCCGCCGCCAGTGCCGCCGCGATGGCTGCGAGCGCATTGGCGGCGTTATGGCGGCCTGGAATGCCAAGCTCGCTAACCGGCAGCACCTCTCTCACGTTCCCGTCGCCGAATGAGTAAACAAAGCTACGCTGAACGCCGTCATCCGGCTTACCGGCGCTGTCTTTCGCATACGGAGGCTCGATATATACGCCCGTGTCAAGCCGTTCATAGAGCGAGAACGGAAGCTGAGGCGCCGTTAGCAGAGCGGAAATCGCCCGGCACTCGGGATCATCCCAGTTCACAATGGCCGCATCCTCGTCCGTCTGATTGTCGAACAGCTTGATTTTGGAATTGATATAGTCGTCCATGTCGCCATGATAGTCAAGATGGGTTTCGGCGATATTGAGCAGCAGCGCAACCCTCGGGCGGAATGCGCCGGTCCCTTTCAGCTGAAAGCTGCTTAGCTCCGCAACAAGCCAGTTGTCCGGCGTCGCTTCAATCGCCGCCTCGCATAGCGGTCGCCCGATATTGCCGGCGACAATCGGATTCATGCCCGCCGCTTCCAGCAGCTTGCCGATCAGCGTCGTAGTCGTCGTTTTGCCGTTCGAGCCTGTAATGCCGATAATGGGCGCCGGCGACAGGAAGTAAGCCGCCTCTACCTCGGTTACGATCTCCACACCGCGCTCCAGCGCCTGCGCCACCGGAGGAGCCGTATAGGGGATGCCCGGATTTTTGATCAACAGCGCCGTATCCTCCGAAATAAGATCCTCCGGGTGATAGCCGCACACCACATTAATGCCCAGCGCAGCGAGCTCGTCCGCCTCCGGGCTTAGCTCCCGCTCCTTTTTGTCGTTGACGATTACGTTTGCTCCCAGCTCGTGAAATACTTTGGCGACGCTGGCGCCGCTTCTGGCCAAACCGAGTACGACGACTCTGCGGCCTTTGTAGGTTGAAGGATGATTCATCATGGACATTCCTTTCTCTCACATCTATGAATACATGAAGCGGCTCTGCCAAAAGCAGAAGCCGCCGCGAACATGTAGCTATTCAGCTTAGATCACAAGCAGCAGACCGATTGCCGCAAGCACGATACCGACGGACCAGAACACCGTAACGACCTTCCATTCCGACCAGCCGACCAGCTCGAAATGATGGTGAATCGGACTCATTTTAAAGATCCGCTTGCCCCGCAGCTTAAAGGAAGCAACCTGCAAAATGACGGACAGCATCTCCAGCACGAACACCCCGCCAATAATGATCAGGAGGAGCTCCGTTTTCGTCAAAATCGCTACAGCCGCTATGCCGCCGCCGATGCCCAGCGATCCCATGTCGCCCATGAACACCTTGGCGGGATGCGCATTGTAGACGAGAAAGCCAAGCACGGCGCCAATCATCGCAGCCGAAAAAACGGCGGATTCGTGCGACGAGGCCTGCAGCGCGACAATGGTAAAGGCGCCGAAGGCGATTGCGCTTGTGCCCGCGAGCAAGCCGTCAAGCCCATCCGTGAAATTGACCGAGTTGCTCGCAGCAAACATGATAATGACGACGAACGCGTAGTAGAACCATCCAAGATCGAAGCCCCAGCTTGTGCCGGGCACAATAATCTCCGTGCTGTGATGCATATTGTACAGCAGCACGCAGACGATGATGGAGAACAGCAGCTGGCCAAACAGCTTTTGCTTGGCTGTCAGACCAAGCGAGCGTTTAAACACGATTTTAATGTAGTCGTCCAAAAAGCCAACGAGCCCAAATCCGAGAGAAGCCGTCAGAAGCACCCAGAACTCGGACGTCTTGTCGGAGAACTTCACGAACGCGATCAGAAGCGCGATCATGATGATAATGCCGCCCATCGTAGGCGTACCGCTCTTCTTGAGATGGCTTTGCGGGCCCTCCTCGCGGATTTGCTGGCCGAACTTCAAACGGCGGAGCAGCGGGATAAACAATGGTCCGAGCAGAACGGCTATCAGGAAGGAAGCGCCAATGGAGAATAAAATGACCATCATATCCATATGTCTATTTCGCCTCCAATGCCTCTACGATTTGTTCCATCCGCATCCCGCGCGACCCTTTGACGAGCACAAGATCATCCGGCGCAAGCCGCTCGCGGAGCCACTGGGTCAATGAAGCCTTATCTTCAAAATGGCGCACAGCCGCATCTGCATCTGCGCCATGCTCCTTGAACCGCGCTTTGGCCCCGGAAGCCGTATGTACGGATAACGGGCCGCAGGCGAGCACCGCATCGGCCTTGTCCGGCGTGATGGAAGCGCCGACGCCGTAATGAAGCTCCTGCTCCTGCGGACCGAGCTCAAGCATATCGCCGAGCACAAGCCACTTGCGCCGGTAGCCCGAGAGCTGGCCGACAAGCTCAAGCGCAGCCTGCACCGCCGTCGGGTTGGCATTGTATGCATCGTTCAGCACCATGGCGCCGTTAAACGCCCGGACCGGCTGAATGCGCATTCCAGTCAGCCGCATATCCGCAAGGCCGGCGGCTATGCGCGCAGCCGGAACGCCGAAGAAACGGCCGACGGCGATGGCGGCCAGCGCATTGCTGACGTTGTGCCGTCCAGGCACAGGAATGCGCACGGAGCCAGCGCCGCTTGGCGCTCCCTCGTATACGGCCGTAAAGCTAGCGCTCTCCGGCCCGATTTCGATATCCGCCGCCGACCAGACGTTGCCGGCGCCAAGACCGAATGTCCGTCTGACGACGCCTTCGGGAAGCTCCCTGCTCTCCAGCTCGGCGGCCAGCAGCGGCTCATCGCCGTTGTACAGAAGCAGTCCGCCGTCGCCAAGCCCCTCCGCTATTTCCAGCTTCGCTTTGGCAATGCCCTCGCGCGATCCCAGCTGAAGCAAGTGCGCATCGCCGATATTTGTAATAATCGCCGCATCGGGCTGTGCGATCCGGGTCAGCAGCTCGATTTCGCCAAAGCCGCTCATGCCCATCTCCAGCACAGCCGCCTCCGTATCCTCCTCCAGCTTCAGAACCGTTAACGGCAGCCCGATATGGTTATTCAGGTTGCCCTCCGTTTTCAGCACCTTGTAGGACTGCCCAAGAATCGCCGCCGTCATATCCTTGGTCGTCGTTTTCCCGTTGCTGCCCGTTATTCCGACAACGCGCACCATCAGCTCGCTGCGGTATGCCCCCGCCAGCTTTTGCAGCGCAGCCAGCGTATCCCTTACCAGCAGCAGCGGAAAATCGGCAAGCGACTCCGGCACCGGACGCTTCCTTTCCCACAAGGCGGCTGCTGCGCCCATGCTTGCAGCCTGCTCCACGTAATCGTGCCCGTCGAACTGCTCGCCGACGAGCGGGACGAACAGCTGCCCTGCCTCTACCCTCCGCGAGTCGGTCGTAACGCCTGCAACAAGGGCGCCATCGCCGATTCCTTTCCATCTTGCGCCGCTCATCTCGGCGATTTGCTTAACTGTACGTTTAATCAATGTATGATTCCCCTTATCGCTTCTTTCGCTATCAATCGGTCGTCAAACGGATATTTGACGCCGTTTAGTTCCTGATAGGTTTCATGGCCTTTCCCCGCAATCAATACTACATCGCCTGGGCTTGCCATTTCAACCGCTTTTTGAATGGCTGCCCGCCGATCGGCGATTAATTCGTACCTCTCGGGCAGAATGTTGTTATTCGCCATCCCTGTCGCAATGTCCTGCATAATCCGATCAGGCGGCTCCGAGCGCGGATTATCGGAAGTAATGATACAGTATTCGGCGTACTTCGCCGCTATCAGTCCCATAAGCGGACGTTTGGTCCGATCGCGGTCGCCGCCGCACCCGAACACGCAAATAATCCGACGCTCCGCAAGCTCCCTGATCGCCTGCAGCACGTTCTCAAGTCCGTCAGGCGTATGCGCGTAATCGACGATGACGGCAAAATCCTGGCCCTCGTGAACCGACTCCACCCGCCCGGGCACCCCGGGAACGGCTGCAAGAGCTGCCGCGATATCAGCCAGCTCCGCCCCCTCCAGCAGAACGGCCGCTATCGCCGCCAATGCATTATATACATTGAATTTGCCGGCCATTTGCAGCGCGACCTCCGCTTCGCCGCGGAATGTCCCCACATGAAAGGTAGTTCCCTGCGCCGTAATGCGAATATTGGACGCCTTAACGTCGGCTTCAGCGTCTATGCCGTAAGTGACGACCTCCGCCGCAGTCAGCTCTGCATAAGTAGCCGCAAGCGGATCGTCGCTATTAAGCACGGCGTAAGAGCGCTCGCTTTCGCTCGGCGCATACACATTGCCAAGACGCGAGAAGAACAAGCCTTTCACTGCCGCATAACGCTCCATCGTTTCATGGTAGTCAAGATGATCCTGGCTTAGGTTCGTAAAAACCGCGGTACGAAAACGGCAGCCTTTCACGCGCCCCTGCTCAAGCGCATGCGAGGACACTTCCATTGCGCAGTACGCTGTGCCGGCATCCCGCATGCGGCTTAAATATTGCTGAAGCTGCAGCGTTTGCGGCGTCGTGCCCGACATCGGGTAAGATTGCCCTGCATATCGAAGCTCGATCGTTCCGATTACGCCGGCGGTATGCCCCAATCGGGCCAGCACCTGCTCTATTAAATTGGTCGTAGTCGTCTTCCCGTTCGTTCCGGTTACGCCGATCAGCTTGAGTGAATGGCTCGGGTAGCCGTAAAAGCGGCCGGCGACGATCGCCATGGCAAGCCGCGAATCGCGTACAATCAGCTGCGGAAGCGGGAGCGGAAGCTCGCGCTCCACAATCAGCGCCGCCGCACCGCGGGCCGCAGCTTGCGGCGCGAAGCGATGGCTGTCTGACGTATGTCCCCGCAAACAGATAAAGAGCTCCCCCGGCTGAACCGTTCGTGAGTCGTTGCTGACTCCTGCAATCTCCGTCTCCCCGTTTCCCGCAAGCCTCGACGTCACAAGCAATTCCGCAATCTCCTTTAGACGCATCCGCTTCATCCCCTCCCCCTCGAGGGAGCGACGCAGGCGAGTATCCGCATTGCCGCGCGCCGCACTCTCGTTACGTACCATTATAGTCAATGGGTATGGGTAATATGATCGCCGTCGCCCAAATAGATTCGAATCGTCGAGCCGCGGTCCACCCGCTCGCCGGCTGCCGGAGCCTGGGAAATGACGGTTTTGCCCGTGCCGGCAGTCGTCAGGTTGAAATTCATATTCAGATCCTCGTAGAGCTCGGCGACCGATTTGCCGATTAAGTTCGGCACCGTGACGATCGGCGTTTCTCCGTATTGGTAATCACGCTCGATCTGCTTCTCGCGAGGCGGCACTTTCAGAATGTTCAGCGCATCCTCCATAATGTTATGAACGATCGGAGCGGCGACAACCCCTCCGAATTGAATGCCCTCGGGATTGTCCACTGCGACGTAGACGACTATTTTGGGGTCGTCAGCGGGCGCAAAGCCAATAAACGATACGATGTGCTCGTTAGGCGAATACCTGCCGTTAATAACCTTCTGGGCCGTTCCCGTTTTGCCGCCGACGCGATAGCCGTCAATAAACGCATTTTTGCCCGTGCCTTGCGCTACTACGCTTTCCAGCGCTTCCCTCACCTGCTTGGACGTTTCCTCCGAAATGACCGTGCGCACCGCCTCCGGCTCCACCGTGCTGACCGTTTCTCCCGTTTCCGGGTTGATCCAAGCCTTGGCGACATGCGGCTTGTAGAGCGTGCCTCCGTTTATCGCAGCCGATACGGCAGCAATCTGTTGAATCGGCGTCACCGATACGCCCTGACCGAACGCGGTCGTTGCCAGCTCGACAGGACCGACCTGGTTCAGCTTAAACAAGATGCCCGTCGCTTCGCCTCCGATATCGATGCCCGTTTTGGCGCCGAAGCCGAAGTTTTTAATATACTCAAACAGCTTTTCCTTGCCGAGCCGGTTGCCCAGCGTCACAAACCCGGGGTTGCAGGAGTTTTCCACAACCTCAAGGAACGTTTGGCTGCCGTGGCCGCCCTTTTTCCAGCAGCGCAGCTTGGCGCCGCCCACCTCTACAAAGCCCGGATCAAAAAAATGCTCCTTGTGCAGGTCAACCTTGTTCTCTTCCAGCGCTGCTGCCAGCGTAATAATTTTGAAGGTCGAACCTGGCTCGTACGTCATCCAAATCGGCAAATTGCGGTTGTATACCTCGCTCGCCACTTCCCTGTACTTGTCCGGCTCGAACGTAGGCCGGCTGGCCATCCCGAGAATTTCGCCGGTATTCGGGTCCATCGCAACGGCTATGATGCCGTCCGGGGCAAGCTTGGTCATGGCTTGGTCGAGCTCGCGCTCCATAACGGTCTGAATCTGCTTGTCGAGCGTAAGCTGCATCGTGAGCCCGTCCTTAGGCGCGTTGTACGTATCCGAGGAGCCCGGCATTAAACGGCCGCCCGCATCCGCCAGAAACGACACGCTGCCGCGAATGCCGCTCAGCTCCTTGTCGTATTTCGCTTCAACGCCCGTCAAGCCCTGATTGTCAATGCCCGTAAAGCCCAGCACATGAGCCGCCAAGTTGCCGTAAGGGTAGAATCGGACATTATCCTCCGCGACGACGATGCCCGGAAGCTCCAGGGCGCGAATTTGCTCCGCCTTTTCCAGCGTAATTTTCCGGCCGCCCGGGCCTACTCTGACAATCATCTCCCGCTTCTTGATATTGGACGCTATTCTCTCTACCGGCATGTCGAGCAGCGGGGCAAGCGCCGCCGCCGTAGCTTGCGCATCCTTCACCTGCACAGGCAGCGCGTACACGGTAGGCGCGCTGACATTGTAGGCCAATCTGACGCCTTCGCGGTCAACGATTTCGCCTCGCTTGGCGACGTAGGGAATATCCCTTCGCCATGAGCTTTCGGCCTTTTGCGACAGCTCCTCGCCCGTCCACAGCTGTACGTAAGCTAATCGTACGCCTAAAGCCAAAAAAGCGACGCCGCCCATCATTAAAATAATGAACAAGCGTCGCCTGACCGTAACATTGGATACTTTCAATTGTGGTTCCCCCTCCGCTTGCGAGATTGGCTAGGGAGCGCATAAGGCGCTCATTTCCAGCCTATTCTGGACAAGCGGAGGATAGAACAAGCCTTGCTATTGCGAATTGGCGCCGCTTGCTGCCGAAGCGCCGTTCTGCGCTGCGGACGGCCCGGCTCCATTCGGCTCCGACTGATTGGAATCGGAGCCGTTAGCGCCATTGGTCTGCTGCCCGCCAGCCGGGTCCGTCTGCTCCGCACCATCGTCGCCGGTTTCCCCGGAGCCCTCGCTGTCAGGCGGCGGGTCTATTGCCGTTCCTTGGTCGAGCGGAGCCAGCTTCACCCGCAGCACCTTGACATTGTTTAACGTTTCCTGCTGCTGCGAGACGACGTATCCTTGGCCCTCGGGAATGAGCCGGACGCCGATAAGCGTCGTAAATTCCAAAGCGTCGCGCAGCGATACGCCGGTTAAATCCGGTATCGCCAGCTTCTCGGGAGGCTCCGTAATCAAATAGACACGCTGTGTCGGGTGGACAACCGATCCCGCGGGAGGTATTTGCTGCAGCACCTTCGTGCCGTTGCCTACCTGCTCGACATCCATGCCTTTAACTTTAATTTCAGATTTCGCTTGCGTGACATTTAAATCCGTCACCTTCGGAACGGCGATGGACACCTCGGTTTTCCCTGTGCTTTCATCAAACTCGTAAGAAGGAGCCACGCCCATTTTGCGCAGGCTCTTCTGAACGATCTCTTTAAAGGCCGGACCTGCTACTCTGCCGCCGCCCACTTCCGGATCGTTCGGCTCGTCGACGATAATATATACGACAATTTTAGGATTTTCCACCGGAGCGTAGCCGATAAACGATACGACGAATTTGTCGGCCGCATAGCCTATGCCGGACACATTGGTTTTTTGCGCCGTACCCGTCTTGCCCGCCACCCGGTAGCCTTCGATATACGCGTCCTTGCCGGTGCCGATTTCTTTGTCCGATACAACCTGCTCCAAATATTCCCCGACTTCGCGGGAGGTTTCTTCGGAGATGACTTGCCGGACGACTTTCGGCTCCACCTTCGTTGTCGTTTTGGTGGATGGGTCGGTAATTTCCTTAATGATTTGCGGCTGCAGCAATTTGCCGCCGTTGGCGACGGCAGCGACGGCCGCAACCTGCTGGATCGGCGTAACCGCTACCCCCTGTCCGAACGTAGCGTTCGCTACCTCGATCGGCCATGTCAATTGGACGCGTCCGCTCAGCTCGCCGCCGAGCTGAATGCCCGTCTTTTGGCCAAAGCCGAATTTATTGATGTAGTCCTTGAATTTATCTTCGCCCAGCTTCTCGTATCCCAGCTTGACAAACGCGACGTTACTGGAGCGCTTCAAGCCTTCCAGAAACGAAATCGTTCCCCAGCCGCCGCGCTTGATATCCCTGATCGGCTTGGCTACCTTCGGAAAATAGATTTCGCCGGACTTGTACTTTTCATCCGGATTGAACAGCCCCTCCTCCACCGCCGCCGCAAGCGTGACGATCTTGAACGTCGAGCCCGGCTCGTAGATCGAACGAACGGCATGGTTATAGGAGCCTGTGTTGTTTTTCCAATATTCATTGGGATCGTAGTTAGGCGTGTTGGCCATCGCCAAAATTTCCATCGTGTTCGGATCTGCGGCAATGGCTGTCGCGCTCTTGGGATTGTATTTTTTGACGATTTCCGCAAGCGCATCCTGCGCGTACTTTTGAATGTCTCCGTCAATCGTAAGCGTCACGTCATGGCCGTTCTGCTCCGGCTGGTATTCGACCTCGCCTTCAGCAAGCTGGACCCGCTTTCCGTCTTTCTCATATTTAAAATAGCCGTCAACGCCGCTTAGCTGCTCGTTCAAGGCAGCCTCTATGCCCGTCATCGCTTGATTCTCGTTGTTCAGATAGCCGACAACCTGCGCAGCCAGCTCCTTGTTCGGATAAAATCTTTTTTGCTGGTCATATAAGTATATGCCTACATCAGGCACCTTCTTTTCCTTGGAAAGTTCACGGCTGAATTCCTTGATTTTATCGGCCGTCGTTTTATCGAGCTGCCAGCCCCCGTTGCGCACCTCCCGTTGACTCAAATATTGTCCGTCATCTTTTTTCGCCTCGACATGCTCGCGCAGCGACTCCTTGGACATGCCGATAATATCGCTCAAGCCGTCGATGACCTCGGAGCCGATTTCCTGCTCGTTGATTTGCTTCGGATTAAGCGCCAAATTGTAGGCGACCGAATCCATCGCGAGCACTTTGCCGTTGCGATCCATAATCATGCCGCGCTTGGCTTGCAGAACCTCGTTAGCCGACCAGCGCTCCTTCGCAAGCTCATACCATTCGGCGCCCTTCACGACTTGAATATAATAGATTCTGCCGACCAAAAAGACAAAAAGGAGGGTTATGACCCCTCCAAAAAATAACGTACGCATTCTCATTCTTTTAACCATCGTCAATCACCCTATTCGCGCATTGCTGTTTTGAGGCCGTTGCTGCCGGTTTTTAGCATAATTCCGCCTTCGGTTGAACTAATCATCCCTTGCGATTCCGCCAGCTTGCGGATACGCTCCGGATCGCTCAGCATTTCGACCTGCTTTTTCATATCCTCCAGTTCGACGCTGACCGTTTTCACGCTGTTGTTCATCTGTTTAATTTCCACGTTCATCGTGTAGATTTGCGCGTAGCGGGAAATGATGACTCCTGCAACGACGACGCAAACCAATACCGTGAATAAATAGAGCAGCTTTTCCTGGACAGGCAATGACTTGCGGGTAACAACCACTCGTTTCGTTTCGACAACTTCCGACTGTTCATTTTGCTTGTGCTTAGGCTGCAGAGCCAAGTTTCCATTCACATACGCCAATTCAAATCCCCCTCTTATAATTTTTCTGCTATTCTCAACTTCGCCGACCGCGCTCTCGGATTATGGGAGAGCTCCTCCTCCGACGCCATGATCGGTTTGCGATTGACCAATTTGACCGTACCGCCGCCGCCGCATACACACAGCGGAAAATCCGGCGGACATGTGCATTTCTCGACGTACTTGGCAAAAATCTGCTTGCAAATCCGATCTTCAAGCGAATGGAAGGTAATGACCGAGGCCCGGCCGCCCGGCTTCAGGCAGCGTATCGTCTGCTGTAGCGCATCCTCCTCCGCGCCCAGTTCATCGTTTACCGCAATGCGGAACGCCTGGAACGAGCGCTTGGCCGGGTGTCCGCCTGTGCGTCTGGCAGCTGCTGGAATGGACACTTTAATGAGCTCGGCCAGTTCCCCCGTGTTGCCGATCGGCGCTTTTTCACGCGCTTTCACAATGTTGCGTGCGATCGAGCGGGCAAATTTCTCTTCGCCGTAACGGTCAAGAATTCGGTACAGCTCCCGCTCCTCCCACGTATTGACGATGTCGTAAGCGGTTAAATCGCCTTCCTGATCCATCCTCATATCGAGCGGCGCATCGTGGTTGTAGCTGAACCCGCGATCCGCCTCGTCAAGCTGCGGACTCGATACGCCAAGATCGAACAGGATGCCGTCAACCTGCGGAATGCCCTCGTGCATCGGAACGCCGCATTGGGCAAGCTCCTGCTCCAAAAAACGGAAATTGCTGCGGACCAACGTCACTTTATCCATATAAGGCGCAAGTCTTGTTCGGGCGTTGTCAAGCGCCCAATCGTCCTGATCGAATGCGATCAGCCTGCCTCCCTCGCCTAGATGCGATGCGATCAGCTCGCTGTGCCCCGCTCCGCCGAGCGTGCAATCGACGTATATGCCATCCGGCTTGATGGCTAGCCCGTCAACCGCCTCCTTTAGAAGTACAGTAATATGCTGAAACAAATGTTAACCCTCCCGTTCTGGTTGACTGCGCTAGAAGTTGAAATCGAAATCGACGAGCTTCTCGGCAATTTCGTTAAAAGTTTGCTCGGACTGTTGGTAGTAGCCTTCCCATGTTTGCTTGCTCCAGATTTCCACCCTGCTTGATACGCCAAGCACCATGCAATCCTTGTCAAGCTTCGCGTATTCCCTTAGGTTGCTGGGTATATTTACCCTTCCCTGTTTGTCCAGTTCGCATTCAGTTGCGCCGGAGAAGAAGAAACGGGTAAATGCGCGTGCATCGGCTTTCATCAGCGGAAGCGACTTCAGCTTCTGCTCCAATATGCTCCACTCGCTCATCGTATAGACAAACAAGCAGTTGTCGAGGCCGCGGGTAGCGATGAAGGTGGCGCCAAGCGCTTCACGGAACTTGGACGGAATGATCAAGCGGCCTTTATCGTCAATGCTATGTTGATATTCACCCATAAACATAGGAACCGCCCACCTTCTCCCCTTAAACCACCACTTTGCCCCACTTTTCCCCACTAAGATACAGTAGTTCGCCACCTAAAATAAAAATCCTGCTCTATGAGCAGGATTTTTTGAAAATATTCATATAAATAATATTTCATTTCATGACATTAACGATTATTTTAACCGAAAACATTGTTAACCTCATAAAGGATTTGCTGATGCGGGCAAAACCCTTCAACGATTAAGCTTCCTTCCAGCTATCCAGATAAGCCGCTTGCTCCGGCGTAAGCGAGTCGATGGCAAAGCCAAGCGACTTCAGCTTCAACCTGGCCACCTGCTCATCCAGCTCATACGGTACGTTGACAACCTTTTTGCCGATCGATTCGTACTGCTCATTGACATAACGCAGCGCGACTGCTTGCAGCGCAAATGTCATATCCATAATTTCCGCAGGGTGGCCGTCTCCCGCCGCCAGGTTGACCAGACGTCCCTCGGCAATCAAATAGATGCTGCGGCCGTCTTTTAATTTGTACTCCTCAATGTTGCGGCGCACGGTGCGTACGCTCTCCGAGAGCGCCGCAAGCTCCGGCTTGTTCGCTTCCACATCGAAATGACCGGCATTGGAAATAATGGCG
Organism: Paenibacillus sp. SY21-1; assembly: GCF_005222705.1. Classification (GTDB taxonomy): domain Bacteria; phylum Bacillota; class Bacilli; order Paenibacillales; family Paenibacillaceae; genus Pristimantibacillus. The sequence continues at coordinate 54,699 of NZ_STGF01000017.1, read as the reverse complement.
CCATTTTTCATCACCTCGTAATGCTCGCCGCGAATCACGTCACGGTTCCCGGTGACCGTTACAAAAAACTCGCCATGCTTGGCGGCCTCGTTCATCGGCATAACGGCAAAGCCGTCCATATATGCCTCGACAGCTTTGATCGCGTCAATTTCCGTTACAATGACGTTGGCCCCCAAACCTTTTGCACGCATGGCCACACCTTTGCCGCACCAGCCGTAGCCGACAACGACAACGGTTTTGCCCGCTACCATCAGATTGGTCGTCCGGTTGATGCCATCCCATACCGACTGGCCCGTGCCGTAGCGGTTATCGAACAGATGCTTGCAATAAGCATCGTTAACGGCCACCATCGGATATTGCAGGGTGCCATCCTTCTCCATCGCTTTCAAGCGGATGATGCCTGTCGTCGTTTCCTCGGCGCCGCCGCGCAAATTCTCTCCCAGCTCCGGACGCTCGGAGTGCAGAATCGTCGCCAAATCGCCTCCGTCGTCGATGATCAGATCAGGCTTCCACTCCAGCGCCTTGACGTTGAGCGCTTTGAACTCCTCCGCGCTTGGGTTGTACTTGGCAAATACGGTGATGCCGTCTTCCACAAGCGCTGCGCAAACATCATCCTGCGTCGACAGCGGGTTGCTGCCCGTAATCGTCACTTCCGCTCCGCCCGCTTTCACGACTTTCGCCAAATAAGCGGTTTTAGCCTCCAAGTGAAGAGCGATCGTCACCTTTAATCCCTTAAACGGCAAATCCTTTTCGAATTGCTCGCGAATCGTATTCAAAACAGGCATATGCGCCTGTACCCAATCAATCTTCAAATGCCCTTCCGGTGCAAGTGCCAGATCGGCAATGATGCTTTCATTTGCTTTGCTCATTCTAAATCATCCTCCCTGTTCCAATTATAAATAGACGATCTCGTGGCCGCCCAGCCTGCTGTATGGAGCCTCGATCAGCTTATCGACCCATGCCAGCCGGTATCTATTCCAATAACCAGTCATGTTAAGCACACGCTCCTGCGGCTTGCCCTGCGGCTTGAGCGCAAGCTGAATTCGGTCAAGCTGCCGCGTCGATGCTTCAAATTGCTTGTTCGATGCGTCGAGCGTTTTGGCTCCCATGTAGTCGATCTGTTCGACGATTTTCTGCAAGTTCGTATCGCCAAGCTTGGCAAGACCAGGCTGAACGCTTGCGGCGAGCTCAAGCAGCGGCTGATACATCGCTACAAATGCAGTGCGCGCTTCCCCGAAACGCTGCTCGATAGACCATTCATCCTGCTTCTGCAGCCACTCGCGTCTGCGCTGCTCAAACCGTTCCATGACGTCCGCGAACGACAGCTCGTATTTATCCATATGCTTGGCTATCGTGCCTTCCACCAGCGTATAGGACATACGCGGCACAAGGATGGGCATTTCCATGCCCAGCGCCTTGAAAGCCTGGCCGGTCAACGCCCAATAAGAAATTTCGCCTGGCCCGAGCACAGTTGCCAGCACCGGAAACAAATAGTCCTGCATAAGCGGGCGTGTCAGCACATTGTTGCTGAGCAAGCCGGGCTGCTCGCCCGCAATTGCGAGCAGCTGCTCGCGGGAAAGGGCCACTTGCCCCTTGCGGTCGCGGAACGTATCCCCGTCTTTATGTAGGAGCGTCCGCTCTCCTTGCTTCTCCTGACGAAACAGAAACAGGTTGGAACTTCCCTCCGTCACTTCCGCCTGCAGCGAATAACCAAATGCCTTAATCCGCTCGGCAGCAGCCGCGTACGCCTTTTCCAGTTCGTCGTTGCGCTCGATCATCGTGCGGAACATCGGCGCCTCCAGCGACCGAATGCCGGCATCGTCGGCATCCAGCAGCACAAGCCCATGCTCTTCGAACAAATGGGCGAGCACCATGGCGAACAAATCGGACAAACTGCCCGAGCGTTCGGTCATCGTGCGAAGCCGTTCCAGCATTTCGGGTTTAAACTCGCTTGACGGCAGCGCAGCTTCGAGCTCTGCCAGCAATTGCTCCCATTGATCCGGCTCAATCGCCGTTTGACTAACCGAAGTGCGGAGCCCTTCCGGCCTGGCGGCCGAAAGCTTGCGCAGCTCCTGATCCTGACCGATGACGAAGGCGTGATTCGCTTCATCCCAGTCATGATCTTCACCGGCGATCCAGAATACGGGGACGACGATGCAGCCCAGCTGCCGACTGGCCGACTTCGCCGCCTGAATAATGCTGACCGCCTTATGAATAACGAGCAGCGGACCGGTCCACAGTCCTGCCTGCTGACCTCCGATGACGACAGGAGCGCCCTCTCCAATCGCCTTGATGGCAGCCAGCGTCGTCGCCGAAGCGCCGATGCGTTCATTATAGAGCCGCAGCGAAACGGCCAACGCCCCGGAATCCGCCCTCGTTCCTGCGCTGCCCGCCAGCCGGGACAGCCTCTCGCTCCATGCTCCCTCATCGCCTGCGTGGTAGCCGTACAGCTCCTTAATCCGGCTGTCGGATTGTTGTATGTAAGCCTCTGTCAAAGGCTGGGCGGCTTGCATGGTATAGGTTTCCATTCTCATAGCGTTGCCTGTAGCCTCCTGATTGTATGCCTGAATTTGGCTTATTGATGAACACTCTTACCCTAGTATTGTACACAAATCGCCGGATACCCGTCAAAGCAAAAACGCCTTCAGCAATCATGAAGGCGTTTCTCGGCTGTTTATGCCCCGGCGCCAAGCAGCTTCTGCGTTACGTAAATCAGCATGAACAGAATATAGCACAAACTTGTCGCAAAAAATGTCAATCGCCAGACCGTGCGGAAAATTTTTTTGGCATCGACGTTGGCGCGCTTACGGAACTGCGCGTTCCCAAGCAGCCCCGCCCCTATAAGCATAATCAGCAGGATGCCGTACAAACCGAACCCGCTGCCGAAAATTTCATTAAACAACACCGCAACGACGCCGATCAGGAAAACTGTCGTCACGTCCATGGCGACCTTCATCGCTTTTTTCCGATCGTTGATAAACGTTCCATAGCCGAGCCAGATCACAACGAACGGAACGATCGGAAGGACTGCCAGATAGCCATATACATGAACAATAGCTGTCCATAGCTCGTTCAATCCACTTCACTCCTTAGGGTCCGCCCCGCTAAACAGGGCATGCACAAGTTCGGTTACCGCTTCATTCAGCGGAGCTCGCATTCCCAGATCCGCAGCCATCTTGACGATTTGTCCGTTAATGGCGCGAATCTCCGTTTCTCTGCCTGCCCGAACATCCGCAAGCATGGACGATACGTTATTACCAGTAGCGCGGCATACCTCTAGAACACGCTGCCAGCCATCCGGGTGAACCGGCTTTTGCGCCTCGTGCAGGACGCGCGTTGACTCTTCATACAGCATTTTCATCAAGCGCAACCGCGCAGGATGCTCAGGCAGCTGCCCGTTTCTGACGTCATGCAGCGCTGACAGCGGGTTAATGACCGCATTTATGAGCAACTTGTAAAAAATATGTATCTCCATCTGATTCGACATATGCGAAGCAAATCCTGCCGATTTCAGTCGGAGCGCGAACATTTTTTCGAGCTCCGGCTGCCGGCGGCTTTCGGCAATTCCCGCCTGCCAGGGACCAAACCAGATGTCGCCCGCCCCTGTATGCTGTACCGTACATCCGTCTACCCTTTTTGCGCCTTCGGTCGTAACGGCCGCTAGCAGCCCAGATTCGGGAAATAACGCCGACAAACGCTCCATATGGCCAATGCCGTTCTGAAAAGCGACTATCGTCGCCCGCTCGTCCATCATGCGTGCCAACACATTCCACAGTCCGTCGTCAAGCGCCGTCTGCTTGACAGTAAGCACGACTACTCTCGGTCCGCCATGCCGGACAGACGGAGAGGTTCGATCGCCGATCCACTTGCTATGTACAGGAACTACCAGCTCCCTTCCGTCGCTCTCAAGCAACCGGATGCCTTGTTCTTCCAGCAGAACCGCTTGCTGCTCCGTTCGTGTCCAGATCGTTACAGCCCCCCCTTCCTCCGCAAGCCTTGCGCCAAGCAGCAGCCCGATCGAGCCGCCGCCGACCATATCAATATGCATGAAGCCAGCCCCTTTCGTTCAAACCGCCTATCCGATCTTCTTATTGTAAAGGAAAACGGAGGAGAGTGACTACAGCAGACAGCGGCATGAGGCCGAAAACAAAAAAAGCTGTCTGGCAGATCGCCTGGATCTGCATGACAACTTTTTTGAGCCGCGTCGGCACTATTCAATTCGCTCCAAATTCCCGTTAGCATCCATTTTGAAGCGCGGCTTCACTTCGTCCTCATTCGTTAATGCCGTCAAGCGTCTGGCACGATCCATAATCTGAATCAACGTTTTGTAATCATCGTTCACGGCGTGATAGTCCGTTTGTACGTGACTGACCTCCTTGGACAGCTGCTCGTTTTGCTGGCGCAAACGGTACAACTCCTCGTCCCGCTCCTTGAGCTCTTTCTCGAACAGCTTGATCTGCCGGCTTAAATCCTGATAGGTCGTTTTCCAGCTGCGTAAAAAGCGGATGACCGCATCGATGGATAGGCCATCCTCAAGCGAAATGCTGTCCACCCTTATGCCGCGCTCCTCGCTCTCATATGTCCCAATCGCTGACACATGGGGAGTTGCGGCCGCTGTTTGCTTTTTCAAATAATTGCGTTTCTGTCTCTGCTGCTTGGCGTTCTGAATGCCTTCCTCGTACCTTTTGCGAACACAGCTGTTCCATCTAAAACCGCAGGCAGCGGACGTGCGTCCAATTCGCTCCCCCACCTCTTCGAATGCGGCAAGCTGCGTGCTTCCTTCTCTAATATGGCGTAGTGTCACCTCAGCGAGTATCAAATCGTCATCGGGACTCCACGCATCTTGTCTGACTGCTGTCATGCAACGAAAACCTCCTAACGTAAAGGCGCTTACTTTATCTCTATGCCCTTGGTAGAGTTCATAGAATCTATTGGATACTAAATTGTATAACCATTTTTTCCGGGCCTCATACATGATTAGTCGGTTTATTGAGCAAACTGGAACTAGAAAATGAAATCGCAAACAAAAAAATTGCATTTTCGTCATTCGGATAGTTTACACCTATTTCGTCAAACGTTATAATGGTCAGTAGCGTATATAGCTAAATGGTGGATCCTAGAAGATCGGTCGCAGCGAGAGGGGGATGTTGGTATGGCACGTATGTATCGGGTACTTGGCTTTTGGACCCTGGTAATCGGACTTATGGCTTTCGCAGGCCATATGACGGAATTTGCGCTATTGTTTTTTGCGCAAGCCGTGGCTTTTGTTTTTCTGGGCTATCTGAATTTCACCGAAAGAACGTACATAGTCATGTTTTGGGGATATATGATCATTGCCTTCGTTGGCTTTACGTATTGGTCCGTGTTCAAATTGGACTTGCCGTTCTAAGGAAGCGGCGCCTGAGCTTGCTCTAGCTCACAAGGCGCCAACAGGGACAACCGCAACAAACCCGCCGGAGCCTTGGCAACAAGGAAATCCGGCGGGTTTGTTGTTTTTACATATCTTCTTTAGGCGCCGATTTGAGGCAGCTTGACGACAATCGCGTAGGTTGCCCCCGCTTTCACGCTCGTCACAACGTCGCCGCTTAGCAGCTCGCCGTTCACATATACTTCCGTCGCTCTCACGTCAGCGCTGCGCTTCATTTCCACCTGAAACTCCGCTCCTCTGAACGTGCGCTTCACAGAAGCTTCCTGCCACGCATCCGGCAATTGCGGACGAACCAGCAAGCCGTCCTTATCCCCTTGCAAACCGAACAGGCCGTCAATCAGACAGCGATACACCCATGGAACGGTGCCCGTATTGAATAAATGGCTGGATCGTCCGGCCGTATGAGGAATTTGACGGTAAGCCCCCCGGTAGTAATTCGGTATAAACACCGGAAGCTGGCCGCGTCTGACGATGTCCTCGCGATCGGGGCCGGGAATCATTTTGCGCAGGACGCGGTAGGCATCCTCCTGCTGCCCGACCAGATATAGCGAATAGGCATAAAACGCCGCAGCATGGTTGTAGATGGCGCCATTCTCCGCGCTGCCCGGATGCTTTTGCGTAACCCGGCCGACATCTTCGCGCATCGCGGTGAACGATGGGGCAAGCTTCTCGACACCGTATGGCGATTCCAGCTGCTCGCGAACCGCTTGAATGAGCTTCCGCTTCTGCTCGTCATCGGCTGCTCCGCTCATTAAAGCCCAGCTCTGCGGGTTCAGGAAAATGCGTCCTTCCTTATCCTTGCTTGTGCCGAATACGACGTTGTCATCCGTGATGCCGCGAGCATACCATTCGCCGTCCCACATATGTTCGTTGTATACCGCATTCGTCCGATCCGCTTCCTTGCTGAACCGCTCTGCAAGCTCGTTATGCCCGCTGTTCTCGCAAATATCCGCCCAGATGCGGAACGCGTAGGCCGATGCGACCGTTAGCCAGCCGGATACCCCTTTGCCCTTGTACCCGACCATATTCATCGGATCGCACCAGTCGCCCTGATTAATGTAGTTGAGTCCGCGCTCATCCCTCGCTCCGATCAGCCAGTCCATCGCGCGTGTAATGTGCTCAAGCACGGAGGCCGTTTCGTCTCCGTCGGCAAATTTAACCTGCTCATTCAGAATAGCAAAGTCGTTGGTTTCATCCAAATACGTAATCAGACACACCGGCAGCCAAACGCAATGGTCGGTATGCGGCACCTGGTTAATGTATTTCAGCTCGGCGTCCGGATGCAAAATAACGCCGTCCGGCATTTCGCCGCTCGCATGCTGCTGGCTTAAAGCGGTCAAAAATGCCGCCCGCGCCGTAGCAGGCTTCATGTAGCTCATTCCCATATTGTCCTGCAAGTAGTTTCTCGTTTGCGGGTCCGTCGTCAAGCGATTCGTCTGGCCGTGATAGTACATCTGGCGCGGCAGCCAATGATTGACGAAATTGTCCAATTCGGCGTCAGGCGTGTTAATTTCCAGACAGCCCTGCCCTTCGGCCACGTAGGAGGCGTATTCCGCTTCCGCCGCTTCAAAGCCGTCCATTTTCCCACCTGCAGCTTGCGCAAAATAATGCTCGCGAATCGATCCTACCTGCTCATCCGTTTTGGACGGTCCAAAAATAAACCGATATGCCTGATGGTCGCCCGCTTCCAGCTCCACTCTGTACTGAAGCGCGCACACCGGCGTCTCGTAACGGGCTTCGCCTCTGGACAAGGTCTCCTGCTGAACGGCGGAAGGCATCACTATGCCCCCTTCTCCCTCGAACAGCTCTTGATTGGCTTCCCAGGAGGAAGGCTCGCGATCGGCAAGCAGGAAGGTTTTATCGTTTAATTCCTTGATTTTGCTGTAATCCTGATATTTCTGGTAAGGGGAAATCGATGTACAAATAATGGCGTTCAGCTGCTCGTTATACTCGCCGGATTGATTCATCCAGGACATATAACCGACCGTAAAATACGGATAGATGCTGAGCTTGCGCTTTTCCCCGGACAAATTCGTAACTTTAACGCGCCAAAGCTCCAGCGCCTCTTCCTTCGGCAAGCTAAGGCTCATTTCGATTTGGACACCGTTATGTACAACTCTCCATACGATATCGTGCTTGCCCACCGCGAAGGTGTAGCTGTCGGCCTGTACGCGCACCGGCTCGTATGGGGCCGAGAATACCTTGCCGGTCACCTCATCCTTCACATAGACGAAACGACCCGGATGATGGGCATAATAAGGCTGCTCCGGCTGCATAAACGTCTTGGCCTCAAGGTTCGGCGCATGCGAATATTTGCCTGGCTCCGGCTGCATGAACTGGGCTACGGCATAGCCGCGGCAATTCATGTGCACCATCATTTTTTCGTTCCACAAAAAACCTGAAGCTTTGGGCAGCAGGGTTGGACTGGTCAGCTCATAGTACGCGTTGTCTTGCGATGGTTTAATCAATATGTCTCTCTCCTATGCTTTATTTCTATTGCCTTTAAATTATAGACATATCGTGCGCGAATGCACAACCTTCATTAGACATTTGCGGCAGCCCCTTTCAGACACGGATTTACGATGCAATCAATCCCGCGCCAACGTGGCTGACACCTATTTCATTCATTTAACGCACATTCTTTTCCAATGGAATTCAAGCTAAGATATAATAGAGGAAGTCAGCGCATAAAATAATGGCGGAGGAGGGATGAATCGTTGATTGCAGCGACAATACGCCGCCAGACAACCATCACAACGACAGCATTGCTCCTGAGCCTGCTCATGCTGGTCAGGCTGCCTGCGGCGGCGGAGCCGGCGGCCATTGAAACGGAAGCCGACATTCGCTCCATTCTGGAGAAAAGCTTGTCCGTAGTGGAAATCGATAAGGAGATTGAACGAATCCGGGAGCAGCAGGATAAGCTGCTAAGCGAAATGAGCGGCTCGGAGCGCGAGTTAAAGCTGCAGGAGGAGCAAATGGCCGACAAGCAGGCCGAGGCGGGACATGTGCTGAGGGCCTATTATACGGGAGAACGGGACTTTTTGTTTGCCGCTCTATTATCCGCAAATTCTTTTGGCGATCTGCTTCAGATGCTGGACTACGCCGAAGTCCTCCTTTCCCATGACAAAAAAAGACTGAATGCATATGTGACGCAATACCGCCAAATGAAGGCAGGTTATGAGCAATTGACCGCCAGGCACGAGGAGCTCTCGCAAGTAGAGCTGAAGCTGCGTACGCAGCGGGAGCGGGTCGCGGCGCTGGAGCGGCAGCTGGACGATCAGCTTGCCGGACGATCCGATGCCGAAAGGCTGCGCCTGCTCATGAACGAATTAACGAGCTTCTGGCAGAACGCCGGCATTCATGAAGTGAAGCAGTATTTCCGCGCCTTGTCCAAAGCTATGCACCAGCTTCCCTCCTGGGTACAGGACAACAAGCAGCTGCTTTCCATCAAAGGCTTTCAGTATACGATAACGGTTCCCGAGGATGAGTTAAATGCATTTTTGCGAGAGCAAAACGAGCTTTTTAACCATTTTGCGTTTAAGTTCGGAGACGGGAAAATAACCGCGCTCGGGAAGCGGGACAACATGGAGATAAGTGTGACTGGGCATTACACGATTGAAAACGAACCAAAAAACAGCATTCTCTTCCATGTGGACGAGCTGCTGTTCAACGGCTTCTCCCTGCCCGACACGACCAAGCGGGCGCTTGAGGAGGAATTTGATTTGGGCTTTTATCCGGATCTGATCGTGTCGTTTCTTAAAGCCAAGTCTGTCCTCATGAAGGACGGCAATCTAATTATTGAACTGAGTTTGTCCTTATAAAATAACAACTTGATACGAACTTCGTCCTCATCCGGCGCCGGACTGCTCTGTGCAGCAGCGGCGCCATTTTTATGGGCTTCATTCTGTACGGACGACCGCTTCGACGTATGCGGCCAATTCGCCCTCGTTCCCTGTTACCGTCTCCCACAGTCGCTCGCGCGCCTGCCATTTACCGGACCAATCGGGATCGGGGGTATCCATCGTGCCGGTCTGCGCCAGCATGGCGCCCCACCAGACTGGCGGCTTGCCTCCGGACACCGCTTCCGCCTCATTCTGCGCATACATCGATGCGCGGACCGGCAGCAAGCCCAGCTCCTGATAAACCCGCTGCTGGTGATGAGGCTCCGTCATCGCGGCAATCCACAGCAAAGCCTCCTCTTCATGCAGGCTGCCTGAGGTAACTGCATAGCTTCTTCCCCCGAGCCAAGGAAAGCTCGCCGACTCCCGATCTATGTATAGCAGCTTGCTAACCGGCGGCTCAAGCTGCTCAATGTCGCTCCAAGGCAGGATGGCGGCGAGCAGCTCACGCTGTTGGAACGCTTGAACCAGCGCTGGAAGATCGTCAAGAGCGATGTGGCTTGTTTGGCGCTCCAGCGCCTGCATCGTATCAAGCCGGGCAAGCTGATCCTTGGTATAGGCGGAGAGCTCCAGCAGTTGATTTGGCGCTTTGTCATAGCGGGCTAGCCAGAGCAAATGCTGATTCAGATCTCCGGCGCTCCAGTTCAACAGCTTGGCATCCGGAGCCTGCTCCAGCCTCCTGGCGGCAAGCGCCTGATACGATGGCCAGTCTGCGGGCGGCTCTTCCCAGCCCGTTTCCTTCAACAAATCCTTTTGCCAAACCAACAGATATGGATTCGTATCCTTGGGTATCGCCCACAAATAGCCGTTCCAGCGCAAAGGGTCAAGCAATGCGCTTAGCTGATCCGTACCTGAATCTCCTGTCAGCAAGCTGTCAACAGGCTTCAAAAATCCGTTAACCGCAAAGGGGAGCACATAACCGTTATCAAGCAGCAGCACGTCTGCGGCTTCTCCTTGCCGGCTTTGCGCCATCCAGTCCGCAAAGGCGCTGCGCGGTTCAGGCTCATTCGTCAGCGAAACCTGAATATGCGGATACTTCATCATAAATTCCCGATTCGCTTGCAGCAGCAGCTCAAAATGACGCTCCTCCAAGGAAACGTTTACATGAATGTCCGCAGGCTTGCTTGGCGGCTGCTCTCCGGCATTCGGCTGTATATGCGTATAGGAATCGCGCACGCCGATGGACACCGTGCCTCCCTGATGGGAAAGCGGCACAAACATCAGAATGGCGATCATGACCAAGCCAATGAACAACGTTGCCAATTTGCCAAACGACACAAACAGCCTCCTCCCCGCAAGCGTTTCCGCATCCTGACTACAGCATAACAACATTTCCGTGCCTTGTCCAAATAATCCGTACAATCCAGATGAATGCTTGTCACACTTCTATCGGTCATAAAAAACGACCCGCTGCCAAACGGCGATAGCCGAATGGCAGGGGCGCTGCGGGAAAGGGCTATAGCAAATCGGCAGCGAGTTGGGCCAGCTTGGAGCGCTCACCCTTCTCAAGCGTCATATGACCGCTGGAGCCCTCGCTTTTAAACCGCTCTACGATATGCGTAAGCCCGTTGCTGATGGAATCGAGATACGGATGGTCAATTTGCTCGGGATCGCCCATCAGAACAATTTTACTGCCTTCGCCAACGCGGGAAACGATCGTCTTGACCTCATGCTTCGTTAAATTTTGCGCCTCGTCTATTATTATAAACTGGCCGGGTATGGAGCGTCCGCGAATGTAGGTCAGCGCTTCTACCTGAATGCTTCCCATGCCCATCAATATTTTATCGATGTCCCCCGCTTTTTTCGTATCGAATAAATATTCAAGATTATCATAAATCGGCTGCATCCACGGACGCAGCTTCTCTTCTTTCTCGCCCGGCAAATATCCGATATCCTTGCCCATTGGGACCACAGGCCGCGCAATAAGCAATTTTTTGTATTTATGCTCATCCTCCGTCTTCAGCAAGCCGGCAGCCAGCGCAAGCAGCGTCTTGCCGGTGCCTGCTTTGCCTGTCAGCGTGACAAGCGGAATGTCGTCGTTCAGCAGCAGCTCCAGCGCCATCCGCTGCTGTGCGTTGCGGGCCGTAATGCCCCATACCGGATCATTGCTCAAATAAAGCGGCTCCAGCCTTGCGCCATCCTGGCTCACTTTAAGCAAAGCTGATTTCGATGTTCCAAGCTCATCGCGGAGAATAACAAACTCGTTCGGATTAAGGCGCGTAGCCAGTTGCAGGCTCACGACTGACAAAAACCGGTACGTATAAAACTCGTCTATAATGGAAGGATGAACAAACAAGGTCAAGTAGCCGGAGTAAAAATCGGAGGATACAACGACACGGTCGGACAAATAATCCTGAGCCTCCAGCCCGAGCACGTCCGCTTTAATCCTTACGAGCACGTCCTTGCTTACCAATACAACGTCGCGCTTCTCTTCGCCTTCCTCCTGCTCCAGATGATAATTCAACGCGACGGCCAGTATCCGGTTGTCATTGGACATTTCCCCGAACATCTCCTGCACGCGCATAAAGCTTCTATGATTGAGCTCAACCTTCAGCAAGCCTCCTCCCGGAAGCTGAATCCCCTCATGCAGCCTGCCATTTTCGCGCATTTTGTCCAACAGTCGGGAGACGGAGCGTGCGTTGCGGCCAAGCTCGTCGGCTAACCTTTTTTTGGAATCAATTTCTTCAAGTACGACCGCGGGAATGATGACTTCATTCTCGTCGAAAGCGAAAATCGCTTGCGGATCATGAAGCAGCACATTAGTATCGAGCACGAATATTTTTTTCATAAGAACCCTCCCGGCGTCGAATAACTTTCAGAAAGCGTACATAGCCCCGTGAAGCTGCGGGTAAGCTATGGACGACTAGGTGAAACGGCTGTCGGTTTTCTTAGGCAACGAGGCTCGTTTCATACCGAGAAATATAGAGAACGTATGGTGTGAAGCTCTACGTTTCTATATCTCAAGCTAGGTTAATCCTTCGAATGAAAAAAAGAGGTGCACACATGTTCAAATGGCTGATTTCAACAATCGTCATCGCGCTTGCCGCAACAGGCTGCAGCACAGCTCTGCGTAATGAAACATCACCCTCTCCTCAGAATAATAGCCGGGTGAACATCCAGCAAACCGATGCTCGACGGCAGCCCGTCAAAAGCTCTACAGAGATAGCCGCGCATCTCGAGCAGCTGGCCAAACGGATACACGGCGTCAAGGATGCGCACTGCGTCGTCGTCGGAAATAAGGCAGTTGTCGGCATAGACGTTGACGGCAGCATGGAGCGGTCACAAGTCGGAACAATCAAATATTCCGTTGCGGAAGCGTTCCGTAACGACCCCTACGGCGTCGACGCGCTTGTTACCGCAGACATTGACATCGCGCACCGGCTGCAGGAGATGGGTGCCGATGTCCGCAACGGTCGTCCGATAGCAGGCTTTGCCGAAGAAATGGCCGATATTATGGGCCGCATCGTCCCGCAGGTGCCGCGCAGCATCGAGCCGCGGGATACACATTTCCACAATGCGCCGCTAAACGACAAGAAACCATGATCTTCAACAATGTTAAGCCTGCGTAAAGACGCTGAAAAGACACAAAAAGCCTAGTGAATAGTCACTAGGCTTTTCTCATGGGAGCAAGGCTCCGCGTCAAGACGCGGGCTCCCTCTTCTTTTGGGTAGGTTTCGTCAAAAGCTGCACGCATGGACAAGCATTTACCGCTCACGGCGGCAAAACGCCTGCTGCGGCTGTTCCAGGCCCCTCTGTCAGATCGCGATGCTCTGCGGCCGCATGGCTGCGTAGTCGATATAAACGATACTGCGAACTTTTGTCTATATGCTGCTGCGGATTCGGTCACTCGCATGACCTCCTTCTGAACAGAATAGAAAGCGGACCTTTGTAGCCATATTATACTTAGTTTATTATTCTACGTCTATGGTTATTCAGCCATTTTTGCTTGAAGCGCCGCTTTCGCTTCCTCGAACTTCGCTTCATCCAAATAAACGTACGGACTTCTCCACTGGCCTTCCAGCGGAATAAGGTCAATATCATCGCGACCCATCCCGATATACTTGGCCATCATGTTTTTAATTTCGCTTTCGGGCATATCGACTGTCAGGTTGTTGCCAACCGCCTCAAGCACAGACCCGATTTTGAACGCTCCGCCAATCGATTTCAGCTTGTCGGTTAGCGCGCCTACAACCTTGCTCTGGCGTTCATTCCGTTCAAAATCGCTCGACATGTTCGTTCCGTCGTTGGACTTCCGGTAGCGAACAAAATCCAGCGCCTTGTCCCCGTTAAGCACCTGTACGCCCGGATACAGGTCAATATCGGTGCCGTCCGCATTGTCCGTGTAGCGCATGCGCTTATCTACGTCGACCTCAACGCCGCCAAGTGCGTCAATCACATCCTCGAACCCTTGAAAATTGATGACAGCCGTATACTTTACATCAATGTCAAACATTTTGCCCATTAGCGTGCTTAATTCCTTCTTGGCGCTCGCATATGCGGCGTCACGGTCCTTGCCCTCGTTAAGCGCCGCCTGGTAGAAATTCGCATAATAAGCATTGGCCTTGCGCTGCCGATAGCCGTCAATCTGAATTAACGTATCGCGAGGTATGGACACCAGCGTGGCCTTTTTTGTATTCGGATTAAAGGCCGCAACCATCATGACGTCGGTATTCAAGCCGCCGCCATGCGAGCGTGCATCCAGCCCGGTAATAACCATAGCTACCGGCTTCACTTTTACGGATTCGCTTTTCGGGATATCCACTTTGTCTTCGCGTGGAATGCTAATCGTGTCGATTGCATCATCCGCTTTAAACACGACATACGCAAGTCCAGCCGCAATCAAGAGCAGCAGGCCAAAAAAGGTCATAAACAACACTTTCCATACGGAGCGTTTTTTACGCGGCTTGGACGGCTTCTTCGATTTGGATGTTGCTTTGCTTCCGCCTCTCGGTGGCAGCTTCTCCGTTTTTTCGCTCATGCATGTTCACCTTCAAACTCCATTATTTTACTTTATTCTCCCGCGTTCGCTTTTGGTTGCTCCGAAACGGGAGTTTTTTTACCTTTCCACTTGTCGTAAAGCTGACGACCGCGCAGCATAAGCATCATGATGACCGCTACGCCCATACATTGAATGATGGGCAGCTTGTCCACCTGAAGAATCATCAGAATAAATGAGCCAAAAGCGATCAGCAGATAGACAAGCACTTCTTTAAGAAGCGGCAGCTTCTCCTGTGGCCGGAATACTTTGTTGAAAATATAGATCGTAAACCCGAGAATAAGCAGGTACGATACCAGCTTATGGTCGCTTAGCCAAGCTTGCACGCCATTTCCCTCCTACTATTCTTAGCTTTTTCAAATAAAACGTAAGGCTTTGCCGGAGCAAAGCCTTACGTTCAATTCACCTTATGAAATTAAACGCTTTGTTGAGCCATTTTGCGATGCTTTTCGGCGCGCTCGCGTTCGCTCTTATTCAGAATCTTCTTGCGAAGACGAATCGATTTGGGCGTAATTTCGCAATATTCATCATCGTTCAAATACTCCAGCGCTTGTTCAAGGGAGAACAGACGCGGCGTTTTCAGCTTGACCGTATCGTCTTTGCCTGCGGAACGAACGTTGGACAGCTGCTTTTCTTTGCAGATGTTTACGATAATGTCGTTATCGCGGGTATGCTCGCCAACGATCATGCCCTCGTAGATTTCTGTACCCGGCTCCAGGAACTGGATGCCGCGATCCTCAACCCCAAGCATGCCGTAGAAGGTCGTCGTGCCGTTCTCGCTTGCAACGAGCACGCCTTGATGGCGTCCGCCGACATTCGATCCGGCAAGCGGGCCGTAGCTGTCGAACGCGCTGTTCATAATGCCGTAGCCGCGCGTCAGCGTCAGGAATTGCGTACGATAGCCGATCAATCCGCGAGCAGGGATAATAAACTCCAGGCGAACTTGACCGTTGCCGTTGTTGATCATATTGACCATCTCGGCTTTGCGTGTGCCCAAGCTCTCCATGACAGCGCCCATGCTTTCTTCAGGCACGTCAATCATCAGGCGCTCATACGGCTCTTTCTTCTCTCCGTCAACTTCCTTGATGATAACTTCAGGCTTGGAAACTTGCATTTCGTAGCCCTCGCGACGCATATTCTCGATCAGGATACCCAGATGAAGCTCGCCGCGTCCGGATACGATAAACGCGTCCGGGCTTTCCGTTTCATCAACTCGCAGCGCGACATCCGTTTCCAGCTCTTTGAACAGACGCTCGCGCAGCTTGCGCGACGTTACCCATTTGCCCTCGCGGCCTGCAAACGGACTGTTGTTGACCAGGAACGTCATTTGCAAGGTAGGCTCGTCGATTTTGAGAACCGGCAAAGCTTCAGGATTCTGCGGGTCCGCAATCGTTTCACCGATATTAATTTCCTTAATGCCGGCAATTGCGACGATATCGCCCGCTCCGGCCTCCGGAATCTCCACGCGCTTCAGTCCTTGGAAGCCGAACAGCTTCTCGATTCGTGCTTGTTTCGTTGCGCCTTCGCGCGTCATAACGGCAACCGATTGGCCTTGACGAATAATGCCGCGGTTAACCCGGCCAATGGCGATCCGGCCCAGGTACTCGTTGTAGTCGAGCAGTGTAACCAGATATTGCAGCGGCTGCGTCACATCTTCCGTCGGAGACGGGATATGGCTGACGATCGTCTCGTACATAGCCGCCATGTTCTCGTCCTGCTTCTCGGGATCAAGGCTCGACGTTCCCATCAGCGCCGAAGCGAATACAACAGGGAACTCAAGCTGATCGTCGTCTGCGCCAAGCTCGATGAACAGATCCAGCACCTCGTCAACTACTTCGCTTGGACGAGCATTCGGACGGTCGATCTTGTTCACGACAACAATTGGCGTCAGCTTGGATTCCAAAGCTTTGCGCAATACGAATTTCGTCTGCGGCATACAGCCTTCGAAGGCGTCAACGACGAGCAGAACGCCGTCAACCATCTTCATGATCCGTTCTACCTCGCCGCCAAAGTCGGCGTGGCCCGGCGTATCCACGATATTGATCAAAAAGTCTTTATAGTTGATCGCCGTGTTTTTAGCCAAAATCGTAATACCGCGCTCCCGCTCCAAATCATTGGAGTCCATGGCACGCTCCTGAACCGCCTCGTGCTCGCGGAACGTTCCGGATTGTTGAAGCAGTTTGTCGACCAATGTCGTTTTTCCGTGGTCAACGTGGGCAATAATCGCGATATTCCGTAAGTTCTCTCTTGCTTGCATAACTGATAATCCACTCCAATTGTTTTTAATATATTGTTTTCTACCAACGGCTGCGTTTGCCCAGCATCATCCATCCGCCCGCAACGATACACGCGGCGGCAATCGCATAAATGCCCCAGCTCCACATAAGCACGAGCACAAGAAACAGAGCCGACGCCGCGGCCAGCGCCAGAGCGGCCCTGAACACGACCTGCGGTCTGGATGAACCGAACAAATAATATTCGTAGAGGCCGGCAGCTACACCGAAAATAAACAGCGGCCACAAATATTTCAGATTATGCCATCCAAAACCATTGCAAACGATAAACAGCAGGGCATAGACGATCAGCATTCCGCCTGGAACGAGAGCCACTGCCGGAACCAGCCTGCCAAAGTACAGCACATGAATCAGAAGACCGGGGATCAGGACGAGCAGCGGCCAGAACACGGCGCCCAGAAAACTGAATACCCCCAACTTGCCCAGCAATATGACGACCCCGACTAACAGCAAAATAATTCCAGCGGAATTTTTGTTATTAGGCATGCGCGCTTCCGCTCCTTACAACGTCCCTCGCATATGCTGACGAAAGACGACAGTTTTTATCTTTATCAGTTTATAGGAAGTGAACCAAAAATACCAGTCGTAAAGTGCATCTCTTCATAAAAAAAACCGCTGCCCCGCAGCAGGGCGGCAGCGGTTCGCGCTTCAAGCCTCATGATACCGGCTTTTTGCGCATGACGGCGATGGCGATGACGAGCGGAATGCACAGCAGCGGCACGGCCTCCGCAAGCGCTCCAAGGAAGCTATGAAGCGTCGTTTGCAGACCCGGATCATGGATAAGCATGTCTCCGGCGGCAAATGCAAGCAGAGCCGCTCCCAAATACGACAGCCACGGAAACCGCTTGAGCAGCCTGCCCAGCACCTGACTGCCCCATATGATCATCGGCACGCTTATGATAAGTCCCAGAATGATCAGCATAATATCGCCGTCAGCAACCGCCGCGATGGCCAGCACATTGTCAAGGCTCATGACAAAATCCGCTACGACGATCGTCCAAATCGCTTGCAGGGCGGTCGCGGATTTTTTGATCGTGGCATGGGCCTCTCCGTCTGCGCTGTCGACCAGCAGCTTAACCGCTATATACAGAAGCATCAGCGCGCCTGCAGCCTGCAAATATGGAATTTGCAGCAGCGATATAGCGACAACCGTCAGCAGGCACCGCAGGATTACCGCTGCAGCAGCTCCCCACCAAATGGCCTGCTTCCGCTGCTTGGGCGGAAGATGGGCGCTGGCCATCGCTATGACGATCGCATTGTCTCCGCTCAGCAGAAGATTGATCAATACGATTTGCCCGAATATCAGCAAGCTGTCCAAGTGGCATCCCTCCCCTATCAGCTTTATGAACAAGCCCTCCCGAATATGTCTGCGGATGGCCGGAATCGCAAAGCGATAACGCTCATAGGTATAGGAAGAAGGCTAACCCCGCTTAACTTGTCTTAGGGACGGTATGCGCCGAGGAGGAGAACTGCCGCATGGAGCTTTTTTCGCCAGAATTTTATTCCGCTTTGTTGACCATCATCGCGATCGACCTGATTCTGGCTGGCGACAATGCCATCGTCATCGGAATGGCAGCCCGCAATTTGCCGCAAGCGCAGCAGCGAAAGGCGGTGCTGTGGGGCACGGCCGGCGCGGTTGGCATCCGGATTATTGCCACTCTGCTCGTTGTACAGCTGCTCAGCGTGCCATGGCTCAATCTCGTCGGCGGGCTGCTCCTCGTCTGGATCGCTTACAAGCTGCTTGTGCAGCCCAAATCCCACGGGGATATCAAGGCGGGCCATACGCTGGCGCAATCGATCCGGACGATTATTATTGCCGACGCCGCAATGGGCATCGACAATGTAGTCGCGGTTGCAGGAGCCGCTCATGGCGACACGCTGCTGGTCATTCTCGGGCTTATTATTAGCGTCCCCGTCGTCGTGTGGGGCAGCACGCTGTTCATTAGGCTCATTAACCGTTACGCGTGGATTGTCTATGCCGGCGCCGCCATTCTCGCTTATACCGGAGCGAAGATGATCAGTCACGAAAAGTCGTTTCAGGCTTTTTTTGACGCCCACCCTGCCCGCATCTGGCTGCTTTCGGCTGTCGTCATCGGACTCACCTTGCTGACAGGCTGGCTTGCCGGCAAACGGAAGGAGACCAAAGCGCGCCGCTCCTCCTAATGCATGTCCGCTTGACCTTGGAGCTGTATCGCGCCCTGAGGTCAAGCTTCTTCGTCGTCCGCAGCAAGCATATCCGCAGCCTGCCAACAGCTTTACCCGTGGCAGCAGTGGCGGCTGCCCCTGCAGCGCAAGCCGCTGTTAGAACCAGCTGTCCTTTCCGGCAGACTCGACCGCGCTCGGCGCGGCGGATGACAGCAGCTGTGTTTCTGTTCCCTCGACGGCTGCCGCAAGCATGGCCTCCAGGTTTGGAAGCATCGCCTCAACCTTCTCCACAATCCGCAAATTGGGATTGGTGCTCGGAGATTTGGGCAAAAACAGCGTGCAGCAATCCTCGTAGGGAAGAATTGATGTTTCGAATGTACCGATTCGATCCGCTATTTTAATAATTTCCTGCTTGTCCATCATGATTACGGGCTTTATCAGCGGCATGCGGGCAGCCCTGCCGATCACATCCATGCTCGGGAGCGTCTGGCTTGCCACTTGGCCAAGGCTTTCTCCGGTTACAATGCCCTGCGCTCCGTTCTGCTCCGCAAGCCGTTCCGTAATTCGCAGCATCGACCTTCGCATAAGCGTAATGATCAGGTTGTCGCTGCCAGCCTGAACGAGCGCAGTCTGTATATCGGTAAAAGGCACCAGATGCAGCTTGATCGGCTCCCCGCTGAAATAGGACAAGCGTCTCGCAAGCTCGACGACCTTTTCCTTCGCCTTATCGCTCGTGAAGGGATAGCTGTGAAAGTGCACCGCTTCGAGCTCCAGCCCTTTGCGCAGCGCAAGCCAGCCGGCGACGGGACTGTCAATTCCGCCCGAGAGCAGCAGCAGCGCCTTGCCGTTCGTGCCGTACGGAAAGCCGCCGGCCGCCTGAATCGTTTCGCAAAACAGGTAGACGCCCTCTTCTTGAATATCGACTCGCAGCTCCTGCTGCGGATTTCTTACATCGACCCGCAGCTCCGGCGTATGGCGCAAAATATGGCCGCCCACCAAATGGTTCATTTCTTGCGAGGTATGAGGGAATTTTTTCCAGGCGCGTTTTGCGCTGACCTTAAACGTCTCCGGCGCCACCGAGAGACTGTTCATTAACGCCAGCGCTGTCGCCCTGATCTCCTCCAGGTCGTGTCCGGAACTCACTACAGGGCTCAAGGAGACGATGCCGAACAGCTCCTTGAGCCGGTCCGCTATCGGTTTATAGTCATGGATGCCAAGCTTGACATTCAGGCGTCCAAACGATTTATGAAACGTAATGCCCTCGTAGCCTGCCAGCGCACGCTTCACCTGCTCAAGCATTCTTCGCTCGAAGCGGCTCCGATTTTTCCCTTTTACCGTTAAATCTCCATACCTAAGAATAATTTGATCGTAGCGCACAATTAGGTCAATCTCCTCTCAAGCGGCTTTAGCTTTGTTACCGTGGCCCGGAGCGCCTCGACAAGCTTGTCGATATCCCGCTCCCCGTGCTCGTCGCCAAAGCTTATTCGGATGCCCGACGAAGCGCGCTCCGTGCCGGCTCCCATCGCCAGCAATACGCGGCTTGGCTTCGAATCCTTGGACGAGCAGGCCGACTTTGTTGACGCTATTATACCATGCTGCTCCAGCATATGAAGCATGGCCTCCGGCTTCATGCCCGGGTATGCGACATGAACAATATGCGGAGCAAAAGGCTCGCTGCCGCTTAGCGAGAGCTCCGGTATATCCGCAATCGCTTCGGTCAGCTGCGCTCGGAGCCGTCTCATCCTGCTCTGGCGCTCCGGCATCTGGTCCAGCGTCAACCGCAGCGCCTGCGCGCCGGCCACGATGCCGGCCACATTTGACGTTCCGGGCCGCATCCCCGTCTCCTGCGATCCGCCGTTCATCAGCGGCTGCAGGGCTACGCCGTCGCGAACATAAAGAAAGCCGACCCCTTTCGGGCCGCGCACCTTGTGAGCCGAGCCGGACACCAGATCCGCATGCCAGCGCTCCGGCGCCACCTCAAGCTTGCCGATGCTTTGCACGGCATCCACATGGAACAGCGCTCGCGAATGCGTCTTGACCAGCTTGCCGATTTCCTCGACCGGCTGCACCGTGCCCACCTCGTTGTTCACATGCATGACGCTGACCAGCGTCGTTTCCTTGGTGAGCGCATCCAGAAGCATGTCCGCTTTCACATGACCGCTCTCGTCTACCGGCAAATAAGTAACGTGAAAGCCTTCCAGCTCCAGCTGACGGAACGTGTCATACACCGAAGCATGCTCGATTGCAGTCGTAATGAGATGCTTCCCCCGTGCCGCAAATTGCCTAGCCGCTCCTTTAATGGCCAGATTGTTCGCTTCGGTGCCGCCGCCCGTAAACAGCCATGTGCCGCCGCTTGTCTGAAAAAGCCGCGACAGCAGGCCGCGTGCCCGCCCGATCAGCTGATCGGCCTGCGTACCGGCCTGATGCAGCGACGCGGGGTTGGCGTAATGAGCGCGCATCACCTCCATCATCGTCTGGATGACCTCCTCATAAGGAGGCGTAGATGCGCTATGGTCAAAATAAAGCATAATAATCCTTCCTTTCCAGGCAAAAACAAAAAGACCGGCGTCCGGCCCGCTTTTTCAGCGATCAGCTTGGTCGCGGTCTTATGCTGCTGCCGGCTATCTGGCCTGCAGTACCTTGGCTACATACCGCTGCGTTTCTTCCGGCAGCGATTCCAGGCGTTCAATCAAATCCTCGTTCGTGCGGATGCCGGAACGATCGACACGTCCCGGCCCCGCATTATAAGCGGCCAGCGCGACCTGCTCTTGTCCGTTATACTTTCGGAGCAGCAAGGACAAATATTTGGTGCCGCCCTCTATATTGTCCGCGGGATCAAAGGAGTTGGCTACGCCAAGCCCTCTCGCCGTGCCGTCCATCAATTGCATAAGGCCCTTGGCGCCGGATGGAGACACCGCATCGGCCCGGAAGCCGGATTCGGTGCGAATAACGGCCTGAATAAGCGCAGGATCTACGCCATGTTTGGCTGCAGCCTGCCGGATCAGCCCATCATACTCGCTCTGCTCGGCAGCAGGCGTCGATCCGCTGCCGCTGGCCAGCGGCGGAGCCGATCTAAGCGCCGACAGCTGGGCAAGCGCGTCGGAAATCGATAAGGAACCGGCGTCCGGCTCCGCAGCTTCCCGGCTTGCCATATATTCCGTCAGCAGCGTATCGAACAGCGATACGGAGCCGTCTCCCGCCGCGGGGTCGAGCGGATTCGATGCAAACTTCCAGTCGACGCCGGGCGTCAGCTGCATCTGAAGCAGCGATTTAATGATACGCGGGTCTATGCTCATCCTGTCCTCCTGTCCTTGTGCCTGCTTGTCTCTTATGTATATCGGTAACTATTGTACAACTTTTAAGATCAAACGGCTACTCTTGGGGCATACAGCAAGCGAGCACCGCAGCCGACGCTTCGCTCAGCGTCCGGCATTCCTTATAACGCACCTCGCTATCCCCGTCATCGGGCTTGTGCTCGCGGGCATTTAGCCAAATCGGCGTCCAGCCTGCGCGGTAGGACGGGGCGATGTCATTATGCCAGGCATCTCCGACATAGAGCAGCTCCTCCGGCAGCAACCCTTCCTGCTGCCGCACATGATGGAATACGCGCTGGTCGGGCTTCGCATAACCGATTCCATCCGAAATATATATCCGTTCAGGCTGTATGAGCTCATGCAGGCCCAGCGCCTTTATTTTTCCCATTTGATGGTCGACAGGCCCGTTGGTGATGAGACCCGTCGCCATTCCCCGCTCCCGCAGCTTAGCCATGAGCGGCAGCACTTCGGGACGCAGCCGCAGCCTGCCCTGCTCGCGCTCATAGCACTGCTGGAGCAGCAGCGCCTGCTCCTTGGCCAGCGCAATTCCTGCATCGGCGAATGCGGCCACCCCGCGCGCTATCCGCAGCTCGGCCAGCGTCAATTCCCCGCGCACATGCTGCGCCCATAGCCGGTCGCTATGACGCCGCAAGCTGCTGTACAACCGCTGCGCCACCTCCTTGCCGGCCGCCTGCTGCGACAAGCCTGCGGCTTCCAGTGCAAGCGCAAACGAATCAAGCTGGTCGTACAGCGTATCGTCCAGATCAAAATAAACAGCCTTAATCAAACGTCTCCCCGCCTCTCACGCCGAACACGCGCAAACAGACCGATGCGGTTAACCCGCATCGGTCTGTTCAGGCGCTGACGCCGAATTATTTGAATACTTTCAAGCGATCTTCAATCGGATTAAAGCTTTTCTCGCCCGCAGGAGCAGTCGGCTTGCCGAATGGCATTTGGGCAATCAATTGCCAAGAAGCAGGCAGCGACCAGGTTGCGCGAACTTCATCGTCAATCAGCGGGTTATAGTGCTGCAGGGAAACGCCGAAGCCTTCGCTCTCAAGCGCTGTCCACACAACGAACTGATGCATGCCGCTGGAGTGATGCGACCAGATCGGGAAGTTTTGGGCATAGGTCGGGAACTTCTCGATCAGTCCGTTTACCACATCTTGATCCTCGAAGAAAAGAACCGTGCCGTAGCCGTTTTTAAAGGAAGAAATTCTTTGCTCAGTGGAAGCGAACTGGTCAGCTGCTACAATTTTGCGCAGCGACTCTAGCGCAATGTCCCACAGCTTGTCGTGCTGCTCGCCGAGCAGGACGACAACGCGCGCGCTTTGGGAGTTGAACGATGAAGGCGTATGTAGTACGGCTTCTTCTACAAGCTCAACGATTTTTTCGTCGGAAATAACGGATTCCTTGCTGATCGCATAAATGGAACGTCTTGCTTTAACAGCCTCATAGAATGCTTGGGAGTTCGCAACGCCGTTTGATGTAGTCACAATAATCTCCTGCCTTTCGCCTATAAATGATAATAGATGGAAGCACGCTTGATCGTCTTTTTAATAACTTTACGTAAGTAACTTTATTATATTGCACAAGAATTGTCAAGCGGCCCTCCGTCATTATACCCGCGGTCCGCTTATTTATTCGGTCCGTCTTTATCGCGTTCGCGCGTATCGAACAAGCCCAGCGCCTTCACTTTGCTGGCGGCATCCTTGGAGCCTGGCAAATTCAGTTTTTTCAAAATATGGTTGACGTGATTTTTGACCGTGCGCAGCGAGACGACGAGTTTGTCTGCAATCTGCGGCTGCGTATATCCCTCATCGATCAAACTGAGCAAATGGAGCTCGGATGGGGTGATCAAGTCCTCCACCTTCTTCACCTCAAACTCCCGTTCCATTTGCTTCAGCCTGCGAAACTCCTCTCGCATGCTGTCAGCCACTGACGCATTAATCGGCGAACGACTGCGATATGCGCCGCGAATCGCCTCAGGCAGACCTTCAAACTCCGTTTTAATTTGGTAATCGATTGCGCCGGCCTGAAACGAGCGAAAAATCAGCTCTTTCTCCTCCATCGAGGTTAGCATGATCATTCTCGCCCCGGTAGCCGCGCACACCTCCTCCGCAAGCAGGACGCCCTCCGGCTTGCCGCCCAGCATAATGTCCATCAACACAACATCGGCCGCTTCCGGAGCTTTATCTCCAGCTTTCAGCGCATTTCGCAATTGATCAGGCTCGCTTGTCGTCCAGACAATCTCGATATCGTCCTGCATCGCCAAATAGCCGGTTAATCCTCTCAGCCAATCGGCATCGTCCTCCACAATCCACACCTTAATGCGCGACATCGCCCGTTGCCTCCTCATTATGCATCGTTTCTCGCCAATCTGCCCGAACATGCCGCTTAGCAAACACCATGTAGACCGTCGTACCGTCGCCGGGCTTGCTTTTGAGCTGAAGCGTTCCCCGGTGCTTGCGCATGACATGATACGCATACGGCAGTCCAAGTCCAAAATTCATGGCGGAGCCCGCCTTGGTCGTGTAGAAGGGCTCCAGCGCCTTATTCATCTCTGCCCGCGTCATCCCGGGTCCGCTGTCGCACACTTCGACAATCAGCTCGCGTTTGGCCGTCGTCAGGCGCAGCAGCAGCTCCCCTTTGTTCTGCATAGCCTCGAGCGCATTGGCAATGAGATTGCCCAGCGCTTCCCCGACCTGAGCGGGATCAATCTCTATCTGCCACCCCTGGGCGAGTTCAAGCCTCAGCTTCGCCGTCCCCAGCTCGGGCTCGTAGCTGTGCGCGGTCCGCTCGATCAGCTGCGCCAAATCCACCCTCTCGGTGCGCAGGACGAGATCCTCCGTCCTTCGATGTACGCGCTGGAGCATTTCCTGCATATGACGAGAGGCATGAAGCACGGTTTCTACATCCGCCAGCAGCTCCTGCTGCTTGGTGGCGATGGCATAGGCTTTCATCTTTTCAGAAAAAAGCCGCATTTTGCCTGCATCGTTTTTGATAGCATGATTCAGGATAGCTGTTCCGGACGTCACCGCCTTCAACGTCGAATCGTAACGTTTGCGGTCGACCAGCAGGCGCACGCCCATAAACCCGTAAGTAAACAGTCCTAACACAAATACCGTAAAGCCAAGCGCGACAATCCACGTATTATATACCCACATCCGCATCAGCCCGAGGCTCGGCAGCACATAATTCATTACCATGCTGAAGAGCACCGGCGGAAGAACCGCAAAACATACAATCCAGTGAGTTCGGGAAAATACGGCGTACAGCTTCGCCTTCAACAGCACGAACACCGCTCCGATCACAACGTATGGCACCGCCCACCATACGACGATCGTAAAGGCAATCGGCTGCTCTGGCGTATAAAAGGGAGTGAACAGCAAGCAGCAGGCTGGCGGCAGCAGAAGCAGCCAAGGCATGAGCCTACGCGCCAACGGCCGGAGCTTTAGCGGCTTGTAGGCAATTGCAAACAATAAAAAGCAATACGGCACGCCGTAATAGGAGGTCAAGGAAGCCAGCGCCTGAAGCCTGTAGAGCAAATCTCGCGCCAATTCGTTCATTCCGGCCTCCGCCATCAGCGGCAGCCACTGCAAATCAAGCAGCGCGGCCAGCGCGCCCGCACCGCCGCTAAATCCAACTCCGCCGAGCCAGCGATTCACGGCCGCTTTGCCGTCGGAAATCCACAAGACGGCGGCGATCGTCCAGAGCGCTAATAATACGAACAGCATAAGGCAGCCCCTTTGGAAATCTATGATGAAAGCTTCTGGCATTACCATATCACATTTCAACGATAAATTGGTATACTGCGCCCTCGACCGCAGCCAAAAACATACAGCCGCCCGGAGCGGCCTCCGGACGGCTGTATGTCTAGCGTCTTAGTATGTCGGTTGACGTTCTGTTATTGTTATACGTTGAATACCTCTGCCCGCTGCTTCAAGTCCTCCGAGGAGCTTGCCAGCTTGGAGGCAAGCGTGCTCAGTTCGTCGGAAATGTCGTTTTGACGCTCCGACAGCCCGCTCATTTTTTCCATTTTCCCGTTGACCTCCGAGGAGGTGGTTAGCAGCTTGTCAACCGCTGAAACGATATGGGTCATGCCCGACGTTATTTCGGTTATCGCGGTAGAAATCTCACTCATTTGCTCTGACAGCACAGAGCTCTGAGATTCCAGCTTATGAAACGTTTCGCTTGCCGATTCCGAGGCTTGACGAGTAGATTCAATAACACCGGAAAATTCGCCGATCGTCCGGCTGCTGGACGATACGTCATGCTGAATGAGCGACAGCTCCTTCGTAATTTCCTTGGAGATCGCGTCGGTCTGGCTGGACAGCTTGCGAATTTCATCGGCTACGACGGCAAATCCCCTGCCGTGCTCGCCCGCTCTGGCCGACTCGATGGAGGCGTTAAGGGAGAGCAGGTTCGTTTGCGTATTCAAGTCCTGAATGCCTGTCAAAAATTTCGACACGTTGCCGAAGCGCGCGGTCATGCTCTGGAACGCCTCCGTAATTTTGGCGAATTGCGCGACCGTTTCCTGAACCATTTCGACGACGCCCACCATCTGCTGCGCTCCGTCGCGCGAGGCGGACTTCATGCTTTGCATATCATGATTGATATATTCGCTTGATGCGGCGATCTGCTGCGAGCTGGCCGATATTTGCTCTGTAACAGCCGAAATCGAGGAAGCGTCGTCGTATTGGGAGAGCAGGACCTCGCGGCCAACCTCCACCTGACCCTTGACAGCCTCCGATGCGTCGCGGTTGCTCACAATTTTTTCTTCCATGCTGCGTGATACAAGCAGAACGTCCGAGCTGACATCCTTCGTCGATTTAATCGTTTCCCGCAGGCTTGTGCCCATTTCGGCGAGCTCGCGGTCAATATCGCCCAGCTCGTCCGCACGATTAAGCTGCTGCTCGAAGGTAAAGTCCTTGCCGGCATAAGCTTTGATGCGTTTCGTCAATCCGGCCAGACCGGTTTTAATCGAGCGCATAATGCCAACAATCATCAGCAGCGGCAGCAGAACAAGCAAAATGACGTTCAGCAGAATAAATAAATTGGCTGTTTTGACGCTGTTGTCCAGACGGGCCTGCGTGTCCAGTTGATCCGCCTCAAGCTTCTCATTCATTGTCGTTCTCGTATGACTTAAAATAATCGTATATGTAGTGATCAGGTTGTTGACGCGCAGCGACCTCTCCTCCGCCGTCAAGCCTGCAACATCCGTTTTGGTTTGAAGCAAATTGTCCAGAGCCAGTCTGACGACATTGGTCTGATTCCCGTATAGCGGCTCATCGCCTGTCGCAGGGAAATCGATATCCGCCTGGTTTAATTGGTGCTCAAGCCTATCCAGCGCCGGTTTCAGCTTATCCAAATCGGCTATTAGCGTCTCCGCATTTTTGTTGCCGCCCTCAATCGCATCAATAAGCAGCAGCATCGTGTTCAGAAGCTCGCCGGATATCTGCTGGAAGGAACGCTCTACCTCCGACAGCTTTTGCGAGGATTGAATCGATTGGGCGACGTTGTAGTTCTGGGAATAAATAAATATTCCTGCGCCTACGTTAAAAACAGTAATAATGGCGGTGACGAGCAGCAGCTTTGTTGTGATTTTCTTCATACTCCATCTTCTGACCAGTTGTCCCAGCTTCTCCAACCACATGTTCAACAACCTGTTTCTCTCCTCTTTTTTCCTGAAAATAAAAAAAAGCTATCCAGCCCCGATAGGCGGACAGCATGATCGCTTGCATAACCTTTCGGCAGTCTGGCGATCCTGGCGCAGCGCGCGTTAGACCCATAACTTTGCGTCCTTGCCTTTCGGCAAGTTTGCCATTTTCAGTTTCTCTTTTTATTGTATGATGGGTTTATTATAGTTCCAACTAGGACTTTTGCATATGCGCCTAAAGCATCATTGCTCCGGCATCAAGAACAAGGTTGCGTTGCAATACCGGCGAGCCAGCGCGTGAAAATAGGAGGTTTGTATCGAAATGACGGCTACCAGCAAAATGTTCCGCACCGCCTCGCGCTGATTGTCCGACAAATCCGGCAGCCTGCTGGCAAACTGGTTGGCGGTGTTGCGGATAACCTCCTCCGTCAGCAGATCCTGATGCGGGTTTTCCTTCAAGTGTCCGGAAATATCCAGCAATTGGTCGTTGTTGGCGTCAAGCTCCTCGAACATGCTGGTATAGGCCATATAGAGCTGGATAGGCCCCACCAGATCGCCGGTATCATCCTCAAGACTGGTGAATACAATTTCAAAAAGCCTTCTAATGGATTCAAAATCAAGATTGGATTTCAAATCGTCAATCACATACAGGAGCGCGGCTTGGTTCAACGAATACTTTTTGCCGGCCATCGGCGTATGGAAATACGGTTTAAAATCGCGCTTGACCCAATTTTGCATAGATGTAATCGACAGATTGGAATATTCAATCAGCTGCCCGAGAGTCGCTATTTCATGCAAGGATAAGCCTTTTAATTCGCTTCCCTTGATCAGCTTTTCGACAATTGGCGGAAGCATGGTCGATAAAAAAGCGGGCAGCCCGCCGCCCTGCTCCAAATGTGTGCGATGGGTTTTGGACCAGGCCTGCTGAAGCACCTGGAGCGGCTTTTGCGATGATTGGCCGTCAAGGGCGAGCAGGAGGCTGGCCATTTCTTTGCGGGTAAGTGTAAAGGATTCCAAGCCCCTTCCCCCTCGTTTCTTCTTTTATAAGTTCATATGAACTCATCATATGCCTGAGCAAGACCGTTGTAAAGGCTCGAAAATCGATGAGAACCTCATTCTCACAGCCGCAAATGGCCCGAAAAGCGCGAAAATGGCCGTTAACGTGGGATACGGCATTTGTCATAACGGCTCTAAATTCGTTATAGTAATACATAAGCATACAAAAATTCATATAAAAAAGGGTAGTGAGAATCGAAAATGGGTAGTATAGGATTCAATTTATTCATGGTTGCTCTACTGATTTTCTTGACTGCATTTTTCGTGGCTACGGAGTTTGCCATTATCAGGCTGCGCTCCAGCCGAGTGGATCAGTTAGTGCTTGAGGGCCGTAAGAACGCGCTTGCCGTTCAACGCGTTACGAGCAATCTGGATGCATACTTGTCAGCCTGCCAACTGGGCATTACGATTACAGCGCTCGGGCTGGGCTGGTTAGGTGAACCGACAGTTGAAAAACTGCTTTTACCCGTCTTTGAGAGATTCAACTTGAACAGCGATGTCAGTCACATTCTTTCATTCTTAATCGCATTTATATCCGTGACTTTTCTGCACGTCGTTGTCGGCGAGCTCGCCCCAAAAACGTGGGCGATTCAGAAAGCCGAATTTATCAGCTTCCTGACTGCCAAGCCGATTATTTTCTTTCACACCCTGATGTACCCGTTTATTTGGCTGCTTAACGGCTCTGCGAATGCTCTTGTTCGCCTGTTCGGCCTGAAGCCGGCAACTGAGCATGAAGAGGCTCACTCTGAGGAAGAGATTCAGATTATCCTGAATGAAAGCTACCAAAGCGGCAAAATCAACAACACGGAGTACGGCTACGTTAGCCGCATCTTCGCCTTTGACGAGTTGCTCGCCAAGGAAATCATGGTGCCACGTACGGATATGATTTGCTTGTATACGAACAAATCGCTCAAGGAAAATATGGAAATTATTCGTAAAGAGCAGTATACGCGGTTCCCCGTCGCCCTAGAGAGCAAAGACAACATTGTCGGCATGATTAACACTAAGCAGCTATTTCTGGAATACGAAACGGATCGAGAGTTCGATTTCAAGAAGCTTGTTCATCCGGTATTAAGTGTTTCCGAGGTTACGCCTGTTAAAATGCTGCTGAAACGCATGCAGGTTGAACGTGTCCACATTGCGATTCTGGTTGACGAATACGGCGGTACATCCGGCCTCATTACGATTGAAGATATATTGGAGGAAATTGTCGGCGAGATCCGCGATGAATTCGATGCTGACGAGCGCAAGGAAATTGAGCAGCTTGCCGAAAACTGCTATTTGCTTGACGGCAAGGTGTCGCTGACCGAGCTTGGCGATTTGACCGGACTGGACTTTGAGGAAGAGGATGTCGATACGGTCGGCGGCTGGCTTTACAGCCATATGCAAGACCCTCGTCCTGGCAAGGAATACGAGGTAGAGCAATTCAGGTTTATTATTCGCGAAACGAGCAAAAACCGGATTCGCAAGGTTGAAATGCTTATATCCCAGGATGAAGTAGCCGTAGAAGGCGAAACCGCATAATTGCAAGGCCGCAAGCCGCTTTGGAAGCATCTCCACGATGACTCCAAAGCGGCTTTTGCTTTTTTCTTCAGCATGTACTGCGACGGAACATTCGGGAAGCGTCCGCTTCATTCTCTTTGGCCGTAATTTGCCGGGCTACAAGCTTGAATACCTTAGTCGGGCTTCCCATTGAAGAACGATACTTTGCTACATGCGCCGCCGCCAACGGCTGATTAAAATACCCCGGAACGTATTTATCTAGCAGCTTCTGCATCGCCTCATGCGCTTCCTCTGCAACGGTTACTTCCTCCAGCCGCCCGAATATCATGACGCTCATATACGCCGTGTCTGTTTTAGCGGGTACAGGGTCGGTAAGCGTGCCGTAATGCATGCTGACTGTCAAGCACCCCTCCTGGTTGGCGCGCATGGCCGACAGCTTCCTCCCTTCTGCCGCGCCGTGAAAGTAGTAGCTGTCCCCCTGCCTGACATAATTGAGCGGCACAACATACGGCAACACTCCGTCTACCAGACCAAGGAAACCTGTGTCCGCCCGATCAAGGAAAGCTTCAATCTTATCCTTGTCCGTACACTCGCGTTTTTGCAGCCTTACGCTAAACATCGCTCAACACCCTTTCTTCATTCCAAAATATGTGATATGGTCACTATAACGAGTAATTGTCATCCTTAAAAGTGACAATATTAGAGAAATTCAAGGGGACAGATAACGATGAAGCTTGGCTTGACACCCATGCTCGATAGCTCGAATGACTCTCCGCTCTACCTTCAGCTTTACCAGTACATCAGGCAGCAAATCGAATCCGGTGCCATACAGACGGATTCAAGCCTGCCTTCGATCCGGCAGTTGGCCCAGCATTTGGAGATTAGCAAAAATACGGTCGAAACCTCCTACCAGCAGTTGCTTGCGGAAGGCTACATCCAGAGCAGAGAAAGAAGCGGATACAAGGTGCAGGCGCTTGATGAATGGTCGGGCAGCAGCAAGGCCGTTTCCGCCAATCATCATGGGAAGACGGTAACAGCGCATCCCATAGAGGGGCCAAGCCATTTTAACTTTCAATACGGCAACGTCGATCTAGTCCGTTTCCCATTGGAAGCATGGCGAAAATGTATGGCCGAGGCGCTTGCCGTCCCCGATCAACAATTGCTCGGCTATGGAGAGAGACAGGGACATGCGGCTCTAAAAGAAGAAATTGCAAGTCTCGTTTATCAGGCTCGCGGTGTCGTTTGCCGCCCGGATCAAATCATCATTTGTGCGGGAACACAGCATGCGGTTAGCCTGCTTTGCCAGCTGCTCTCCCTCTTCGGCAGCGACATCGCCGTAGAGGACCCCGGTTACGATGGCGTTAAAGTGGTATTCCGCAATTTCGGCTGTCGGCTGCACCCGATCGGACTTGAAACGGATGGTCTGTCTATCGGGCAGCTAAAGGAAACGGGGACGCAAATCGTATACGTTACCCCTTCGCATCAATTTCCGCTGGGTATGGTGCTGCCTGTACAAAAGCGCATACAACTGCTTCAGTGGGCTGCCGAATGCGAGGGATATATTATTGAAGACGACTACGATAGTGAATTCCGCTACAAGAGCAAGCCGATTCCCGCTCTAAAGGCGCTGGATAAGCAGGAGCGGGTCATTTATTTGGGAACCCTCTCCAAGTCCTTTCTCCCCGCGATCCGCTTAAGCTATCTGATTATGCCAGAGCAACTGCTGGCCAAAGTTCAAAGCAAGCTGGAGCATTACAG
Organism: Paenibacillus sp. SY21-1; assembly: GCF_005222705.1. Taxonomy (GTDB): domain Bacteria; phylum Bacillota; class Bacilli; order Paenibacillales; family Paenibacillaceae; genus Pristimantibacillus. The sequence goes on along the minus strand of NZ_STGF01000017.1, from coordinate 22,647 downwards.
TCAAGCCGTATCCCCGTTTATTCAGCAGGCGCTCTGGCTATTCATGAATCAAGGCCATTTCGCTCGCCACGTAAGAAGGATGAAACGGCTTTACCAGGCCAAGCACCGTGTATTCATTCAAGCGATTGAGCAATATATGGGGAAGAACGTCTCTATCCTTGGCGATCATTCCGGACTGCACCTGCTGCTGGATGTCCATAACCGCTCTTGTGAAGAGCTTATTGTACTCGCCGCACAAGCCGGCTGCAGCGTATATTCGCCGCGGAAGCACTGGCTTTATCCGGAGCAATGCCCGGATTCCTATGTTATGCTGGGCTTTGGAGGATTATCGGAGGAGGAGCTTGTACACGGTATTGAAGAGCTGTCCAGAGTCTGGTTTCCCACTTAAATCCGCACTATTTTTTGAAAATTTAAACTTTGGGAAAAGGCTTGCAATTATTTGTCGATCTATGCAATAATACATCTTGTGTTCAACGAAAAACAGATGCCGTTGTAGCTCAATTGGTAGAGCAACTGACTTGTAATCAGTAGGTTGGGGGTTCAAGTCCTCTCGACGGCACCATTTTTCCGGGATGTAGCTCAGCTTGGTAGAGCACCTGGTTTGGGACCAGGGGGTCGCATGTTCAAATCGTGTCATCCCGACCATGAAGAATTATAATGGAATCGTACATAAAAAAGAAGCTTGTGCATACAAGCTTCTTTCTTTTTATTCCGCTTCATCCCACTTTTTTGAATAGGCTTTTTTCGTTACCCAAAGCGTCAGCCACGTTAGCAGCACGACAATAATGCCTGCAAATATCCATACCCCCACCGGAACGTTCATCCTTCTCCCCCTCTCTCTGCAGATGCTTCTATTGTACCTCAATTGTTAAGCATCCTGCGCCGCATTCGTTAACAAATTAGCAACATTTTTATTTTCGGCGAGACAGACCGCATGTATAATGGTTAGGCCGAAGCAAATGACAAAGGAGATCATCGCATGGAATTTCGTCTGGATTTGATTGAGACCAAAATTGAATTTTTTGAGGCTTACGATTTGAAAACGCTGGAGCGACAGATTGATCAGCAAATTGAGATCAACAAGGCGTTGTTGCTTGATGTCCATAGCGTAACGCATCAAGCGACGTTTAACCCGTTAAGTGAAAAAATGCATTACAGCGCGGTTGTGCATTTTAAAGCGAAACGTTAGAGAGGACCGCTGCGTTCGCCGGTTATTGCGCTAGAAGCAGGTCTCCCTTGATGCCGCTTTACGCATCCTTTCCTTAACGCATGCCAAAGCAGGCTGCCGTTGTGACGGAGCCTGCCCTGTTTAAACCTCTTGCAGCTTCAACTGCTTGCGATAAACAAATTTGGAAATCGAAATACTAATTTCATAAAGCAGAAACAACGGAACGATGACGATAATATCGGACAAAATATCCGGTGGCGTAATCGTGACCGCAATAATAACAAGCGTAAAATAAGCAAGCTTGCGCGCCTTCGCAAGCCGGTACGGATTCAGAATGCCCAGCTTGGTCAAAAACATGACGATAGCCGGCATTTCAAACAGCAATCCGAACGGTACGGTCATATGAATCATAAACGTAAAATACTTCTGCGCCGTATACAGCGTTTCAAAGCTGTCCGTCGCCATCGCGTTCATAAAATGCAGAACCATTGGAAACAACACGAAATAACCGAAACAAAGGCCGATGACAAACAATAAGCTGATGGCAGGTATAAACAGCAGGGCCGAACGCTTCGTCTGCTCCCCCATGGCAGGCGTAACAAACTTCCACGTCTGAAAAGCCGCAATCGGCAAAGTGACCGCGATCGCGACGACTCCGGCAATCATCATATAGACCCAAATAACGTCGGACGGCCCGAGCAGCACCAGCTTTTGCCCGACATCCCGCGACAGCCATGCATATATCTCCTTGACATACAGAAATGCAGCCGCCATGGCAACGATAAACGCAACCAGCGTGCGAATTAACCTGGCGCGCAGCTCCTCCAAATGGCCGATCAGGTTCTGGTCATTCGGGTCCTTCATCTTACTTGCTTGTCGAAGCCGCAGCTTTAGCCGCCTCCTCTTCCTTCCGCTTGTACTCCTCGTCTCCGCCAACGAGTCCCCTCGTTGCCCCCTTGAACTCGCTTAACGTTCTTCCGAAAGCGCGGCCGAGCTCAGGCAGCTTGGATGGACCGAAAATAATAAGCGCAATAATGAGGATTAACACCAATCCTCCGATTCCGATATTGCCGAATGGCATATGAACAGCTCCTTTTTATAGAAATGGCGGCCGCAAGAGCGGATTGCTCCTGCGGCCCAGCAATACAACATGTCTTTCTCAGACGCCAAGCTTGAAGCCGCTAATGGCGACGACCGCACAGCGCGCCTTTGTGTCGCCCGGACGATGCGGCCAGCGGCTTGTCGGCTTGCTTAGATCGGTTGTGTTCTCGCCTGGATGCTGAATGGAGAGGAACAGCGTCTGCTCGTCCGGCGTGAAGTAAGGACCGGTAAGCTCGCATTCCACAGGGCCGGAGGCGAATTGCTGCGCAATTGCTTTATCGGGTCCGCTTGTCGGAATAACGAACAGGCCGTTGTTCATGAATGACTTGTGTATGCCTTTATTTTGGCTGCTGCTCGAAATGTCGGTAACGACCCACAAATTGGCGTTGGAATCGAACGCGAGATTGTCCGGGGAGCTAAAGCCCGATTGGCGGCCGCCTGCGGCAAAAATTTCAAAATCGAATTCCAGACTTGCCAGATTGTCTTTCGCCTCGAAGATACGCGTAATATGACCGTGAATGTTCCCATGGTTGTCATTGTTGGTATGGCAAATAAATACCGTATTGTCAAATGGCGAAATTTCGATGTCCTCGGGACGATCTGTCGGCGTTCCCCCTACCAGCAGCGCAGCTTCTTGGCAATACGTTACGACATCGCCTTGCGTTTTGAACTTTTGCTGAAGCTCGGGTTTCTCTTTGATCGCTTTTCCGACCTCCTCCAGCGAAACCGGAGTCCATACGCCCTTTTTAAAGTTTGCGACGTATAGCGTGCCATCCTCAAGCAATGCGGAGTTGCCGCGTCCCTTCAGCTTGTCGTACTTGCCCTTGCTGATGAATTTGTAGACGCAGGCGTCCTTCTTGTCATCGCCCATATATACGACAACCCGTCCATCAGGCGCCAGGCCCATAGCGGTGTTCTCGTGGTTAAAGCGGCCAAGCGCGGTATGTTTTTTCAAATACGATCCATCAAACGGATCAACCTCGACTACCCAGCCATAATGGGTATCCTTGAGCTTGGACGCCGCTGCCGTTTCGGCAAAGTTCTCCTCGCAGGACAGTACCGTATTCCATAGCGTCACCCCGCCCGAGCAATTGGCGAACGTGCCTTGCACCGTTGTCGCCCCGCCTAGCGCAGCGCCGCCTCTTGCAGGCCCCGTCACCTCAAACTTCGTATAGCCGTTGATCCGGCGGGCGTGCTTGGACGTTGTATCCATTTTCCAGACACCCTTGTCGTCGCGGTACACCTCGATAACCGACATGCCTTGATAATAAAGATTTTTATGCAGCTGCTCGGCCGTCATTTTATCGTCCTTGACAGGTCCGATCGAAAAAATGGTGCTGTATTCATGGTTATTGACGAGTAGTCCTCTTGTGTTCGAGCTGTTTGTAGGGAAAAAGGCATTATAGTCGCAGCCGGCTCCAAACTTCTCTCCAGCCTCGTTAATGACATCGTCGAATGCAGCGACTACGTCGTATTTAAAGTTTTTCGGCAAGACGAGCTGGTCCTCAGTTGTCGGCTGAATCGGCTCGAAATACCCGCTTACGCGATTTGTGCTAAATCCGAATAGATGGTCTGCCGTTGCAGATGCTGCGGAAGCTTTGCCTGTCAATGCACCAAGTCCTGCTGAAGCGGTTGCAAGTGCAGCTGCTCCTGTACCCAAATAAGAAAGAAACGTTTTGCGGTCCATATTTTTGTCCAAGCCTGTCCACTCCTCTTAATCGATTTATCCACATGGACAAGCATAATGAGCAAATGTTAGCGTGAAATCACCTGTATCTGGAATATTTGTAAAAGCGGGAAACGTTCTCATTCGGCAAAGCTCTAATGCTTGCCATATTTTTGTTCCATCCTTCATACTATAGGAAATCCATTTATGGGAGGAGCCTGAATTCATGTACAACGACGAGCGAGACCAGCTGCCGGCAGATGCGGGCAGCGCTTTTACAATTGAGGTGCTGGGCGAGGGACGCGCAGCTGCCGCTCCCGATCAAGCGACAATTCAGCTAGGCGTAGTGACCGAAGGAATGGAGCTAAAAAAGCTGCAGGAAGAAAATGCGGCCGCTACCGAAGCGGTCATAGCGGCGCTGCTGGCCGCAGGAGTACAAGAGTCTCAGCTTCAGACAGTCGAATTCCGCATGGAGCCTCAGTACGATTACCCTGACGGGCAGCAAGTATTCAGAAGCTACAAGCTGACACACATGCTTCAGCTGACTACGGACCGTATTGATGAAGCCGGCGCGCTTATCGATACGGCAGTCGCAAACGGAGCCAACCAGGTTAACTCCGTGCAATTCACTTTATCCGATCCTGCGGCCTTCTACAACGAAGCGCTCACTCTGGCCATGAGCAATGCCCGCGATAAAGCCGAGACGATTGCCGGGAGCCTCGGCGCGCAGCTGTCCGCCGTTCCGCGCCAGGTGCAGGAGCTGCCCGTTAACTCCGGGGGGCCCGTGCCGTTTGGCGCGATGATGAAGGTGGCTGCGGATACCTCGTTTATGCCCGGCGAGCTGACCGTTAAAGCCGCGGTCCGGGTATGGTATTGGTACGAGTAGGCCAAGCAGCTTAGCCGGAACCTTTGCGACCTCGAGCGGGTGATGCCATTAGTCAACCCGCTCCTCGCGGGCGTCAATAACGAAATTGATGGACCAGCGCTTTTAACTCCGCGGCCATGTCGGAAATATGCTCGGCAGCGGCCATAACCTGCTGCATCGCGGCCGTTTGCTGTTCGGCAGCCGCTGCAATGTATACCGTCTGCTCGGTCGTTGCTTGCGTAAGCCCGTCCACTTCATCCATCGTAACCACCATTTGATCCGTGCTGCTGTAGATCTGCTCCACAGCGGCAGAAACCTCCAACGTTTTTCTCGCGACCGATGTCGTAGCCCCGGATATCTGCGCAAAAGCTTCGCCGGCCCGAAGCGAAAGCTCCATTCCCGCTTCAACCGCCGCCTGTTCCGTTTGCATGCTGGCTGCCGTTTGATGCACCGAGTGCTGGATTTCAGCGATAATCGGGCTGATCTGACTGGCTGCAAGAGCAGATTGGTCCGCCAGCTTGCGTACCTCTGCGGCTACAACGGCAAAGCCTTTCCCTGCTTCTCCGGCGCGGGCCGCTTCAATCGCCGCATTAAGCGCCAGCAGGCTGGTCTGGGATGCTATGCCTGTAATGGAAGCGATCATGCCGTCAATGGCATGCGATTTATGCTCCAGCAGCTTTACGTTGGAGGAGAAGGCCGACACCGAATCCTGAATTCCACGCATATTGGCAATCATGTCCTGCAAGGCATGCTCGCCTTGCGCGGCAGCTTGATCAGCCTGCGACGACAACTCGTTTACCTCTTCGATGCTTGCCGTAATATGACCCAGCCCTTGCGCAATTTCCGCAACCGACTGCTTGACAACCTGTATACGGCCCGCTTCCTCGAAGGTGCCCTCCGCCACCTTCTGCATCGATATGGCGATCTCCTCGGTAGCGCGTCCGGTTTCCGCAGAGCCTGTTTTTAGTTGGCCGGCATCTGAAGCCATCGCTTCCGCATTCTGTATAATTCGCTGCATCATTCCTCGAAGAATACCCAACGTATCATTAAAATTCGCGCCCATTCTCCCTAGTTCGTCTTGGGAATGGATGCTGACCTCCACATCCAGGCGCCCTTCCCGCAGATGACTTGAAAGCTGATTCAGCTGATCAATTTTTTTGGTCAAAGATTTGCTGTATCCAATAACACAGGCGACAATGATAAGGAGCGCAATTGCCATAATCGCCAGCATCCGCTGGAGCAACGCCAGAAGCGGAGCAAACAACTCCTTGTCCGACACCGATAAGGCCACAATCCAATCCGTGCTTGGTATTTGCGAATAATACGTATGTATGAGCTTGCCGGCATCCGTATAGCTGTCCGTGAGGACTGTCCCCGCCGCATTCTCCTGTACGCTTTCAAGCATGCGAAGCGCCATGCCGGAGGCGGACGCGTTCTCGTCCTCCGTGAGCTTCAGCTTCATGATTTTCTCGGAATCACGGTCGGCAATCAGCAGCCCTTCACGGCTCATCATAAACGCCCAGCCCGAATTCGCCACGTCGATGCCTTCGATGATGCCCTGAATGCTGGTCAAATCGATATCCCCGGTAATGACGCCCAGCAGCTCCCGTTGAGGTCCAAAAAATGGCACGGCAGCCGTAATCATCGTCAGGTCGGTCGTCTCGTCATAGTAAGGATCGGTGAACGCTACCCCCTCCTGCGCCTGCAGCCCTTTTTTATACCAGTCCCACTCCACATAATTGTAGTCTGGCTCCATATAATCGGCGGTATAAACGACCTGCTCCCCGTCCTTGTAGGCATACGGGCCAAAAAATGTCCGTCCTTGCTCATATTTGCCCGGTTCGTACCAAACGCCAACGCCAAGCGTTTCATCGTTCAGATCGGGCAAATTGACGAGCATCCTCTCGTAGCTTTCCTCCGTTAATTCGGTACCGACTGTCTCCAGCATACGCGCCGCTGTCTGAGGAATTCTTACATGGTTGTTCAGCCTGCTTTGAATATCAAAAATGGCCGCCTGCAGTTGGACCTCCATCTTCTGTTGAATTTCGTTCGCAATCAGCTGTTTGGAGAACAGATAGCTCACACTAGAGAGAAGCGCCGCAATCACAACAAGCATCGACAAAACAAAAAAAATGAGTTTGGTTTGAATGCGCTTGAACGAAACCATTTTACCCCATCGTCTCATACCATTGCCCCTGTTCTATATGTAAAATAGTCTCTTAGTCCTGTGTCCAGCATAAAAAAGAACTATGAAGCCCAGATCAAGAAATAATCTGGTTTTTGTAAAGAAATAGCACGGAAGCATGGCCCAAAGCCGCTTCCTCTCCTGCATGAAGCAGCCAACGACAACTTGCTTGTTTTCATGCCCCTTGTCGTGTGTATTATATGGTGTAAGTAGCTGGAAAAAATCAATAGAATCAGGGCATCGACCTGACTGCAAGGAGCTGCAACAATATGATGCATGACTCAACAACAACATTAATCGCCCGGCAGGCGGATGAAATTGCCGCATTGCGTGCCCAAATAGAAGAGCTCAAGCGCAGCGAGCGCCGTTATCGCCTTTTGACCGAGGCTTCACCAGACTGGATTTCACTGCACAAGCTGGATGGAAATCCGACCATCACTTATTCCTCTCCAAGCTGCACAACCTTGCTCGGCTATGAGCCGGAAGAGATGATCGGTGCTGATGGCATGTCGTTCGTCCATCCTGAGGACCGCGACGCCATCCAGCAATTTTTAAACCATAAGGAGCCGGAACGGCGTATTTTGAAAACGCGTTATCTTCGTAAGGACGGCGAGTACATGTGGCTGGAATTTTCCACCCGCTATTTGTATGACGAGCATGGGAATCCGGAAGAACTAATCGCCATTTCAAGAGACATAACCGAAAAAATTCTCGCAGAACGGCTTATTCAGGAAAGCGGGCAGCGCTACAAATCGTTGTTTGACCACAACCCTGCCGCTGTATATTCAATGAATCTGGAGGGCGATTATCTGACCGCCAACACCAATCTGGAGAACATAACGGGCTACACGCTGGAAGAGCTGATTGGCATGCATTGGGGCCCAATCGTGCATCCGCAGGATTTGCCAAAAACACTGCAGCATTTTGATCTGGCCAAACGAGGCGAGCCGCAAAGCTATGATTTGACGATTATCCATAAGAACGGCCACCCGGTCAGAATCAATTCTACGAACGTTCCGATTGTAGTTAACGGCGAGGTCGTCGGCGTATACGGCATTACAACGGATATTACCGAAAGACAACGTTACCTTGAGCATATCCAGAAGCTAAGCAATGAGAACAAGCTGATTCTGGACACCGTGTCCGAAGGCATATTCGTTACGGACCCTGCCGGGAGAGGCACCTTTTTAAATGACGCGGGCGCAAGCATGCTTGGGTATACGAAGGAAGCTGAATTTACAGGCCGCTGCTTGCCGGCAGACGATGCGGCGCTTATGGAGGCGATACGCCTTGGTCATCCCTATCAACAAACGGAAGCTGTATTTCTCCGCACCGACGGCTCCACTTTTCTGGCGGATTACCATGCTGCCCCGCTTCTGGAAAAGGGCGAGCTCAAAGGCTCCGTAGTTGTTTTTCGAGACATAACCGGAGAAAAAGCCATTTTGCAGGCAAAGGAATCCGCCGAGAAAGCCGATCGCGCTAAATCGGAATTTCTGGCCATGATGAGTCATGAAATTCGCACGCCCATGAACGGCATCATTGGCATGACGGAGCTTCTGGCCGATACGGAGCTATCGGAAGAGCAGCGCGGCTATACCGAGCTTATTAAAGAAAGCAGCCACACCCTGCTCCGGATTCTAAATGACATTCTGGACTTTAGCCAGATTGAAGCCGGCAAGCTGAATTTGCATACGGAAGAAATCATTTTGGAGCCGCTCCTGCAAAGCGTCATTGAGCTGTTCAGCCCTGCCGCATCAGGCAAAGGGATCGACATTTCCTGCCGGATAGAGGAAGGCATTTCGCCCGTATGGATAGGCGACGGAGGCCGTTTGAGGCAAATTCTCGTCAATCTGCTCGGCAACGCTATTAAATTTACCGAGTGTGGCGAGGTCATCGTTAACGTGAAACGGTTGAGTGCTCAGCATGCCGAAGAAAGCGGGCTGCATTTCCTCATCCAGGACACCGGCATCGGAATTCCCGACGAGAAGCAGCCGCTTCTGTTTCAAGCCTTTTCTCAGCTGCATTCCGCCATGAATCGAAAATATGGGGGTACCGGACTTGGACTTGCCATTACTAAAAAGCTGGTGGAGCTGATGGGCGGAACGGTCGGAGTGGAAAGCTGCGAGAATGCGGGCTCCACCTTCTCGTTTACGCTGCCCTCTCAGGCAATCTCTAAAGCACTATTGCCGGAAAAAAAGGCCATCCCCGCTCCTGCGGATGCCGCTTGCCCCATACCTCAGGGGACTGCTCCGCTGCGCACGTGGCCGTAACGGCATTGACCGGTCGCGGAGCTCCGGAGCTGTGCCTTTCATCAGGCATGAATGGTTCTATATCAGCAAGCCGATTCACACAGGGGGGTAGAACGACTGCTGCAGCATTGGACAGAGTCTGTCGCAAAAGCAAATGTGCATTTCCCTTTTCGTTGAGCCGTTTTTTTCAAAAAAACTAGCATGCAAAGCTGCCTCCCAGTTCTTTGCTGCTGCTGTTTCATTACGATTTTTATTTCTTTTATTATGTTTATGCAGCGATAAGGCCATACTGATTACAACATATCCCAAGCTGCATAAAGGAGCTGTAACCGATTATGAATTCTAATCTTACGAACAGCGGCGCAACCGACACACGCTCAACTGCGTTTACGCGCAAGCTTCACCCTCTCGTCGATCTGCAATGCGACCGCTCCTGGTTCGACGAACTGCAGAACAGGCTGGGCAGAGGCGGGCCTTGGGATGATTGGACCTTATACCAGCTCACCGTAGAAGCGGAGCAAGCCAAACGAATCGAAAGCTTCGAGCAGCTTTTAAGCCTGCGTTCCTTGCCTGAATTCGAGCCGATGCCTCATCAGATCAGCACAGCCCGCAAAGTCGTGCACGATATGGGCGGCCGGGCCATTCTCGCCGATGAAGTCGGACTCGGCAAAACGATAGAAGCCGGTCTTATTCTGAAAGAATACATGGTGCGCGGCCTCGCAAAGCGAGTTCTCATTCTCGTCCCCGCCTCGCTTGTTCTACAGTGGGTACGCGAGCTTAATCAGAAATTCGGCATATCCGCCGTTGCCCAAAAAAAACAGCATACCTGGGGCTACGACGTCGTTGTCGCCTCTATGGATACGGCTAAACGTGAGCCGCACAGGGAGCTGGTGCTCGGAACCGATTATGATCTGGTCATTATCGACGAGGCCCACAAGCTGAAAAACAAAAAAACGACAAACTATCAATTTGCCAATCTGCTGCGAAAAAAATATTGCCTGCTGCTAACGGCCACGCCGATTCAAAACGATATGGACGAGCTGTACAATCTGATTACTTTGCTAAAGCCTGGTCAGCTTGGCGGACAAAGCGAATTTGCCGCAAATTTTGTCGTCGATAAACGTCTTCCCAAAAATGAGGACCAGCTTCAGGAGGCATTGTCAACCGTCATGATTCGCAACCGGCGCGGCGACGGGGGCATTCATTTCACGAAACGGTTCGTGCGCAACATTCCCATTGCTCTATCCGATGAGGAGAAGGCGCTTTACGATGCGGTAACCGGCTTTGTCAAGGAGCGCTACAACGAAAGCGGCGGGGATATGACAAGCATGCTCTCTCTCGTAACGCTGCAGCGCGAAGTATGCAGCAGCCGGGACGCCGTTTTCCTGACACTCGTAAACCTGTTCAAAAAAACGGCCGAGGACTCCCCGCTCCGCCCGAAAATATGGGAGCTTGTCGATAAAATCAAGCAGATTAAAGCCAACACGAAAGCAGAGAAAGCGATGGAGCTCGTCAAAGGCTTTCACGATGAGAAAGTTATTATTTTCACGGAATATCGGGCTACCCAGGAATATTTGCTGCAGTTTTTCCGCGCGCAGAATATGATCGCGGTTCCCTATCGCGGCGGAATGAATCGCGGCAAAAAAGACTGGATGATGGATCTGTTCCGCGGGCGGGCGCAGGTGCTTATCGCCACTGAGGCCGGCGGCGAAGGCATCAACCTGCAATTTTGCCATCACATGATCAATTTTGATCTGCCGTGGAACCCCATGCGGGTAGAACAGCGAATCGGCCGCGTGCACCGGCTCGGCCAGACGCAGGATGTCAAAATCTACAACCTCTGCACGCTAGGCACCATTGAGGAGCATATTGTCAATCTGCTGCATGAAAAAATCAACCTGTTCGAGCTTGTCATAGGCGAGCTGGATCACATCCTTGAGCGCTTCGAGAAGGGAGACGGCTCGCTTGAGCAGCGGCTTGCAAAGGTGCTGCTGGAGGCGGGAACGGATTCCGCGCTGCAGGAGCAATTGCAGGAGCTTGGCTCATCGTTAAGCCGCATCCGCGATGAGGTGCAAACAACGGGCACAAAAAGCCCCGATCTGCTGGTCAAGCTCGACCGGCTTGGTCAATCCGTGGAGGTGAAGCCATGAATACGAAGCAAGTCCATAAATTTGTCGGACGTTATTTGGAGGCTACGGAATGCGCCATCCTCGAGAAATCGCCGGCGCATTATACCGTCAAGCTCTCCCCCCATGCCGATAGGGAGCTGACGAATCGGCCTTATTACTGGAGCTTTGTAGATCGTGTAAATGCAGAGCCGGAGACGATGACCTTTCTGTTCGTGACGGACAAGCAAAAATATGAGGCCGTTGCCGATCCTCCTAAACAGACGGCTCCGACCCCCGCGCCAAACGCGCAAGCCGTTGCCGCAGATGCAGCGCTTGGGAGGTCGCTTGGCTTTGTTCATGGAAGCCTGAACGCGCCTGCGCGCGTGCCGCGCGAGGACCTGTATTTCGGCGCCCGCAAGCTGGAGCAGCTCTTTGATGCCGCCCGCACCAAGGGCAGCTATGTTCATTTGTTCCAGGAGCCCGAGCTTAAAAACAGCAATCCGTACGTTTCAACTCCGTACACGGCTTGGTTAGCCGTCAATATGCGCGCGGAATTCTCATGCGACCGCAAGCGCGAGGAGATTCATTCCTTTGGCGTGTCGCTGGCGACAGGCGCTTGTGTGGAACGTTTTCACGATCTTCTGCTAGGCTACCGACTCACGCCGCGTCTGCCAGCAAACATTCATATTACCAAAAATGGGATTACGTTCAATAAAGCGCTAGCGATTATCGAGCAAACGCTGGAGAGAAAGCTGCGCGGGTATAGTTATGAGTGGGCCGAGGCTGCTGCAGCAAGGCTTGACGATGAGCTGGATCGGCTTCAAGGCTACTACGAGCCGCTTATCGCAAATGCGCTGGAGGAGAACAAGCCGGCGATCGAAGAGCAATTCACGCAGCGGCAGGCCGAAATACGCTGGCAATATGAGCCTCGCGTCACGGCTTCCGCCATTAACTGCGGAATCTTTCATCTGCAAGGCATTGAATGACCCCCTTAGACGTTTTACGGGCTTGTGCGCCAAAAAAATCAAGCGGCTTGCCGAATAGACACTGACAGGAAGCAACAGCCTTCGTAAGGCCTGTCCATTAAGATGAGGAGGAGGTGATCGTAAATGCGCAAGCATGCCATTAAGTGTACGGCCGCAATCGTTCTGGCGGCTATTGTATTATACGGCGCAGCAGCGCCGTATCCCGTGGATGACGCCGCAGCGGCGAGCCTGCAATCCAGCACCGGAACTCCGGTATTGGAGGAGGCCCAGCAATATGTCGATGAGCTGTCCAAGCAATCCCCGTTCGACGCGTGGAAAGGCGCCAAGCTCGATATTAGCCCGCTTGGCCCCGGGACGCACAGCTGGCTGGTCATTGTGAAGCAGTCCGATGTAAGCGTCGGCTATCTCGTTATACAAGCGAAAGAAGACGGCGGCTACAAGCTTGGCGAATACGGCTTCGGCAGCCGCCCGATTTTCAGCCCGCAATCGCTATCCTTTTCCGTCAAGCAGCTGGGCCAGACACGGTCCAAAAAAGTTGTCGAGCCGCTTTACAGCCATCCTTTGCTCACAGCTTGGAAAATAACGGTTGGCGGCGAGAGCGCAATCGCCGATGCGGCAAGCGGAGAGCTGCTTCCCGTTTCACCTGCAAATTGGTTAAAGGCCGCAGCGGCGCGGCCGGTCGCCGATCAGCAGGCGGGGGCAAATCCCCAGGCAAACGTGCGGCAATCCGTTCAGCTGTCATCTTTCTCCCCTTACGGAACAATGCCTTGGCTGACAGAGCAGCCTTTTTTAAGGGATACGGACTCCACCGCCAAACTTCTCACCTCCATCGGCAAAAAAGAACAGCTCCGCTATACGGCGGAGCTGTTCTCGGGGCAAATGCTGTATGTGTGGTCGGTCGTCGGCTTCGCCAAATGGGACGGCTCGCAAGTGTATGTGGCGCTTGAGGATCAGGAGGACGGCGAAATCCGCCGCTACATTCCGCTGAGCCTGCTCAAGGAGCTTGGCCACTTTTATCGCTGACGGTCCGTTTTTCCCCTCCACCATAACATGAAGCTCATAGGCGCATAACCGAACCAGCGCGTAAGCCAAGGCTCCCTGTTCGCCTTGGCTATCGCTCTATTCTGCTTGCGCTCCTCTTTAGGCGTTTCCCAATAGGAGATGACTTGTTCAGTCACATACTTGATGTATTCGTCTCCGCCCTTCGCCATCCGATCTCACTCCCCTTTTTTCGGTTAGCTACAGTTTGCCCGGATTCTCGCGCGTGTAAACATGTATGAGTTTGCCTCCATTAAGCCACGATAACGATATGCAAATGGCCGATACTAATGTCGATGGAGGAACAAACGTGAAATGTCGCAACCTTTTATCCGTTCTTGTTTGCCTGTCCCTCTTCTTCTCTTCACCGGTCTATGCCGCCGCCTGGCCCTTGCTGCCCGTTCATATCGATCAGGACTGGACATTGCCGAGTACAGCCGTCATTATCGATGTCGGTCATGGCGGGATAGACGGCGGCGCTTCCTTCAAAAACGTGCTTGAGAAGGATATTAATCTCGCCATTGCAAGCAAGCTGTATGCCTTGCTTCGCCGCGAAGGCATTCCCGTCGTCATGAACCGTACGGGAGATTACGCTTTAAGCGAAGACAACCGCTGGCATGCCACACGGTCGAGACACCGCAAGGATCTCTCGCAGCGAAGGCAGCTTACCGAGGAAATCGGCAGCGAGCTGCTTGTCAGCCTGCATGTTAATTGGTCCAAAAAGAGCAATGTACACGGACCGCTTGTGCTTCATCAGTTCCAAGGCGAGAGTGCCCTGCTCGCTTTCTGCATTCAAGATGCGCTGAACAGACAACAGAGCACAAGCGCATGGCCGGAGGTGGGCAAGCCCTACTACTTGCTTAAACGAGTCCAGCAGCCATCCGTCATTGTCGAGATGGGCTTTATCAGTTCCGCAAGCGACCGTGCCATGCTGACCGATGAAGAGAAGCAGCAAGAGATTGCCGCCGCAATCGCTTCAGGGATTAGGCAGTACAAGTGGATCGTTCATTGAACCGCCGAGCAACGCTGGAAGCTTGACCATTTGAACATCGGGCTTTAGTGCAGGAATGGATTGGCGCAGCACCTGCGCCGTTTTTGTTCCTGCCGGGCCTACATGTCCAATGGCAATGCAGGTGTCATGCGTCGTAAGATGCTTGCGAATAACGCCAATCTGACCGGAAATATGCTGCACCGAGTGCACATCGTCCAGAAAAACGTCATTGCCGATCACGGGAAGCTGAAGCTCTGCGGCAATTTTGGGAACAACGGTTTTGTAGGAGGTTCGGCTGTCCAAATAAAAAAGTCCTCTCTCCTTGCATACGCCAAGCACGATTCGCATCATACGCTCGTCCGACGTCACCTTAGAGCCCATATGGTTATTCATGCCAATCGCGTGCGGCACCTCGTCAATCGCTTGCTCAACCCGCTTCCTTACTTCCTCGTCGGATAAATCCGTTGTCAGAGCTCCTGGCCCGAGCCATTTTTTCAACCCCTTATTCGGCTCCATCGGCATATGTACGATAACATCGTGCCCGAGCCGGTGCGCCTCCTCCGCATCCCGCTTTGTCGTAGGCAAAAATGGCATAATCGCAACGGTCACTTCCGGAGGGAGCTCCATCATTTCCGTTGTGCCAGACATTCCGTTCCCCAAATCGTCGATCACTATGGCCAGCTTGCGCGGCTGTTGCTCGCTTGCCTGCACGCTCGCACTGCCTGCCGCGCCCGCCGCAACCGCAAGTCCGGTTGCCAGCGCCAATGCCACCAGCCTGCTCCGTCCTCTTCCGCTTGTCCGCATGATAAGCTCACTCCTTTTATCAATCCGCTTCGATTTCTATATTATTTGTTAAGTTATAGAAAAATATGCTTCAAACCCCATTTGCGCGAGCATTAGCTTTCCGGCATCATTTTTTGCGCTTCGAATTAGCTGAAAATTACAACTTTTTGATCGGGCTTGACCAGTTGAATCTATGCATGCTAATATAATCTACGTTGTCACAAACATATGCGGTCGTGGCGGAATTGGCAGACGCGCTAGATTCAGGTTCTAGTGGTGTAACAGCCGTGGAGGTTCGAGTCCTCTCGACCGCACCATATGTATAACAAACAGGCCTGTTGTATTGCTTTAGAGCAATCTAACGAGCCTTTTTTTGATTTATAAATCTTATTCTTCTGCAGCGTCCCTCACAGCATCAAGCCGCTAAAAGCCGCCATTATGTCCGTTAAGGTCTTGCAGATGAACAGCTTTTTTTCAGACAGAGTAAAAAACTGTTGACTCCACCCACTCCTATATGGTAAGATAATCTTCGTTGTCACAAGCAAATGCGGTCGTGGCGGAATTGGCAGACGCGCTAGATTCAGGTTCTAGTGGTGTAACAGCCGTGGAGGTTCGAGTCCTCTCGACCGCACCAACTCAACATTAACAGGCTCGTTCAATTGCTCTTGCGGCAACGGACGAGCTTTTTTATTTGATAAGCGGAGTCGTATCATCAACATCTTGTTGAACGCTCCAACAGCCGCATGAAGGCTTGCAGGCTACTTTTTCAAGAAAACACTTGACGAACCCAGCCTTTACATGATATTATAAATTTCGTTGCCACAAACAAATGCGGTCGTGGCGGAATTGGCAGACGCGCTAGATTCAGGTTCTAGTGGTGTAACAGCCGTGGAGGTTCGAGTCCTCTCGACCGCACCAACTCAACATTATCAGGCTCGTTCAATTGCTCTTGCAGCAATGGACGGGCCTTTTTTATGTCTAAATCCACCTGCTCCGCTCTAGCTCCCGACTGCTACAGGCTCAGAGCAGCCTTTTCTTACAGGAAGCTTATGACTAGCCCAAGGAAGCCGGGCCCATTTCAGCGACCTGCTTCCTCGCGACTACTACTAGCGTAGTTAAACGTCCAGTCCCTCCGTGGGATCGGGACGCTCTGCCGAGAGCGGCACGCATATGTACTTGCGGCTAACCTTTACCACCCGGCGGTTAAACTTCCGAATGACGACGACAGACTCATCCCACGCGACGACAATGCCGATCACGTCATTCCTTTCCATTCCATCCCGTACGATTCTTACTTGTTCGCCGCTTAAACGAAACGCATCAAGCAGTTCCTCGCTTATCAATGCTTGCACCCCCTACAATGATCAGAAGGCCCCAATGGCTGCCGATGCAGCACATTGAGGCCTTATTCTCTGTACATGCCTGCCTGTTAGCCTGCATGCTCCTTCGCGTCGTTTGTTTCATACCATTCATCCAGCACACGCGAAGACATAACGCGTTTGCCAATATATTCAACCTGACGGTCCGTAAATGGCTCCCGCCATTCAATGGACAACTCCTCGCAAAGCTTTACAATGGTCAGCAGCTCCGACCAGGCAACATAGCGCTTATACCAGAAAAACTGCGGATGCTCGATCATATAAGGATACAAATCGTCAAATTCGGTATGCTTGCAATCGAGCGCACGCTCGAAATGAACCTTTGCGTCTCCCAATTTTGCGTACATAAACTCAGCGGACATTTCCCCCATAGCTTGTGCCTCCCCTCGATCACTTCTGTACCATTATAAGCGATAAACGGCGAACAGGAAAGTGATTTCCTGCTGGTACTTCTTACTCAAATGTTATTTCTCCACCTTCGAGCGAGGAAATCCTTACCAGCGGCTCAACCCGAATGCCTTGCTCGCGAATGGTTCTCCCGCCTGCCTGGAATGCCTTTTCTACCACAATTCCAAACCCGGCCAGTTCTGCGCCGGAGCGCTGAATAATCTTGATCAAGCCTCTGGCCGCATCGCCGTTGGCAATAATGTCGTCAATAAACAATACCCGGTCTCCCTCGGACAGAAATTCCTTGGATACCATAATATCGGTCACAATCCCCTTCGTAAAGGAAGGCACGCGCTCCACATACGACTCGGGATCGGCAATAAGCGTCTTTTTGCGACGTGCAAAGACAAGAGGAACTCCGAGATAGTGCGCAGTTGCAAAAGCTGCCGGAATGCCGGAGGATTCGATCGTAATTACCTTCGTAATCCGCTCCTCTGCAAACCGCCTTGCAAACTCTTGTCCCATCTCCATCGTGAGCACGGGATCGACCTGGTGGTTAAGCAGTGCATCGATCCGCACAACGTCGCTGGACAATACGGATGCCTCCGCCAATATTCTCTGTTTTAAACTTTCCATGTTCATGACCTCCACCAAAATCCTTTTCGTTAACGTACCATAGGAACACCATTCGCGCAACTATAAATGACAGCAATAATGACACGTTAATGAAAAGTTTAAGATACTTTCCTGATTTATGAAAGCTTGTTCGGCTCGCGCCAATTGCCTGCAACGGAAGCTCCTGCTCGCAAGAGCATAAGCCCTGCCTTCACACAAAATGCTTTCTTTCTTATATTTTGAAAAAAGAGAAACTTTTTACCGGTTTCGGCCGTCTAATTAGAAAGCGTGTATGTACCGATAACTCTATTTATATACACTTGGAAGGAGTGCAGATGATGTCTTTGAACCGTCTCCCCCTGTCCCAAACTGCATTTATCGCCGCAACATCCACCTTGATCCTGTTGCTTGCAGGCTGCCAAGCCGCAACGGCGCCGACGGATCGCAGCGTTAGCAATGATTCGTCCTTGCATGCCGAAAGCGCGGAAACGCCGGACACTCCGCAAAAAACCTATTCGGAGAAAGCCCAGCTGCCAGCCGTCGAGGTGCCGAATGCCAACCCGGCCGATCTGTCCAATGATGCCAATGCAGCCGCGTCAGACCCGGACAAGTCCGTAGCTTCGAAGGCGGTCGTTGAAACGGCAAGCGAGAAAACCAGCTGGAACGCCGCTGCCCCTAAGCTCCATACGCTTGCTATTGGACAGAGCGCCGCAGCCGTGCTGGAAAGCCTGGGCGAAGAGATGGACAGCTACATGCTCGACGATGCGGATGACCGGATTCAAGTGCTGGAATATGACGGCTTTGCCGTCGGACTGAATGGCCGCAAGACCGTCCAATATGTTGAAGTATACAGCGACCGGCTTTCCCCGGCCTCGGCGGTCTAAAGATCGGCGACACATCCGACGCAGCCGTCAAGCTGCTTGGCAAGCCCGACAAGCAAACGACCTTTCTGCTGTCCTACAAAGCCAAGGGAGCGCTGCTGAAGCTTGATCTGGACCCGGACAACAAAAAAATTATATCGATTAAATTGCTTAAGGCTTAGCCTTAGGCCTTTTTTTTGTGAGTGGCCAACAAGGTTGCGCCTTGACGCCTATCCAGCCGCCTTGAAACGATTTGAAATCCGTATAAGAGCCCCGGCGCCCGCCCGATACGCTACCACTTGAGAAGCCACAGCCCAAGCAGAGCGGTCAGCAAAATGGGCAGCGTAAGCAGCAAGCCGTATTTCGTGTACTCGCGCCAGCTGATCTGGATTCCGCCCTGCCTGATCAATTGCATCCAGAGCAGCGTGGCGAGCGAACCGAGCGGCGTCAGCTTCGCGCCGATTGTCGTGCCGAGCAGGCTTGCATAAGGCAAATAGGCAGGACCGTTCACCTGCTCGATGGCAAGCGAAGAGATCAGCACGGCTGGCAAATTGTTGATGGCGGACGCAAGCAGCGAGAAAATAAGTCCGGACGCAACAATGCCGGTTAACTCTCCGCCCGCTGTAACCGGCCCAAGCAGGTCCGGCAGCCAGGCGACGGCGCCATGCACATGCAGACTGTAGACGATCAGATTCATGGACAGCGCAAAGACGATGATCAACCACGGCGCTCCAAGCACCGTACGCTTGAATGGAGCGATTCCCCAGATTGCCGATGC
Organism: Paenibacillus sp. SY21-1; assembly: GCF_005222705.1. Classification (GTDB taxonomy): domain Bacteria; phylum Bacillota; class Bacilli; order Paenibacillales; family Paenibacillaceae; genus Pristimantibacillus. The sequence goes on along the minus strand of NZ_STGF01000017.1, from coordinate 3,488 downwards.
AATCCACTGAGCCGCAGCGCACAGCAGCGCCACCGCCGCGACCGGAACCCCGATTTGCTCCGCCCCCAGATATCCCGCCAGCATCAGGCCGATAATAAGCCAGGACAGCAGGAACAGCCGTTTATTGACGATAGCCGATGAAGGAACCGGAAAAAGCGCCGGGTCAGTCGCGGCTGTCTGCTCTCTTCGGATGGGCTTGCGAAAAAACAGGCTCATCACCGCAACGGTGGCGCCAATCGCGAGCAGCCCAGGGAAAAGCATCCGCTCTGCATATTCTCCGAATTCAATCCGAAAAAAATCGGCCGTCAAAATATTCGTCAAATTGCTCATCATCAAAGGCGCGCTTGCAGTATCGGCCATAAAACCGACGCCAAGCAAATATATCAGCCGCCCGTGCCGCGTCAGCCCGAGTAGTGCGGTAACCTCCAGCACGATCGGAACCATAATAAGCACCGTGCCGTCATTGTTGAAGAAAACGGTAATGAGCGCGGCGAGCAGCGATAAACCGACGAACAGCGCCAGCTGCCGCCGATGGAACCGGTGGACCAGATGGAGCGCGGCCCAGCGGAAAAAGCCGTTTTGATCCAGCAAGGACGTAAACAGCATAATGCCGATTAGCGAAAAGGTAGCGTTCCATACAAAGCCCCAGATGTAAGCGGCATCGCCAGGCTTCAGGAGCTGCGCCGCAAATAACAAGATGGCGCCTCCCAGCGCGACAAAAGCTTCGTTCACCCCTTTCGGCTTGATTAGAATAAGCGTTAATGCCGCGATAAATACGGCAATCGTGATGATCATGGACATGTCGTTGCTCCTGCGCGGCTTGCGCTTATATTTTGAAAAAAGTCATGCCTGTCCGTCGCTGCACATATCCTCTATTAGACAAGCCCGAACGGAGGAAGGCAGTTATGTGGACACGTACTGGAAAAACGCTGCAAATTGCAGCCACCTACATGGGGACGGTCGTCGGAGCGGGCTTCGCTACGGGCCAGGAGATTTTGCAGTTTTTCACCCGTTTTGGCTATTGGGGAACGTTTGCCATCGCCGCCGCCACCGTCATGTTTATATGGCTGGGCACAAAAATGATGCTGATTGCCAGCGAAATTCGCGCCAAATCGTACGAGGACCTCAACAAGGCGCTGTTCGGAGAAAAATACGGCCGCTGGATCAGCCATTTCATGCTGCTCGTGCTGCTCGGCGTCACAGCGGTCATGCTGGCCGGAGCGGGAACGATTTTTTACGAGCATTGGAATATTTCCTATCAATCCGGCTTGCTGATTACGATTGCAGGCTGCTTCTTCCTGCTGCGTAAAGGCATGAAGGCGATTCTGACCGTTAATACAATCGTCGTGCCGATCATGCTGCTGTTTACCGTGCTCATTATCAGCCATACGCTCGGCTCGCCCGGCGCCGATAAATTTTTGACGCTGCCGAGCGACCATTCCATTTTTGCCGCATGGGCATCGCCGTTTCTGTATACCGCCTTCAATTTATCGATGTCGCAGGCAGTGCTCGTGCCGCTCGGCGCTGAAATCGGCGATCGCAAAACGATTATTGCCGGCTCCTGGATAGGCGGCATCGGCATCGGCTTTATGCTCCTGGCCGGCCATATCGCGCTTTCCGTTCATATGCCAGGCATCCAGCAATACGCCATCCCGATGGGCGGAATCGCCAAGGCGCTTGGACATAGCGTTCAGTTTATTTATATTTTCATTATTTTTGCCGAAATTTTTACGACGCTGATCGCCGACATCTACGGGCTCACCTTGCAGCTGGAAGAACGCCTGAAATGGTCGCGCAGCCTGATCACGCTGCTCATTCTCGGCGTCTGCTACCTGGCAAGCCAAATCGGCTTCGGCGTGCTTCTATCCACTCTGTATCCGATGTTTGGACTTATCAGCTTCGGCTGGCTGTATCTGATTATCCGTAAAAAGGCGGCAGCCGGCCACACGTAACAAACGCCGTCTGACCGCAAGCTGACCGTTACAAACCAACAAGCGCAGCACGGGGATGCGCAGCCATTAAAACATCGCGGATATGCGCATGACAGGTCATGACAATAATCTGGCGTTCCTCGGCCAGTGCCGCAAGCAGCCGGGAAATCGCCAGCAGCCGCTCTCCGTCAAAATTGACAAACACATCATCGAGCATCAGCGGAAGCCTGTGCGCCTGCGAAGCTTCTGTCGCCAAAGCAAAGCGCATAGCCAAATACACCAGCTCTGCGGTTCCTCTGCTCAGCAGTCCGCTGTCCAGCTGCCTGCGGTCTGACGTTTCCACGCGCAGGCCCGATTCGCCGGGCGTTGACAGCACCCGTATGTATTTGCCCATGGTCAGTTCCGCGATATATGCGGAAGCTCTGCGGAGCACAACGGGCTGCTTTTCCTCTTCATAGATTCGTTTCGTACGGCGAATAAGCGCCAAGCTGACCGCTGCTACCGCATACCGCTCGCTGTCCCGCTCGAGCTGCGCAAGCGTCATCGCTTTGCGGGCCAGCAGCTTTTGCTGCTCGTCCTCCTGCAGCAGATGCTCCATCGCCTGCTTGACTCGCCCTCGCTGCTCCAGCAGCTCGCTTTTGCGCTGCCTCCATTGCTCGCTGCTTGCCTTCGCTTGACCCCGCATCGCTTCGAGCTGCTCCTCGTCGAAGCTTTCAAACAGCCCCTCAAGCTCCGCTCGGCGCTCATCGGACAAGCCCGCATGAAGCTCCAGCTCCAGCCGGGAAAGCTCCTGCCCCAGCCGCTCCGCCCGCTCGCGGTGCCGCAGCGCCGTCTCATAGCTCGCCTCGTCGGCGATGTCCGCCTCTTTCATGCATGCATGCCGCTCGGCGCGATGCGCATCGGCAGCGGACTCCGTATCCTTTCTGCGCAGCTCGATAACCTTTTTCTGCTCTGCCGTGTCGCGCGCTTGATTCCGAATTTCCGTTTGACGCCTTCCTTCGGCATGCAGCAGCCGAAGAGCGAGCACGGCATCGGCCGCAAGCTGGCGTCTCGACTCCTCATGAGCCGTGCACAGCGCCGCGGCTTGCTGCGCAAAGACAGCTATTTCGTTTTCGGCAGACGCCAGCTTGGCCGCCTGCCTGTCATATTGAAGCAGACGCTGCAGAGCCTGCTCGGCCAGCTCAAGCGCTTCAAGCGCCGCGGTCGGCGACATCGTGCCGGGCAGCGCGCGCGCAGTCAGCCAGCCGGCCCAACGCCGATCGGCCGCTTGCCGCTTGAGCTCGGCGGCCTCCATCGCCGCATCGAGCTCGCCCAGCCGTTCGCGCAGCCGCTCGCAGCTGCGCAGCTGCTCTGCGCGCTGCGCCGCGAGACGCTCGCTGCGCGCAAGCGAATCAAGCCGCGCATCCACCGCGGCTTGCAGCTGCGCCAGCGCATGCTCCGCCGCGCCAGGCGGCTGTGCCGCGAGCAGCGCCGCAGCCGCCCCGTCCGGCTCGCGCAGCAGCCCGGCAAGCGCGCGCTGCGCCCGCGCTGCGGCTTCGCCGCCGGGCTGGGCCGCTG
>NZ_STGF01000016.1 GCF_005222705.1 Paenibacillus sp. SY21-1 | reverse complement strand
GACTTCCTTCAGATTCCACCTCACGATGGACACCTTTGTCTTAAGCTATGGCTACTACTGCCTTCGCCATTCGGGACTTGAACCCTAGAGATAGCGCCCATGCTGGGCGCACTAAAAAAATCACCTCGCCTTCATCATGAAAGGCAAGGTGATCGTTGTGTAGAACGGAATCCGTTCGCGCTTTATATGGAAGGAATGATGAGCGTCTGTCCCGGCTTGATGTTGGTGCTCGACAAACGGTTTCGCTCCTTGATCAAATAAATAACATATCTGATATCGTCTGACGGTTGCCGGACTTGTCCGGCAATCCCCCAAAGCGTGTCCCCAGAGCCGACAATGATCACCCGTTCTTCCTGTGTCGCAGGCGTTGGGAATGGCTCGGATGCATCAGTGCCCATCATAAACAGGCTTGTAAAAAGAATCAAAAACACGGCTCCGCTTATAACGGCCTTGGATAAATGGCGTCTCCATACTGTCCTAGCACGGTCAAGCAAGGAAGCGGCCTGTTGTTTATCATTATGTAGCGATTTATAAAATTGCGGGTTCATAATCATCTCATCATCTCCCAAACATTTGTTCTGGTTTCAGAATACAAGAACGAGTGTTCGGTGTCAATGGGAAAATGCGAACTTCTGTACTTGAGAACTTATGTTTGTACGAACTCCGGTTCTATGCTATAATTTTGTATAAATCTACTTATGGAGTGATCGCATTGTCGAAACTTTCCAACCGACAGCATTCAATTTTAGAATTTATAAAGCACGAAGTGAAGGAAAAGGGTTATCCGCCCTCTGTCCGTGAAATTGGCGAGGCGGTCGGCCTGCTATCCAGCTCCACCGTACACGGTCATCTCGACAGACTGGAGAAGAAGGGCCTGATCCGACGCGACCCTACCAAGCCGAGAGCGATCGAAATTCTCGATCCGGACAGCAGCGCTGACGATGACATCCCTTATTCCGTTGCCAAAGTGCCGGTCGTAGGCAAAGTTACGGCAGGCGTTCCGATTACCGCAACCGAGAATATCGAAGAATACTTTCCTCTTCCTTCCCATTTTGTTGGCGACAACAGCGTATTCATCCTTAACGTCATTGGGGAAAGCATGATCGAAGCCGGCATTCACAACGGTGACTATGTAATCGTCAGACAGCAACCAACCGCTAACAACGGTGAAATCGTAGTCGCCATGACCGAAGATGACGAAGCGACCGTCAAGACGTTCTACAAGGAAAAGAACCACATCCGGCTGCAGCCCGAAAACGCCTCGATGGAGCCAATCCTGTTGCCAAACGTCACGATTCTCGGCAAAGTTATCGGCTTATTCCGCGATATTCACTAGAAGATTTGCCTGCTTGCCACTCTCTTGGCAAGCGAATACAAACAAATTCAAGCCTCCAACGCCACTTTACGAAGTGGTTCTGGAGGCTTGTTTTTTTGCCCATTCATCATGATTATCGTCACATGGAAAAAGTGAGGAAAAGTAGCGAAAACGATTGGCACCCTGTGGGCTTTTAGGGTTGGCATTAGTCTGCTAGCCCATCTATTGACCATGACCAGCACACCAGTCGAACAAACCGCTGCAGATCCTGGTTTAACCCATGAGTCAGCTGCGGACGAAGTAAAGAAACAGGGCAAACTGTTCTCTGATGCCGAAGCTTTCAGAAAAGCATTTAATGCATCAACTGAAAATTTTGGTGAAGGCATCCACTTAGAAAAATGGGATGGAGAAGGCTCCAGTATAAGCCATCCATTTGCAATCACGTTGATTTTTCATGCATTCATGAATGAAAAAGATGGATCTGTTAAAGAAGCTTTTATCGTTGGCATAGGTGACGGCACTGTAAAAAAGCGGAGCTGATTTCTTTCTTTCGATGGGCATACGAATCGGTTTTGCTTATTTTGCAGTTATAAGCACGGATACATTCTCACGTCTCTATTTGTAATTGTGAAAGCTGATACTTGTAAAACGGGATGCAGATATGAAAAGCGGATGTATGAAATGAGGGGGAAACACGGTGCTATACAAGACAAAGCACTGCCCGGAAACAATCAAGTCTCCAGGCAGTGCCCGCCTTTCAAAAACCTTTTAAATCTAAGCCATTACTGGCAAATCCCTCTTAGTAAAGCGTCAAATATTGATCGCGTTCCCATTGGTGAACTTGTGTGCGATACATGTCCCATTCAATTTCTTTCAGCTCGTAGAAATGAGCGAGAGCATGATCGCCAAGCGCTTCCGTTACGATTTCGCTGCGCAGCATTTCGTCGAGGGCTTCCTTGAGATCCAGCGGAAGGCTTGGGATGCCTGCATCGATGCGCTCTTCCTCTGTCATGATATAAATGTTGCGGTCGGTCGGGTCCGGCAGCGCCAGCTTGTTCTGAATACCATCCAAACCTGCCTTGAGCATGACAGCAAGTGCGAGATAAGGGTTGGCCGCTGGGTCAGGATTACGCACCTCTACGCGCGTGCTAAGTCCGCGGGAAGCCGGAATACGAATCATCGGCGAACGGTTGCTGGCTGACCACGCTACATAGCAAGGCGCTTCGTAGCCCGGCACCAGTCGCTTGTAGGAATTGACTGTCGGATTCGTAATCGCCGCCATGGCGCGGGCGTGCTGCAAAATGCCGGCCATATATTGACGGGCGACGACGCTTAGACCAAGCTTGTCCTTGTCGTCAAAAAATACGTTGGTATCGCCTTGGAACAACGATTGGTGACAGTGCATGCCGGAGCCGTTTACCCCAAACAGCGGTTTAGGCATAAAGGATGCATGAAGGCCATGCTCGCGGGCAATCGTTTTAACGACAAGCTTGAAGGTTTGAATCTGATCGGCCGCTTTAATCGCGTCCGCATATTTAAAATCGATCTCATGCTGGCCAGGAGCTACTTCATGGTGAGAGGCTTCGATTTCAAAGCCCATCTCCTCCAGCGTCAGAACGATTTCGCGGCGACAGTTCTCGCCCATGTCCATAGGCGCGAGATCGAAATATCCGCCTTGGTCGTTAAGCTCGGTAGTCGGCTCGCCGCGCTCATCCGTTTTGAACAGGAAAAACTCCGGTTCAGGTCCAACATTCATGGAAGTATAGCCCATTTCTTGAGCTTCCTTCAACGCGCGCTTCAAAATTCCGCGCGGATCTCCGGCAAAAGGCGTGCCGTCCGGCATATAAATATCACAAATCAGGCGCGCTACGCGATCCTGCGTTACCCAAGGGAAAACGACCCAGGTGCTTAGGTCAGGATATAGATACATGTCGGACTCCTCGATCCGAACATAGCCTTCGATGGAAGAGCCGTCAAACATCATTTTATTATCAAGCGCTTTATCCAGCTGGCTAACCGGAATTTCAACGTTCTTGATCGTGCCTAGCAAATCGGTAAACTGCAATCGAATAAAGCGAACATTCTGCTCCTCGGCAATGCGCTTGATGTCTTCTTTGGTGTAAGTCACAAGAATCATCTCCTTTGTTTGCTTCTCAGGTTAATTGTGCAGTCGGGCTAGTGCTTGTTATTTAAGAAACGAGTAAGCTGTCCCTGAATAAGGGAGGCTCGCCCCGGTCTCTTCTCCAGCAATTGCTGCTTCAGCATACGATGGAGCTGTTGATCGGATAGCTCTCTGCGCTTGACCTCGGATTGCTCGCTGACAATCGTAGCATCCTCAGACTCCTTGGAAACAGGATTCATCACTTGCTTGATTCCGGCAATATTGACACCTTTCTCAATTAACGATTTAATTTCTAGCAAGCGTTCGACGTCATTAAACGAAAACAAACGTTGGTTTCCTGACGTCCTGGCAGGCACGATCAACTCATGCTGCTCATAATAGCGGATTTGACGGGCCGTAAGATCCGTAAGCTTCATTACGATGCCAATTGGGAACAGGGCCATATTTCTGCGAATCTCATCAGCCATATCACATCAACCTTCCAGTCGCTCATTTATACGTTTATTTTAAACGCTTTCCTATAAATGTGTCAAGTTATGTAAGGTTTAATCACAATTAATTTGTCGTGAACAAGGCGATTTAACGCTTTTAAAATCCCGTATTTGGCATGCGCATAAGTGAGTCCGCCCTGCATGTAGGCGATATACGGCTCTCGTATCGGCGCGTCCGCTGACAGCTCGAGACTGCCGCCCTGAATAAAGGTTCCCGCCGCCATGATGACCTCATTCTCATAGCCCGGCATGTCCCACGGCTCGGGAACGACGTGCGAATCGACGGCTGCGGCCTGCTGGATGCCTTGAACAAATGCGATTAAATGCTCGGCTTGTCCAAATTTTACGGCCTGAATCAAATCGGTGCGCGGCTCGTCCCAGCGCGGCTTCGATTCGAAACCAAGCTCCTCAAACAGCGCTGCGGCCAAAATGCTCCCCTTTACCGCTTGTCCCACAAGATGCGGCGACATAAAAAGTCCCTGGTACATTAAACGCAGCGTCCCGAGCATGGCCCCGACCTCTGTGCCTATGCCCGGAGCCGTCAAACGGTATGCCGCAGCTTCAACCGTTTTGGCCGTCCCCGCAATATATCCTCCCGTTTCAGCGAGGCCTCCGCCGGGGTTTTTTATAAGCGAGCCTGCCATCAAATCCACGCCCACCTGTGTGGGCTCGATCAGCTCTGTAAATTCGCCGTAGCAATTGTCCACGAATATGAGAATGTCCGGCTGTATCGCCCTGACCCTAAGCACCATCTCGCCAATTTCCGCAACGGTGAACGACGCGCGCCAGTCATAGCCCCGCGAGCGCTGGATGCCTATCATTTTGGTCGCCGGCGTAATGGCCTGTTCGATCTGCTCCCAATCCAGCCTGCTGCCTCCAAGCAGCGGCACCTCCTTATACACAATGCCAAAATCCTGCAATGAGCCTGTACCGTCGCCCGGCTTGCCGATTACTTTATGCAGCGTGTCGTATGGGCGACCCGTAATATAGAGCAATTCATCTCCAGGGCGCAAGTTGCCGAATAGAGCGCAGCCGATTGTATGTGTGCCCGACACAAAGTGCGGACGTACAAGCGCCGCCTCGGCGCCCAGCACGTCCGCGTACACGAGGTCCAGCACCTCGCGGCCCCGATCGTTATAGCCATAGCCCGTCGATCCGTTAAAATGAAAATCGCTTACCTTGTGGCGCTGAAACGCATCAATAACTTTCCACTGATTGCGTTCCGCTATCCGCTCCACCGAGCGAAAGGCCTCCTCTGCCTTCCGCTCGGCTTGAGTTGCCAAATGCTCAAGATGCTCCCAGGCAGCTTGCTGCTCTTGTTGTTCATTCATTCCATTCTTCTCCCCTGCCCACTTTTCTCTTGCATCCATTGTCTGAAATTCACTTTAAATCCTCCGGCCGCAGCTGCATAAGCTCCTGCTTGGGCGGAACCGAGCTTGCGTATTGTCCAAGCAGCCGAACCGCTTGGTACCGGATCGCCTTCTCGATGGCGTTACGCACAAACCTGGCGTTGCTGAAGGAGAACATATCGCTTTGCCGCTCCTGCATCAGCAGCTGCCTTAACTTAAACAACGTTTGCGGCTGCAGAACATAATCCCGCTCCTTAGCCATCAGCTCGCTGATCTGTATCAGCTGATCCAGCGAATAATCGGGGAAATCGATTTGAATCGGAAAGCGCGAAGGCAGGCCCGGATTTGTCATCAGAAAATCGTCAATTTCCGCCGGGTAACCCGCCAAAATCAGTACAAATTGGTTCCGATTATCCTCCATCGCCTTTACCAGCGTATCTATCGCTTCCTTGCCAAAATCCTTCTCCCCGCCCCTTGCCAAGCTATAGGCCTCGTCGACAAACAGCACGCCGCCAAGCGCTTTCCGCACAAGATCACGCGTCTTCTGCGCTGTATGCCCGATATATTCGCCAACCAGATCCGCCCGCTCCACCTCTATCAAATGCCCCTTGGTCAATACGCCCATCTTCTGAAACAGCTTTGCCACAATGCGGGCAATCGTCGTTTTGCCGGTGCCGGGATTCCCCTTGAATATCATATGATACACTTGCGAGCCGCCTGACAGTCCAGCTTCGGAGCGCATTCGGCTAATGTAGAGCAGCGCGTATATTTCGTACACCAGCTGCTTGACGTTGTCCATGCCAATCATCGGCTCAAGCTCTTTTTGAATATCCGCGTATTGGTCTACGCCTGGCAGCGGTTTGACTGCGGGCAGCGGCTCCGGCTCGAATGCCTGCAAAGTAGCTGCGCTCTGAATCGCCTCCTGGCTGCGCAGCACGATGTTAATCTGGCGTGAGGGCCTTGCGGTTCCACTGCCTGGTCCTGTTATGACGTGTCCACTCATCTGTCCCATCACCCGTCCTTTGCCTGTAAGCGAAGTAGCGGCTAAACCGCATTACAAGTGTATTCGGGCTTGCACCGCCATATTAGCAGATTTACAGCATGGATTCAGAGGAACGCAGACCCCACGCAAGCAGCGTCCAATCCAGCTTCCACTTCGTAAAGGCAAGCACCTCGCGCGCTTCGTTTAACACGGGGTTCAATACCTTCGATGCCGTTCCTGCCACCTGAAAGGTGCCATAATCGAGCGCACGCGCCATTTCCCTCGCTCTCGCGGTATGATAGTCATGGGATATGATGAGCAGCTTGGACATGCCTTCCGCTTGCGCAATACGCTGACTGTAAACCAGGTTGGCATACGTATTTTTGGCATCGTTCTCTAGCAACAGCTTGTCTGCAGGCATTCCTTTAGCGAGCAAATAGTCTTGCATTCCCTGAGCCTCGGTCTTTGTCGCGCCGTGCGAGCCGAGCCCGCCGCTCAGAATCAGCTTGTCCACCATTCCCTGCTCGTACAGGCTGAACGCAAAGTCAAGCCTTTCCTTGAGCGCAGGACTCGGCCTGTCGTTCCATAACGCAGCCCCCAGAACAATGCCGGCGTCGGCCTTTTCGTAGCTTGCAGAGGCATCAAAGCTGTTGATCAGCCATAATAAATAGCCGCACCACATAACCCCCGCCACAATGAGCCAAGCTGCGATTCGCGCCAAAAGCAGCCACGGCCCCGTCTTTTTTAACCGGGGCCGTGCTCCGCCTCTTCTTTTAACCGCTGCCGTCATGATTCGCTTAGCTCCCCTGTTTTCTCAAGCAGGCTTTTTCGATGCTTCAGGCTCAGGGTAAAGTAGCGGAACCTGCCGTTGCGTATGCTCGACAGCAGCCTGCCCGCCGTCTTCCGCGCCATTGCGGCATCCTTGTTGTTCACTATGCCTTGGCGCAGCGCATCCTCGAGCTCATCCTCATCCATGAGAAACACTTCGCCGCTCGGCAGCACGACAACGTCCAGATACAAATCGTCAAACCAAGGAACCTGCTGATCCGTCAGCCCTTGCGTTTTGCATACATCGATATACCATTGCACCACTTTGCCCTTGTCGTCAAACATCGTCGTTACGACGAAATGCTCGCCGCGCGGGAAATGCTGCATCCACAAATAACCTCGATCCGCCAGACATAGCCTGCGGCCGTTGTATTCCTTCCACAGCGGCTCGCGAAGCTCATGAATTCTGTAAAACGTAACCAGACCTTTAAACTCCTCGCCGTCAAGCGCCAAACATGAATAACTCTTGCGCAAAATGCGCCGCCAGTTGGCACGGTCAGAAAATTTTCTCTTCATACGGAACGTACCTTTCCGTTCATTTGGGCAAAGCCTGCTGCCAAACAGCATCCAATACGACATCCATAAAAAAAGATTACCATATCCGCGCGACTAACTCCACCCGAGGCCCAAAATAAACCAAGCCCGCCTCGTCCTGATCGCTCGTTCCCTTACGTCTACGCCAAGCTTGAGCGCCATCCTTGGGCAGGAAGACAAAAGACGCCACCCTGACCGGATGGCGTCTTTCGCTTAGCTTTCCTCGATTACAACCGATTCAATGACAATCGGTTTAAGAGGCACATTGTTGCGCGTCGGCGATTCGGCAATAGCTTGCACGACATCCATGCCCGACTGTACTTTTCCAAAAATCGTATATTTCGGCTCGCGGTTCAAATTGGACGCCTCAGGCCCCGTGCAAATAAAAAATTGGCTGCCGCCCGAATTGGGTTTGTTGGCATTGGCCATCGCAACGATGCCTTCCTCGTATTGGAGCCCGGTATCCAGTTCATCCGGAATGGAATAGCCCGGGTTTCCGGTTCCGTTGGCGTTCGGATCGCCGCTTTGAATCATATACGATTCGATGATGCTATGAAACGTCAAGCCGTCATAAAAGCCGTTATTCGCCAAAAACACAAAATTGTTTACGGTCAAAGGCGCCTCTGCGGCAAATAGCTTGATCGTAAATTCGCCTTCCGCCGTCTTGAACCTCGCGCTATACGATTTGTTTAAATCAATCGTCATTTCCGGCATTTTACTCCAGCTCATCGGTTTGACAGAAACGGATGCGCCCTCCCCGCCCTTGCTTCCGCCAGTGCTATTGCCGCCGCAGCTCGCAAGCAGCAACACAGCTGCCAAAAGCATCCCTATCCAGGAAAATCGCGTCTGTTTCTTAAACGTCATGTCTAACCACCCGTTCCTTGCGTATTGCCTGCATTATCCATACTGTTCAATTCACCGCCTACGGCAGCCGAATCGGTCGGAATCGGATCAGTAATCGGCGTTTCGCTCGGGAGCTCGCCTCCATCGTTTCCGGCTGAAGGCGACGGCGATGCCACCGGCGCCTCCGTCACGCCGGGATCGGGAGAAACGGCTCCTCCATCCGGCGTTGCAGGCGCGATGTCCCCGCCATCAGGAGTAGGCTCGGGCTCCATCGGCGCGCCTGGCGTAATTTCCGTCTCCGGAATCGCAACCTTCACTTTTGTGGAAGGCGCACTCGACTTGTCCGTTTCCGATACGTATGCCACCACATAGTACTCATAGGTTTGCCCCGGGAATACGCTCATATCGTCGACGCCCGTGCCTTCGAGCGAGCTGACAAATTGAATGAAATCAGCCTCGGACGCTTCCTTGCGGAACACTTCATAAGTGACTTTGCCGTCCTGAAGCGGGTCCCACGATAGATGAACCTTCATTTCCGCCTCGATAAATTCTGCTTTCACGTTCGTGACGGTAGCAGGCGGCTTCTCCTCGACAACCTGCTGCGGCGTGCCGAAGCTGGATTTAGGTACATTCTTCATCGCCTCTTGCATGACCTTGGCAAAAAAAGCGGCGGATTGACTGCTTCCTGTTTTTAGAATGTGATCGATGTCCGTCTTATCGTATCCCATCCATACCGCAGCTGTCCACTCCGGCGTGTAGCCGACAAACCAGGCGTCCTTGATGCCATCGCCTTTGTAGCCGGGGATGCCGTGTTGAGTCGTGCCCGTTTTGCCCGCTACCGGACGGTCGATCGCCGCCTTCACGCCGGAACCGCCCCTTTGCACGACCGTTTGCATCATTTCCGTCAAATAGTACGCGGTCTTCTCCGACATCAGCTGCTTAGGCGCAGGAGCCTCGTAGACCTTGGAGTAGCCCCTGCCTTCGATTCGGGTGATCGTATGGGGGTCAACCGACCGGCCTTCATTGGCAATAACGCTGTATGCCGTTGCCATTTGCATCGGCGTCGCGCCATGCGATAAGCCGCCGAGCGCAGCCGCCAAATTATAATCATTTTCATCGAATTCAAAGCCTAGCTTTTCTGCAAACGCAAAGGAAGGTTTCAGCCCCACTTCGTTTAGCGTCCATACGGCAGCCAAGTTGCGGGAATCCTTTACGGCCTGCGTCATCGATACCGGCACCGCCCCCCATCTGTCGGTAGGGCAATAGTTACCGAAGCATTTCTTGTCGTTCTTCAGCACGGTTGTAGGCAGCATGCCTGCCGTTTCCAGCGCGGGCCCGTAGACGAGCACCGGCTTAATCGCCGATCCGGGCTGACGTTTGACGTTAACCCGGTTGTGGGTGAGCAGCTTGTTCTGGTAGTCGCGTCCGCCAGTCATCGCTTTAATTTGACCGTCGCGGTGATCAATGATGATCATTGCGCCTTCCACCTGCTGCTCATCCTTGCTTTTCTCGAAGTTGTCGCTGTTGGCAAACTGCTTGTCCATCGCCTGCTGGGCATCCTGATCCAGCGTCGTATAAATGCGGAAGCCGCCGGTACGAAGCTCTTCTTCGGACAAATTCGTCAAGCTCATCGCTTCTTCAATCGCATAATCGATAAATTCCTGATAGTTGTTCGAATCGTCCTTCTCCGCATGGCTTGCGGGACGCTGGTAGACAACGGCTTTGGCCTCCGCGGCTTGGGCGGCAGTAATATAGCCTTGCTCCTGCATCAGGTTCAGCACCACGGCCCGACGATTCATCGAAGCTTCCGTATCGTTAATCGGATTGTAACGATTTGGCGCCTTTGGCATAGCCGCAAGCGTAGCCACCTGCCAAAGCTGCAAATGCTCGAGATCCGTGTCAAAATAGTAGCTGGCGGCCTGCTTGATGCCGGAAACGCCTTTACCGAAGTAAATCCGATTCAAGTACATCGTCAAAATTTCCTGCTTGGACATTTCATGCTCCAAGGCGACAGCTATCGACGCCTCCGTCGCTTTTCTAAAAAACGTTTTGTCAGCAGACAAAAATACGTTTTTGGCCAATTGCTGCGTAATGGTGCTTCCGCCCTCGACCGCGCTTCTGGCAATCACGTCTTTCACGACTGCCCGTCCGATGGAAAAAAAGTCGATGCCGGAATGCTCATAAAAGCGTTGATCCTCGGTTGCTACAATCGCGTCAAGCATCATCTGCGGAATTTCGTTAAACTCCGCAATATCGCGGTTATCCATCAACAAGCTGATTCTGGCTATCTCCTGCTCCTTGGAATCATAGAGCACGGAGGCTTCTCCGAACACAAGCTTATTGCCGTTCTCCGCCAGTATTCGCTCCCCGTTCAGGACGATGAGCAAATAACCGATAATGCCGCAAACGATACCGATCGCCGCCGTAAAAAGCACGCCGTAAAGCCATGCCCGGCCCGATCCCTTGCGCTTGCGTTTCTTCTGTTTTGGCTTCTGCGTTGGCGCAGTCTTGCTGTTTGGTCGTTCAGCCATTGCCGACTCCCCTCCTGTTGAACCATAGTTCGTTTAATCTATCTTTACCACGAAATGAAAAGAACAACCCAGCCTTAGAGCGGGTTGCTCCTGCATGCCGCTATCTAGTTAAACGAAACACATTATGAGAAAGTTTCACGTTCATCGGCGCTTAAACCGACGAACCGCCTGAATCCTGCTGCATCAAGGACACATTCCGTTGCGGCGTAAACGTTGAAATCGCGTGTTTATAGACCATTTGCTGGCGGCCTTCGCTATCGATAATGATCGTAAAATTATCAAAGGCTTTAATCACGCCTCGAATTTGAAAGCCGTTCATCAGAAATACGGTCACCGGTATGTTATCCTTGCGCAGTTGGTTGAGAAATGTATCTTGAATATTGATTGATTTGTTCATTGATCGTTACCCCCATCTAAAAGATTGATTAGAAATATATTCAAGATCGACTTGAAACTTTCCTGCTATTATAGCATGAACGGTTTGCAAATTGTTGTGAAAATTCCCCCCCATGTCAATCCAGTGGATATCCTTCATGTGGCGGAACCAAGACAATTGGCGCTTCGCAAACCTGCGGGTATCCCGCTTCAGAAGCTCGACTGCGGCAGCAAGCGAACACTCTCCCCGCAAATAAGCCGCAATCTCTTTGTAGCCGAGTCCCTGCATCGCCACCGCATGGGGCGGATATTTCCGCTCCAGCAGCCGCCGCACCTCTTCCACCAGCCCCTGCTCCAGCATGATGTCAATCCGCTGCTCTATTCTACGATACAACTCCGCACGTTCCATAGTCAAGCCGACCAGGCAGAGCTCGTAAGGAGACTCCTTCGTTTGGCCGGCTTGCTGCTCGGAGAAGGTCTGGCCTGTCAAATGATAAACCTCCAGCGCCCGGATAACCCGACGCAGATCGTTAGGGTGCAATCTTGTCGCAGCCTGGGGATCAATGACGGCCAAGCGGGCGTGCAGCGCTTCGGGACCGTTCTCGGCGGCAAAGCGCTCCTGCTCCTGACGAAATGCATCGTCCGACCCATTATCGGCAAACTGGTAGCGATAACATAGCGATTCTATGTACAGCCCTGTTCCTCCCACAATAAAAGGCAGCTTGCCGCGGCTTGCTATGCCTGTAATGGAGGCGGCCGCTTCCGTTTGAAAATCCGCTGCCGAATAGGGCTCATCGGGCTCGCGAATATCAATCAGATGATGCGGAATGCCTTCCTGCTCGCTTGGCGCAATTTTGGCGGTGCCGATATCCATACCTTTATACACCTGCATGGAATCCCCTGAAACAATTTCCGCTTGCCACGCTTTTGCCAGCTCCAGGCTCATTCGGGTTTTTCCGACGGCGGTTGGCCCAAGCAGCACCAGCAGCGGCTGCTTGCGCTCGCTTTCCCGCCGGAGCTTGTCCTGCCCGATGTAATTGTTCTCATTCAAAGCTTGATCACTCCATATGCTATTTTCGACGAATTGACATGCTTGCGCTCAAAGCCGAGTCTTGCAAATTCGCCGCTCGCCTGATGCTCCTTCATCACGACGCATTTGCGCGCGACGCGTCGCGCCTCCGCCACAGCAGACTCGGTCAGCTCGCCCATGTTGGCTACGCCGCGCAAAGGCTCCATTGCGCTAGATTCATGAATCGGCTGGCGGAACATCGGATCAAAATATACGATGTCCGCGCTGTTGTCCGGCAGACCCGTTAAATAATCCAGATGATTCGCGCAGCGCATTTCAATTCTTCTCAGCGCCTCGTCCACATCGTTTAATCCGGTTTGATAGCCTTGCAGACCTTCACGCACCAATGCGCACAGCACAGGCTCGCTTTCGATTGCAATCACTTCACCCTCAGCTCCGACGGCATAGGAGAATACGAGCGAATCCGATGCAAAGCCTGCTGTGCAATCAAGCACGCGATCTCCCCGTTCGCAGCCCGTTAAGGCAATCAGCGGGTCCGATTCCCCTTTGCGCAGCCGCTTGACGCGAACAAACGCCATGCTCGGATGAAAATACAACGGCGCTTCAGGCTGTCCGTCGTAAAAACGGACCTCCTCTTCGGTTACAACGAGCAGCCTGTTGTCTTCCGACAGCGACAGCAGCTTGCGCACCGTCAGCTTGCCGCGAGGTTTCACCGCTGCGGCTAGCTCGCCGGCCAGCCTGTCCGCCTGCCTTTTTATTCGGGGCGAAGGATTCGAGGTGGTAGTAACAATCACGACATCACCCGCTTAAACATTTTTTCGAGCTGATAGGTAGAAAGATGCACGATAATCGGCCTGCCGTGCGGACAAGTGTAAGGCTGCTCGCATGCCGAAAGTCGTGCAAGCAGCGTCTCGCCCTCCTCGCGGCTTAGTCGGTCGTTTGCCTTGATTGATGCCTTGCAGGAGCACATAATGGCCGCCTTCTCGCGCAGCTTTGCAATATGAATAGATTTGCGCTCCGCTATAAGCAGCTCGGCCATCTCTTCAAGCAGAGCCTTCTCTTCTCCCTCCGGAAACCATTCCGGGTACGACCGGACGAGGAACGTCTGCGCGCCAAAAGGCTCCAGCTCTACGCCTGCCTGCTCGAAGAGCGGCAGCAAGCTCCGCAGCTGCTCGGCTTCTCCTGCCGTAAACTCCAGCGTGAGCGGTACGAGCAGGGTCTGGCTTGCCGCCTGCGGATTGCCGAATTTCTGGTAGTAGTATTCATAGTTAATGCGCTCATGCGCCGCATGCTGGTCGATTAAATACAACCCGTCCTCCGCTTGGGCGACAATATAGGTGCCATGATGCTGGCCGATCCAGTACAGCTCGGGGAAATTGGGCTTGTCTCCGGCAAGCTCCGGCTGCGCATCGGCTGACTGCGCGTCTGTCAGCCGCCGCGGCGAACCGGCTGAGCTTGTCTCGGACGCCTCCGCCCGTTCCTTGTCTGCGGCGTCCTGCAATGCGAATCCGCTGCCCTCGGGAGGCAATCCGGCGCTCTCCTCGCCAGCCTGCGTCTCCGGCGGGGGCTCCGGCCAGCCTCCGGCCGGTCCCGCTTCGCGCCATGCTTGATCCGCGGCCCTGTCAACAGGCTGGGCGTAAAGCCGCTGGGCAGCTTGCGGTGGAACATATTCCCTTTCCGGCAGTCTGGCCGGGTAGGACGTCTGCGGACTCTTGGCACGGGCTTCGGAAGCAGAAGAACGAGATTGTCCCGTAGGCGCATCCGCCCGCTCTTGCCGGTAAAAGGAAATCGCGTCTTGAACGAATGCCGGCTTCTCCCTTGCAGGCTTCGCGCCGGAATCAGGACCGGGAATGTAGCGCTGGCGGCCAAGCGTTTGCTTGACCGCTTCCTCGATCATGGCGCGCAGCTCAGTCTCCTTGCTGAATCGCACCTCCATTTTGGACGGATGCACGTTGACATCGAGCAAGCCCGGATGCATGCCAAGCTCAAGCACCGCAAGCGGATAGCGGTTAATCGGCAACAGGGTGTGATAGCCCTGCAGCAACGCTTGATTGATCGCATGGCTGCGGATGTAGCGGCCATTCACAACGACTGTGATGCCGTTGCGGTTGGCACGCGTAAGCTCCGGTTTGGATATATAGCCCCTCAGCTCGTAATCGGGCGTTTCCGCTTCGATTTGCAGCATCGTTTTGGCCGTATTCGTTCCGTAGACAGCTGCGATGACCTGCAATCTGTCTCCTGTGCCGAGCGTGCGCAGCAGCACGTTGCCATTATGCTTGAACGTTATCGCTATCCCCGGATGGGCAAGCGCGATGCGATTGATATAGTCCGAGATATGGCCAAGCTCGGTCTGTATCGCCTTCATGTATTTCAGCCGTGCAGGCGTGTTGTAGAACAAATCGCGAACCGTCATATCCGTGCCTTGAGGCGAGTTAGCCGCCTCATCCAGCGTTATCGTTCCGCCCTCGATCACGATTCTCCGCGCAAGCCCCGTATCGCTGTCCGCAGATACGCAATTGAGACGAGACACGGCTGCAATACTGGGCAGCGCCTCGCCCCTAAAGCCAAGGCTAGCAATGCGGAACAAATCGCTGCTGGTTGCAATCTTGCTCGTTGCATGGCGCTGGAAGGCGGTAGGAAGATCCGTTGTCTCAATGCCCAAGCCGTTGTCGGTGACCCGAATCGAAGCGAGTCCACCGTCCTCGACTGCGATATCAATCGTCGTGCTTCCCGCATCCACCGCATTCTCCACCAGCTCCTTGACAACAGAAGCAGGCCGCTCCACGACTTCGCCCGCCGCGATCTGATTCGCCAGCTGCTCTTCGAGCACTTTGATTTTGCCCATCTTGCACCCCTTTCCTTATCAGCCGTTCAATTTGAGCTTCATATCGTTAATCCACTGCATCGCCTGCATCGGCGTCAGATTGAACAGGTCAAGCTTGCGCAGCTGCTCGGCGACGTGAACCGCCTGCTGATGGTTGGCGCTACCGGCTTCTCCGGCTTGAGCCTCTGCCGGCTGCTTGGCCGCCTTAGCCTGCTTCCTTTTTCCTGCGCTTCCATCATGCGCCGCAGCGGGTTCTCCGAACATGGACAGCTGAATCAGCTCGGTTGGCCCGGTATGCCGCTCGGCTTCGAACGACGCGGTTGACTCGTTCGCGTAGAAAAGACCTGGCGGCGCTCCGTCAAGCTGCGCCTGGGCGGCGAATCCGGCTCCATTGGAAGCTTGTCGCGGGGCCGTCTCCGCCCCAACCTTTATTTGCTCGTCCTTAGCGGTATGGTCGAGCAATTCATAAGCACGTCCGATAATCGAGTCCGGCAACCCGGCCAGCTGCGCGCAGTAAATGCCGTAGCTGGTGCTAGCCGCACCTGGAATCAGCTTTCGCAAAAACGTGACCTTGTCCCCGCTTTCTTCGACCGCCATTCGCGCATTTGTGAGCGCAGGCAAGGATTCCTCCAAATGTGCAAGCTCGTGAAAATGGGTAGACACAAGCGCCTTGCAGCCGATATGATGATGCACGTATTCAATAACGGCTTGGGCGATCGCCATGCCTTCACCCGTCGATGTCCCGCGCCCCAGCTCGTCGATAATGACAAGACTGCTCGCAGTCGCCTTATCCGTCATCGTCTGAATATCCTTCATTTCAACCATAAATGTGCTTTGGCCGCCGATCAGATCGTCGGCCGCGCCAATGCGGGTGAATATCCGGTCAATCAGCGGAACGACCGCCTTGCGGGCAGGAACAAAGCAGCCGAGCTGAGCCATAATGCAGATCAGCGCCACTTGGCGCATATACGTGCTCTTACCTGCCATGTTCGGTCCGGTAATCAGCAGCATCCAGCTGTCGTCACGCTGCAGGGACGTTCCGTTCGCTATAAACGGGGCGCCGTCCATCATTGCTTCGACAACGGGATGCTTGCCCTCCTCGATAATCAGATCGTAGCGTTCATTGACGTCCGGTCTCGTAAAACGATGCTCGGCGCTCACCGTCGCAAGCGATTGGTACACATCCATCTCGGCGATTACCGCCGCCGCCCGCTGCAGCCGATGCAAATGGAGAGCTAGCTCGTCGCGCAGCTCCAGAAAACGCTGATACTCCAGATCGACCATCTTGTCTTCCGCTTCGAGGATCAGACGCTCCTTCTCCTTCAATTCGGGCGTCACATATCGCTCTGCGTTCGCGAGCGTCTGCTTCCGCTCATAACGTCCCTCCGGCAGCATGTGTATGTTAGCCTTGGACACTTCCAAATAATAGCCAAACACTTTATTGTAGCCGATCTTCAGCGATTTGACGCCGGTTGCCTCGCGCTCCTGGCGCTCAAGCTCGGCGAGCCATTTCTTGCCGTTCATACTCGCTTCGCGAAGCTGATCCAAGTAGTCGTCGTAGCCGCTCCTGATCAGACCGCCCTCGCGAATGGAAACCGGCGGCTCGTCGACAAGCACCGTCTCGATCAAATCCGCCAAATCCGCGCACTCATCAGCGCCATCGACGATCGCTTGAAGCACGCCAGAGCCGGAGCGGCGGCATAGCTCAGTCAAAGCGGGGATGCGGCGGAGCGAGCTGCGCAGCGCCTGGAGATCCCGGCCGCCGGCGGTGCCGAACGCAACGCGGCCCACGAGACGCTCCAGATCGTAAATCGGCTGAAGCTCCGCGCGCATATCCTCCCGCAAAATCAAATCCTTGTACAACGTCTCTACCGCATCGAGCCGCGCTTGGACCAGCGTGGCGCTGAGCAGCGGCTTATCGATCCAGCGGCGCAGCAGACGAGCGCCCATCGAGGTTTGGGTCCGGTCAAGCAGCCACAGCAGCGAGCCTTTTTTGCTGCGGTCGCGCACCGTTTCCGTCAGCTCCAGATTACGCCTGGTGTAATGGTCGAGCACCATAAACTGATTAGGCTCATACGCGCTAATCTGCCGCACATGCCCGAGCGAGCGCTTCTGCGTATCCGCCAGATAGCCGGTAAGCACGCTAACCGCTTGCAGCCGCGCGTCGGACAAGCCTGCAAGCTGCTCCTCGCCGAATTGGGCGGCCAGCTCGCCCCGGCCAATCGGCTCGCGCGGAGTAAGCGCCGGCTGTCTGCCGCCCGCAAAGAAAGCGCGCATCCCCTCCAGCAAATTGGTGTCGCCGACAAGCTCGGAAGGCTTGTACACATTCAATTCATCGCTCAGCGCCTCAAGCTGCTGCGGAAACGATGTTACATAGAGCTCGCCCGTCGACAAATCGCAAGCGGCAAGCCCTGTCATGCCGCCCACCTGCACAACGGAGGCGATAAAGTTATTGGAGGCTCCTTCCAGCGCTTTCGCTTCCATCACCGTGCCCGGCGTCACGATACGCACAATCTCCCGCCGAACGACTCCTTTGGCCGCTGCGGGGTCCTCGACCTGCTCGCAGATCGCTACTTTATAGCCCTTCTCTACGAGCCGGCTGACATAGTTTTCTGCCGAGTGGTAGGGAACTCCGCACATCGGTATTTTTTGCGGTCCGCCTCCCTCGCGCCCGGTCAACGTAATCTCCAGCTCGCGCGAGGCGTTGATCGCGTCGTCAAAAAACATCTCGTAAAAATCGCCTAATCTAAAAAATAGAAAAGCGTCCTGCGCTTCTTCCTTTATTGCAAGATACTGTTGAATCATCGGAGTATAGCCAGCCATTCCAGATCCTCCCCTATAATGTTGCCGGATATTGCCTGAACGTTAACATAGTCGTTGTTCATTATACCAAGAGGAACAGATGTGCGCCACAGCCCGGCATAGGATTCCTTTCCGGCAAAAAAAAGAAAAGCCTCCCTCTACGAGGAAAGGCTCTTCCATCACGCAAAGCAGCCGCTAGTCGTCAAGCTTTTTTTCCCCAACACGTGACGGCGCTCGGCGCCGTCTTCCTTCTACAGCTCAATCGGAATTTGCCATTTATGCCGAATATCGCTGCGCTCATCCCAGGTATCGCCACGCCTGGCCGCTTCGAACAACGGCTCGATATGGCCGGAAAGCTCTGCGTAGCTTGCGGCAGCGGAAAGCGCGGACACCGCCCGGTCGAGGCAGCCGGCCAGCTCTTGCCGATCGCCCGCATAATAGGCTGCGACATACCGCTCCTCCAGCGACGGGATGTCGTCCAGCACATGCGCTTCGCGCGCGCACACAAGCGCCAGCGCGAAAGCCGCTTTGGCCGCCAGCGGCGAAACCAGCCAGCTCGGCAGCGTCCGGTATTCGAAGCCGCCATGCGGCTGCTGGCGGTAATCGCCGAGCGTCCCGTATCTGGGACGCCGCTTCCGCCCGGCGGGGTCCTCGACCAGCGCGAGCGGGAACGCCACGTAGCTGTCAAGCAAGCGGAGCAAGCGGCTGGTCAGCGGCGCTCCGCTCAAATGGATATGCCCGCCGAGCGCCAGCCCCGGCACGGGCATCGCTCCGGCGGCCCAGCGCAGCTGCCGGCCGCCGGCACGGGTTGCGGCGCCAAGCAGCAGGCGCCGCAAATTCGCGGCCAGCTCGGCCGGATCGGCGGCCGGCCGGGGCCGCAGCTCGGCGACGGGGTATACGAGCCGCCGTCCAACCAGCATGGCGTCGGAGCCGGCCGCCGCCCCGGCGCCGCCGTTCAAAAACCGCGACGCCGCGGCAATCCGCCCGTCAGGCGTCACAAATACGAACTCCGGGTCGGCGCCGATCAGAAGCTCCCGCCCCTGCAACTCCCCGCATGCCGCGGCATGCCATGCGGCAAAGCGGCGCAGCTCAGCCGCGGCCAGCCCCCGGTCGCTCAGCCGCGGCCAAATCGCGCGGACGGCTGTGCGGCCGTTTCCGCCAAGCTCTACCTCGGCCTCTCCAATGTCCAGGCCGAGCGTATACAGCGCAGCCGCGGCTGTCCTCGCGACTCGCTTTAACGCGGCATCCGCGGGCGACTGACCGCCGCCGTATTCGCCGCTCCATACCGGAGCGCTTTCGGTTGAAGCTAACAGCGCCCCGTTTTTCGCCGCTGTGCCTGTGAGATTTCCGACTCGCGGCACACTATGCGCATCCACCCGTTCAATGCGGACGGGCTCCAAATGCACGATGCTGACGCGGTACAGACGCGGACTCGGGAGCGCTCCGCCCCCGCAAAGCCCCGCCCTGCGCCAGGCATCCTCGCGACGCTCCGACGGCATTCGAGACACGGCGAAGCTGCACGAGTTAATGATCCACACCCCGACCAAGCGATGCTTCTGTGGCACCTCTTTATCCGTCCAAACGACAAGCGCGTCGCCCTGCCTGACCGACGACCAACCGCCGGAGCCTTCTTTTCCCGTTAACGGATGAGAGGTCGCACGCGCCTTAGGCGTCAGCAGCTCCAGCTCATCCTCCAAACCGCGCCATAGCCACATGGCCGCCATCCCGAACTCCCCTTCGCACCCAAAATAAAAAAAGGAGGGCTTTCGCCCTCGATTTTGCCGAACGTGCGGCATAGAATACATGGTACGGAAAAAGCTGCAGCGTTGCCGTCAGCCTACAGCTCGTCGTCCAGCAGGTCGGGATCGAGATCCTCGAAGTCATTGTCGCCGAGACCAAACTCCAGCTCCTTGCCGTCCAGGTCGCCGCAACCGCCCGGAAGCACAGCCACGCATACTTTTGTCTCGGCGACAAGCTCAACCGAAAATTCCCGTTCTACCCGGATGACCACGCCGGAGCCGTTTGTAGAAATGTTCGCTTCCACGCAATTCGGCTCCTGAACGACGTCCGCAGAAACCTCGGCGGTAGACGGGCGATGCTTCGGATCTACATAAGAAAGGTTTACGTGCTCGACGTAATGAACACTCTCTTTTGCCACGTCGGTTTGGGAATTTTTGCTGTACGAATACCAGATATTGATATCGTAAGTACCGATTACCTCAATTCCGTCGCCGGAACGAACCGCCTCATACTGGTGATTGATAATCCATGCCCCGAGAATACTAGTTGGTTGGTGAGGCGGCGTCACAGTATGGGTAACCGTGGAAAACTTGCGACCTTTTCCGCAGACAGCCTTTGTAATGATTTCTCTGTATTGGTGCTGTTTATCTGCAATAGTCATTGACTTAACCTCCTCCATACAATCATTCAATAAAGTGTATGCAGGACATAGGCAAATGTTGATAAAGTCGTCTCAGAATAATATGCCCGATCTCCTAAAATAGGCCAAGCGGCCTATGCGTCGTGCATCGCTGCGGCCTTGCGCTTCTTCAGCCGCTTCGCGACTCCCAGGTAGCGGTCCAGCTCATGCAGCAGCATGTGGAGCGCGGCCCGCATTTCAAATTCGTCGCGCGTCCGCGGCAGCTCCATCGTGCGGAACAGCTGCGAGAGCGCAAGCAGCTTCTCCTCTACCGAGCCTTCATAGACGTCCGATTTGACATCGGCGGACAGCTGCTCGAGCAGCTCGGCCACCATCGACGACTGCGGCAGGTTTTGATAGATAAGCGCAAGCTCCATTACCATTTGCTGTACCGAATCCAGCTGCTGCCTCCGCATTTCGAAATAGGTGGGCCAATACTGCTGCTGTCCCCACAACCGGTTCTCGCGGCTGCGAGTCGATTGCTCCGTGCCGGATTCTATCATTTTGTAGGCTTCGAGCATCTCGCTGCCGTCCCAAATATGCGAGGGCTCGCGCAGCGTAATCGCCATCTCCTTGAAAATAACGCCGAAGCACCGCTCGATCTCGGACCGGTAGTAGACGAGCCTATGCTCATCCTTAGGCATATAGATCAGGTTAACGACAGTCGCCCAGCCCAGACCGGCGATGAGCAGCAAAATTTCGTTGCCGATCAGGGCAGCCGTCACCTTGCCGTGGTCGAACAGATGAAAGACGATGACCGAGCTCGTTACGATGCCGTCCTTAAGCTGAAAGCGCGACAGCACCGGGAAGGTGATCATAATAAATATGGCCACGGCCCAAATATGAAACCCGAACAGCGTAAACACCAGCGATGCAAAAAAAAGACCGAGAACCGACGCAAGAAACCGTACAAAAGCGCTTTTCAGCCCTTTCATCCGGGTTACCTCCACGCCGATTATGGCCAGAATGCCCGCCCCAAGCGGCGGCTGCAGCCCCAGGTAGACTGCCGTATAGATGGCGGCGATGGCCGCCAACGCTGTTTTGACAATTCGTATGCCCATTCCTCGAGGCTCCTCCGACAATAAGATGTATGCCTACATCCTACCGCTCCCGCCAGCCGGCCGTCAACCTGCGTTCCAGCCATGCGACCATTTGGTACATCATCGCCGCGACGACTCCTATGACGATGAGCGAAGACAAAACCAGCGTGAAGTTGAATACCTGGAAGCCGTAAATGATCAAATAGCCAAGGCCTATTTTGGCCACGAGAAACTCGCCCACGATGACGCCGATCCATGCAAGTCCTACGTTTACCTTTAGCGTTGAAATAATGGCAGGGAACGACCCGGGCAGAACAACAAGCCGGAACAGCTGGGCTCTGCTTGCTCCGAACAGCTGCACGACCTTCAAATAGCCGTCGTCTATTTCCCTAAACCGGTTATAGATATGCAGCGTCGTAATGATGACGGTCACAGACAGCGTAATGGCGACTATGGACATAAAGCCGGGGCCAAGCGCTACGATAAATATAGGCCCAAGCGCCACCTTCGGCATACTGTTTAATACGACAAGGTACGGGTCCAGCACCCTTGCCAGAAACGGAAACCACCACAGCATTGCCGCAGCCAGCGTTCCCAGCAGCGTACCGAGCAGAAAGCCTGCAATCGTCTCCGACACGGTCACGCCGATATGGGGCCAAAGACTGCCATCCGCTAACGTCCGGCCAAGCTGGTCAAGCAGCCTGCTGGGGTAGCTGAACAACAGCGGGTCGAACCAGCGCAGCCGTCCTCCAAGCTCCCACAACCCAAAACATACGATGCCGACGATGGCTTGAACGATGCCGACCGCAGCGCCAAACGCCTGTTTGCGGCGTTTGAATTGTGTGTGCAGAGCCTGGACATCCAGGTCGGCGCCGCTTACCCGGCGCGCTTCTTCCCGTTCTTCCGATGCTGCGTTTTCCGGTCGCTCTGCCTCGCTTGAGCCTTCGCGCCAGCCGAAGCTGCGGTCGTCCTCGTTCCCTCGCTTCTCCTCATCCGGGTTCTGTCGTTTCATCATCTCTTCCCCTCCCCTTGCCATCGCCACCCAGCTCCAGCTCCCGCCACAGCTGCTCGAACAGCTCCTGGAAATCCGGATGCTTGCGGGCCTCCATCGGGGAGAGCAGACGGACATGCTCCGGTATGGCAAGCTCGTGGCTTATTCGACCGGGATTCGGGGCCAACACAAGAATCCGGTCGCTCATCGCAACGGCCTCCGACAAGTCATGCGTGACCAGAATCGCCGTTTTGCCAAGCCGCTTCAGAAGGCCATGCACCAAATCCTCCAGCTGCAGCTTGATATGAAGATCCAGCGCTGAAAACGGCTCATCGAGAAGCAGCACCTCCGGCTCCGTCGCCAGCGTGCGCGCGAGCGCCACACGCTGGCGCATCCCCCCGGAGAGCTCATGCGGGTAGCGCCGGCCTGCGCCCACAAGACCTACCTCGACTAGCAACGCATCGACAGCCGCCATTGCGCGGTTCGACTTGCCGCCGGCGATTTCAAGACCGATGGCGGCATTGTCCCGAATCGACCGCCACGGATACAAATAATCTTGCTGCAGCATGTAGCCTACCTTTGGGGAAGGAGCTTTGACCTCGGCGCCCCGAAACAGCACTTTGCCCGTTGTCGGTCTAAGCAGGCCGGCAAGCAGGCTGAGCAGCGTCGTTTTGCCGCAGCCGCTGGGGCCGACGAGGCTGATAAACTCGCCTTGCGCGATGTGGAGCTGCACATTTTCCACAGCCAAAGACGCTCCCTTGTCGTTGACGTACACATGCGACAGCCGCTGCAGTTCAAAAACAGACTCACTCGCCATCCCGCCAGCCTCCATTCTCCATAGCCGCCTTCAGGCTATTGAATAGCCGCCGCAGCTTTTTCCGCGAATTGCGTCTCAATGATAGCGTCGTAGGCTACCTGTTGTTCCAATACGCCCGCTGTCGTCATCACGTCAAGCAGGTTGCTCCACTCCGCCTCGTCGATAATAGGGTCGGCCGCATAGGAGCCCTGCTGCTTGTAGCGATCGATGGAGCTGACCAGAATATCGCGATCGACGTTGTCAAAATAAACGGCAATCGCATCGGCAATTTTATCTGCCGAATTGGCGGCTACCCATAGCTGGGCTTTGCGAATCGCATTGGCGAAGGACTGCACGGCCTTCTCATTTTTGCCGATATAGCTTTGTTTGGCCATAAATACGGTGTAAGGCAAATGCCCGCTTTCCGTACCGAACGAAGCGACAACCTGACCTCTGCCTTCCTTCTCAAAAATGGATGCGGTCGGCTCAAACAGTTGAACATAATCGCCTGTTCCCGATGCGAAGGCTGCAGGAATGTTGGCAAAATCCACATTTTGAATGAGATTCAAATCCTTCAGCGGATCAATGCCATGCTTTTTCAAAGTGAATTCGCCTGCCATTTGGGGCATGCCGCCTTTGCGCTGTCCGAGAAAATCCTTAGCCTTCAGCTCGTTCCAATCGAAGCTGGCCGAAGCGTCTCTGGCAAGCAGAAACGTGCCGTCCGTTTGCGTGAGCTGCGCGAAATTGATCACCGGATCATCCGAGCCTTGCTGGTACACGTAGATGGACGTCTCCGATCCCACCAAGGCGACATCGATCGTATTGGAAAGCAGCGCGGTCATCGTTTTGTCCCCGCCCGGGGTCGTCGTCAGCTCAACCTCCAGCCCCTCTTCCTTAAAAAAACCTTGCGTCAGCGCTACATATTGCGGCGCATAGAATACGGAGCGGGTCACCTCTCCGATTCGAATTTTCTTGCTCCCACCCTTGCCGCTGCAGCCGGCGAGCAGCGTCGCTGCCGCAAGCGTCGCGATAAGCAGCAGCGTCAGCCATTTCCGTCCAGTCATACAAGTCCCTCCCGCGCACATGCGCTCTATCGTTTCATCCAATTTATGCATAGGCGGGCTGGGCGGTGAATAAAAAAAGCTATTCCGTCCTCCTCCTGCGGGAGGAAACGAAATAGCTTCAGGCTCGGCCCAGCGATGGCGGGCGCGGTTTTATGACAAGCGATAGATGTCCGAATATTTCTTCGATAGATAAGCAACCAGATGCTTCGGATCAAGCGGCTTACCGGTGACCGAGGCGATAAGCTCGGCAGGCGTCCGCAGCTTGCCGTATTTGTAAATGCGCTCTGTCAGCCATTGTTTAATCGGGAGCAGGTTGCCCGCTTCCACATGGGACCAGAAGCCCGACAGCTCCTGCTCCATCGTGTCGGCAAATTGCGCCGCATACATATTGCCGAGAGAATAGGACGGGAAGTACCCGAACGCTCCGCCGGACCAGTGAACGTCCTGCAGGACGCCTTCGGCATCGTTCGATGGGACGACGCCCAAATACTCCCGGTATTTGTCATTCCACAGCGCAGGCAAATCCGCCGCCTTCGCTCCTTCGTTAAAGATCAGCTTCTCCATTTCATAGCGGATAATAATATGAAGATTGTAAGTCAGCTCATCGGCTTCGATACGAATCAATGAAGGCTGCACGACGTTGTTGCCCCGGTAGAACTGATCGACCGACACGTCAAGCTGTCCGGGAAAGCGCTGCTGCAGCTCGCCGAAATAACGATTCCAGAACGGTCTGCTGCGGCCGATGACATTTTCCCAGAAGCGCGATTGCGATTCGTGAATGCCCATGGACGTCCCGGTGCAAAGCGTCGTGCCGATCAGCTCGTCCATAATATTCTGCTCGTACAGCGCATGCCCGCCTTCATGAATGGTGCCGAACAGCGCGCTTGTCACATCGTCCTCCAGGTATCTTGTCGTGATGCGAACATCTCCCGGACTAAGCCCGGTTGCGAACGGATGCACGCTCTCATCAAGCCGCCCGGCCGAAAAATCGTAGCCCATCTGCTCAAGTATGTACAGGCTGAATGCTTTTTGCGCAGATTTATCGAACGACTGACGCAGAAACGACGTATCCGGTTGATGAGCCGATGAAGCAATGGCCGCTGCGAGCGGCACAAGCTCCGCGCGCAAGCCCCCGAATACCCGATCCAGCTCGGCAACGGTCATGCCCGGCTCATATTGGTCCAGCAGCGTATCGTAGCGGGTTGCCTTCGCTCCCCACAAATCAATAAATTGGTTCGTATAGGCAATGACTTTCTCCAAATACGGCTGAAAGCCGGCATAGTCGTTGCTTGCCTTCGCTTCCTCCCATTTGGATTCGGATTGCGAGGCCAGAACGACATATTCCTGGTATAGCTGCGGCGGAATCAATACGCTGCGATCGTAATCTTTGCGCGTCTCGGTTACGAGCCGCTGCTCGATTTCCGACAGTTCCGCATAGGCATGCTTCTCCTCCAGCGCTGAAAGCCACTCTCCAAGCTCCGGCGAGGTAGACAGCTTGAACATATCTCCGGACAAAGCGCCTATCGCCTCCGAACGAGTGTCCATTCCTTTGCGGGGTGCGCCCGTGCGCAAATCCCAATACAGCACGCCCAGCGCTTCCTCGTAGCTTTTTATTTTGCGAATCGTTTCCTTAAAGCTTTGCAAAGCTTCCGCTTTTGTTGCCGGCATCTCCATTCCGCCTTTCCTCAACGTTGAAATCATGGCGTTCCAAACCTTGGAACTTAACTTGATCTTACTGATTTCTGTCCTTATAATCAACTTAAACCTGCGAGTGCGGCAGGAGCGACAGCGAGAAAGCGAGGAACTACCATGCACTTAGCATTTTCGGATTCGGCAGCGAAGCGCCTTGCGCCACTGCTGAAGGATGGCGGCAAGCACCTCAAGCTGCTTCATGACACGGAGGGCTGCGGCTGCGTTGTGAGCGGCGTACCTGCCTTGCAGTTGATCGACGAACCTTCCGTAGATGATCGGCTTGCGCAAGGGGAGCCGTTTTCCTTTTACTACGAGCCCCGCCATGAGGTATATTACGAGCCAAGCATGCGAATAGACTTTCATGCCGACAAACAGGCGTTCAGCCTGAAAAGCGACAGTCAAATCTATACGCTGCATTTGCGCCTGATCGGGTAGCGTGGGAACTTTAATTGATTTCAAGGAGGAAGCAAGCGTGAGCAAGCTCAACGAAATATTGTCCTTTAATAAAAGCTTTGTTAGTGAACGCGAGTATGAAAAGTATGCGACAAGCAAATTCCCGAACAAAAGAATGGTCATCGTCACTTGCATGGATACGAGGCTGACCGAGATGCTGCCCAAAGCCATGAATTTAAAGAACGGCGACGCCAAAATTATTAAAAATGCCGGCGCCATCGTCACTCAGCCGTTTGGCAACATTATGCGCAGCATTCTTGTAGCCGTCTATGAGCTGCAGGCGGACGAGGTATTCGTCATCGGCCATCATAACTGCGGCATGACCGGGATCAACCCCGAGATCATCGTTGAGCATATGGAAGAAAGAGGCGTTTCGTCGGACACGATTACAACGCTGAAGCATTCCGGCGTGAACCTGATGCGCTGGCTGACCGGCTTCGACAATGTGCGGGACAGCGTGCTGCAAAGCGTTAGCATCGTCCGGAACCACCCGCTGCTGCCGAAGAACATCGTCGTTCACGGACTCATCATCGATCCCGAGACCGGCGAGCTTGAACTGGTAGACAGCGCAGAAACGCAAGCGTAATTTCCATGGCTTCAAAGACGCGATCGCATCAGGTGATGCGGTCGCGCTTTTGCTGCTTGGCTTCATATGCGGCTCGCCTAGCGGCAATGACGTCGGAGCGGTCGCGCAGCGTATGGCGATGGATGAGTGCGGCTTCATGCATCGGACTTGGACTTCCCCAGCGGAGTCCTCCAAGCGCACATTGTTTTTCGCATAGCAGCGCAATTTCCGAATCCAATATCCTCAAGTCCAGATCCTTGTAGTCCAGCCCCTCCGGACTCTCCATATCCCTTAGCCTGCCTGACAATTGCTCCAGCGCATGCTGCTTGTCGATGCCCAATTGCTCAAGGGGTCCTTTCTCCAGTCTGTGAAGAGCCTGGGCAAGCATCTTGCGGGCGCCAGGCACATTGCCCCGTCGCTGATGATACAAACCTACGGCAAGCTGAATCAAGCCGACCCACAAATCGGCATGCGGATGCTCCGGATGCTTCTTCCAGTGCTCCTCCAGCAGCTCATGGCATTCAAATAAATCCCGGCTTGCATGGAATTCTACCAAAAAAGAAATATAAGCGTCAGGAACGCTCATTTGTCCACCTCCGCCAACAATAATTCTTCGTTATATAGTAGCTTTAATTGGCCAGCTTCGCAATTTTCCTGATTATACCTCTCTCATCCAGAGCAACCTCCACTCTTTTTTTGCGTCTATTAACGTAGACGAGAGGAGTGATCGTAATCAATATTCGAACAAAGCTTGTGGGAGCGCTGCTCGTTATCCTGCTTGGGCAAACGGTACTGTCGGGCGGCTTTGCCGCGCAGCAAGCAGAAGCCAGCCAGATGACCCAGTATCGCGTCTATCAGAATGACAAACCGCTAAGAGAGTTTGCAAGGGAGAGTCAAGCCATCGCCTATGCGAAGTCGTTTGCCTACAGCCATGTCGAGAAAATTGCCGATCGATTGTGGGTGTGGGACAATTTTCCGCGCTATAAGCTGTATCAGAATGGCTCTTCCAGCGCTGCATGGGAGTTTCGCACGCTTGAGCAGGCTGTTGCTGCAGCCAAGGGTCTCAAGCAAGTACATATCCGCGATTTGGAAAACATCGGTTGGGTATACGAAACGTATCCCGACTATCAGCTTTATCAGGGCGACAATACGATGGCTAGCTGGTCCTTTCTAACGCTTGAGGCAGCCAAGCAGGAAGCTCGCAAATGGTCGAACGCCCATGTTGTCGAGCGCTCGACCAACCGGTGGGTATGGGACAATCTGACCACGGCACAAAAGCGCGAGCAGCAAAGCGGCGGCGCCGTCTACCAGCTTACACTCGACAAGCAGCCGGTACCGGATACCAGCCTCTATTCCTTTTTGTACGACGCCATGGAAGCGGCCGCAACAAAGCCGGGAAGCGAAATCGTCAACACCAAGACGGGAAAGCTCGTATTCTCTAATCCGCTATCCTACACCGTCACGCAAAACGGCAAGCCGATCGGCGCCTTTATCAGCCTTGAGCAAGCCCGGAAATACGCCAGCAAATACGCTAATTCCGAAGTATGGTACGACAATGCCGTACTCTGGTCTTCCATCCCTTATTTATCCGTATTCCAGGGCGATAAAAAAATTAAAGCGTTCCATACCAAAAACCAAGCGTTGGGCTATGCCAACTATTACGCCAACGCGTCCATTCGTACGGCTGACGGCCGCAAGATATGGAGCAATGCCAAGGAGCTTGTCTATCTCGCATGGAATGGCAGCGCTACAAGCGCTACCGTGCTGGGGCATGTAGCAGCTACCCAAGGACTGAATATCGACTCGCCGACCTGGTTTGAATTGACCGCTGCCGACGGATCGATGAAGGATACCGCTGACAAGGAAATTGTTGCTACGCTCAAGGAAAAAGGCATTCAAGTGATGCCGCTTATTCACAATCAATTTGACCGCAAGCTTACGACCGCCTTCCTCAAAGACGCCTCGGCGCAGCAAGCCTTTATTAGTCGGCTCGTCGCACGGCTTGAGGAGATCGGAGCAGCGGGAGCTAATCTCGATTTTGAAGAGGTTGCAGGCGCAGATCGCAGCGCCTACACTGCTTTTGTCACCAGCCTCGCCAAAGCCGTTCACGCCAAAGGCATGAAGCTGTCCATCGATCTGCCTCGCGGCAGCATAAGCTGGAATCATCTGACTGCATACGATCACGCAGCATTGGCGGAAGTCGTGGATACCGTTATTATTATGGCTTACGACGAGCATTGGAGCGGCAGCGATAAGCCCGGCTCCGTAAGCACGCTGTCGTGGGCGGAGGAAGGGGTCAAGCAGTTTCTCGGGTACGGCATTCCCCGCAGCAAGCTGATGCTCGGCATTCCGTTCTATGTCAGGGAGTGGAAGCTCGATTCATCAGGCAAGCTGGTCAGCAACCGCGCCATCCTGATGAAGGAAGTGCCCCAGCTGATCGCCGATACCGGCGCTACGGGCAACTGGGATGCCGCTGCCGGGCAAATGAAATATCGGTATGTCAAAGATGGCTTTACGCATATGTTCTGGGCGGAAACGCACGCCACGGTTAAAGCGCGCATCGAAATCGCCCGCAAGTACGATCTGGCGGGCGTCGCAGCCTGGCGGCTCGGCTATGAGAGCGCAGATCTGTGGACCATGATGCTTCAGATGAAGTAAGCGCAGCAGGGTCTATGAAACGTAAAAAAAACCAATCATGCTGCCTGCAAGCAGGCAGCATGATTGGCAAGTATGCTAGCTTTCCTCCTGAACGAGCTGCTGCGCCGGTAGCTTGACCGTTACGGTCGTCCCCTTCCCCTATTCGCTATTGATATGCAGCTTGCCGTTCATCGCCTCCAATATCCGGTTCGTAACCATCAGGCCAAGCCCCGTTCCCGTTTCCTTCGTCGTAAAAAAGGCTGTTCCCACATGGTCAATCTGCTCCTTCGCCATTCCCTTTCCGGTATCGGTAATGTCAATATGCACATATCCTTCACGGCCATAGGCCACCACCGTCACGCTCCCCGTATCAGGAATCGCTTCAACGCCATTTTTGAGCAAATTCAGAATAACCTGGGTTAATCTGATTTTATCGCCGCGAACAAACAGGCTCCGGTCTTTAACGTGCAAATGGATTTGCACATTTTGTATGAGACTGTAGGAATACATAAATTCCAGCGAATGCTTTAAAAACGATTCAATATCAATCATTTCGAGTTGATCCGGTTGCGGCTTTGCCAAATTCAAATAATCGGTAATAATGAATTCGGCTCGTTCAAGCTCGGACAAGGCCATCGTGAGATACCCTTTTCGCTTATCGTCTGCCGTTTCCTTGACCAGCTGAAGAAAGCCTTTGACAACGGTTAACGGATTTCTCACCTCATGGGCGACCGAAGCGGCGATTTGGCTCACCAGCTTCATTTTTTCGCTTTGCTCCAGCTCCAGCTTAAGCACGCTTGTCTCAATCATATGCTCCTTGAGCAAGCATGAAATGGCCGTTCCTATTATCGTTACGCTGGATATGAGCAAATAGTTGAGCAAATAATCCGAATAATCGGTATCTCCTTCAAAGGTAAGCTTCATATAGATCAGAAGCACCAAAAAGGTGATGACCAAAAAAACGGCGCAATAAACCATCGCCATAATAATTCGCTTGACCGCCAAATAGCCGTTAAATCGCTTGGCCAAAAAAAATAATGGCGCATTGCTGAACAGAAACGAGAACCAGGCCGCCGACAACGCATCGCCTCCTACATAGGTACGGTACGCAGCCGCCAATATAAGCGTAATGATCCCCGGCGACGATTTGCCGTTGCTGTAGAGAATGGCAATCATGATCGGGACATTTCGTAGATCAAGCTGGAATTCGCCGATGAAATGAACGGGAGACCTGATACAGAACACGGCAGCCAAACCGAACATGATTCCGCTTATAATCTGATAATGTAGAGAGTTCGTTGCATTTTTCCGCGAAAAAAAGAACTGCTGCACAAAAATCGGAAACAGAATAATAATGAGATGAATGAGCAATTGATTGGCCATCGTATTATATTGATTTCCTCTCCTGCGTGATCGTTCAAGTTCTCTTCGCTATTATTTTAATATGAGAGGGGAATACAAAGCTAGCTGCTTTTTCCAAAAGAAATGAAGTGTAAATGTAACTAGTATATGTAAAAATATTTCTAAATTTGAAAGATATTCCTGACTAATCGCTCCGCTTCGCCAGTACGGCTGGCAGCGGAGCGTTCCCAGGTCAGGTACCGCAAAATGTTTGATAGCCGCAGCTTGAGGGCTCGGGCAAAGTCGCATAATGCTCCTGCTCCGACGTATAGGCGTAGGGATGTTTCAGCGCTTGCACCAGGCTGTTCATGACTCCGTCATTCCCTTCTTGTACGGCTGCGTTAAGCGCATCCTCCACCAGATGGTTGCGGGGAATTATAGCCGGATTGCTGCTCTTCATTAATGCCGCAACTTCGCCCCGAGAGAGTGACTGCCGCTCCAGCCTGCCCTGCCAGCGTTGCTTCCATGCATCGAAATCCGCGCCGGACAATACGGTGCTATTGCCCAGTTGACCTAACGTCAATGCCCGGAACGTATTCGTATAATCGGCGTCATTCTCCTGCATCCACTTCAGCAAATCCATAATCAATGCAGCATCCTGCTCTTCCTCGTCGGCCAGCCCAAGCTTGGCCCTCATCCCTGCAAGCCAATGGTCCTGATACTGAATGCTGAATGCAGCCAATGCCTCCTCCGCCAATCGGACGGCCTCCGCCTCATCCTCATGCACAAGCGGCAATAACGCTTCGGCCAGCCTTGCAAGATTCCATACTGCAATATGAGGCTGATTGCCATAAGCATAACGGCCATGGGCATCTATGGAGCTGAATACCGTTGCAGGATCATAAGCATCAATAAACGCGCACGGGCCATAATCAATCGTTTCACCGCTGATGGTCATATTGTCCGTATTCATAACCCCGTGCACAAAACCAACGAGCTGCCATTTCGCAATGAGCTTTGCCTGACGCGCAATGACCTCGTTCAGCAAGCGAATATAGCGACTGCCGACCTTCGCCAAATGCTGATAATGTCGGTTTATTGCGTAGTCGGCCAAAGCTTGCAAATCCTCGCGCGAGCCGCGTTGAGCCGCATATTGGAACGTGCCGACGCGCAAATGACTGCCCGCCACGCGGGTCAGAATCGCCCCTGGCAGCTTGGTTTCGCGGTATATCGCTTCTCCGGTCGTTACGACGGCCAGGCTGCGGGTAGTCGGAATGCCAAGTCCATACATCGCCTCGCTAATGATATATTCGCGAAGCATCGGTCCGAGCGCCGCCCGGCCATCTCCGCGGCGTGAAAACGGCGTCGGGCCCGAGCCCTTGAGCTGGATATCGACCCGAGTGCCCTCAGGCGTCAGCTGCTCGCCGAGCAGCACGGCCCGGCCGTCTCCCAGTATATTAAAATGTCCGAATTGGTGGCCAGCATAAGCCTGCGCAAGCGGAAAGCCCCCTGCCGGTATCGCATTCCCCGCAAAGATGGCTATGTTTTCTTCCTCTGTCAACGCTGCCGGGTCCAGCCCCAGCTCCGCCGCAAGGCTATCATTCAGCACAGCGATTGCGGGCGCCTGCACAGGAGTCGGATTTTGCTTGGCATACATAATTTCCGGCAGTCTAGCGTAGCTGTTATCCAAGTTCCAGCCTGGATTTGCATGTTTTTCTTTCATGGGTTCGCCTACCTTTTCAGTCAACCTAAATGGGTGATGCTACTTTATAGTATACCATAGTTGCTGCTCCAAGCCTTCTGTGGCAGGCTCACAACAGTTGGACGGCACCCTTTTGTTAAAGACGGGAAACGCCAGAACAAAAAACGCCTCTCCTCCCGGATTTAGGGAAGAGAAGCGCCTTGCATGTGTGTAATCTCATCGTTTAGACGGTTGAAGCGCTCCTATACGATGCTTTTTTTGCGGACTGGTATCCAGATTTCGCTCCTGAAGGCCGGCGAGCTCGTATCCTTATGCTCATTCCATAGCATTTCCGGACCGGGAACCGCTTCGTACTTCGACGAAGGAAACCACTCCGAGTAAATCCGGCCCCAAATGTGCTGAAGCGTCCCCGGAAACGGACCGACAGCCTCGAATACGGCCCAAGTCGCCGGAGCGACTTCCAGCTGCGCATAATGCGGCGGACTTGTCTCCGTTGTCGCAACGCCAATATAATGGTCCAGCTCTCCCTGCTCCTCCATTCTACCGTTCGAAAAGTTGATCGACGCGCTAATCATGCCTGCAGGCGCCGTGTTGGACAGCTGCTTGAGCTCAGCAATCATCTGCGTGTTCAAGCTTTGCCACATTTCGGCAATCGCAGGGTTCACCCCTTCAAATTGAATGGCTACCCGCTTATGAAGCCCTACAATACGAAACGCGTTCTTTTCCTCCATCCGATATTCCATGTTTTCTCCCCCTCTAATCGTGAGCTGGAAGGTCATTCTGGAGCACACTTTCAGCGCCCGTCCATGACTTCTAGCTTCTGTCGGAGTGATGCCATGATAATGCTGGAAGGCTTTAGTGAAGGCGTCCGGCGACTGGTAGCCGTACTTTACGGCGACATCGATAATTCTGATTTGGCTTTGCTGCAGGTCAAACGCGGCCAGCGTCAGCCTCCTGCGTCGAACATACTCCGACATCGTCATTCCCGCAAGAAAGGAAAACATCCGGGTAAAGTGATACTCCGAGCATAACGCCAGCCGTGCCGCCTCCTGAAGATCGATCTCTTCCGCCAAATGGGCTTCCACGTAGGCCAAGGCTTCGTTCATGTGCTCCAGCATATTCATTGCTCAGCCTCCTCATCCTCAGAATAACCGACGCCGCTCTTTGGCTTCCGACATTCGCTGCACAAATTTGACGGCATGTTTGATCATCATTTCCTTATTATACCGTTCAACTAAAGGCGTGGCCAAATCATACGAATAGCAGGAGGAAAGACTGGAGCCTGTTCACGCCAAAAAAGCCCGCAGACATAGCCGCCAATGCGGCAATATCTGCGGGCCCGTTACGGATGGATAGCGGCTTGCTGTATCAATCCGCTTAGAACCAGCGGCTCAAATCCGGATAACCGCTCGTTGCCCAAGCCCCGTCTACGATCAAGCTCGCTCCGTTTACATACCCGGCGTCATCGCTTGCGAGGAAGAGCGCCGGCCCTGTCATTTCCTCAGGCTTGGCAGCTCGCTTCATCGGAATGCGCTCCATGTAGGCCGCATGGATCTCTTCATTGGCAAGCAGTCCGGCGGTCAATGGCGTATCAATCAAGCCAGGCAAAATGGCATTGACCCGAATTCCGTTGCGGGCCATTTCAAGCGCGCCGTTCTTGGTCAGCATCTCTACACCGGCTTTTGCGGAAGCATACGCTGAACCCGCATACATAGGCACTTGAGCGTTCAACGAGGCAACATTCACAATCGCGCCGCCGCCCTGCTTCGCCATTTGCCGAGCCTGATGCTTCATGCCGAGAAATACGCCTTTCATACACAAATCTACCGTAAAATCCCAATCCGACTCGGACAATTCCGTAATGACGCCGACCTTGGACGCTCCGGCTACGTTAAAGGCAAGATGCAACCCGCCAAAACGTTCAACGGCAGCATGCACGAGCTTCTCTGAATCCTCTTCAAGCGTTACATTTGCTTTTACGCCGTAGAAACGCTCGCCAAGCTGTGCCTGTATCGTCTCAAGCCGCTCTGTATTCAAATCGGCCGCTACAACCGAAGCGCCTTCCTGAATAAGCCTTTCGGCTATGGCATAACCGATGCCGGATGCTCCGCCTGTTACTATGGCAACCTTGTTGGAAAAACGATCTTTTATAATAGTCATCGCAATGTGCTCCTTTTTATTCATATTCAGTCGTTGATATCGCTTTCAGTTTACAAGTAACAGTATACGTGAAGAATTCATTGATGTATATTTAAGAAAAATACATGTATCTTTAAAATATTTAAACAAAAGGAGCAAGAAGATGAATCTGGAGCATATGGCTTATGTGCTTGAAGTGTCACGGACCCGTTCGATTACGACGGCCTCTGCATCTTTAGCGGTTACCCAGTCAACGATCAGTCAAGCCATTACACGAATGGAAAGCGAGCTTGGCATCAAGCTGTTCGAGCGATCCAGAAACGGCGCATTCCCGCTGGAGCAGGCCAGACCGATCTTCGAAAAGCTGAGAAGCGTGCTCGACATCGTACAGCTAATGAGGGAGGATGCCGATTACATTGGCGAAGCAATCGCCGGCGAGCTCCGCCTTTCCGCTATTCCTGGAGGCATTCCTGCCATTATTCGCGCAGTAGCCAGCATGAAGCCTGTCCATCCCGACTTGCGGTTTGAGCTTTCCGAGAGACCCGCTTCCAGCATCATCAAGGAGGTCCGCGACAAGCAGGCCGATCTGGGTCTGATCGCGCTGTATCGAGACGAAGTGGACGAACAGCTTCAAGGGCTGTCTTTTTTCCCGATAGATGAAGGCTACATGCGCATTTGCGTGAACAAAAGCAATCAATTGGCCGACAAAAAAAAGATCGTTTTGGATGATTTAATCGGCCAAACCTTCGTGCTGTTCAACGATGAGCTGATTGATCAGTTTATGCTCAAGCTGTCCGGCGCTATCGGAGATACAAGTATTTTGTTTCGCACCAACAACTCCGAAGTCATTAACGCTGCGCTTCAACAGCTGAACGCGGTCACGGTAGGCCACGAATACTCCTTTGCCCACCACACCAATTTTCAAAGCAACGACTTCTTCACCCTCCAGCTGGACATGGAGCAGCCTCTAATCTCCATTGGCTGGATCATGCTGGAAAGCAAGTCGTCCAGTACAATGATTAAACGTTTCCTGGATCGCTTCCAATACGCATCATTGCCGTAACTGAATACGGACCGAGCTTTCGATATTCTTATCGCTTAGGCTGCAAGCCGTAGCGCTATCCCTTTTCTTGCTCTGCCAGGACAGCTAGCTCAATTTTGCCAAGCATCCGCGCATGCTCCTCCGTCATTTCGAACAGTTTCGGCATAGGCAAGCCTTCAAAGAAACGATCCACGCCAGGGCATGTCCAAAACCAGTCCTTCGGTTCCAGCCGTTGCGGCGAATGATCCGGCCATGCTTCCTGCAGTTCCGGGCTGTAAATCGGCGGCTCTCCTTTCTTTAGCCGATTGCCGTGCAGCCGTTCCCGATAGAAGGGCTCCTTTCGCCGCGCGAGATGGCGAGTAAACAGTTTGGGAGCGTAATCGGCGCGAGAGCCCGTATGGGGGACTGCGGAAGCAAAATGCTTGACCCCGTTTCGTATGGAGGGGATGCCGAACAGGATCGCATAAAGCCTTTTGCCAAACTCGATCCTCTCATCGATATTCTCGAAGCGCTCCAGCACCAGTCCCGCAAGTCTGGGGTCGTCGCTTCCTTCCGCAAAGCGCAATTCCGACCTGCACGCATACGGAAATACGACTCCGTTCAGCTGAAGCAGCGACTGCAGCCCGAAAAACCAGGTATGAAGCACATGCTCAAGCATAAAAGGCTGCCTCACGACCCGCTGCTCGATATAATGCTGTTCGTTTACGATCAGCGCAACCGTTAACGGAACCGGATCACGTTCGCGCCAGAACAGCCGCCAAACGGGCGTCATAAACGCGGACACGTCAAAGGCCGGCAGCAAATGGAACAGACTTCTTCCCTCTCGCAAGCTCCATTCATACAGCTTCAATTGCGGAAAAGCGTCATGAAAGATAGCGGCATTCGCTTGCTCCAAAAACTGAAATATCGCATTTCGCTGACTCTCTCCAAGCAGCCGAGGCAGCCATTCTCCCTTTAGATCGGTCATGTTCCAACCGCCGTTGCGAGATACCATGTGAGCCAACAGCGACCAGTGCAGTTCCGGCAACCGAAAGTAGACCGCGCGGTAAGCTTCCGTCCGTGTTACATTGTTTCGATTGTGCAAAGTCGTTTCCTCGCGAATCTGCTGGATGATTGCTTGTTCTGCCGGTGTCCAGCGTTCGGCCTTGGAGGATGTTTCCGAGCGGTTATCCTGCCCGCGGTCTTGATGCTCTGCAGCCGGCCTGCCCGCACCGCTTTTGGCCCATTCCTGCTTGAGCCGTGCCGTTGCGGACATGGACAGCCGCAGCGGCGTCGCTTCCTCGGATAGCCTCATCGAGGCGTTTAGAGCCGCCCATTTGCCTGAGGTATAGTCCAGCAGCGTGGACGGCAGCAAAAAAAGCTTGCCCACCCAATACACAAGCGGCCTCCTCGTATACTTCCCCGCTTTATTTTTCATCGCCAATCCCTCCGTTAGCGGTCTCTGCTAGCCTCCCGCGAGCTCTTTCCTTCCAGTATCCGCTTTGGCTCGGCTTGTCATACAAATCCGCTCCGGGACTGCGCTTGCAGACATGCCGCCGCCACCGGTGGCCAGAGTCCTGCCAACAAAAAAAAATCGCCGACCCATAAGGTCAGCGAAACATGCCCCACAGCTTCAACAAATGAAACGTGTTGTTGGGGTCAATTTTTTGCGCCATCACGAAGGTTACAATCTGTTCCTCCTGCGTATCCGTCAATTGCTCCTGTAAAATAACAGCAGCCGATTTCACCAGCTTTCTTACCTTTGGGCGATCCTGCAAATCGTACTTGGTTACATGGCCAAGCAGCTGTCGGATACGGTCTTTGACGACGGGGTTTTTTAATTTAAATTTGACGCGCTCGACCAATTGCGGACGAATGCCATACTTCTGGTAGCTCACTTGCCTCGACACCTCCATCCGGGCAGTCCAAACGTTTGCCATCGTTAGACTATATGCGCGGCAGAGGGCAATCTTTCCTAGTCGAGCTGCTCCCCTTGAAAAAACGGGTCCTTCTGCAGCAGCTGACGCAGATTGACAAATTGCGGATTCGTCCAAAAATCATGGTCAGCGGTCACTTCGGCAGCATCCTCGCGTGCCACCTCCAGCGTCTCGTAATCCGCCACCATATCGGCCAGCTTAAATTCGGGAAGCCCGCTTTGCTTCGTGCCAAAAAATTCTCCCGGACCGCGCAGCTCCAGATCGCGCCGCGATACTTCAAATCCATCGTCCGTATCGGTCATGACCTTCATGCGCTCGCGTCCGGTTTCCGATTTGGGATCGGCAACCAGAATGCAATGCGATTGATGCTCGCCGCGCCCCACTCGGCCGCGCAGCTGATGAAGCTGCGATAGTCCGAAGCGCTCCGCATCCATAATGATCATCAAGGTGGCGTTAGGGACGTCTACCCCTACCTCGACAACTGTTGTGGCGACAAGCACATGGCTCTCTCCGCTGCCGAACGCATTCATGACGCTGTCCTTTTCGGCTGCGCTTAGTCTGCCATGCAGCAAGCCTATCTGCAAATCAGGAAAGGTTTGCTGCGTCTGCACGTACAGATCAATGGCATTTTGCACGTCAAGCTTTTCCGATTCTTCGATAAGCGGGCATATCATATAGGCTTGCCGGCCCTTCGCAACCTCCTTGCGAATAAAACTGTATACCCGCTCCAGCATGCCGTGCTTGACCCAGTAGGTTTTAATCGGCTTGCGTCCCCGCGGCCGTTCCTTGATCGTAGACACATCCATGTCTCCGAAAGCGGTAATCGCCATCGTTCGCGGAATCGGCGTTGCAGTCATCGTAAGCACGTCAGGATTCAGTCCCTTGCGCCGCAGCACGCTCCGTTGATTGACGCCAAATCTGTGCTGCTCGTCCACTACGACAAGGCTCAAGCTGCTGAAAAATACGTCCTCCTGAATAAGCGCGTGCGTGCCTATGACGATGTGGATCATCCCCATCTGCAGCCCTGCCAGCATATCTCTGCGTCTGCGCTCCGTCGTACTGCCCGTTAACAGCGCCACCTCGATGCCCGTTCCCTCGAGCAGCTTTTGCAGCGAGCGCATATGCTGCTCCGCCAGGATCTCCGTCGGCACCATCAGCGCCCCCTGGTGTCCGGCTTTTACCGCTACATAAAGCGCAATAATGGCGACAACCGTTTTGCCCGAGCCGACATCGCCTTGGAGCAGACGGTTCATCGCAAACGGCCGTCGCATATCGGTCAATATTTCGTTGACGACATGCTTTTGCGCATCTGTGAGCTCAAAGGGCAGCGATGCAGCGAATTCGCGGATCGCTTCGCTTCCGATCCGATGGGCAACCCCGTTATTGCGCTTGCGGTTTAGCGCGCGATAGGCCTGAAGCTTCAACTGAAACAGAAACAGCTCCTCATATACGAGACGCTGGCGCGCCGCCTGTCCTCGCTGGACATCGCCGGGCATATGGACCAGTTCAACAGCC
This sequence comes from Paenibacillus sp. SY21-1, assembly GCF_005222705.1. Classification (GTDB taxonomy): domain Bacteria; phylum Bacillota; class Bacilli; order Paenibacillales; family Paenibacillaceae; genus Pristimantibacillus. Next base: position 97,804 of record NZ_STGF01000016.1, on the reverse strand, counting down.
TCCCGCCTGCCCATTAAGCGGTGACGGTCAACCAAGGAGGGCGGCAGCAGCTCCCCGATTTGCGCGCCGTACTGCGCCAGCGCCTGACGGATCGTTTTGCGCATCCACGTCTGCGTCACGCTTCCGCCTACCGAATAGACGGGCTGCAGCGTTCCGGTTTTGGCCGCGCGCTTGCTGTCGGGAAATTCGGAGTCCGAAACCGTCATCTGCATGCGCTGCTGCTCCCATTTGCCCGTAAGCATAATTTCACGGCCAAGCGTTAGCTGATCCTGAAGAAATGTCCGGTTAAACCACACGGCCGTCACGAGCCATGCCCCGACCTCGACTCGGCAGGTCAGCCTTGACTTGCTGCGCCCGTATCGCTGCATAACGGGCACGCCCCTTACGTGCCCAAGCACGGTGACCTTCTCTCCATCCTTCACATCGGTCAGCTCGCGCACCCGATAGTCCTCGTAACGAAATGGAAAGTAATCGAGCAGATCGGCCACCGTGTGTACACCAAAGGCGTGAAGCTCTTGCTCCTTGGGAGCGCTCACGCCTTTGATCTGCTTTAGTGTCAATTGATCCAGCTTCAACATCGATTAGAGCCTGCGCATGAATACGGCTGACGTACCCGGACCAGTGTGCGCTCCGATTACCGTTCCTACTGTCGTATAATCAAGCAAATTCACATGAAAGCGAGACTTGATCAATTCAGCCAGTTCATTAGCCGTAGGGTTCGGATTCGTCCAGGCGATCGTGACATCGACAGGCTCATCGCCAAATTGCTCTTTCAACAGCTCTACAATTCGCAGCATGGCTTTCTTCGATCCTCTTGCTTTATCGACCGCTTGGACGACACCTTGCGAATCAAGCGATAGAATCGGCTTAATATTCAGAATGGTGCCGATCAATGCGGAGGCTTTGCCAATGCGTCCGCCCTTATGCAAATACTCAAGCGAATCCACGAGAAAATAGAGCTGCAGCTTCGCTTGAAACTGCTCAATCATACGCAGTATGCTCTCTTTTGATTCGCCCGCCTCCGCCATCTCCGCCGCCTTTACGACCTGCATGCCAAACCCGTAGGAGGCGGATTTGGAGTCGATCACCGTTATATCGGCTTCTTCCTCCAGCATGGTGCTTGCCAGCCTGGCCGATTGGAACGTGCCGCTCAGCACGGAAGCCAGATGGATGGAGATAATCGAGCTATCCGGCTCCTCCGCCAACAAACGCTCGTACACCTCGGTAAATTCCTGCGGAGACGGCTGTGAAGTCGTTGGTCGAACGGATGAATTCATCAGCTTGTCGTACAATTGCTCGCTGTTTATCGTAATGGCATCGAGAAACGCTTCTTCACCGAATAGCACTTGAAGCGGAACCATGGATATGCCCAGCCTCTCCCTAAGCTCTGCCGGGATATCAGCCGTACTGTCCGTTACAATTCGGACTTTCCCCATATGCGTCGCTCCCTTCAATAATAGCTTTCCTGCTTATTCAACTGCCAGTATATATGGATATAGGGGCTGACCGCCTGCTTGCAGCTCCAGCTCCAGCTCCGGATAGTTGTCGGCAACCCACTCGCACAGCTCCGCTGTCTTGCCGGGTTCCGCATCCTCGCCCGTAAGAAGCGTAAGCAGATCGCCGCCGTCCTTCAGCATGCTTTCAATCAGCCGCTGACACGCCGACAGCAAATCGGCGTCCGAGACGACAATCGCTTTCTCTACGATCCCGATATAATCGCCTTCCTTCACCGAAACCCCATCCATCTCTGTATCACGCACCGCTTTGGTCACCTGTCCGGACAGCACCTGCTCCGCCGCGCCGGTCATCCAAGCCGCGTTGCGCTCCGCGCTCTCCTCTTCCTTGAATGCCAGCACGGCTGCAAGCCCCTGCGGTATAGTCCGTGTCGGTATAACGGTGACGTTACGCTCGCTCAATTCGGCCGCTTGCTCGGCAGCCAAAATGACATTGCCGTTGTTTGGCAGCAAAAATACGTGGTCGGCAGACAAGGAGTCTATCGCTTTGACGAAATCCTCCGTGCTCGGGTTCATCGTCTGACCTCCCGATAACACGGTGTCTACATCGTTATCGAGAAAAATTTCTGCCATTCCTTCGCCCATGGATACGGCTATAATGCCGTATGGAGCCCGTTCGAACACTTGTCCCGGCGGCGTGACAATGCCCGTCTGACCGGCAAGCAGCTCTGCCGAGTCGTAACCGGCGATGCCCAAATCCGCGGCCTCCTGTTCCTGCTCCTGTTCAAGCAGTTCTCTATGCTGCTCGCGCATATTCAGAATATGAAGGTCCGTTAATTCTCCGTATGGAAGCGATAGCGTCAGCACTTCCCCCGGGGCACGCGAATGCACATGCACTTTAATGATGTCGTCCTCCGCAATGACGAGAATAGAATCGCCGTTTTTGGCAAGTGAATTTTTGTAAGCGGATTCATCAAAAAACAGTGCGTTTTTTCGGCCCAGCTTCCGATTAATAAAAAACTCCATATCATACAAAAACTCAATTTTGTCCGTCTCCAGCCGTGCTTGAGCGGAACGCGGCTCCTTCGCGGATTGCGGTTTCCCCAACACAGCAGTTGGTGCATCCGCTCTCGCAGGCACCGCTACCTCCTCCGGCGGAGCAGCCTCGGAAGGCATGGCGTACAATTCCAGCTCATCTGTCGCTCCCTGGCTTATCAAGGCGCGAACGAATCCCTCATAAATCAAGACGAGCCCTTGCCCGCCGGAATCGACTACGCCCACTTGCTTTAGCACGGGCAGCATGTCAGGAGTGCGGTTTAGAGTCTCCTGCGCTTTGGCATGAACCTCCTGCATGAGCGCTGCGACATCATCCGTTCTTTTGGCTTGCTGCACCGCATGCTTGGCCGCTTCGCGAGCAACAGTCAAAATCGTGCCTTCAACCGGCTTCACAACGGCTTTGTATGCCAGATCTACGCCGTGCTGAAGCGCTGCGGCGAATTGCGCGCTGCCTGCCTGATTCAGCCCTGCAAGCGAACGCGAGAAGCCGCGGAACAGCTGCGACAATATAACGCCGGAATTGCCGCGCGCGCCCATCAGCAATCCTTTGGACAAAACCTCGGACGCTTTTCCGATTTCGGATGGAAGCTTGCTCCTTAGCTCGCGTACGCCTGAACTCATCGTTAAATTCATATTCGTGCCCGTATCCCCGTCCGGAACGGGAAATACGTTAAGTCCGTTTACAAAATCCACATTGCGTTGCAGCAAATCTGCGCCGAGCAGTGCCATTGCAGCAAAATCTGACCCGTCTATAGAGCGCTTACTCAACGTAAATTCCTCCCCTGCCAGCTACTTTATGACTCTTACGTCCTGCACGAAAATATGAACCTCATCCACCTGCAGTCCGATAACGTCGTTCAAAACATATTTGACCTTTGATTGAATGTTGCTTGCTACTTCGGAAATCTTAGTGCCATAGCCAACGATAATATATAAATCGATATACAGATTATCATTCGCCCGCCTAACGACGACGCCGCGGGTAAAGTTTTCCCTTCCAAGCAATTCGGCGATTCCGTCCTTTAATTGTTTGCGCGAGGCCATTCCCACCAGTCCATAACAATCCATCGCCGCCGATCCTGCGAGCGTGGCAATACAATGGTCTGTAACGTGGATGGACCCCAGCTCCGTACTTAGCTGCATAGGCATGGACGTTCACTCCCTTACGATATGTAGTATGGACTATGTATCATTGTACTATAAACGGCTTGCATATTGAAGTCCGACAAGCTCGTTATTATATTTAAGTTGAAGAGTTAGGCTGTTTGTGATACGATATTCAAGTGTGTTTACATGCTAATTCGTGTATAATCGAATAATCGGAGATTTTGTTAAGGAGGTGTAGTCATGTCCCGCAAATGTTTTCTTACAGGCAAATCGCCTGGTACAGGCAACAACGTTTCCCACGCGAACAACAAAACACGTCGTTCTTGGGGCGTAAACGTGCAGAAGGTTCGTATTCTGGTTGACGGTAAGCCGAAACGTGTATACGTTAGCGCTCGTGCGTTGAAATCCGGCAAAGTTACCCGCGTATAGTGATGGCTTGCGCCATAGACAAAAGCACCTGAGCCCTCAGGTGCTTTTTTGTTCAAATATAAGCGAGCATGAGCGCAGGCTCCGGACTTATATTTGGCTTCTATTTCTACGCGAGACGCGAGCTTTGCCGCCGGATGACGGCATCGGCCGTTTACGCTTGAAGTTCACGATCGCGATGAACGTGAGAGGAGCTGACGCATCGCGAGCTAACTTTTCTGAAACGTATTTAGGATTGCCTTTACGAACCCGCCCAAAAACTTAGGCAGCTTTATCGTATAAAATTTCATGCCTCATCCCTCCTCGGACACGCTCATCGAATGGAACCCTGACAATTTCCCGTCGCTTATGTAACCATCCTATGCGAGGTCGGTTTGTCCTATTCCATTGCGGCATGGCCGGGCAGAGCCCCTTTTTGGTTACAGGGCGGGCGAAGATTGGCCTTGCAGGTATACAATCGCCTGGATCACAATGACGATGGCAAAATAAAAAACGATGGCAAGCGCAAAAAAACCGATTCTTAAACCGATGGACTCGAATTTCCGAAAAAAACGAATGCCTACGTACAGCGCCAGCAAGGAGAACACGTATTTAACGAGGCTCGCAATGATGCTGAACATGGCTAGCAGCAGACCAGCCAGCATAGCAAAACCGATCAGCCATAGCGCAGTTTTAAGCTTTTCTCCCATAGCCAATCCCCTAACGGAGAACGGCAATCGCCGCTGCGCGGTCCTGCTGGGCGAATACCGCATTGCCGGCTACAAGCACGTTAGCTCCCGCTTCCCTAACAAGAGAAGAGGTTTCGGCGTTGATGCCGCCGTCGACCTGTACATGAACGTGATCCAGCCCGCGCTCTACGAGCATGGAGCGAAGCTGGCGCAGTTTGACTAGAGAATAAGGAATAAACGCTTGACCGCCAAAGCCCGGGTTTACCGTCATAATTAACACCAGATCCAAATCCTGCACGATCGGTTCCAGCACGGATACGGGAGTTGCCGGATTAATCGCTACGCCAGCTGGCAGACCGCTCTCTTTGATGGCATGGATCGTCCGGTGCAGATGCGTGCAAGCCTCCGCATGAATCGTAATCCGATCGGCTCCTGCCGCAATATAATCTTGAATTGACAGCTCCGGACGTTCAATCATTAAATGTACATCGAAGGGCAGCTTTGTTGCCGAACGGACGGCTGCAATGACCGGCGGTCCAAAGGTCAGATTCGGCACAAACTGTCCATCCATAACATCAACATGAACCCAATCGGCCCCTGCGGCCTCTACCGCCTGAATTTCTTCCCCAAGTCGCGCGAAATCAGCGGATAATATCGATGGTGCAATAATCGTCATCGTGGTCAGTACCTCCGTTTTTTCTCTTTCAATTCGTTCATAAACAGCACATAATTATCGTAGCGGCTAGGCGCGATTCCACCCGAAGCAAGGGCGCCCAGCACTGCGCACCCGGGCTCTTGAATATGCGTGCAGCCTCTGAACTTGCAATCCGGCAACAGCTTCCTGATTTCAACAAAGCAATAGCCGAGATCCTCAATGCCCAGCTCCTGAAAATCCAGCTGGCTGAACCCCGGCGTATCCGCCACTAGTCCGCCTCCGATTTCAATTAATTCAACGTGGCGCGTCGTATGCTTGCCACGGCCAAGCCGGTCGCTGATCGCATTCGTTTCAAGCTCCAGCCCCGGCACGATGGCGTTCAGCAGCGAGGACTTGCCTACGCCGGACTGCCCGGCAAAAACCGCGACTTCTCCTTGCAGTCTCCCATGCAGCGCCTCGATGCCCTCGCCGAGCCTTGAGCTTGTACCGAATATTTCATACCCGATAGAGCTGTATATGCGATGAACGGAGGCGGCCGCCAATTGGGCCTCCTCCGCCATTTCCGTTTCCTTCTCCAAATCCTGCTTGCTTAAGCAGAGCACTGCCGGCAAGCCGGCATGCTCGATATGGACAAGAAACTTATCAAGAAGTTGCAGATTAAGCGCAGGCTCCGTGACGGAAAACACCAAGATCGCCAAACCTACATTGGCAACCGGCGGTCTGATCAGCTCGGAGCTGCGCGGCAAAATTTCGGTCACCGTTCCTTCGCCGTTCTCCGTGAGGCTGAACAGCACATCATCGCCTACGAGCGGCGATATGCCCCTGTTTTTAAATACGCCGCGCGCTCTGCATTGCACGGTAGTCTCGCTTGGAGACGCCCCCTCGGCCTTCACGTAATAATATCCGCTTAAAGCCTTGACGATCGTGCCTTTTAGCGAAGCCTCGGCCACGACAGGACTATTGCTCTTGCTGTTCCTCGGTTTGCTCGGTTTCTTCATCCGTTACGGTTACCTCCGTTTGCTCCGGTTCTACGGAAGGCGGCGGCTCTGCTCCCGGAATCGTCAAATTTGTCGCATTCGTGCCTTGAGCGATTTCATCGTACGTAATGGCTTTGCGATCAATAAACTGATCGTCGCGAATGACGGTAATGCTCGCTTCGGTATCAGGCGCGACAAGCACCGTTACCGTGTACGTCTGGGTTTCCGTAATTTGCCGCGTTCCCCACTCCATTTCCTCGCCTGTCGCATCGGAATACATAATTTTAACCGTACTCGTCTTGCCCGCTTCCGCCGGCGAAATCATGACGTTGAACTGGTGCTTTTTCGTATCGTCAGGCGGACCTGAGCTTACGGTTATCGTGATCTTGGTGCCCTTGGTCGTTGGCTCCTTGGCTGCAAAAGGCGACTGCTCTAGAACGCGGCCCTTCTCGTGCAAATAGCTCGGACTATACAGAATATCCTTGTCTTCTAGCACAAGCTCGCTCGCTTTGATCAGCTCCTTGGCCTCTTCAAGGGTTTCGCCGATCAGGTTAGGCATAGGAACCGTTTCCCGCCCCTTGCTGATCATGAACACAAAATTTTCTTTGGTCGGATCAAAATTTTCACCGGCTCCCGGCGTCTGCTGCAGAATCGTGTTCTGATCCTTCTCGCTAAACACGGCCTCGGTTTTAATTTGATTGTCGGTAACGCCAAGCGCCTTCAATTCGTCAATCGCCATCTGAATCTGCTTGCCGACATAATCGGGCAGCACTTCTTGCTTCGGCCCATCGCTAACCGTAAGCTTAATAAGCGACCCTTGTTTCACGCGCATATTTGTTTTGGTCTGATCGATGACTTCATCAATCGGAATGTCCGGATGGGTTTCGCGAATAATCGGCTCCTCCACCTTCAGACCCGCTTCCTCAATCATCTGCCGCGCTTCGTTTAGCTGCTTGCCGACAACGTATGGAACCTCGACCTCCGCCACATCAAGCCGTCCGAGCAACCAAATAAAGCCCGAAATGATAAAAGCCAATATAAGTACGGTTATCCCTACAACAGTTAGCGGGCGTTTCCAGCCTTTAGCCGCCTTCTGGGCTTCCGTGCTTCGCGGCTGAGAGTCGCTGCCCTGGCTTGTCGCGGTCTCTCTGCGCTGCGCTGTAGACTCGATTCTGTGCTCGCTGCGTATAGCAGGCATGACGCGCGTTTCATCCAAATCATGATTGGGCGCAAACGTTATTTTGGGCTCGTTGCGGCGGTCGGCGCGCAAACACCCGTCCAGATCAAGCTGCATCTCGTGCGCCGAGTGATATCGCTCGCTCGGGTTTTTGCGCATCGCTTTAAGGATGACATTCTCAACGCTTTGCGGAATATGTGGATTTAAAGTACGCGGCTCCTCGAACGTTTCCTGCAAATGCTTCAGCGCCACGCTGATCGGGCTTTCGCCAAGAAACGGCAGCTTGGCCGTCACCATCTGGTACAGCACGATTCCCAAGGAGTACAGATCCGACTTTTCCCCGGCGTTGATGCCCTTGGCATGCTCGGGGGAGAAATAATGGACCGAACCGATCACGGAACCCGTCTGGGTAATCGTCGACGAGGTTACTGCACGCGCAATCCCGAAATCCGTTACCTTTACCCGTCCGTTTTTGCCGAGCAAAATGTTATGAGGCTTTATATCCCGATGAATGATATGATTCTGGTGCGCATGGTCGAGCGCATCGGCGATTTGCACAGCAATACGCACCGCTTCATCGGCCTGGAGCGGCGCCCTCTCAATGATGACTTCGTTCAGGTTGCTGCCTTCCACGTATTCCATCACGATATAATGGGTATCGTCTTCCTGCCCCACATCGTAGATGCTGACGACGTTTGGATGCGATAAAGCGGCAGCGGACTGTGCTTCGCGGCGGAAGCGTCGTATAAACTCCTCGTCGTGTACAAATTGCTGGCGCAGAACCTTGATCGCGACGTTCCGATTTAACACAGTATCGTGCGCTTTGTAGACAAGGGCCATTCCGCCCCCGCCGATTTGAGTTAAAATCTCATAACGGCCGCCTAAATTATGTCCTATCATCGCTTCAACCCTCCCGATCCGCAGAAACGGCTTCCTGCAAAATCACGACGGTAATGTTGTCTTCTCCGCCAGCATGAAGCGCAAGCTGGATCAAATGGTCGGCTTTTGCTTCAATGCCCATTTGCTGCGACATCACCGTCTGGAGCATTTCCTGCTCGCTTACCAAGTTCGACAAGCCGTCGCTGCATAGCAGCAAAATGTCGGAATCGGTCCACTGCACCGCTTGCACATCGATGTCGACATGCGCATCCGTCCCTACAGCGCGGGTCAGCACATTGCGCCGCGGATGATGCGCCGCTTCCTCCTCGCTTAACTGACCGGATTTCAATAGCTCGTTAACGAGAGTATGATCGCTTGTCAGCTGTTTGATGGCGCCTTGCGAAATTTTGTACGCCCTGCTGTCGCCAACATGGCCGATAATCGCGCTGTCGTCCTTCACCAGCGCGGCGACAATCGTCGTTCCCATGTTATGGTAGGCTTCATTGCGGGAAGCTAATTGAAATACGGCTTCGTTCGCTTCGGAAATCGCCTGGCGAATAAGCATCTTCCCTTCCTGCACCGTCATTTCCGGTTTGGCCGGGGAGCGCTCCAGCATCCCGCGGAACGCGTCCACCGCCTGCTGACTCGCGACATCGCCCGCCTGATGCCCGCCCATGCCATCGGCGACAACGGCGAGCGTAAGCCCCCCGTCCAGTTGGCCAACCCATGACTGGTCTTCGTTCAAATGGCGTACCCGTCCAATGTCACTACGATTTGCCATGATCAATGCGCTATCACCTCGCTTGAGATTCCATGTGCTTGGCTCGGAGCTGTCCGCAGGCTGCGGCAATGTCATGCCCTTGCTCGCGGCGGATCGTAACACTCACTTTATTGCGCTCGAGAATACGTTGAAAATCAAAAATATCCTCGCGCGGCGTACGTACATAATTGCGCTCCGGCACGTGGTTGACCGGAATCAGGTTGACGTGGCACAGCATGTCCTTCAGCACGTCCGCAAGCTCCTGCGCATGCTCCGGACGGTCGTTGACCCCGCCGATCAAGGCGTATTCAAATGTAATCCGGCGGCCCGTCTTGGCAATATAATGGCGGCAAGCCTCCATGACGTCCTCAAACGGGAAACGGCGGTTAACCGGCATCAGCTTCGAGCGCAGCGCATCGTTTGGCGCATGGATCGAAAGCGCCAGATTGATTTGCGTATTCTCATCGGCAAACTTATACATGCTAGGCACAATGCCGCTCGTCGACACGGTGATATGGCGCTGGCCGATATTCAAGCCCTTCTCATGAATCATGAGACGGAGGAAGGTCATCGTGGCATCATAATTTTCGAACGGCTCGCCGGAGCCCATAATCACGATGCTGGATACCCGTTCTCCCGTCGCATCCAGCATCTGCTGAGCGGTGACGACCTGTGCGACAATTTCGCCAGCCGTTAAGTTCCGTTTCAGCCCGCCGAGCGTCGAAGCGCAAAACGTGCAGCCGATCCGGCAGCCAACCTGTGTCGTCACGCAAATGCTGTTCCCGTAATTATGACGCATGATGACCGTTTCAATCGCATGGTTGTCGTGCAGCCCGAACAAAAACTTGACGGTGCCGTCCTTCGACTCAAACCTTGTAATCTCATTCAGCGTCAAGATTTGAAAAGATTCATCAAGCTTGGAACGCAGCTCCTTGGACAAATTGGACATATCCTCAAAGCTTTTCACACGCTTGACATAAAGCCAGTCAAACAGCTGGCCGCCGCGAAATGCGGATTCGCCGTTATCTTTCATCCACTGCTGAAGCTGTTCCAGCGAAAAATCATATATGCATGGTTTCATTTCATCACACCTGTACCTTATAGTAGAGCGGACCAGCCGCAAGGCTCGCCCGCCATCGATTTATTTTACCACAATCGGCAATGTTCAGCCATCTTGGAACGTTAAGCCCGCTTTCGCATTCGGGCGATAAAAAAGCCGTCGCTGTCGAAATGCTGGGGCAGCAGTTGCGCCATTCCCGCAAAGCTAGCATCGATTGCTCCACCCTGTCGCAGCTGCTCCACAATGGCTTCGGGCCATTCCGGCGACAGCTCAAACTCGGGGTGCTCCTGCAAAAACCGCTCGATTTGGCGCTCGTTCTCCACAGGCTCCATCGTGCAGGTGCTGTATACGAGCACTCCGCCCGGCTTTACGAGCGTGTTCACAGCGTTTAGGAGCCGCTGCTGCAGCGCTGCAATTTCCTCGATATCGCCCTCGGTTTTGGTCCACTTGATTTCCGGCTTGCGCTTGATGACGCCAAAGCCGGAACATGGCGCGTCCAGCAGCACCACGTCGAACGAAGCGGGCTTAAAGCGCTCTCCGAGCTTCAGCGCGTCGCCGGTAATCGCCTCGACATTGCGCAAGCCAAGCCGCTCCGTCTGCGCCGTGATGAGCTCGCGTTTATGCGCGTGCACGTCGTTGGCCCAAACCTTTCCTTTGCCGCCCATCCGTTCAGCCAAATGCGTGCTTTTCCCGCCAGGCGCCGCGCAGCAATCCAGCACCTGCATGCCCGCGCCCGGCGCTGCGACCTCTGCTACCAGCATGGAGCTGATGTCCTGCATCGTCCATAATCCCTCAGCGAATCCGCGTGATTCGGTCAAATGGCCAGCCCGGCTCGTCACAACGCCCGCTGGCGCAAGCGCTGAAGCTTCCGCTGCAATTCCCGACTCCGACAGCAGCTCCAGCACACTCTCCCTGCTGGCTCTGAGCGTATTTACTCGCAGACTCGCAGCCGGCGGCATATTGCCTGCCTCGCATATCGCTTCAGCAGTCTCCGCGCCATAGGCGTTCGTCCAGCGTCTTACGAGCCATTCCGGATAAGAATGTCTCAGCATAGTCTGGAAAACGGAGTCCGTATGGACAATATCGGCGGCTACCAGCTCGGCGCGATTGCGAACCACGCTGCGCAGAACGCCGTTGACCATGCCGGAAATGCCCGCATGCCCGCGCTTCTTCGCAATCGCAACCGCTTCGTTCACCGCCGCGTGGGCAGGAATGCGGTCCAGATAAAGGAGCTGGTACACGCTCATGCGCAGCAGCTGATGCACCCAGGGAGCAAGCTTGGCAAGCCCCTTGGCTACAAAGCGATCCAGCCAATAATCGAGCGTCAGCTGCCGCTGAATCGTGCCGTACACCAGCTCGGTGACCAGTCCGGCATCGGCGCGCTGCAATCCCGCTTCCTGCAGCGTCCGGTTGAGCTGCAAGTTGCTGTAGGCGCCGGATTCGGCTACTTTTACGAGAATGTCCATCGCCAGCTCACGCGGCGATTTTGCTTTGCGCGAGGCCGGTTGAGCAGCCTGCTGCGACGAGGGCGCGCGGCCTCCCCCGGAACGGCCGCCTCGTCCTTGCCGGCGCTTGTCCGATCCTTGCGGCTTGCGGCTTGCCGCTCCTTGCCCCTCATTGCCCTGGCGGCTGCCGCCGCTTTCGGCCTTCATTCCGCGCTCCCTTCACCAAGCACGGTGCCCGGCTCCAGTCTGGCTCCTTTTAACCACTCGGCAGCATCCATCCGCTTCTTCCCCGCGGGCTGGATCTCCAGCAAGGTCAAAAGCCCGGCTCCGGTTTGCACCTGGATGCCCTCCGTGCCGGCACTTACGACCTCGCCCCATTGCGCCTCTTTGCCATCCTTGCCCTCCGCGGCGCAGCGCCATACCTTGAATACTTCGCCGTTCAAGGTCGTAAACGCTCCAGCCATCGGGGACAAGCCCCGAACCTGATTAAACAGCTGACGAGCCGTTTTGCTCCAATCGATTCGCTCATCCTCTCGATTCAGGTTGGGCGCATAAGTGGCAAGCTCCTCCTGCTGGGCAACCGCCTTGGCCTCGCCTGCCGCAATGGACGGCAGCGTAGCTCCGAGCAGCTCGGCTCCCGCGGCGCTCAGCTTCTCGAACATCGTGCCGGCAGTGTCGCCATCGGTAATCGGCAGCTCTACGGAGCTGATCATATCGCCGGTATCGAGACCCTCGGCCATATACATAATCGTTACTCCGGTCGAGCTTTCCCCATTAATGATCGAGCGCTGAATGGGCGCCCCGCCCCGATATTTCGGAAGCAGCGAGCCGTGCACGTTAATGCAGCCGAGCCGCGGCAGATCAAGCAGCGACTTTGGAAGAATTTGTCCGTATGCGGCCGTGACGACCAGATCGGGCTCATATTCCGCAACTGCTGCAACCGCATCCGCATGGCGCATCCGCTCCGGCTGCAGCACAGGCAGTCCAAGCGACAACGCCGCTTCCTTTACAGGCGGCGGCGTTAGCGTTTTTTTGCGGCCTTTAGGCCGGTCGGGCTGCGTTACGACAGCCACGACCTCATACCCCTGCTCAATCAACAGCTTTAATGACGGAACGGCGAATTCCGGTGTTCCCATAAATACGATCCGCATGAAGCTATTCGCCGCCTTTTCGTTGTCTTTCCGTGTAATCGTAGACGTTTTGCGCAATATCCGTGAAGAGGATGCCGTTCAAATGATCGATTTCATGCTGCAGCGCACGCGCAAAATAGCCCTGCGCCTGCACCGTAATCGACTCCCCGTCGCTGTTCTGGCCAGTCACTACGATTCTATCGAAGCGCAGCACATCCCCGTTCAGGTTCGGAATGCTCAAGCAGCCTTCGGGACCTAGCTGCTCGCCCTCTTGCTCGGCCATAACCGGATTGACGATTTCGACGAGGCCGCTTTCTTCCCCGACATCAACGATAATGACGCGCTTCGAAATGCCGATCTGAGGCGCCGCAAGTCCGACGCCCTCTGCGTCGTACATCGTATCTGCCATATCGCGCAGCAGCTTCTTCAGATTGGCGTTAAATTTGGTCACTTCCTTTGCTTGCTCGCGCAGCACCGGATCTGGATCTTTTACAATAATACGGATACCCATGGTGTTCCCTTCCTTTTCATCCAATTAAAATGTCATGCTCATTTATAATATGACCTGCGGATCGACGTCGATGCCAAACTGCACCTGTCGAGAAGCAGAACCTTCCATAAAGGAAGCGAGCGCTCGGCGGACGAGCGCCGATGCGTCAAGGTTTCCACGATATTTTATCACACATTGAAAGCGGTAGCGATCTTTTAAGCGCGAAATAGGGGATGCGACCGGCCCAAGCACCTCCATCGCCCGGGCAAAGCCGCTGCCGAGCGGAAGCAAAACTCCCTCATGCTCGGCCAGCTCCCGCAAACCGGCAGCAAACCGCTCGCTTGCAGCCGACAGCAGCGGCAACTGCTCGTGCGACATCGTGATTAAGATGAGGCGGCAGTAAGGCGGATAGCTCATCGCGCCGCGATGGCGCAGCTCCTCCGTTACAAAGGCTTCATAATCGTGCCGTTTGGCCGTCTCGACCGCATAATGCTCGGGAGCATACGTCTGCACGACGACCTGCCCCTCCAGATGATGCCTGCCCGCTCGGCCCGCGACTTGCGTGAGCAATTGAAACGTGCGCTCGGCGGCGCGAAAATCAGGCAAGTTAAGCGAGGTATCCGCCGCAATAACGCCCACCAGCGTTACATACGGAAAATCAAGCCCTTTGGCGACCATTTGCGTGCCAAGCAGGACATCCGCCTTGCGCTCTCCGAATTGCTTCAACAGCTTCTCATGCGCATTTTTTTCCGTTGTCGTATCTACGTCCATTCGGATAACGCGGATACCCGGAAACAGCTTGGCCAGCTCCTCCTCCACCTTTTGCGTGCCGGTTCCGAAATAGCGGATATGCTCGCTGGAGCAGGACGGGCATTCGGAGGGAGCCTGCTCGGCATGGCCGCAGTAATGACAGCGCAGCGCCCGCGATTTTTGATGAAAGGTAAGCGAGATATCGCAATGCGGACAAGCCGCCGTATAGCCGCAGGACCTGCACATGACAAACGTCGAGTGCCCCCTGCGATTGAGCAGCAGCACCGACTGCTCGCCCCGCTCAAGCCGGTCCGCCAGCGAGCGATGCAGCAATCTGCTGAACATCGAGCGATTGCCGTCCTTCAGCTCCTCCCTCATATCCACGACGGTAACCGAAGGCATTGGCCGCCCCCCTACGCGCTCGGGCATGGGCAGCAGCGAGGAGGATTGGCCGGCTTGCAGCGGCGCCCTGCGCGCGGCCGCATACGTCTCCAGCGCCGGGGTCGCCGAGCCGAGCACAACCGCAGCGCCGTGCTGACGCGATCGGCGGACGGCCACGTCGCGCGCATGATATTTTGGAGCCTCGTCCTGCTTGTAGGAGGACTCATGCTCTTCATCGATAATAATAAGGCCGATTTGTGAAAAAGGCGCAAAAATCGCCGATCTGGCGCCAATGGCAACCTGCACCTTGCCGCTCCGAATGCGTCTCCATTCATCGTAGCGCTCTCCGTTCGACAGCCTGCTGTGCAGAACCGCTACCGCATCGCCGAAGCGGCCTTTGAAGCGCTCGACCATCTGCGGCGTCAGCGCAATTTCCGGTACCAGCACAATCGCCTGCTTGCCGCGTTCCAGACTATGCTGAATGGCTTGCAAATAGACCTCCGTTTTGCCGCTGCCGGTTACGCCATGCAGGAGCATCGTCTTGGACTCTCCCGCTTCCACGGCCTCGGCTATACGGCCGAAAACCTCAGATTGGCTGGTTGTAAGGGGCAACGGCTGCGTACGCTCAAAATCTCTGCCGGCATAAGGATCACGCTGCATTTCCTCCTCGCGCAGCATGAGCAGCCCCTTCTCCGCCAACGAACGGACGCTCGCTGCAGAGCCTCCCGCTTCCGCAAGCAGCGTTTGCAGCGGAAGCGATCCGTCTTGCTCCAGCATATACGCCAATAGCTCCCGCTGCTTCGCCGACCTCGCAGGCAATGCGTCAAGGCCGGCGCGCACGGCGGCTTCGTCGGACGGAACGGATACGGTAAGAACCGTACGGACGGACAAGCGATCGCGGATCATGGTCTGCTCCGTAAGCGAGCCTTCCACGAGCGCGGCTTTTACGGCCAGCCCTTGCTCCGGATAGCGTGCAAGCAGCGCTTCCAGCTTGACCTGCTCGCCTGCAGCTCCCATCCACTTCAACAGCTCGGGAGGGAGAAGCCGCGCCGCCGCCGCGGCATCGGCAATACCGACGAGCCGCTCGGCTTTGCCTTTAAGCGCAGCCGGTATCATGGCCTGCAGCGCCACTGTCCAGGAGCAGCAATATTTCTCGCTGATCCATTTGGCCAGCTCCACCAGATCAGGGAGCAGCGGCGGCACGCCGTCCAATAGCTCGGCGATCGCTTTGAGCCGCTTGCCCTCGATTGCCGAATCCTCCGCAAGCTGCGTAACAAAGCCCTGCAGCGTACGCCCGCCGAAGGGCACCCCTACTCGGCTGCCGACTTCAACCCACTTTTCCATCTCGGCCGGTACTTTATAATCAAACGGCCGATCCGTTTCCCGGCTCGGCACGTCTACGATGACTTTGGCAATCATGCGTACTCCCCGCTCTCGCCAGCCTGCGGCAGCCGCTCTGCGGCAAGCGTCAGCAGCCTGCTGCCGATCTCCCGCTTGGACATCAGCGGCAGCGCTTCGATCAATCCCTCTTCCCCATAAATCTGAACGATATTCGTGTCGTGGTTAAAGCCCGCCCCCGCTTGTCCGACATCGTTGGCGACAATGAGATCACAATGCTTGCGGCGCAGCTTGTCCATCGCATAAAAAGCTACCTGCTCCGTTTCGGCGGCAAAGCCGACCAGCACCTGACGCTTTTTCCGCTTGCCCAGCTGCTCCAAAATATCTGTCGTCCGCTCCAGCTCCAGCACCAGCCGCTCGCCGTTTTTTTTCAGCTTCGAGCTGCTCGCCGCTACCGGCCGATAATCGGCCACGGCAGCAGCCTTGACCACGATATCCAGCGTCTCGTATTCCGCCATCACGGCCTCGAGCATTTGCTGCGCCGATTCCACGCGAAGCAGCCGAATGCCTGCAGGCGGAGGAGCGCTGGTCCGGCCGGCGACCACTGTCACCTCCGCCCCCATAAGCTGAGCGGCTTCGGCGATCGCAAAACCCATTTTGCCTGACGAATCATTCGTCAAATAACGGACCGGATCAAGCCTCTCCACCGTGCCTCCGGCAGTAACCAGCACCCGCTTTCCCGCGAGCAGCTTGCTTGAGGCAAACCAGC
The DNA here is from genome assembly GCF_005222705.1 of Paenibacillus sp. SY21-1. Lineage (GTDB taxonomy): Bacteria > Bacillota > Bacilli > Paenibacillales > Paenibacillaceae > Pristimantibacillus. The sequence goes on along the minus strand of NZ_STGF01000016.1, from coordinate 81,282 downwards.
TCTGGACGGCGTTCGCGATGTCCTCAGGCTCGGCCAGTCTTCCTTTTGCGACATAGCCGCAGGCCAGCTGTCCGGTGCCGGGCTCGATAAACATAGCCCCGCGCGCCGCGAGCAGCTCCATATTGCTAACGACGGCAGGATGCTCATACATATGTACATTCATGGCAGGCGCAATAACGATGGGACAAGTAGCGGCTAGCAGCGTTGTGCTCAGCATATCGTCCGCATGGCCGCCTGCCAGCTTGGCGATCGTGCCTGCCGTAGCAGGCGCCACTATGATTAAATCGGCATGATCGGCCAGATGGATATGCGATACGACAGACGGGTCGCGTTCATCGAATGTATCGGTATGCACCGGATTTCGGGATAGCGTTTGCAGCGTTAGCGGCGTAATGAACTTGGCGGCCGATTCCGTCATAATGACATGCACCTTGGCGCCCGCCTGTACGAGCTTGCTGCATAGCGCCGCGCCTTTGTAGGCTGCGATCCCACCGGTAATACCCAGAATTATCGTTTTTCCCGAAAGCATAATCGTCTCTCCCGTCCTGCTCCATAATTTCTCTACCAGCCCTTGCGCTCTCTAAGGCTCGTAATTTGCGCCGTATGATGCTTGCCGTGCCAGGCGACAAACCCCAAAAAATAGGATAGTTTAATCTGGCTGCCCTTCTCCGGATGGTAGAACATTTTGTCAAAATCGGACGTATCCATTGAACGGAGCAGCATCACCCATCTGGCGTAAATGCCTTCAATGATCGCCAGGCTAAGCTGCGGATCGGCTTGCAGGCTGTCTGCGGTTTCCGCCCACGGCTCCTCCTGAAACGGTTTGATGGTAGGATTGGACTCCGTTAACGCAAGCTTGAATCTGGCAAAACAGTTCATCGCCGCGTCCGTCACATGATGCACGACCTGACGAACGGTCCAGCCGCCGCTTCGATAGACGGTATCCAGCTGCGCCTCCTCAAGCCCTTCTATTGCCGCCTTCACTTGCAGCGGCAGCTGCTCGATCTCGGCAATCCACTGCTCTCGTTGTTTGACAGTCATGCCTTCAAAAGAATACTTTCCGATCGGATAACGCAAATTGTCCATTCCGTTCTCCTCCTGTTCGGGCTTCTTCAAATTTGAATTCCATCTCCTATCATAACACAGGACCGGTCAAAACTGGCTTGCGGCGTTTACCTCGCGCATATGATGGGCAAGCAAATATAATTCAGCGATGTCATGCCGCCCCATAGCCTCGAATCGTTCAACCGCTACCTCGATGTCAACCGCTTCAACCACCGCCACCTGCTCGCCATCGGGAGGATTCAGCGGCTTGCCCACCAGCCTGACCTCGCCGTAGCCGATCAGACGGACAAATCGGGGATGCGGAATGTGCGGACGATACGGCACCTCGGCCGTCGAGAAGCAATTAAAACAGCCAAAAGGCGTGTACGAAACCAGCTCTGCTCCGATTTCCTCGGCTACCTCTCGCTCCAGCGCCCGCATATGATGCTCATTGGGCTCAAGAGTGCCGCCAATCAGCTCCCATCTGCCGTCTTCGAGCCGCATGACCACATACTTGTCCCCGATCGTTGGAATGATGCTAATGTTGCTGATTATCGCTTCATCCACTTGATAATCAAGCGAAAAGCGGTTTTCAACCGGGCCGATGACTATGCCCTGGGCCAACGTTCGATATCTGATTTCATCTAAAAAAATCATTCACAAGATTCTCCTGCCGTTTAATGGAATGAACAATAGCTAATGACCCTTTATGAATTGCAAGACTCCGATACTAAGCAGCATAACGGCTGCCACAACCGCGAATCCGATCATGACCCGCTGCCAGTTCGCAAGCCCGCGCCTTTTCGCCTGAAGTCTGGCAACCTCCTGCTGCAAGCGTTCGACATCCGCTCTAAGCTCCTCGTGCTCTTTCCCTCTCCGTTCCATTCGACGCCCCCTGACGCTGTGGTTGCTCCGTTTCCGGCCATCTCGCTTCAGAACGTACATTTCTTTACGAAGCTGCTTCGCCTCGCTAGCGAGCTCCTTGACCCGTTTGGCCAATCAGGAGGAATCAATGCCTCCTTTAATGGCGCTTGGAAACAGCAGAAAAAATAACGATATGAAAAATAATGAGCACTGGTTCGATGCTACTTCGCCACTTTCTCTTGGCCTCATTCACTAGTTTAACAAAAAAACACGCTGATTCACAGTGTGCAGAGGCTCTCCCGCTACCGGGAGGGAAAGTCAGGCTCCAAAAAAAGAAGATCGCAGCGCTGAAGCCAGCGTGCGATCTTCCAATCGGAAACCGATCTATTCTTCTTCCTGGCCATCCTTCGGCGGAACCTTCTCCACCTGCAGCAAATCCCCGTAAATCTCCTCAAGAGCTACGCCCACGTATTTGCGGGAGCGCGGATTGCGAAGCTCGGATTTATCGCCGTTGCGCAGCATGCGAGCGCGTCTGGACGCTGCAACTACAAGCGTGTATTTGCTGTCTACCTTTTTGACCATTTCATCAATCGACGGATATAACATTTAACATTCTCCTCACTCATGCTTTCTCAATGGCAGAGACCATGTCCGCAACGTAAGGAACGTAACGCTCCCTGCGGCAATGCTCGGCTACGATTATGCTGCGAATTCGATCGCATGCGGCGTCGATTTCATCGTTCAGCACGGCGTAATCGTAATGCTGAAGCAAATTCATCTCGTCCACCGCCACCGTCATCCGGTTGTTAATCGTATCGGTTGATTCCGTCCCGCGTCCTGTAATGCGCTGCTTCAACTCATCCAGCGATGGAGGAAGAAGAAAAACAAAAATACCGTCCGGAAACTTCTGCTTCACCTTCAACGCGCCTTGAACTTCGATTTCCAGGATGACATCCTTCCCGCTAGCGAGCGTACGCTCCACGAAATCGCGCGGCGTCCCGTAGTAATTGCCAACGTATTCCGCGTGCTCCAGCAGCGCGTCGCGGGCAATCATTTCCTGAAACTGTTCCCTGCTCTTAAAAAAATAATTGACGCCATCCACTTCGCCCTGGCGAGGCGTTCTGGTCGTAGCGGATACCGAATAGACCAGATCGGGAATTTTCCCTCTAAGTACCGAACAAACGGTTCCCTTGCCGACCCCTGAAGGTCCCGACAACACAATTAACAATCCCTTATCCATATGACTCCCCGTACTATTCGTCGTTATCGTCGTCCTTGGTGGACAAACGATGCGCAACCGTCTCCGGCTGTACCGCTGATAAAATAACATGATCGCTGTCTGTGATAATAACGGCACGCGTCCGACGCCCGTAAGTCGCATCGATCAGCATGTGCCTGTCTCTGGCTTCCTGAATAATACGTTTGATCGGAGCCGATTCCGGGCTAACGATGGAAATAATGCGATTTGCGGAGACGATATTGCCGAATCCGATATTAATAAGTTTAATAGCCAAGCCTGGTTCCTCCTCCGCCTACGGTCTACCTGTTCATTTGTTCTGCTAAGCGTCATGTTCGAATATGATAAAGAAGGCGACAAACGATGACAGCTGCCGGGTACGGCAGACTCTCATGCTGCCTGACCAGCACCTTAGCGGCGGGTAACGAATGGAAGCTCGCATGCGAATAACCACTGCACTATTGTGGACAAGAATAGCTAAGCCCATACGTGGCCTGCCGTCAAGCAGCAACCCTTGGTTTATTTTAATTGATTTTTCACAATCCAACAAGCAAAAAAGCGAAAACAGGCAAAATCGCCTGTTAATCGCATCTTTGCTCCTTCATTCATATCAAATTGCGTCCGGTTTTCTCCCAAACGTAGTTCGTTAGCTGCACGCCCATATCATAGAACATAAACGGTGTAATCAAATAGATGCCGTTAAAATGCGGAAGCGCCGCATCGAGCAGTTCTTTTGCGATTTTGACGCCCTCGGCACGTCCCGCTTCGCCCTCAAGACCGGCCATCCGCTCGCGCACCTCATCGGACAGCTGAATGCCCGGCACTTCATTGTGCAAATACTCGGCGTTGCGTCCGCTGGCAAGCGGCATAATGCCGATGAAGACAGGCACGCTTAGCTGCTTCGTCGCCTCCGCTACCCTCTCAATCAGCTCCGCGTCGTAGATCGGCTGCGTCATAATGTAGTCCGCGCCGAACTTGATTTTGCGCTCAAGCCGCAGAACCGCTTTATCCAAATGCTTTACATTCGGGTTAAAGGCTGCGCCGACCACAAACTTCGCCTTTTGCTTGAGCGGCTTGCCGGAAAACGCCGTCCCTTCATTCAACTGCTTGATCATGCGAATCATTTCAAATGAGGTCAGGTCGTAAACCGAGCTTGAATCCGGCAGATCGCCAAAGCGTGCAGGATCTCCGGTTACGGCGAGCACATGATCGATGCCCAGCGCATCCAATCCCATCATGTGCGACTGCGTTCCGATCAAATTCCGGTCGCGGCAAGCGATGTGTACAAGCGGACGCAGGCCGACTCGCTCTTGCACAAGCGCGCCAAGCGCGATGTTGCTCATTCGCGTGACGGCGAGCGAGTTGTCAGCCATCGTGACCGCGTCCGCATTCGCTTCTTTCAGCGCGGCTGCACCGTCCATAAACTTGCGGATATCGAGATCCCGCGGCGGATCAAGCTCGACGATAACCGTATGACGCCTCTTCACCAGCTCGACGATGGAAGGAGACGCTTCGCCCGCAGGCTGCTCCTTCTTCTCCGATGCAGCTTGTCCTGCCCCCCGCTCCGGTAAAACAGCGATGGACTCGGCTTGCAGGGCAGACTCTTCGCCCGCTTGCCGGGCCGGCACATAATCGGCAAGCGCCTTCGCCATCGCTGCGATATGCTCTGGCGTCGTGCCGCAGCAGCCGCCGATCAGGCGGGCTCCGCGATCCGCGAATTTTCTAGCCATTTCGGCAAAATATTCAGGACCCGCTTTATACGTATACTTGCCGTCCACGTAATCGGGGATGCCCGCATTCGGATAAATGGACAACGGCAGCCCGACAGGGCCTGCAATCGCATCGATCGCCCTCATGATCCCGTTCGGGCCGCTGCGGCAGTTAAAGCCTACAACGTTGGCGCCATCCTCCTGCAACTGGTCGAATGCCGCTTTCATGCCATTGCCCTCCGCCGTGCGGCCGACGTCCTCCACCGCAAACTGGCAGATAACCGGCAGATCCGTTAACGTTCTGGCCACGCGAAGCGCAAGCCTCATTTCCTCCAAATCGTAAAACGTTTCCAGCAGCAGACCGTCCACGCCTTCGTCGAGCATGGCATACATTTGCCGCTTGTACGCATCCGTCACCTTGGCCGTGCGCAAATTTTTGAGCTTGCCGTCGCGAATCGAGCCGATCGTGCCGACAACGTAAGCATCCGCGCCAATCGCCGCGCGGGCCACCTTGACGCCTGCGCGGTTAATGCTCTCCATCTCGTTTTCGAGGCCGTAGAACGACAGCTTTTCGAGGCTCGCCGAGAATGTGTTCGTCTCAATGACGCGAGCGCCGGCTTCATAATAGCTGCGATGGATATTCTCGATTACGTCCGGGCGAAGCGTGTTGAATTCCTCGTAAGAAACGCCAACCGGAAATCCCATCTGGTACAGATAGGTTCCCATCGCCCCATCCCCGGTCAAAATACGTTGCTGTAGCGCTTCCCGCAAATTCGCTTTCATGTTGCTTTTCCCACCCCCGTATGTCCGTTACAGCGAGCCGCGGAACGATACTGCCGCAGGTCCTGTCATATATACGTGATTGTCCGCCTCGTTCCATTCAATCAGCAGGTCTCCGCCCTTCAAGGAAACGGTTGCCGTCCGGTCGACCGCGCCCGTCAGCACGGAAGCAACCACCGTTGCGCAAGCGCCTGTGCCGCATGCCAGCGTAGGGCCGGCTCCGCGCTCCCATACGCGCATGTCGGCTTGCGTACGCGAGTTGACGGTTACGAATTCAACGTTGATTTTGCGAGGGAACATAGGGTGAACTTCAAGCTTCGGTCCCCAAACGTTCAGATCAAAGTTTATGGCATCGTCGACGTAAATGACGCAATGGGGATTGCCCATAGAAACAGCCGTAAACTGAAACTCGCGGCCGTCCACTTCAATCGGCTGATTGATGACGGTTTCGGCGTCTATCGTTGTCGGCACTTGCAATCCGTTCAAAATGGGCTCGCCCATATCGACGCGCACTGTCGACACTTTACCATCCAGAACGGTCAATTGCACCTTTTGAGCGCCTGCGCCAAGCGTCTCGATCGTGATTTCTTCTTTATCGGTCAGTCCGTTGTCGTAAACGTATTTGGCTACGCAACGAATCGCGTTTCCGCATTGCTCGGCTTCAGAGCCGTCGGAGTTAATGATGCGCATCCGGAAGTCTGCGACTTCGGATGGCAGAATATAAACCAGGCCATCGGCCCCGATTCCAAAATAACGATTGCAAAGCTCAATCGCAAGCTCGGACGCGTTCTCCGGAAGCTGCTTTTCATTAGCAAATACAACAAAATCATTACCTAAACCATTCATTTTTGTAAATTCCATGTACGAAATACCTCTCCTCGCGGCCGCTTGCGGCAAAAGCCAAAACGAGCTGCGCCGTCCTTAAGGCAACAGCTCGTTCTACGGTAATTTTTGTTCTAGCATACCGCAAAGCAAGAAGAAACGCTATTGATAATTTGTATCAACATTTGTACTTTTTCAAAGGACCTGCCTCCGCTTCATGCGATTCATCCGTTAAAAGCAGTCACATTCGTCCCTATGCACGTCCCGCGCCGAGCGCTCCTCACGCCCCTACGCGAAACGAGCCTTTGCCGCCTGCCGCGGGAGTCAGGCGCTTGCGCTGCGGCTTTCCGAGCACGCTGCCGATGCCCATAAAAAACGTCGGAATGCCCGCGGCGACGAATACCAGACACCATTCGCGCAGTCCGAGCGGAACGGTTTTGAAAATCGGCTGCAGCGCCTCGATGTACAGCACGCCGAGCATGAGCAGCAGTGACGAGAGCACCGCCAGCACTAAATATTTATTCTGAAACGGATTGCGGTGAAAAATCGAGCGCGAGCTCCGGCAGTCGAATACGTGAATGAGCTGCGCCATGACGAGTGTCGCAAAAGCAACCGTCTGCGCCTTGATCAGCTGATCGGCATGCCCCTGGCCTTCCTTGAGCGTTATCCAGAACGCTGCCAGCGTACAAACGCCGATCAGGATGCCGCGGCTAATAATTTTCCAGCCCAGCCGCCGCGAGAAAATGCTTTCCTTCGCCGCTCTCGGCTTTTGCTGCATCAGGTCCTTCTCTGCCTGATCGACGCCTAGCGCCATCGCAGGCAAGCCGTCCGTCACCAAATTCACCCATAAAATTTGAATCGGCACGAGCGGCAGCGGCAGACCGGCCATCATCGCCAAAAACATAACCAATATTTCGCCAACGTTTGACGCCAGCAAATACCGGATAAACTTGCGGATATTTTCGTAAATGCCCCGTCCTTCCTCAATAGCCGATACGATGGTGGAGAAATTGTCGTCGCTAAGCACGAGCGCCGACGCCTCCTTCGTCACATCCGTTCCGGTAATGCCCATCGCAATGCCAATATCGGCCGCCTTGATCGCCGGCGCGTCATTGACGCCGTCGCCGGTCATGGCTACAACATGCCCCAGGCGCTGAAGCGACTTGACGATACGCAGCTTATGCTCGGGCGAAACGCGCGCATATACATACACTTTATCGGCCAGGCGGTCGAGCTGCTCGTCGTCCATCGCCTCAAGCTGCTTCCCGCTGATCGCAAGGCCGCCGCGCGGCATAATGCCCAGCTGCAAAGCGATCGCTTCCGCCGTCAACTGATGATCCCCCGTAATCATAACGGTCTTGATGCCTGCCCGGCGACAGGTCGCAATCGCATCCTTCACCTCTCTGCGAGGCGGATCGATCATCCCGGCAAGTCCTACAAAAACAAGCTGACATTCGGCCTGCGCCTCGGTCTCGCACGACTCGCCAGCGCGCAGGTCCCGATAAGCCAGACCGAGCACGCGCAGCGCGGAGCCGGCCATCGCTTCGCCTGCCTCGGAGCATTTGCGCTTGAGCGATGGCGTAAAGGGCACCACCTTGCCGTCCCAGAGCACATAGGAGCATTGCTCCATTAACATATCGGGCGCACCTTTGGTGCAAATGATCCGGCCACCCTGATGGGAGACAATGACCGACATCCGTTTACGCTCGGAATCGAACGGAAATTCCTTTTCCCGTTTGTAGAGCGGCTCCAGCGATTTCGCCGAGCTGCCCAGCTTGGTCGCCAGCACCGCCAGCGCTCCTTCGGTCGGATCCCCTTTTAGCGTCCACTCTTCTTGCAGCTCTTTGCCCTTTCGCTTCTTCCCGTCCGCTTGCTCGGCTTGCACGATTTGCGCATTGTTGCACAGCGCGCTTATTTGCAGCAAGCGCTTGATCGACTGATCATGCTTCGAATCCAGCTCCTTGCCGTCTTCAAACAGGCTGCCGGTTGGATTATAGCCCTCGCCGCTTACTTCAAGCGTTCTTCCTCCAAGCCAAACATGGGTTACGGTCATTTTATTCTGGGTTAACGTGCCCGTCTTGTCGGAGCAGATAACGGACGCGCAGCCTAACGTTTCGACGGACGGCAGCTTCCTGACGATCGCCCGCCGCTTGATCATCCGCTGTACGCCAAGCGCCAGCGCGATGGTTACAATCGCCGGCAGCCCTTCCGGTATGGCCGCTACCGCCAAACTTACGCCCGCCAGGAACATGCCGTAAGCCGGCTGCCCGTGCAGGATTCCCGCCAGCACGACTACAACGGTCAGCGCTACAGCTACGACAATAAGAATTTTGCCCAGCTGCTCCAGCCGGTGCTGCAGCGGGGTTTCCATCTCCTCCGTCTGCTCGATCAAACCTGCAATTTTCCCCATTTCGGTGGACATTCCGGTGCGTATGACGACCCCTTTCGCCGTCCCCCGCGTAACCATCGTCCCCATAAATCCGATGTTCCGCTGATCGCCAAGCGGCAAATCTTCTTCCCCGATAGCGGCCGCATGCTTGCCTACCGGTACCGATTCTCCTGTCAGCGCGGACTCCTCCACATAACAGCTGCTCGCCTCCAGCAGCCTCAGATCCGCCGGCACGCGGTCCCCGCTTTCCAGACAGACCAGATCGCCGATGACGAGCTCGCTGGCAGGCACGCTGTGCAGCACTCCTCCGCGAATGACTTTTGCCGAAGGGGCCGACAGCTCCTTTAAGGCGCGCAGCGATCGCTCGGCCCGAAATTCTTGGCTAAAGCCCAGCACCGCATTCAAGACGATAATCGCGACGATGGTGATGGCGTCCAAATATTCGCCCAGCAAACCGGAGATCAGCGTGGCGCCCATCAGAATAAGGACCATAAAATCCTTAAACTGGTTCAACAGCAGCAAAATCGGCGAAACGCGTTTGCCCTCTGACAGCTCATTTCGTCCGTGCTCAGCCAGACGCGCTGTCGCTTCTCCTTGCTGCAGCCCTGTTTCCGGCGAGCTTTGCAGCTTGCTAGTCAGCTCCCCGGCTGCCAATTGATGCCATTTAATCTGTTCCATTGTCCGGCTCCCTTCCTTATATATGCCTGGTCATGCAGCCGCCGTCCGCTCATCGGACAGCCCTTCTAGCCTAAATGTATTCGGACAGCCTATAAAATATCCCAGCGAAGGCTTAAGTTTTTCACTCATCTATGGCATGATAGAGACAGACAGATTGGGAAGAGAGGTTTGAGAACAACATGGCATTAGACGGAATCGTCGCCTATGCGACACAGCAGGAGCTTTCACGCTGCATTGGAGCGCGTATACATAAAATTCATCAACCAACCGAGCACGAGCTGGTGCTGAGCATTCGCGGAGCAGGCGCGCAGGGCAAGCTGCTGCTGTCCGCGAATCCCACTTACCCGCGTGTTCATTGGACGAACGCCAGCTACACCAACCCGCTTGAAGCTCCGATGTTCTGCATGCTGCTCCGCAAGCATTGCGAGGGCGGCGTTATCGAGGCTGTAAAGCAGGTCGGCAGAGAGCGTATTCTTCATATTGATATCAGGCATCGCGACGAAGTTGGGGATTTGTCGAGCAAACGGATTATCGTGGAAATTATGGGGCGACATAGCAATATTATTTTGGTAGATCCCAAAACCGGTCTGATTTACGACGGCATTCACCATGTGACGCCAGCCATCAGCAGCTATCGGATCGTCATGCCCGGAAGCAGCTACACAGCGCCGCCCGATCAAGGCAAAACGGACCCGTTCAGCATTGCAAGCGAGCAAGAGCTCGCCGCGGCGCTTGACGAGGGCGGCGCAGATCACCCGCTGGACAAACGGCTGGTGGGCCGCCTGGAGGGGATTAGCCCGCTGCTGGCGCGGGAACTGGTTTATCGTGCCGGCGAGCCGGACTCGGAAGCCGATTTGCGCAGCGTGTGGACCGTATTTTCCGCGTTTATCGGCCAGATGAAGGAAGGGACATTCGCGCCCAATATTGTAACGGAGGAGTCCGGCGGCAAATCGTATTTTTCAGTAATCAAGCTGACTCATCTCCAGGGGGACCGCAGCAGCTTTGACGATATCAGCAGCTGTCTCGAAGCGTTCTACGGCAACAAAGCGGAGCGGGATACGGTCAAGCAGCGCGCGGCAGATCTCATCCGTTTCGTCCAAAACGAAAAGGCCAAAAACATCGCCAAAATTAAAAAACTGGAAGAAACGCTTCATGAGGCGAGCGGCGCCGAAAAATTCCGGGTGCTCGGCGAATTGTTGACCGCTTATATGCATCAGCTCAAAAAAGGAGACACCGAGGCCACTGTTATCAATTTTTATGACGAGCAGCAAGCGGAACTGACGATCCCTATCGATCCGCTGCTTTCTCCTTCCGACAATGCCCAGCGATATTTCCGGCGCTATACCAAAGCGAAAAACAGCCTGGCCATCGTCGCCGAGCAGATGGACATCGCCCGAACGGAAATACACTATTTTGAATCGCTGCTTCAACAGCTGGACAGTGCGACGTTAGCCGATATTGGCGAAATTCGCGACGAGCTCGTAGAGCAGGGTTATTTGCGCGATCGCGGCAGACGCGGACCAAAGAAAAAGAAGGCGTTGCGGCCTGTTCTGCTCTGTTACACCTCTTCGGAAGGCGTTTCCGTCTTCGTAGGCAAAAACAACACGCAAAACGAATATTTGACGAACCGGCTGGCGGCTCCGTCGGACACCTGGCTTCATACGAAGGATATCCCGGGCTCGCACGTCGTTATTCGGGGCCAGAGCTTCGGCGACAAAACGCTTGAAGAAGCAGCGATGCTCGCCGCTCATTACAGCCAGGCGCGAGAATCAAGCCAGATTCCCGTCGACTACACCGCCATTCGCCATGTACGCAAGCCGAACGGCGCCAAGCCGGGCTTCGTCATTTACGACAACCAGAAAACGTTGTTTATTACTCCTGACGAAGCCCGTCTCAAGCAGCTTCCCGTTGTTCAGAAATAAGTGGGCTGACAGCATCCGGCGGCTTATCGCTTCAGGCAATCCGTCGCGCTTCCCGTACGCAACAAAGGGGCGCGACACGCACGACGCGGATTGAAAAACACATGCAAAAAAGCACAGCTTCCTGTCAGGATAGGCCAGGAAGCTGTGCTTTTATAAGTTCAAGCGTTTTCTTGCCGTCTCCGGCGAACAATTGCACGCGTTCCGTCCCTTCGAGCAGCTTCGTGGACGGGATCGCTCTTCCGCCGATGAACACTCTTGTATCGCTGCCTGATTCCATAATTTTCCGGTCCAGCTTCCGTAAAAAAGGCAACGCCGCATCCAAATGGGCCTTGAGTGAGAAGCTGAACGTAAACGCGGCTGGCGCATGATCGTTCAAGCAATCGAATATCCCCTTCTCGGACGGAGATGGACCCAAATACACGACCCGAAATCCCGCTTGCTGGGCAAAAAAGCCGAACATCAGAATGCCCAGCTCATGCCGCTCGCCGGGACCGCAGGCGGTCACGAGCAGCGGACTATCCGCAGCAGGCCGGAACAGCCCCCGCAGCGCAAGCATTTTGTCGCGGATGAAGTGGCTTCCGAAATGCTCCTGATATTCGGAGATCTCGCCTCTTGCCCACATTTCTCCAAGCTCGATCAGCGTTGGCTGGAGCAGCTCCAGCAGCAGCGGCTCCAGCGGATAGGCGGCAAGCATTTCCTCGAACAGCTGCTGGGCTCCCGCTTGATTCAGCTCAACAAAGCAAGCAAGCAGTTGGCGTACCTGTTCCTGCATGAACGCTTGCTCGGTTGCCGGCTGCTGCTGCCTCGCTCCGCTATCGAGCGCAAGCATCGGCTTCGCAGCGTTTAGCACGCTCGCAAGAGGATGATTGCGCTGCGCCGATTTCCATTCCATAACGGCCATTCCGATGGGAACGCCTGAATCGGTCTGTTGTTTGAGCCATTGCAGCGTTTCAACATCCTTGCTCGTATAGCCCCGATAGCCGTTATGCATCCTGGTGGGCGCTACCGCTTCATAGCGCTCCTCCCATTTACGGATAAGCTGCGTAGAAATGCCCACTCGCAATGCCGTCTCTTTAATCGTATATAAACGGGGAGTCATGCGGAACCAGCTCCAGAGCGGGCCAGCAGCTCCAGCGTTTCCACTCCGACCGTGCGGCTGCCGATCGCCCCATGAAATGTTTCGCCTGCGCGCGCGCCATGAAAATCGGAGCCACCTGTTGCAATGACGCCATGCTTCGCCGCAAGTCCGGCGTAGCGCGCTTCGTCTGCGGAAGTATGGTCGGAGTGAAATACTTCAATGCCGTCAGCCCCTTGCAGGATGAGCTCCTCAACAAGGGTATCTTTGCCATATAAGCCAGGATGCGCGATGATGCTCGTCCCCCCCGCTTCTGCGATCCAACGGATCGCTTCCAGCGGATGCGGGCGGGGCGGATTGACGTAGGCCGCGGCTCCGGTGGACAAATAACGGTCAAACGCTTCCTGCATGCTGGCAACGTAGCCTTTGCGAACAAGCGCCGCAGCGATATGCGGACGGCCGATGCTGACCGCTTCCGACCTCAAGCGATCTGTATGTGCATATTCGGCGAGCTCCTCCTCCGCAATGGGCATGCCGAGCGTTTTCAGCCTATCCAATATCAGCCGATTCCGCGCCTCTCGCGTGTCGCGTTGACCGGCAAGCCGCTTTAGCCACAAAGAATTGGAGTTATCCGTATAGTAGCCTAAAATATGAATGTCTGCCCCGTCCGCCGCCGTGCTGATCTCAACTCCCGGAACAACGATAAGACCAAGCCGATTGCCTTCTGCAACCGCCTCCTCCACGCCTGCGATCGTATCGTGATCGGTAATCGCAATGGCGGCGAGTCCCGCGTCCCGGGCCATTCGCACGTTGTCGGAGGGGGAATGCAAGCCATCGGAAGCTGTCGTATGCGTATGCAAATCGGCCAATCCGCCTGTTAGAGCCATTGCTGCAGATCCCTCTCTCTCAAAAAGGTCAAAAACGTGACGGCCGATATCGGCAGCAAAGCCGATTTCAAATAAATGGAATAAAATTGACGATGAAAGCTCATATCTTCGATTTTAATCATACGAATAAGTCCCAGCGCAAGCTCATGCTTAACGGAGGAGGAGGAAATGAATGAAATGCCGAGGCCAGCCTCAACCGCCGACTTGACCGCGCCTGTGCTTCCAAGCTCCATGACAATTTTAAGCGCCGAAGGATCAATATTTTTTTTGCGCAGCTGCTCTTCCATGACCAATCGGGTGCCTGAGCCTTGCTCACGAAGCACAAAAGGGTACTCCAGCAGCTCTTCCACGGAAACCATCGTACGCTCGGCAAGCGGATGAGAAGCTGCGACAACAAGCTGCAATTCATCGCTCATCACGGCTTCCATGTGCATATCCGGATGATTGACAGGCGCCTCGATCAGTCCAAAATTTAATTGATGATTTAATATATCTTCCATAATTTGCGAAGTATTCATGACTTTCATGCTTATCGTAATATGCGGATATTCCTGGCCGAACGGTCCAAGCAGGCGGGGCAAAATATATTCCCCGATCGTTAGGCTGGACCCCAGCTGCAGCCTGCCCTTCAGCTGCTTCGTAAACGCGGACATCGCCTGGTCGGTATCACGAATCAGATCAATGCTGCGCTGCGCATAAGGCATGAGCGCTCTTCCCGCCTCCGTCAGCTCGATTCGCTTCGTCGAACGCTGAAGCAGCTTCGTTCCAAAGTAATCCTCCAGCGATTGCACCTGCATCGTAACGGCGGGCTGCGTCATGTGCAGCGCCTGGGCGGCAGCCGAGAAGCTTCCTTTTTCCGCTACCGTGTAAAAAATATGCAGTTGGTGAAAATTCAAAGCCATCGTTGTCCCATCCTTTCTTGTTCGTCCATTATACTACAATTGACAAACCTTATACACTGAATGGGCCATCAAACAAACGGGAATAAGGGCCAAATATCAAATAGGCCGTTCGCTGCAGCGGAACGGCCTCTCTATTCGTGGTTCATGAAATCGGCAACTGCCGGTTATCTATGTTTTCTGCTGCTCTTCACAAGCGTCATTCTCCGGGAGTGGCGAAGCCAGGAATAATAGGACTTTAAGTCCCGCAGCTCTATAGTCTCAGACATTCTCCCCAGAAAAGTAACAACAATCATTTTATGGAGAGGGTTTCCAATTATATCTGTAGCGGTGGGCGATTCCGCAAATTCGGCGACGAACACCAGATCGTTGTCGATGAGGTATACATCTTCTTCCTTGCGGTAGTAGGGCTCGATTCTCCCTTGCTTCAAGCATTCCCATAAGTACCCGGCAATGTCCTCGAAGCCAGTCCGCTGACTCTCGATGCGATCCAGCCAACGGCTTTGCGCATGATTCGTAATGACGATATCAGCCACCTTCTTGTCGCCAAGATCGATAAAAAACGATTCGTACGTATTCCATCTTCTCGTTGTTTTATCTTTCATACCGCAGCCACTCCTCCCAACGAACCAGGTCTTTATTACCATGTATATATTTTCATTTTATCATGCCTGTCCAATATTTCAACAGCAAATTAAACGTTGACCATATTTGGGCAATATTAGTTTAAAAAACAAAAAAGACGTTTCTCGGCTAGCATAGCCAAAAAACGTCCGTCTTAACTTACATATTATAGAATTTACTCTTTTCCTCTTCATCCTTCGTATACTCGGTTTTGATTTCGTTACGATAGGAGCGTTCAATCTTTCTGACGTAGGCAAGCTTGCCCATCTGTTTGACGGCTTCCTCCGAACGCTCCGCATTCATATACATGACCACATAATGCAGCTTTCGCGACATATAGTGAATGGAGCCGAACCGCTCAAGCGACCTCGCCGCCTTCAAATCGTTTACCCATACAATATAGCCCGTTCGCTCCGGTAACATAAGCTCCCCTCCTTGTAGGCATTTGCGAAGCGCGCGCAGCAACGCCTCTTCCCAAGCTGACGCGCGCTAGCCGCAGCCACCGCTGCCGCAGCCGCATGATCCGCCGCTGCCGCAGCCTCCCCCGCTCTGTTCATTGCTTGGCACCTTGATCGTTTCCGAGACAGCTTCCGCAATCGTGCGCGAAACCTCGTGCAGCATGGCGTCTACCGCCTGTTCGGCCTGCTTGAAGCGTCGAACGCATTCCACGGCATCAAGCTCCCGCTCCGCATGCTTCATCCTGTCCTTGGCCTCATGGTAATTGGGATGAAATCTGCCGAATCGTTCACATTCGGCGAACAGCTCCTTCGCCTGGGCAAATTGCCTCATCAAGGGTCCGACCGCTTCATCCTCCTTAACCGCAGTCTTCCAATATACATAATCGGCTACTTCCGCCGATTGATTAATCCAGTCTCCCAGCTCATAAGCGCAGAGCAGCAGCGACGCCATATCCAGCGTAGAAACGTCGCCCTGCTGCACCCCGACTTCCGAAGCTGACGATCCTTCAGCAATTGGCATGCAACCACCTCATTTCTGTTCGCTTACCCATACACTATCACAATCCCAACACTTCGCCAATAGATAAAAATTAAGGCTGATCGCTTGCTTGCGGAATAACCAGCCTCATTTCATCCCACATGCCCGGTGTCAAGCGGACCTGGCGCGGCTTCCCCGCTTCGCGGAGCAGTCCTACGACGGCCCAGCTGCCGCTCTCGTCCGCCACCAGCTGCTCGGGCACAAACGCGTGAAGCCCGTTTTCCATCCGAAGCTCTACTGGCGTTTCCCATTCGAGTGCCTGCTCCAGCAGCTCTTTGCGCGTTGAATGGTGATAAGCGCGCAGCTGGTTTGTCCATAGCTTTGGTGCCTCCAACGTTGCCTGTGAAACGGGGGGCTGCTCCCTCTCTCTGTACAAGCACCATTCATATCCGCACAACGCATTCGGGCTGTACAAAAAAGCTGCGCAGTCGGACCATTGCCCATGCGTGCCCTCCGTTTCGACACGGGCCATCCCCGAATGAACGTGGACAACAGGGTAGCTTAAGGGGCCCGCTTCCTCCGTAACCGTTCCTTTGCGCGGCGGGTAGCCGGCCAGCTTCAAACGCCTCCTTATCTCCTCCTGCCCGGAGCGCCTCACTATATAGTCAGCTGGTCCCAGCTTGCCTAGCAGCAGCGGCGCCAGCTCGGGAATGCTGTCGATGACGCGCGCCATCTCCTCCCCGTCGCAGCGAAGCAATACCGCCTCCGTAAAGGAGAACCTGCAAACATTCGCAGTCCATGCTTCCAGCATGGTCGTTACGGAATGCGGCAGTTCGCTTCCTCCCGAAACGGCTCGCAAATAAGCCTTGATTTCATCGGCTTTCCGTCCATGCTCCAAAGCGTTCGCAATCGTCTCCTGCTTGAGCTGGTAAATGACCAGCCGTTCTTCGGAAATTCGCTCAGCGAGCAGTTCCAGCTCCCATCTGATTCGAAATGAACAATGCTCCTCCGCCAGCAGCTCGCCTTGGGGCTGCACCGTAATCGCGCTATCGGCAGCAGGCTCCCCAGCCTGGCCTGCCAGCGCAGGGCTCCACCGGAACCATCGCTCCCCGCTATCGTCTTCGGAGTCGATGACCTCCATCCAGCCAAAGTCATGCATCAGATCAAGCCAGCGGAATGCTTTTTTGGAAATCGGCGAATGCTCCGCTTGCCCGTCCGGCGCTCCTGACCGCCAGCGCCGATCGGAGCGCCAATTGCGATCCATACAGGCTGCAGTCCAGAGCATGCCTCGGCCTTCCTTTCCTGCCTGGGGCATCAGCACCGCCAGACACCATTCCAGCAGCTCGCGCTCCCGCTCGTTATCCGCTTTGTCAAGCCAATTCAGCAGCGCTTCATTTCGCCAGCGAAGGCTTGCACCGTTTTGGCCAAGCAGCCCGAGCGCACATGCCGCCTCCAGCACAAAAGCGACAGTAAGCGGATAATGCTCGCGGTGGGGCCATTGCATGGAATAAGAGCGCAGCAATTTTTCGTCCAGCTCCACTGCAAGCTCCAGCCTCTCAATCGTCCTTTTGGGCAGCACGCCTTTTTTGGTCAATGTGGTGTCTGCTTTCGCCAACGTCGAAAAGGCCGACAGTAGCTGCTTGCTTAGCGCTCTGCGATAGGGTCGCGGCTGCCCATGGGGAAGCTTGTCGTCCGAATCTGCCGCAAGTGAAGCGGCTTCCAGCGGCCACAGCACAGGCTGCCAGAGCATCAGGCACTCCACTGGCATCACATACGTATATTCGCCCCACTGCTTGCGCAGCGCAAACAGGATGCCGGAAAGCTCCAGCTCCCGCAGCGCCAGGCGAGTCTCGGCCCCCGATAGGCCCGACTCTGTCCGCGCGAGACTCAGCAGCCGCTCTTCTTCGGCCGGAACGGCAGGAAAATGCAGCGCCATGACCCTCAGTACAGCGGCAGCGCCCGGACTGAGGCGCGATGCCGCTCCCGCAATCGCCCTGGCATCCAGCGCCGCTTCTCGCCAGGTCCAGTCGCCATGAAGCTCCGGCTGCCAGATTCGCGTCTTAGCGAACATGTTTACGTGCGCTTCGCTTAATTGCCCATACGCCTGCTGAACCTTCATGGGCGCGCCTCCTCGCCGTCCGCGCCATCGAGAACTGTTGCATGCCTTCGCTCATAGGCATAACCCTGCTCAAGCATGAACGTTTGCCGGCGCAGCGCAAATTCCGTTTCCTTGGTGTTGTCGCTCACAAGCGTATAGAAGCAAGCCGAATTGTCCTCCTGCTTGGGGCGCAGAAGCCGGCCGATTCGCTGAGCCTCCTCCTGCCTCGAGCCATAACTTCCCGACAACTGGATCGCAACTGCGGCATCCGGCAGATCTACGGCAAAATTGGCGACTTTCGATACGACGAGCACCGGAATTTCGCCCGCCTTGAATTTGCTGTACAATGCTTTTCGCTTGGCTTGCGAAACCTCCCCAGTCAACAGCGGAGCGTTGATATAGTCGGCTATTTCGTGGAGCTGGTCCAAATATTGGCCGATAACAAGCGCAGGCTTGCCTTTGTGACGCTCCAGCAGACTCCTCGCCACCTTCATTTTTTCGGGATTCTCGGCCGCTATTCTAAGCCGCATCCTGGCACCAGCCTCCAAGTATCGCTCTGCCGTCTTTTCTTGCATGGGAACGCGTATCTCCGTGCAAGTTACCTCAGCGATGTAACGTTCGCTTTCCGCCGTTTTCCAATGCATCTCGTATTGCTTAGGCCCGATAAGGGCGAACACATCCTCGGCGCAACCGTCCTCTCTGACCAGGGCAGCCGTCAGTCCAAGCCTTCTTGTAGCCTGCAGCTCCGCCGTCATCCGAAATACGGGTGCAGGCAGCAAATGCACCTCGTCATAAATAATCAATCCCCAATCCCGCTCGCCAAAAAGCCGAATATGCGTATATTCCGCATGTTGGGCTTTGCGATGGGTCAGCATATTGTAGGTCGCTATCGTTACGGGACGAACTTGCTTGCTTGACCCCACGTATTCTCCGATCTGGCGTTCCTCAAGCGTCGTTTTATCAAGCAGCTCCGCTTTCCACTGCTGCACCGATGTCCGGCTTGATGTCAATATCAACGTTGCGCTGCTAACCCGTGCCAACGCGGCAATGCCTACTACCGTTTTGCCTGCTCCGCAGGGCAGAACGACGACGCCGCTGCCGCTAGCGGCATCATCCTCATAGAATCTCGCTGCCGCCTCTCGTTGGTAATAGCGCAGAGAAAAGGGCTTGCCTGCCAGCGTATATTCCCGCAGCTTTACTTCCAGCTTTTCGCCGGGATGATAACCTGCCCTGTCGACAACGGGATAACCGAGACGGATCAGCTCCTGCTTCAGCAGTCCTCTGCTTTCGCTAAGGACATGCCACGATTCGGCATCCACGCGCTCAAGCACATAGGGGGCGAGCGATGCGAATGGTTCAAGCTGCCGCATAACGTCCGCTTTTCCCCGCAGCAGCAGGAGGCCGCCGTGCATCGCAAGCGTAAGCTGGCCGAATCTTTCCATATGGATGCGAATCGCAGCAGCAGCCTGCACGGGCAGCTCGTACCTCCCGAACCGGCTTAGCCAGCCGATGATATCCGCTTCGCGCAAGCCAGCCGCAGCCGCATGCCAAAGCGCTAATGGCGTAATTTTGTAGGTATGCACCGTGCCCGCTCTTTTTACCGTTTCCGCAAAGAGCAGCAGCTTCTCGCGTGCAGCATCTGCGCCGGACATCCTTTCGTCCAGCAACACCGTCAAATCGCTCTGCACGATCAACGGCTGGATCGCTTGAGTAGGCATTCGTTCATTCCACTCCCTATACTCGCTTTCTATGTCCAAATAACCGGATTCTTTAGTCAGTATGAAGGCTTTTGAACGATTTTATGCTTAAGGCTGGCGCTAATCCGCAATATCTATTAAAATCTTGTGTTATAGTAATAAATAAAGTTTATCATTTGCTGCATTGACGGAGGTAACCAGACTTGAACAGAAACATGCTTCAGCTTTTCATCTTTTTTGGCCTGCTCCTCTCTGGCTGTACGGCGGCGGTCAACAACGCAGGCAATGCGCTGCGCGATACGGAGTGGTATTCCGTATCCAATTATATCGATGGCGACACCTTTAAAATTCAAAACGGCGACAGCACAAGCACCATTCGCCTTCTATATGTGGACACACCGGAAACAAACCATTCGGATTCTAATGCAGATCCCGAGCCCTACGGCGCAGAGGCCTCTGACTTTGTCAAGCAATTGCTTCAGGAGTCAGGAGAAGTCAAGCTGACGTTTGACGTGGAACCAACCGATCGTTATGACCGCAATCTGGCGGTAGTCGAGCTGCGCAACGGAAAAATATTAAACGAGGTGCTGCTTGAGGAAGGACTCGCAAAGGTTTTGATCGTTGAGCCTAATGTGAAAATGGAAAACATATACAAGCAGCTGGAGCAAAAGGCCAAGCAGCAAAAGCGGGGCATGTGGCAGGATGCGGCTAACATAAGCAACTCCGATGTCCGAATTGAAAAATCGTTAACGACGGGAATCCGGCTTGAAGTCGACAAGGCCGCCGAACTCGTCACGATAACCAATACAACCGACGAGCCCATTGTGATGACGGGCTGGAAGCTGGTTAGCGTCCGCGGGAATCAAACCTACCCTTTCGGCAAATATGTGCTTGAGGCTCATAGCGAGATCATGATCTCTTCGGCGGATGATGCCGATTTGACCAAAAGCAAAAACAAGCTGGATTGGGGCGCCGTCAATATTTGGAATAATCAGGATACGGACCCCGCCGAGCTGTACAACAGCGCCAACGAGCTTGTGGCGATATGGGAAGACGAGTAGCTCTTATACGCATTTGCAACTGCAGCCATTGACAAAAGCCGAAAGAAACCTCTGACCGTGCATGAACCATGCCGTCAGAGGTTTCTTTTGCGTTATCCGGATGCACAGGCTCGCCGTCAGCCCTCTGCGCAATGTTCGGCCATTCCAATCAGCAGGCGCGCCGCCTGCAGCATGGCCCGTTCGTCGATATCGAATTTCGGATGATGATGGGCATAGAACGCTCCGCTCTCTTCATTGCCTGCGCCGACAAGCATAAAGCAGCCCGGGACCCGCTCCAAATAATACGAAAAATCCTCCGCAATCGTGAGCGCATCCGACTGAAGCACCGCTTCCTCCCCAAACAAACGCGAGGCTACCTGGAAAAAACGTTTGGCCTCGCTGTCAGCATTTACGACAGGCGGATAGCCGATTCGCATATGATAGTCGTAGTCCGCTCCATGCATGTCGCAGGTATGCTTGATTAACGATTCCAAGCGTTTATGAATCATGGTTCTCGTTTGTTCGTCGAACGAGCGGACCGTCCCCTTCATCCGGCAGCGTTCGGCAATGATATTGTTGGTCGTACCGGCTTGAAAGGAGCCGATCGTAACGACTGCGGGATGAAGCGGATTGACGCTTCTGCTGACGATTGATTGTGCCGCCTGCACAAGCTGGCTGCCGATCAGAATCGAGTCCACTGCCTGATGAGGCAATCCCCCGTGACCGCCCTTGCCTGTAATTTCCAGAACAAACTCATCCGCCGCCGCCATGAATGGACCAGCCTTCGTCGATACGAGCCCGGTTTGCAGCGGCGTCCATAAATGCACGCCATATATCGCATCGACGCCATCCAACGCTCCATCCTCTATCATGGGCAGCGCGCCGCCGGGAGTGACCTCCTCGGCCGGCTGAAAGAGCAAACGTCGCTCCCCTGCAAGCTGGCTGCGGCGCTCCATGTAATAGGCAGCGACAGCCAGCAGCGTAGCGGTATGCCCGTCATGGCCGCATGCATGCATAACATTCGGAACCTTGGAGGCGTATTCGCAGTTTTTCTCATCCTGAATCGGCAACGCGTCTATATCCGCTCTAAGCGCTATGACAGGGCCCGGCTTCTCCCCTTTAATCTGGACAACCAGGCCATGGCCGCCAACGTCTGTTCTAACCTCGCAGCCCATCTCCTTTAATTGCGTCGTAATCCAGCTCGCCGTTACCCGCTCGTGAAAGGATAGCTCCGGATATTGATGAAGATGCCTGCGCCAGCGAAGCATGCGAGGATACATCGACTGCAGCGCTTGAATTACATGATCCTCTGTTTGCATTTCGCTACCTCCCTTTTGCAGATGTACAGACTGCCCCGTTCGGAGTCGCTCTGCGATGTAACTACCGATTCCATCTAGTGTAACAGATTTCCGCGGACTATAGGAAGCCTAGCCAAGCGC
Source organism: Paenibacillus sp. SY21-1 (assembly GCF_005222705.1). Taxonomy (GTDB): domain Bacteria; phylum Bacillota; class Bacilli; order Paenibacillales; family Paenibacillaceae; genus Pristimantibacillus. Next base: position 59,142 of record NZ_STGF01000016.1, on the reverse strand, counting down.
AGAGTCCGAAATTCCTTTCATCTGGCAAATTCCTTCCGCGTTACGAGCCGATAACGGGAGTAAAGCTTGCGCTTGCTGGGGAAACATACTATCATGATTAAAGAATGTACAACTCTGTCTTCTTGAGCGAAGACTTCTTCTGCAGAAGACGGATTGCTTCACAAAACCTTTGGGGGGAACTGCCATGATTATTGAGAATACCGGACTGAACGGTGTTAAAAGCGAACTTGACCACTTAGACGAATCTACCGAGAAGCTTGGTTTTGTCAGGTGGCAATGGGAATACTATCGTGCTACATACGATTTAAAGCTGGAAGACAAAGCAAGCGGTTTCGAATATTTTTTGAGAATTGCAACACGCGCCGTGGAAGGGAAGCTTGAATCTCCGCATGCCGTGCTGGCGATTGAATCCATCTACATCGGACGGGCTACATTCCCGCACGGGCTCGAATATGAATCGCCTGTCCCGCATCAGCTTATGGACATTGCCAACAAAAAACTTCAACAACTCAAACAGCTGCTAGTGTAAGGGGCTGCTTATGAAAGCTCCGCAGAACGGCAGCCGTGGGAGACCTGACTTTCTGCTTCTGATTCTAACGCTTCTGCTTGTCGGCTTCGGTCTTGTCATGGTATTCAGCGCAAGCTCGAGCGTAGCGGTAGTCGCGTTTAATGATGCCTTGCATTTTACGAAGCTGCAATTCATTTGGGCTTGTCTTGGCATTACCGTCATGTTCATTACGATGAACATCCGTTATACCGTATTTAGGCGCTACTTTGTGTTGTTTTTCATCCCGGTAATTATAATGCTGCTGCTTGTGCCGCTTATCGGCGTAGAACGGAATGGGGCAAGAAGCTGGTTCGGCATCGGAAGCCTTGGCATCCAGCCTACCGAGCCGGCCAAGCTGGCCATTATTCTATACCTGGGCGCATTAATCGCTAAAAAGGGTGAAAAATTCCGCAGCTTCAAAAAGGGACTTTTGCCGGTAATCGTTATTATCGGCTTTGTCTGCGGACTCATAATGCTGCAGCCTGATTTGGGCTCCTGCCTCGTGCTGGCCGCGAGCGCTACGGTCATGATTCTGGCGGGCGGCGCCAATCTGAAGCAGTTTGTCGCCTCTGGCACACTCATCTCGATTTTCCTAGGCGTCGTGTTGAGTCTTGCGCTCGCTGTATCGGAAAAGGTCAGAGACGCCTGGGCCTACCGGTTTGACAGGCTTACCATTTTCCTTGATCCGCTCAAAGATCCCCAGAATTCGGGCTGGCATTTGATCTCCTCTTTGCAGGCGTTCGGCCACGGCGGATTCAGCGGAGCGGGCTTCGGAGAAGGCGTTCAGAAGCTTCATTATTTGCAATACCCGTATAACGACTTTATTTTTGCCGTTATTGGCGAAGAGTTCGGCTTTATCGGAAGCGCCCTGTTTTTATTGTTTTTCCTTTTCTTTTTGTGGCGCGGGCTTATCGTCGCCCTGCGTTGCCCGGATACGTATGGGACTGTTGTCGGCGTAGGAATTGTCGGATTATTCGCCATTCAGACGTTTGTCAACATTGGAGGCGTTACCTCCACCATTCCGCTTACCGGGGTCACGCTGCCGTTTATCAGCTATGGGGGGTCCTCCCTGCTCTTCTCGCTCATTTCCATGGGCGTGCTGCTCAGCATATCGCGCGAGGCAAACCGAGTAGAGCCCTCCAAGCGTACGGCACGCGACGAGCAGACGGGAACGTCGGCCAATCGGGTTATCAGTATACGCAGTTAAAAGAAAAAAGGCGCCCGGACAAAAGCTTATGCTTTCTGTCCGGGCGCCTTTAATCATCTATACATCGTGGTGTCCTAACGTAAGTTCGAATGACATGCATGTGTTCAGCAAGCGTTAGCTTGATGCGCTAAAGCCGGGCATCGCTCTGCCTATTTCAAGCGCTGCGGCACCTGCTCTTCTGTTTCCTCTTCCTTGAAGGCTACGCCTTCAACTTTCACATTTACTTCCACTACATTCAATCCTGTCATATTCTCAACCGATTCACGTACATTGAGCTGCAACTGCCGGCAAACTTCCTGAATGGGAATTCCATAATGGACAATAATACGTAGATCGATAGCCGCCTCCAGCTGTCCAACTTCTACGGAAATGCCCTTTTGTACGTTTTTGCCGCTCAGCCTTTTGGCGAGTCCTTCGGATATGCCGCCTGACATGGCTGCTATACCGGGTGTTTCAAGCGCTGCGAGCCCAGCTATCGTTGCTACGACATCATCAGAAATACGGATCAGGCCGGTTTGAAGTTCTTCGTTCATCAGACTCACTCCTCGTTTTATGCCATATATGCCTATTGTAATAGATGGCAGGACGTGAAGCAAGAAGAGGTGACGGACGATGTCGTGATTTTTCTTTATTCGTTTTGAATATTGTCGAATTCGTTCCTGCTATGTGGAATATGCCATACGAATAATCGATCGATGAGGTGATGCTATGAAGCAAAAGCTGTTTTTCGCGGGACTTGCGGCAGCATTTGCGTTGAGCGGCGCGGGCCACTTTCTGCACTGGGATAATACGCTGCAATTTGTTCTGTCTGCGATTGCGATTATTTTTGTGGCGGGCTTTCTTGGAAAAGCGACAGAAAACGTCGCCCACTACGCCGGACAACGACTCGGCGGATTCCTGAACGCCACCTTCGGAAATGCCGCCGAGCTGATTATCGCTTTTTTCCTCATTCGGGAGCAGCAGTTTGCTACCGTTAAAGCTAGTCTCACCGGCGCGATAATCGGCAACCTCCTGTTAGTGCTTGGACTAAGCGTTTTGCTGGGGGGACTTAAATACAAGGAGCAAACCTTCAACGGGCGGCTTGCCGATCATAATGCCACCTTAATGGTGCTTGCGGTAATCGGCTTGTTCGTGCCTGCCGTGTTCGTCGTGACCGAGCACTTCTCCTTTGACAAGGATCGCTTTCTTAGTCTCGCCGTTGCCGCAATTCTTATCGTCTCCTACGCGCTTTGGCTTATTTTTTCCATGATTACGCATAAAGATATGCTCGCCGATGAACGAACTGGCGGTGACCACGGGGAACAGCCTGCTTGGTCCAAAGGCCGATCCGTGCTGTACCTGCTTGCAGCGACCGTTATGGTCGCTCTCGTAAGCGAGTGGCTTGTCCATACGCTGGACGCCTTTAGCGCCAAATTCGGCCTCTCCGAGCTGTTTATCGGCGCATTTGTCATCGCCATCATCGGCAATGCGGCAGAGCACAGCGCAGCTGTCATGCTCGCCCTCAAGAACAAAATCGGAGCCGCCGTTGAAATCGCAATTGGCAGCAGTCTGCAAATCGCGCTTTTCGTTGCGCCGGTGCTTATTCTCGTCAGCGCATTAATGGGAAACACCATGGACATTATATTTACCCCAATTGAATTGACTGCAATCGGCGTATCCGTATTTATTGCAAAATCGGTGTCGCGAGACGGTCGAACGAACTGGTATGAAGGTGTCCTGCTGCTGATGGTCTACGTTATTCTTGGATTTGCGTTCTATCTTGTCTAACCAGGGTAAAGCAGCTGCGCTGCCAAAGGACGGCGCAGCGCGTTACATCCCGAGATGTTTAGGCAGCAACATAATAACCTTTCTTTTGCAAAAAAAAAGCAGGCTCTATTCAGAGCCTACCTTTTTCTCTCCAGCGCTTCATATAGCAAAGCCAGATTTCTCTCCAGCCTGCTTACAAGTTCCCTGCCAACCGTATCGGCAATCAAGCCTGCACGAACAGCAAAGTCGATCTCACGCGAGAAACCGTACATCTGTGTATCCAATACTTCCTCGTACAGCGGACATTGACGAGTCGTCAGGTTGCCCATCTGAACCTCGATCAAGTTTTCTATTTTACTCGCATCTTCCTGAAGGAGACGAAGCGCTTTATCATGCAACTGGACCGTAATTTCCGGTGAAGACATCGTTTTCCCCCCTGTGCGCGTATCCGCCGTCTTCTATAACCTTTATATTAGACGAAAAAGAGGGATTATACAAGGACAAAACTCAAAAGCGCTTCTTCATTGATGAAGAAGCGCTCCCTTGCATGTTCAAGTGTGATGATTAGTCGGAGATTACGGTAACGTTCAGGTTATGCTTGGCAAATACGTCAGCCATTGCCTTCTTGGCTTCTTCGGCATCAGGACCGTGAACGTGCAATTCATACGAATGGCCACCCACAAGCGTTGTGAACAGTCCGAGAATGCTTTTGACGTCGATGTATTTGCTTTCGGCTTGGAGAACGATGGAAGACGAGAATTGACTAGCCGTTTGGGAAATTTCTACAATAGCTGCATTATTGGACATGGGTGATCCCTCCACATTTTTAGTAAAGCTTACCTTTGACAACATGATAACCCGAAACCCTGCATCCATCAAGAGGGAAAATGAAAAACGCTTTATTTTCCAAATGAAAGCTGCCTAATCACCCTTATTTTGTTAATTCAAGCGATCGGGATTCAAGCCTTCAAGCTCGGGCAGAACAAATAAGCCATCCTTGCGAATAAGCGCATCGTCGAAGTAAATGTCCCCGCCTCCGTACTCCGGACGCTGGATCAGCACCAGATCCCAATGAATGGACGAGCGGTTGCCGTTATCCGTGTCCTCGTAGGCTTGACCAGGCGTAAAATGAAGGCTGCCGGCAATTTTTTCATCAAACAGAATATCGTTCATCGGATGCAAAATATGCGGATTAAAGCCGATCGCAAACTCACCGATATACCTTGCCCCTTCGTCCATATCCAAAATCTCGTTCAGGCGCTTCGTATCATTGCTCTCCGCCTTGACGATTTTGCCGTCCTTAAACGTCAATACGATGTTTTGGAACGTGACCCCGGAATAGACGCTTGGCGCATTGTAAGCGATTGTTCCCTGAACGGAGTCGCGCACCGGTGCCGTGAATACTTCGCCATCAGGGATATTGCGGCGACCTGAGCATTTTTTGGAGCCGATATTTTTAATGGAAAAGGACAAATCCGTACCCGGAGACACGATTCTTACCTTGTCCGTGCGGTTCATGAGCGCCTGCAGCGGGTCCATCGCTTGATCCATCTTCGCATAATCCAGGTTGCACACGTCGAAATAAAAATCCTCAAACGTCTCGGTGCTCATTTGCGCAAGCTGCGCCATTGATGCGTTTGGATAACGGAGCACGACCCATTTGGTCTTTTTGACGCGTTGCTCCAAATGAATCGGATTGCGATATAGCTGCTCATACAATCGCATATTGGCGTCTGGCACGCCTGCCAATTCATTGACGTTATCTCCTGAGCGAACGCCGATATAGGCATGCATTTGCTTCATACGCTCCAGATCCAGTTTTGCCCATAGCTCAATCTGCTCCTTGGTTGCATGCAAGAGTAGCGTTCGCAGGACGGAACGATCGCTGGTTTCGACAAATGGCCTGCCGCCGCGACGCGCAACCTCCTCAATCAAACATTTTGCCAACTCGCGCTCCGTGCCGATCATATCGATCAGAACATTTTCTCCTGGTTGAACGTCAATCGAATAGTGCACCAAATTGCGGGCAAGCTGCTGTAGTCGCTGGTCTCGCATGGCTACTCCTCCTTCTCCTGGCCCTCACTTCGGCCTATCATCCATTCCCGTTCATCCTACCACGCCTGGCTGCATCTGGATAGTCTCCGATCAGGTTTCATCAAACGATTGCAGCCTCACGCTGGTATGGCGAGACTCGGACACAGCTCTGCCTTTGTAGGTATAGCGAAAATCCGTATTTTCCTCCATGGTTACAGGCAGCAAACTGGCTCTGTCAATGACCACCTCGTAGTAGCTGCTTGCTTGCATACCGTCCAGCATTTGTTCAAGCTGCTGCTTGGCGCGGTTCATTTCGTCCGCAATCTCCTCCCGCTGGCTCGCCGCGCCTCCCGGCAGCTTCTCGTTCTCCACCTCGGCCAGCTCTGCGCGCAGTCTTCCGCTCCATCTTGCGGTCGAAACTTTTTCCTTTTGCTTGATAATCAGCGTAATCTGTTTATCGCGTCTTGCGGCTTTCGCCAGCTTGACTTCGGCATGCTCTTGACGCAGCATGTCAAGCACTTGAACCGGATTAAAATGAGGCTGGTTTCCATGCTCGGATTGCAGCGTCAATTGATTATGCTCTGCGATCTTGCCTTCAAACGTTTGCGGACGATACGCAACGCCATCTGCTGTCCGCATGCTGAAGGAGCCGCTGAATCCGTATTCGTCTTTGGCCGCAAGACCGGAGTAGGCCAAGGACAGCCACTCCTCGGCCGTTCTGCCTTCTCCGGGCTGGCCGCAGCCGAGCAAGGGTAGAAGCATCGACATCGCGATAAGAATCGCTAGTCCGTTTTTTCGCATATTAGCATCCCTCCACAGGTGTACTCCTTCGGTTAGCGTCCCATACCTGCTGCCGGCTTATGCGAAAACAAGGCAAAAAGAAAGGACGCCGTCAGCGGCGTCCTTTGCTCTGCTGCGCTGCCCATCCCCTTAGGTATGGCCAACGAATATTCGGTTGCGTCCATTGTTCTTCGCTTCATACAGCGCCATATCCGCACGGTAGAATAACGATTCCACGCTGACTTTCTCATCCTCGAACGTCCATTCGGAAACGCCGCAGGAGACGGTAACGACAGGGTTTGTCTCATTCTCTACATGCTCTCTGATCCGTTCCGCAATACGCAAGGCCTGCTCGGCGCGGATGCCCGGCAAATAGACAGCCAGCTCCTCGCCGCCCCACCTCGCCGGAATATCCCCTTTGCGTATCGTGGTCGAGATGATGTCGCTCACTTGTTTGAGAATCTGATCCCCCACCTGGTGGCCATACGTATCGTTCACCTTCTTGAAATGATCGATGTCAACGAGAATAAGCGAGCCGTACGGATCTTTGCGCTGGCGCCGCTGGATCTGCTCATCCAAGTAGTGCCTTGCGTGCAGTCCCGTTAAATTGTCCGTAATGACCATTCTCCTGACCTCGGCGTGAAGCGATGCGTTCGTTACCGCAAGGCCGATATGCGTACTCATTACTTGCAGCAGCTTGTAGTTGTCGTAGGAAAAATAGTTCGGCGCTTTATGAGTAACGAGTATGACGCCTACCACCTCTCCGTCCACCAATATCGGAGTGGCGATCAGCGAACGCGAGCTTGAGCTGTCCATCAGCTTCGATGTGACGACTCTCGTATGCCAGTAATCGGATATAATCATGGGCTCACGCGTGCGGTAGACCATTCCGCAAAAGCCGTATTCCGGCGAAAATTGCTCGCTGAGCAAGGAAGGAAAATTGCTGGACATGACGACAAACTGATTCTTTTCCTTGTTCAGCTGGAGCACGCAGCAGAAATCCGCTTCAAATACGCTAAGCAATTCAGAGGTTGCAAATTGAAAAATTTCCTTCAGCTTCAACGACTGGTTAAGCCGCTTCGTTAGCTCGTTAATAAGTCTAAGCTCATTAATAAGCAGGTTGGACTGCTCGTACAGCTTCGCATTCTCGAATGCGCTGCCCGCCGTCTCCGCCAGCACCATAAACGCCGGCAGCTCCGACTCATCCCACTTGCCGGGACCAATCGTCATGCATAACACGCCGTAAGCGGCCTGTTTCCCGGTCATCGGTACAGCCAGGCGTATCGCGCCTTCCCGGTCATGCTCCGTCACCGATTGCCCGTTCAAAAATGCCTTTGCAACAATATCGTGCTCTGCGTTTTTGAAAATTAACGGCTTGACGCGCGGATCGCCATTCAAGTGATCCTGAGACAAATAGAGCTGCACTTCCGAGCTTGGATAAAGCTGTTCAAGACTATAAAGGAGCTCGGAAAGCACGGATGCGACATCGATTTGATTGTACAGCCTCTTGGAAACGAGATACAGACTCTCGCGGCGATTCGCCTCCTGCTCGGCTTTGCTCTGCTGGAGCAGCATATCGCGCACATACAGCTCTTCGAATTTCCGGTAAAACCAGCTTCTAAAGTATAATCCGCATGCTTCAAGCTCAGAGGCGGTATGGCGGACGACCGACATATTGACCAATACGGCAAATATTTCTCCGTCGCTTCGTCTGACTAACGGAAGCGCGGCCACGTGCACACCGGCGTCTTCACGAAGTACCGTCTGTTTCCCCTCAAGCGCCAGTCCGCAAGCCTCGTGCAATAAGGCTTCTCCAAGCCCGCCCATGCCGTCATTGGACAGCGCAAGCATCTGGCCCGACTTGCTGCACAAGACAAACGTTCCCTCGTTTAAAAGCGTCATTGCGGAAGCTTCCTCAACCCAGCAATTAAAACTGTTCTTGAGAAGCGGAGCAAGCAGCGGCTCGTCCGCATCGCTAATGTCCTGACTATGGAACCAGACCGGCGAGGAGGGATCTGGCGTTTGATGAACCGTGCCGAACTTGCGTTCAGCCGAATATTGATTTGCGATTTGTTCCGTCATGCAGCACCCAGCCCTTCCTATCCATCAATCAAGGAGATGAGCATACTTTAATCATCTATTATAAAATAAAAAGCACCTTTATTGTTTAAGATTATTTTATGGATTAAAAACATCATACTTCATTTGTAAGAATTTTGCACTACTTTAACGATTAAAAAATAGGACTTTTGATTCCCTTATATCAATTATTTATTTCCATTCGCAATCTTGACAATGCCCTGCCGAATCGTATAAAATTTATTGATGAATAGATGGGCGTACGGTTTTGTGTCACCCTCCTAGTAATACGTTTGCAGCAGGCCTGCGGCTGACTTGCCTGCCAGGGACGAGCATGCTCGGACATCAGACGTATTTACGCGAAACACAACCCCAATCTCAAATTTATTTGATGAAGGAGTTAAACCTACGTATGTCACGTTATACTGGTCCTAAATTTAAACTAAGCCGCCGTCTCGGCATTTCCCTGAGCGGTACTGGCAAAGAGCTTGCTAAACGTCCTCACGCCCCTGGTCAACACGGTCCTAACCAACGCAAAAAGCTTAGCGGCTACGGCGTTCAATTGCAAGAGAAACAAAAGCTTCGCCACATGTACGGCTTGAACGAGAAGCAATTCCGCAACTTGTTCGACAAAGCTGCCAAGATGAAAGGTAAAGCCGGTGAAAACTTCATGGGGCTTCTCGAAAGCCGTCTGGACAATCTCGTTTACCGTCTTGGTCTGTCCAACTCCCGTGCAGGCGCGCGTCAGCTCGTTTCCCACGGACATGTTACCGTTAACGGCAAAAAAGTCGATATCGCTTCGTACAGCGTTGCAATCGGCGATGTAATCGGCCTGCGCGAGCGCAGCCGCAGCCTGAAAACAGTTAAAGAAGCAATCGACGCTCGTCATCACCTTCCTAACTACCTGGAATTCAATGACCAAGCGATTGAAGGCAAATACGTTCGTCTTCCCGACCGCGGCGAGCTTTCCCAAGATATCGACGAGAAACAAATCGTCGAGTTCTACAGCCGTTAATATTGGCTGTTATACCGATCGACAACAAAACCCTCGAACCATTGGTTCGAGGGTTTTTGCTTGTTATTATGACGGCTTCCACCGGCTTCAGGCCGGATCTTGCGAAGGCTTTGGCGCTACGGCCGGCAATGCCGCGGCATTCTCCGGACCAAAATGGCGCTGACCTGAAACCGCCTTGGTCGTCAGCCCTTTGATAAGCGAATTGACGTCGATGCCCGATACGCTCTTCAGCATTTCAGGGGCGGTTGACATCAGCGACGTAACATAATTGCTTAAACGAGCCGCGCCTTCGCCATTGCCTGTGTCCACAACGGTCAGCTTGTCAATGCTGCTGATCGGCTCCGCTACCTTGCCGGCGAGCTCAGGCAGCATTTTCACAATAATATCGAGAATGGCCGCTTCGCCAAATTTCTCGAACGCTTCCGCCAGCTTCTCTTTCGCTTCCGCTTCGGCCAAGCCGCGCAGCCTGATGACCTCGGCTTCTGCGGTACCCTTTGCCTTCTCCGCTTCCGCTACCGCAAGACCGTCAAGCCGTTTTTGAGCGGCTTGCGCTTTGGCCTCCGCTTCAATCCGATATTGCAGCGCATCCGCCTCACGCAGCTGCTTGGCCTTGTTCGCTTCTGCCGCCTGCTCGACCGCATAGCGGTCGGCGTCCGCTTTCTTTTTCACTTCCGCGTCGTATTGCTTCTCGCGCCGCAAAATTTCTTTGGCCTCGAGATCGATCTCGCGCTCTTTCCGCACCAGCTCCACCTTCATTTGCTCCTCGACCACGCTCTGCTTGGCCCGCGCCTCTTGAATGGAGTAAGCTTGATCCGCCTCGGCCTTCGCCGTATCCTGATCCCGCTTAAAGGATGCAACCTTCATCTCCTTGTCCTTCTCCGCCTCGGCGATGTTCGTATCCCTCAGCAGCTCGGCCTTTTGTCCCGCTTCAGCTGCGTGAGCCTTCTGAATTCTCGCATCACGCACCGCTTCGGCTTCGGCAATTTCCGCATCACGCTTGACCGCTGCAATACGCGGCTTGCCAAGCGCGTCCAAATATCCGTGCTTGTCGCGCAAATCCTTAATCGTGAACGACACGATTTGCAAGCCCATCTTTTTCAAATCCTTCGCCGCCACGCCCTGTACTTCCTGCGCGAACTTATCGCGGTTACGATAAACCTCTTCGACCGTCATGGAGCCGAGAATCGCCCGCAGATGGCCCTCGAGCACCTCCTGCGCCTCGCCCTTCAGCGCTTCTGTAGGCTTGCCGAGAAACTGCTCGGCCGCTGTCGCCACATCCTCGACGGCCCCGCCTATTTTTATAATTGCAACGCCGTCCGCCATAACCGGAACCCCCTGCTCCGTATATACCTCCGGGGTAGACACGTCCAGCTTGTGGGACAGCAACGATAAAAACTCCGCCTTTTGAAAAATAGGAAGGATAAACGCCCCTCCGCCCCGAATGATTTTGACCTTGCGGCCGGAATCGTCGACGCTCGCGTGCCGACTTCCCAGAAACGAGCCGGTAACCAGCATGGCCTCATCCGGACTAACGGTTTTGTATCTGGCCCAGAACGCAAGACCAAGCACGACGATAACTCCTAGGACAATTACAGGAATAAGCAAAAAATCAGGCATTTGCAGTTCTCCTCTCTCTTTTCCCTCAGTTCTTTGCCTCTACGGCAGATGAATTTCCGATACGTACAGGGTATGATCTTTCATCTCAACGACTACAACCTTTGCCCCACCGGCAATTTCCACACCGTCAAAGCTTGCGGCAATTTGATTCGTAAAGCCCGCTCCGACCTTAACAAGCACCTCGCCATAACCCTTTGAAGGAATCGGAACCAGCACTTCGGCGAGCGCTCCGGACAATTCCGCTGCGGAAAACGCAATCGAATTTTCGCTGTCCTCCATCGGCTTGACGTACAAAAAGAAGATTCCCGCTCCCGCAGCGATTGCGATGAGCGCAGCCAGCAGCAGAATGACGACGGCTCCCCATGAAGAATACCGCGTGAGCAGCAGGCCTGCGCCTCCAAAAACGGTAATGCCGCCTACCAGCGAAGATGGAGAAAAAAACGAATGGCCGTCCAGCGACAAAAATTCCAGCGCGCCGTCCAGCACCTGTCCCAGCCAGTCCCCAAACACAACCGTCACGAGCGCGTACAGAATTCCTCCAGCCAGACAGGCGAGAAATAGTGTTTCCAACCTCCTTCCCCCTTCCTCCACATCCATTAATTTGAACAGCTTCCGCTATTTATTACGCGCTAGCGCAAGAAAAGATTCAGAAAAATTAAAAAACTGACATTTTACCGGCCAATTTAAGCTAAAACGCTGATTTTAGCCATTATTTCGCTCGAAGCCGCCATACAGTTAATAACCTGCTTCCTTTGCCGATTTATGTTATAATTAAAGCTGCTATTTAGAGGAGGAGACAGGAGAATGCAGGAAGAGCATCAATCATCGCCGACCCCGCCTAAATCCAGCGGATGGCGAACATTCGGACTTGTTACCTTTATAACGGTTAAATGGGTCATCTATTTCGGCATCTTTTTTGGCTTGCTGATCGGGGGAGCGCTTACCGGTTACGTTGCCGCGCTAGTCAAAGGAGAAGAAATCAGACCGCGAACCGTTATTGAAGAGAAGGTTGGAGAGAATGCCATCACAGGCTTCGTATACTTCAACGATGAGACGCTTGTCGGTCAGCTTCGCACCTCTGAGGACAGGATGATTATTACATACGATGATCTTCCGCCACAGGTGATCAATGCGGTGCTTGGTATTGAGGACAACAATTTTTACGAACATAACGGCGTCGATATCAACGGTCTTGGTCGCGCGATCAAGCAGAAATTGTTGAATGAAGATACGCAGACCGGGGGCAGCACACTGACCCAGCAGTTGGCTCGCCGGGTATTTTTGAGCCTGGACAAGACCGACAGCCGCAAAATCAAGGAAATTTTCCTCTCGCTTCGCATGGAGCGTTATTTGACGAAAGAGGAGATTCTCACAGCTTATTTGAACAAGGTGCCGTTCGGCAACGGTTCGACCGGCTACAACTTGTTCGGCATCAAGGCAGCAGCCAAGGGCATTTTTAACATTACCGATCTTAACCAGCTAAACCTTGCGCAAGCGGCATATTTGGCCGGCTTGCCGCAGCGTCCTTCCGCCTATACTGCCTTCAACGGCAAAGGGGAATTTAATGAAGCAGGCTTTAAGCTTGCCATGGGACGACTCAAAACCGTGCTGATGCGCATGCACGAAACCGGACGCATCACCGAGCAGGAATACGACGAGGCTCTGGCCTTCGATATTCGTTCTACCCTTGCGGAGCCAAGCGAAAAAGCCTACACGACGTATCCTTATTTGATGCTTGAAGCCGAGCGGCAAGCGGCGGAAGTGCTTCTGCTTCAGCAAGATCCGAGCCTGAATAAAGAAGATCTTCGCAAAAAAGAGAACGCTCCGTTAATCGAGGAGGCACGCGATCAACTGCTGCGCGGCGGTTATCATGTGTACACCACCATCGACAAGGATATTTATCAGCTTATGCGGGAGATCGGCACCAACGCCGACAACTTCTCTCCTTACAGTGAAGAAAAAGGATTGGAGCAAATCGCAGCGATTATGCTCGACCACAAGACAGGCGCCATTCTGGGCATGCTCGAAGGACGCGACTTTTATGAGGAGCAGTTGAACTACGCGACTCAAATGACGCGCCAGCCGGGTTCGACAATGAAGACGCTCGCCGCTTATTTGCCGGGCATCGAAATGGGCATTATTCAACCGGCCAGCATTATCGACGATGCGCCAATTGTTATGAAGGACGGCCAAAAGGGCTTCCATATTCCGATGAACGTCAATCGCAAGTTTGCGGGCCTTGTGACCGCGCGGGAAGCGCTCAACCGCTCACTCAACCTGCCGGCGCTCAAAATTTTTAACGAAGAGGTAAAAATCGAGAATGCTTGGGATTTTGTCAAAAAACTCGGCATTACGACGCTCCAGCCTGAGGACGCGTATTCTCAAACAGGCGTTATCGGCGGTTTGAGAATTGGCGTTTCCGTCGAGGAGCTTACAAACGCATACGGGGCTATTCCGAACAAAGGCGTCTTTAATGACGCTTACATGATTCAGCGAATTACCGATGCCAATGGCAAAATCGTTTATGAGCACAAAATGGAGCCGCAGCAAGTATTCTCGGAGCAAAGCGCGTTTCTTATGACCGACATGCTTCGCACCGTCATTTCCGATCGAAGCGGTTCAGGCAACAAGCTGACCTCGCAATTTGACAAGTACGGCAAAATTCCGATTGCAGGCAAAACCGGCTCTACTCAAAGCTACGGAGACGTCTGGTTTATGGGCTTTACGCCAGAGGTTACGCTAGGCGTATGGTCGGGCTACGAGGAGCAAATCAATTCGTTGTCGGAGGCCGGCAAAGCTAGAGCTCGATCGATATGGGCGCTTATTATGAACAAGGTGACGGACGTCAAACCCGAGATGTTCGTTGCGAAGGAATTCGAGCGGCCGGAGGGGATCGTCAAGGCTACGGTATCCAGCGCCAGCGGTCTGCTTCCAAGCCAGTTGACGAAATCTGCCGGCATGCTTGTTACCGATTGGTTCAATAAAAAGGACATACCAAAAAAGACTGACGATACGCTCGTCAGCATGAACATTATTACGGTTAACGGTGTTAACTATATTCCAAATGCTGCTACACCTGCGGATATGCTGCAGCAAAAAGTGCTGATCAAGCGTAAAAAGCCGCTTGATGCGCTAATGGAAGAAATCCAGGCTGCCCAAGCGAAGCTGCCGGCCGGCAGCCGTCGAGCTATGTCGGTGTATTTGCCGGCAGACGCTGCCAATAACGCTCCGTCCAAGACGGACCCGCGCGGGGATGACGGCGCCGCTCCGGCACCGCCTGCAGGCTCCAAGCTGGCGGCTAACGGAAATGCGCTGACGGTTTCATTCTCGGACAGTCCGTCCCAGGATGTAGTCGGCTACCGGTTGTATCGCTCCCTCAATCAAGGACCATTCGAGAAGATCGGTTCTTCCATTGTGACCGGAGCAGGCAATGCATTCAACATTCAGGCCGCTGGAGGTGCAGCAAGCTATTATGTGGCTGCAGTCGACGTGGTTGGCCGAGAGTCAACCGGCAATCAAGTTCTTGCATTCGGAGCGACGCCAACACCGGAGACGCCTTCCTCCTCCGGAGGTTCGGAGCAATCGGGCGAGGCAACGGCTGCGCCTTCCAGTCCAAGCGGCGTGAAGGCGCAAAAAACGGATTTAAGCGTCCGGTTGACATGGTCAGCTAACGCGGCTTCGGATAATGTGAAGCAGTATCACATCTATTACAGCCCTGGCAATGACGGGCAATATTCCAGAATCGCATCGACGACGGATACTCGCTTTGAATATGTAGCACCGCTTGTTACCGGCGCGTTTTTCGTTTCTGCCGAGAATGCCAAAGGGGAATCGAATCCGTCGGCCATGGTAACGGTAAAATAACGACCGCTTGAGGAGGAACAATAGATGGGTTTGCAGAAGCTGGATCATGTTGGCGTAATGGTAAAAGACATGGACGTCTCCATCGACTTTTACACAAACGTTATCGGTTTTGAATTAAAAGGTAGAATGCTGCATACGAACGGCGTAATTGAATTGGCCTTTTTGGGACTCGGCGGCTCGGATGAAACCGAGCTTGAGCTTGTTCATGGCTATAACGACAGCTTGCCTGCCGAAGGCAAGGTGCATCATTTTGCCATTACAGTAACGGATGTGAATGCTGAATTCGCGCGGCTAAAGGAGCTGCCAGTCACCTTTGTGGATGAGGACATTACAACTTTGCCTAACGGCTATCGTTACTTTTTTGTTGAAGGTCCGGACCGCGAGCGTATTGAATTGTTCCAGCGCTGATTGAATAAAGACACACAAATAGGCCCGTACATGCTGCTTTTAAGCGGCAAGTACGGGCCTTCTTTTTAGTCCTCAATCGTTGAAAGATCGCCGGTCGGCAAATTAAGCTCCCAAGCTTTTAGCACACGACGCATAATTTTACCGCTTCTCGTCTTTGGCAGCTTATCCTTAAATTCAATTTCACGCGGTGCTGCGTGAGCGGATAGCCCCACCTTAACGAACTGGGATATTTCCTGTTTCAGTTGATCGGACGCTTCAAAACCTTGCCGCAGCGCAATAAACGCTTTAATGATTTCTCCGCGCATCGGATCCGGCTTGCCAATAACCCCCGCTTCCGCGACTGCCGGATGCTCAACCAGCTTGCTTTCGACCTCAAACGGGCCTACCCGCTCGCCTGCCGTATTAATCACATCGTCGATCCTGCCTTGGAACCAGAAATATCCATCCTCGTCCATATAGGCAGAATCTCCTGACACATACCAGCCCTTCAAATAGAAATACTCCTCGTATTTGGACGGATTGTTCCAGATTTTGCGCATCATCGACGGCCACGGGGTACGTATCGCCAAATTGCCCATCCGGTAGGGCTCAACCTCGTTGCCGCTATCATCAATAATGGCTGCCTGAATGCCTGGCAACGGCTTGCCCATCGAGCCTGGCTTAATATCCATGCTTGGATAGTTGCAAATGAGCTGCCCTCCCGTTTCCGTCATCCACCATGTATCGTGAATACGCTGGCCATATACCTTTAGCCCCCAGCGCACAACCTCCGGGTTTAACGGCTCGCCTACGCTTAACACATGACGCAGACTCGACAAATCATATTGCTGGGACACATCATCGCCCGCACCCATCAGCATCCGGAAGGCGGTAGGCGCACTGTACCAGACCGTCACACCGTACTTCTGAATGACCTGATACCAGTCGCCTGGGCTAAAACGGCCGCCGCGGATTACATTGGTCGCTCCGTTCAGCCAAGGAGCAAAAATACCGTAAGAAGTGCCGGTTACCCAGCCTGGATCAGCCGTACACCAATACACGTCATTCTCCTGAAGATCCAGCACAACCTCGCCTGTGTACTTGTGCTGGATCATCGCATTTTGTACATGGTAGACGCCTTTAGGCTTGCCAGTGGAGCCTGAGGTATAATGAAGAATCAATCCATCCTCACGATCCAGCCATTCGATTTCGGCTTCCTCTGCCGCAGCGGCCATAGCCCGCTTGAAATCGATGATGCCCTCCTCCTCCTCCTGGACGTCCTCCCCAAAAACGACAATGTGCTTCAGCTCCGGCAATTCCTCACGTTTGATGCGAGGCAGCAGCGCCGGCGTAGTTACGATCGCTACGGCCCCGCTATCCAGCAGCCTATCCTTAACGGCCGTCTCCATAAAGGCTTCAAACAGCGGGCCGACGACAGCGCCTACTTTAAATGCTCCCAAAGCGCTAAAATAAAGCTCCGGCGTTCGGGGCATAAAAATAAATACCCGCTCCCCTTTGGAGACGCCGAGATTCCGCAATACGTTGGCAAATCGATTAGACTGCCTGCTAAGCTGCTCGAACGTATAGCTTTCTTCCCGCAGTGGATCGCTATATAGTAATGCCGTTTTTCCTCCTCTTCCTTCTTCCACATGCCGGTCGATCGCTTCATAAGCCATATTTACTTTGCCCGTGTCATGCCATGAAAATTCTTTTTCCAACTCCGCCCAATTAAAAGAGGCTGATTCCGTCTCGTAGCTTTTTAAATTTGAATTTGGCGCTGTTGCAGGTATACGCTCTTGATGCAAGTTGATCATGCTATCACTCTCCCATGAAATCTCTCTTGCTTGCCGCAAGTATACGCTTTCAAAAAGCAATCCCCATCCGTTATCGAACTCTCGTTCCGAATGGCTGACTCCTGCGGCATGAAACCGCCACCATCATTATAGCATAACCATTTTCTATTCGCCTACGCTTTTCATTTGCCCGAAGGTTTGTTATAACCTTAATAGAGGGAACAGCTTCCTTGATTCCACGCACGAATATTTATCCGCTGACGGGTAAACTGCACCGGCATTGCTACCGTCCTATTTTCTCCATCACAGGCTTGGTCATATTTCCATTAAGGAGGTTCAGCCTTGTTGCATCGAAAGCGCTTGCATCGCGAGCAACTGCAGCTTAACGAAAGCCGCGAGCTTATTATTGAAGGCCCTGTAGCTCCGGAAACTTTATTAACCATGGGCATGCACATGAAATTGGATGCCTTTCGTCAGCCACACGAGCAGCACGAGGCGCTCGTCGAAATAGCCGCTCTGGAGGAAGGACGGATTATTCTGGCCCGTGAGGGCAGCCTGATTATCGGGTACGTGACCTTTCATTATGCCGATGAGCTGGAGCGCTGGTCAGAGGGCGGCATGACCGATTTAATCGAGCTTGGTGCGATTGAAGTAGCTGACGATTACCGCGGTCTTGGTCTAGGCAAACGTATGATTGAGCTTGCTTTCGCCGAAGGGCAATTAGACAATATGATCGTATTTACGACGGAATATTATTGGCACTGGGATTTGGAAGGAACAGGACTGAACGTGTGGGATTACCGTAAAATGATGGAGAAGCTGATGAAATCGGTAGGCATGATCTGGTTCGCCACCGATGATCCGGAAATTTGCGCTCACCCCGCCAACTGTCTGATGGTCAAAATAGGCAAGGAAGTTCCGCTAAGCTCCGTCGAGCAATTCGATCGGGTTCGCTTTAGACAACGATTCATGTATTAAGCCCATGCTTACGAAGTAGGTTTGCTTCGCAAACCTAAGTCCATGCTTACGAAGTAGGTTTGCTTCGCAAACCTTTAGGAGGATTAACATGTCTTCTGATGTTCAGTTCATTTATCATCCCGGCTCAAGCCGCTATAAGTTTGGCGAGGATCATCCGTTCAATCCGATTCGCCTGGAGCTGACGATGGACCTGCTTAAAGCCGTTCATGCCTTGAAGGAGGAGCAGATCGTGCAGCCCCCCTCAACCCATCCTGAGCTCGAACGCATGCTTTCGCTTGTGCATCGAGAGGACTATATTGCAGCGATCAAGCAGCTTAGCGAAAGCGCCCCCACGCCCGAGGCAATCAGCATCGCCCAGCAGCACGGGATCGACATGGAGGATACCTTCTATTTTCCCGGTCTGCATCAAGCCGCGTGTTCCATCGCAAGCGGGTCCTTATATGCCGCTGATGCTGTTATGTCTGGCGCTGCCAAACATGCCTACCACATGGCGGGCGGTCTGCATCACGCGTTTCCCGAGCGGGCTGCCGGCTTTTGCATCTATAATGACGCCTCCATCGCTATTCGTCACATTCGTGAAAAATATGGCGCTCGCGTTCTTTATATTGATACCGATGTGCATCACGGTGACGGCGTGCAATGGATTTTTTACGATGATCCCGATGTTTGCACCTATTCGATTCATGAAACCGGAAAGTTTTTATTCCCCGGCACGGGTTATGTCTATGAGAAGGGAATCGATCAAGGCTTCGGAACTTCCTTTAATATGCCGGTTGAGCCTTATACCGAGGATGAATCCTGGCTGGAGTGTTTTTCAAGCACCATTGTCAAAGTCATCGAAGCCTTTAAACCGGATATTATCGTCAGCCAGCATGGCTGCGATGCGCATGCGTACGATCCGCTGTCCCATATCCATTGCAGCATGAACATCTATGTCGAGATGCCCCTGCTCATCCAAAAGCTTGCTCGCCAATATACGCAAGGCCGCTGGGTAGCGCTCGGAGGAGGAGGTTATGACCTGTTTCGGGTGGTTCCCCGAGCCTGGTCGCTTGTCTGGCTTACGATGATCGATCATCCGTTGCTTGGCGAGCTTTCCGCTGGCCGCAAGCAGACGCTTCCCAAGGAATGGATGAACAAATGGGCTGCCTCAAGTCCACATACTCTGCCGCTGTATTGGCTTGACGATGAAAAAGAGATTGGGGTCATGCCGCGGCGCGTAGAAATTACCGCTAAAAACCGTCAAACGCAGGCTATTGTTACGCAAGATATCTGTTAGCGAGCTGAAAACTCAAAACTCCGGAGCCAAGCAACCATGGAGAAACGAGGCAAGAAACGTATCATGGAAAAAAAGACAGCGAGCAGAACGCTCGCTGTCTTTCTATACTCGCCAATCAGCCGGGAGCGGCCGAGCGATGAATTCGCACTTAGCTATGCTTGACGATCTCATCGATCATCTGAAAGGAGTTGTTAGAAGCGGTAATGGTGAATTCCGCAAAGTTCACATGAGCGGACCCGTCAGCCTTATCCGACATGGAGCGGATGATTACGAACGGCTTCTCGTTCATATCGCATACTTGAGCAACCGCAGCTCCTTCCATTTCGGCGCAAGCGCCGTGAAACGTATCATGCAGCAGCTTAACCGTCTCACGACTGGCAATAAACTGATCGCCAGACAGCACAACACCTTTCAGGCTGCGGTTTGCAAAATGTTTTGAACCGGCCGCCTCTGCCAGCTCGATCAGACGGCTGTCGGCGACGAACTCGGAACGGGCATGGAATGGAATCGTGCCACGGGCAAAGCCGAGCGGCGAACAATCCATGTCGTGTTGAATACAGCTTGTCGAAATGACAATATCTCCAATGTTCAGCCGCGGATCAACCGCACCGGCTACGCCGGTGAACAACACGCAATCTGCGCCCATATCCAGTAAAATCTGCGTACATACGGCTGCGTTAACCTTGCCGACACCGGACTTGCAGAAAATGACCGATTTGCCGTGCAGCTTGCCTTCGTAATAATCGATTCCCGCTTTGGCTGTCTGCACCGGATGCTCGACCTGTCGATGCAGCAATTCGATTTCTTCGGCCATTGCGCCGATAATACCAATTTTGTTAAACGACATCAATCTACTGGCCCCTTACCGATTGCCGTACGACAAGCTCATGCGGCAGCACAACTTTTGAATGATCTACATTTTCTTTCTTCATAAGCTTCGTCAGCAAACGCATCGAAACGGCGCCAATATCGTACATCGGCTGCGCTACCGCCGTCAGCTGCGGTCTTACCATCGATGCCATCCGGCTGTTGTCCACGCTGATGACTGAAATATCGGCCGGAACTTTAAGACCGGCGTCCTGAATGCCGTGAATGGCGCCAATCGCCATTTCGTCAGTAGCCGAGAATATAGCCGTCGGGCGGGAATCCAGGCCAATGAAATAGTTGACCGCGTCCGTTCCGGATTCGTAACGGTAATTGCCGATGCGAACAAGCGTATCATCGTAAGCGATGCCTGCCGTCTCCAGCGCGCGTTTATAGCCTTGATATCTCGCATAGCCAAGCGACGGGTCCTGCAGCGTACCGCTTATCATCGCTACCCGGGTGTGGCCTTGATCGAGCAAGCTTTTAACCGCATCGTAGGCAGCTTCTTCATGGTTGATGTCGACAGATGGGATTTGCCCGCTCTCATCGGAGGTTGCACATAGAACGATCGGCACATTCGCCGTCTTGAACGCTTGCATATGCTCCTCGGTTACGGCCCCGCCCATGAACAGCAAGCCGTCCACCTGCTTCTCCAAAAGCGTATTAATAACGCGGATTTCCTTATCCTTCTTCTTATCCGCATTGCACAAAATAATATTATAGTGGTACATATTTGCAATATCTTCAATACCGCGCGCCACTTCGGCAAAAATCGCGTTGGAGATGTCGGGAATAACGACGCCTACCGTTGTTGTTTTCTTGCTGGCCAAGCCTCTTGCAACGGCGTTTGGACGATAGCCGAGACGCTCAATTGCTTCATATACTTTCTTGCGGGTTGCTGGCTTCACATTCGGATTATTATTGACCACCCGCGAAACCGTAGCCATCGACACTCCTGCTTCTCTTGCTACATCATAAATGGTTACCGTCACAGTGCTTCCTCTCCATTAGCTCAGATTGTTGCACAATCGAGTGTTCACGCCTTCCGGCGATTCCAATGCGCTTGCGCGTCATTACGGAAGTCAGGTATAAGTAAATGAACTTATCATTCTTCCAGCTTAAACTCGCACTCCTATGTTACTCGTAATCATAGCATAAAGGACAAGGCAACGCAAAGCAAAAGACGCCAAAAACCCAGTTGTTTCGAGCTTTCATTGGTTTTTCATTTGCATTTTAGACAAAGTTTCAAAAAAAGAAGGGACAGTTCGGAAGCGCGTTTCCAACGCTTTCTAACCATCCCTGTCACTATTTAGGCAGGCTCGCAACCTATGTATGCGAGAATCGCAAGCTAAGCTGGCCCAATCGTTTGTGTATGTCAGCCATCCAGTCATCATCTTGTAACGATTGGGCAAGCAAGTACAAATCGAGCAATTTGTTGACCCGATCTTCAATGAGGCGTTGGACCGCCTGCTGGTCGGGCTGCTGTTTAGTCGACTTTACTTCGACGAGCAAATCTGCCCATTCGTTACATTCGTTGAATAAAAAGGTCTGTCTGTCAGGCTCTGCTCCAAGCTGTGCGATCAGCCCGGTCAAATCAGGCTTGACCTCCGGAAAAACCTCGCTTGTGTTGCAGCTGGAGCAAGAATAGATCGGAACATTGTCAATTTCCACCTTGCCCGAATAAATGACTGTGCGCAGCTTCATCTTCATGATGTCACCACAATGACACCTCTTTTGCAATTGGGTCCACTCCCTCTTAAATCGGCAACTATAAAAGTATGAATCCGGTTTTAAATTGGCATTGGATAATGGATTCGACCTTTTTTGGCAAAATTCCTGCTCGACGCGCTATGTAATTTTTACTATCCAAAAAGAGATCGCGAGCTCCCTCTTCGGATGCGCTCACGACGTCAAGGCGCGAGCTTCCGCCAGCGTTTGCGCAGCGCGGGAATCGCAATAGCGGCCGTCCATATGGCTGCGCCGATCATATCGTTGCGGACGTCGATCCAGTCCGGCGTTCTTCCCCCGACAAACGATTGGTGGTATTCGTCGGAAATGCCGTATAGACCGGCAATCAGCACAATGGCAGCCTTTACCGGAAGTCTGTCCGCTTTTGCGCCGATACCGTAATCCAGCGTCATGGCCAATATGAAATAGGAAACAAAATGCCCCCAGTTAAAATCGGTCATAAAGGGAAACATTCTTTGGAAAAAAGGCAAAAACGCGCCAATCTCGTCTCCAGTCCGTGAAGACAAGGCGAAAATAACCGCCATCCAGACGACGGCGGGAATAAACCTCAGCAGCCTTCGGACTGTCCATTGAGAGGCAGAGCGATTTCGATTGTTAGGTGTCGTTTGCTTCATCTCGGCTCCTTCGTTACAATGATAGAGAAATCTAATAGACGGAGGGGAATACATTGACATTGCAAAATCAAACCGTCATTTGCTTGCTTGACGATGAATTCGAGGATCTGGAGCTATGGTATCCCGTGTATCGGGTTCGCGAAGCCGGCGCGACCGTGCTTTATGCAGGGCCGGAGAAAGGAAAAACCCATATCGGCAAATACGGCGTGCCCGCCACCGCCGATTTGTCCTTTGACGAGGTGAACAGCGCGGATATTGCCGGACTGCTTGTGCCTGGCGGTTGGGCGCCTGACAAGCTCCGCCGTTATCCTAAAGTGCTGGAGCTCGTGAAGGAGCTTGACGCAGCCGACAAGCCGATCGGGCAAATCTGCCATGCAGGCTGGGTTCTGATCTCAGCTAAAATTTTGCAAGGACGCAAAGTCACGTCTACACCTGGTATTCGTGATGATATGGAGAATGCCGGCTCCATCTGGTTCGATGAGCCGGTCGTCGTCGACGGCAACCTCATTTCCGCCCGCAGGCCGCCCGATCTCCCGCCATATGCCAAAGCGTTTGTTGATGCGTTGGAGCAGCGACTGGGTTAATCCAGTCGCTTTTTAATATGGAAGGGAGCCGGCGACTTGTAGAATAGGGCTATCGCCAGCTAAACGACCTCTGCAAAGCTCCGCTTACCCTTCCTTGACGCCTGTCTTAGCTGAAAATTCCTGCAGCAACCCCAGAATTTCGCCGCTTGTACGGCAGTGGAACAGCTTCTCGCAAGCCTGTCTGCTCTCCTGCTGCGAGGTGCGAAGCAGCCTTTCCTTCACTTGGAGAATGGAATGCGACGACATGCTTAGCTCATCAACGTCCAGGCTCAGCCACAGCGGCAGCGCCCTTACGTCACCTGCCAGCTCTCCGCATACGCCGACCGTAATGCCGCAGCGCTTGGCAGCGTCTACCGTAAGCTTGAGCATTCTGAGCAGAGCAGGATGATAAGGGTCGTACAGATGGGCAATCTCCTCGTTCATTCGGTCCACAGCGAGCGTGAACTGCACCAGATCATTTGTCCCAATGCTGAAAAAATCGACTTCCTCCGCCAGCATGTCGGCGATGACGACCGCAGCCGGCACCTCGATCATGACGCCGATTTTAATTCCCTTATCGTAAGGAATGCCTTCAGCCTCCAGCTCGCGGCGCGCTTCCTCCAGCACCGCGTTGGCTGCCCGTACCTCCTCCACAGAAGATATGAGCGGATACATCAACCTGACTTGGCCGTAGTGGCTCGCACGCAATATCGCCCTAAGCTGCGTTTTAAACAAATCCTTTTGATCGAGAGAAATACGAATCGCGCGGTAGCCCAAAAATGGATTATCCTCCTCGGGCAGTTCGAAATAGTCCAATTGCTTGTCGCCGCCGACATCAAGCGTCCGAATGACCAAATGCTCGCCGCCTAGCCGCTCCGCTACACTCCGATACACCTCGAACTGCTCCTCCTCAAGCGGAAAACGGTTGCGATCCATATACAGAAACTCGGTCCGGAACAAGCCCACTCCCTGCGCTCCGCTCGATAAAGCGATTTCCAGCTCCTTTAGCGAGCTGATGTTGGCCGCAAGCTCCAATCGCTTGCCGTCCGGGGTAACCGCATGATGATCAACGATGACATGCAGCCTGCGCTTCGCTTCGGTCTGCTGGCGATGGCGATCGGTATACGCTTCGATTATGGCTTCGGCCGGGTCGATGTACAGGGAACCGTCGCTGCCGTCTATCACCATAATCTGTCCGGTCTGAATCGGCTCATCCAGGCTGTTCTCAATGCCTACGACAAGCGGTACGCCAAGCGCTCTTGCCATAATAGCCGAGTGGGACGTCGTGCTGCCCGCAAGCGTCACGATGCCGAGCACATGGTCGGGATTGATATGCGCAAGCTGCGATGGCGACAGCTCCTTGGCGATCAGGATAAACGGCTGCGTATCGGAGGGCAGCGTTATTTCGGGAGCTCCAAGCAGATGCTTGAGCAGCCGGTTGCCAACATCCTTGATATCCAGCGCCCGCTCCTTCATATATTCGTCGTCCAGCAAATCGAACATCGTCACAAAATGATCGATCGCCTCTTTTACCGCGACCTCTGCCGCCTTGTATTGCCGCTGGATAATGCCTTGTATCTCATTCATGAATACAGGATCGTCAAGTATAGCCAGATGCGCATCGAATATATGGGTTTCCTCCGAGCCGACAACATCCTTCAGCTCATCCTTGATCTGCTCGATTTCTGATTTGGAGGTGCGAATCCCCTCATATACGCGTTCAAATTCACGGGCAAAATCAGCGACATCGATCTTTTGCTCCGGAAGCTCCCACTCCCAGTTAGGCAGCACAAAAGCGCGACCGATCGCAATGCCTGCAGACGCTCCTATTCCTTGAATCATTGCGTTTCCCCTCCACGATTTCTCTCTTTAAGCACGACTGACATAACCGAGGATTGCCCCTTCTTGACCGCTTTGAACGGCGCATATCGCCAAGAGTGAACCAGATCGGAATTGGTAATGACCATCGGCGTAGCAAGCGACTTGCTCTCGCGCTTCACACGCTGCAGATCGAAGCGGATAAGCAGCATGCCCGGTGTCACCTCGTCTCCTTCTTTCACCAGAGCGTTGAAATAATCCTTGCCGAGCAGCTTGGACGTTTCGATGCCGATATGGAGGAGCACCTCAAGCCCTTCCGGAGTCAAAATGCCAATCGCATGCATCGTCGGATAAATATGAATGACCTTGCCCTTTACAGGCGATACGAGCTCGCCGCGATCGGGAATAAACGCTACCCCTTGGCCAACAAGCTTGCCTGCAAAAATAGGGTCGGGCACATCCTCCAGCGCAATCATTTTGCCTTGCATCGGAGAGTGGAAAAGCACCTGTGCCTGATCGCGCTGAATCGTTTTGAGCATCTCTTCGCGAATTAATTCGGAATAGGTGCCGAATACAACCTGGACCTGCCCGCCCCCAAGCTTGATGACGCCTGCAGCCCCCAGGTTGCGCAGCGCGTTGACATCGAGCAGCTTCTCGTCAGACACCTTGAGTCTGAGACGGGTTATACAGGATTCCATTCGCACAATGTTTTGTTTGCCCCCGATAGCCTGCAAAATAAGCGGCGCGCGATACGGAATGTCGCCTGCCCACTCGTCCAGCTGCGAGCCTTCCTCGCGGCCTGGAGTCGGTATGCGAAACCTGCGAATCGCCCAGCGGAACAAAAAGTAATAAACCAGTCCTACCACGATGCCGATCGGAATAATTAGCCAGCCTCGCGTAGCCAAATGCTCGTTAATGACAAAATCGATGGCTCCGCCCGAGAACGAAAAGCCATGCCTGATGCCAAGCTCGTATGTAACCCACATAATAATGCCTGACAGTATGGCGTGTACGACATACAAATAAGGCGCTACGAATAAAAATGCAAATTCCACCGGTTCCGTCACACCCGTAAGAAAAGAAGCAAGCGCCGCGTACAGAAACGTCTTTCGGATTTTGGGCTTTAAATCCTCGCGCGCCTCATGAATGATCGCCAGCGCGATGGCCGGAAGCGCAAACATCATCGTCGGATACATGCCCGCCATAAATACTCCGGCGGTAGGGTCCCCGGCAAAGAAACGAGGCAAATCCCCGAATACCATTTGACCGTTCTCCGCTTCATAAGCGCCGATCTGAAACCAGAACACATGGCTGACCAGATGATGCAGCCCAAAAACGACCAGTATCCGATGCACAAAGCCGTACAGGAATACACCAAAGCCGCCTCCGGAAGCCACAATCTCGCCAAGCTCCATCATAAAGTGCTGGATGTGAGGCGCCAGCTTGGTCATGCCGATTGCAAAAATAAGCGACACAAAGCTCATAAAGAGCGGAACGAAGCGCGGCCCGCCAAAAAATTGAATATACTCGGGAAGCCTTAAATTTTTGAACCGTTCATGACTGACTCCCGCTAAAATGCCTATCAGCGTTCCGACAAGCACCGTCGGCTCGATCGGTACCGCTGCGCTGCCGGCAATCCCGCTGTAAATTAACATGCCGATCAACGCGCCCATGCCGGCCGATAACGCGTTTCCGGTCAAGCCAAGCGCAATGCCAAGCGCAAATATGTAGGGCAAGTAGCCAAAAATCGCGCTGCTCGCCGTTACCAGATAGCCTTCCATGCCCGGCAAGCCGATAAAATGCCATGGCAGCTTGCTGAGGCTTTGAAAAATCGCCGCTGCGGGAAGGACAATCATAGGCAGCATGAAAGCCCTTCCGAGCTGCTGCAGATTTCCTATCAAACTCATTGCACACCTCCCCTTGTCTATATCGATGTTAAGCGCTCGCGCGGTTTTTGTCAAAATAAAACGGCGAGCCGAATGGCCCGCCGCTGTCGATGATTCTTTCCGCTTGATGCAGTCTGTTAGCGGTATTGGTTAGCGTTGTTCGCCGTATAGCCCAGATGGGAAATAACCGGCCCGGTTTGCTGATAGGCATTCGTAGCATCGAGTACAGGCGTTGCCGAATGGGTGTACGATTGCACCGGCGTTGGACCGTAGTGGCCTTGGCCTTGAGCCATCGATTGATTGTAGCCGCCAAAATGCATGCCTGTGTTAGCTATGGCCGAAGGTTGATAGAACGAATGGTTCTGATCCGGGCCAGCCTGATAGCCGACGTGCGCGATGACCGGGCCTACGTTGCCAAAGGCGGTCGCTGGCGAAGCAGCATGGCTTTGAACCGGTTGATGCGACGTGTAGGATTGATTCATACCAGTTGGCTGATGCATCGAAGCGTAGTTCGACGGAATATACGATTGATTCCCGTGATTGTACGATTGCTGATAGCCTCCTGGCTGGTTAGAAACAATCGATTGGCTTGTTCGGCCAAAAGTCGGCTGGCTCAGTTGCCCCTGATAATGAGATTGCACAAAACCGGATGGTTGAAAGTTTTGGCCTTGGTTCAGGTAGCTTTGCTGTCCTTGGAAATTGCCCGACTGCTGCGAATATTGATTCACGTCGTATCCTCCTTGAATTCCACTCGTAAAGTCTTCAAGCTGGCGTGTGCCGACTAGCAGCATTGCGTGTATGCCAACCGGCGCCCGCCCTTGAAGCCTTTCTTATTGTGCAGGAGTTGGCCGGATTTTATAATTGTTATGTTTTGGATTTTCCGCCAGGCAGCAGAATCGAATCCTCTACTTTAATACAGCGATCCATGATGACGTTTAAGCCGCCTGCAGCCGCAATGGCGGCCGTCTCCTCATTGGATACTCCAAGCTGCAGCCAGATGGTGCCGGCGCCAATCGCAACAGCTTCCTCCGCAACCGGCGGCGTATGCTCGCTTCTGCGAAAGACATTCACGATATCGACAGGCACAGGAATGTCCTTGAGCGAAGCATAGCTTTTTTGCCCTAAAATTACGTCCGCATTCGGATTGACCGGAATGATCGTATAGCCCTTGGCCTGCATCGCCTCCGAGACCATATAGGATACGCGGTCAGGCTTATCGGACAGCCCGACGACCGCAATCACCTCGCTGCCTTGCAGGATCTGTTTAATACGCTCGCGCTCCGGATTTCGGAATTCGCCCATGAACCTTCCCCCCTACATTTGCGAGTACCCAGCTTCGTGACTCAGCTTGCTCTTATCGTTAGCCTTCTATCCATTCCACATTAGCGCCGAGCGCCTTAAGATGGTCGAAATAGATAGGATACGATTTCGCCACATGATGAGCGTCGCGAATGCGCAGCGGCTGCTTCGAGCGCAGACCGACGATGGTGAGCGCCATAATGACGCGATGATCATAATGCGCATTAATTTCTACGCCGCCCTCCACGCCCTCTGGACGTCCGTGAACGATAATCTCAGCCTGGCGCTCTTCTACATTCGCTCCTGCTTTGCGCAGCTCGTTCAAATAGTCGGTGATGCGGTCGCATTCCTTGTAACGCAGGTTTTCAACATTATAGAAGCGGGATGTTCCATCCGCGAATACGGCTGCCGCTACCATCGCAAGCACCGCATCGGTCGCATGGTCGCCGTCGAACTCGACCGCTTTAAGCTTGCCGTTCCCTTTTACATGGACAATTCCGTTCTCGTGCGTCATCGGCACTTGCATCATTTGCAGCACATCGACGACAGCGCGCTCGCCTTGCTTGCTTTTCTCCTCCAGGCGGTGAACGATAACATCGGATTCCGTTACGGCTGCAGCGGCCAGAATGGCGGCCGAACCCGGGTAATCGCCTTGGACGGTATACGACTTGGCCTCATACTGCTGACGGCCCGGAACGCGGAATCGCATATAATCCTCGTCTGCATGAATGACGATTCCCGCCTGCTCCAGCACCTCCAGCGTCTGGCCGACGACAACCTTCGATTTCAAATCGTGCAGCACCTCGATCTCGCTGTCTTCTTCGAGCAAAGGCGTTAAGAACAGCAGCGCGCTCAAAAACTGCGAGCTGATATTGCCGGATACCTTGATGCTGCCGCCCTTTGGAGCGCCGCCGCGAATTCGAATCGGCAGCTTGCCTTCCCGGTGCTCGATGGACACGCCCATAGCTGTGAGCGATTCGATTAGATCGTCATGCGGACGTTTGCCTAGCGAATCCGGATAGCGGTTGATAAACGTTACGTCCGGACACAGCGAAGCGATCGCCATTAAAAAGCGCAGCACTGCGCCGGCATTGCCTACGTCAAGCTGTTCTACCGGCTTGGGATGGCGGCCGAAGCCGGTAATGACGATTTTCTCCTCGTCCTCTTCCACAACGGCGCCAAGATCGCGAATACAGCGGCGCATAGCATCGCTGTCCTCGCTGTGAGCCGGATAATAGATCGTGCTAGTGCCTGCCGCAAGCGCAGCAACGAGCAAATAGCGGGTTGTATAGTTTTTCGAGGATAAAGCCTGTATTTCTCCTGCAAGTTTGGGCGTTGGCGTAACTAGAACATCCATCGTAAGTATAGTCCCCTTTTCTCATGTAAAATACGCTTACCTGCTGCTGTCGCGCAGCTTCTCGACAATGGCCGAGGCTACCTCTTCCGCCGTGCGGGACGTAGTGTCCAATACAAGATGGGCGAAATCGTAAAGCTCCTTGCGCTGCTCCAGCAGCGTCTCCACACGCTCCCGGACGTCGCCTTGCAGCAGAGGACGCGACGTATCCGCTTTAACCCTGGCTACAATATGCTCCGGACTAGCCTTGAGCGCCACGACAAACGACTTCTGCAGCATCAAGTCGCAGTTATACGCGCTCAGAACCGCGCCTCCGCCCGTCGCGATAACCGCAGGTCCGTTTGCTTCAAGCAGCGCCTCGAGCGTTTGCGTCTCGATCAATCGGAAGTGCGCTTCGCCGGAATCCGCGAATATGGCGCTGACCGATTTGCCCTCGCGGCGCTCGATTTCCTCGTCGCCGTCGATGCGCGGCCATTCCAGCATGCCGGACAGCAAGCGGCTTACCGTCGATTTGCCCGTGCCCATAAAACCGACGAGCACGATTTTGTTTTGTTGTTCTTGAGTGTTCATAACCGCTTCCACCTTTGCACGCATACCCATGTTTTCTTTCACATCATATCATTTTTCATCAAAGCAGGGTATAAAAAAGCAAGATATGCCGTATGGATGATAGTAATGCATAAAATCAGGAGCAAAACGTTATACGCCGCAACAAGCGGCTATTACAAACGAAGGAGTGAACGTGACGATGACCGGCGAATTCCCGTTATCCGCTTTCAAGCCGAATCAAAAAAAATTCAAGCAGATTCTTGATCCCGATTACCCGTTGTGCCGCGAAGATGTAGTCTGGATGCTTGAGTATATTAAAAAAAAGGTGGCTGACGCAGATCCGGCAATTATGGATCTGTCGCAGCCACGTTTATTGCGAAACTTTCATTACTTCGCCGAAGCGTCCATGTCGCTGATCCATCGCACGCCGTACAGCGGTCAGGAGGCCGACCGGCTTCGCGGCTGGCTCGCCGAGGCTGCCTATGGGCTGCTGGGCGAGCCGGACGCTCAAACCGGACGCTAATCGCTTAGCGCATGCTTATTGCATCCAATTGAAGTGGAACGTTCCTTCTTTGTCTACGCGTTTGAACGTGTGCGCGCCGAAGTAGTCGCGTTGTGCCTGCAGCAGGTTGGCCGGCAGACGCTCTGTGCGGTAGCTGTCGAAATAAGCTACAGCGCTGGAGAAAGCTGGAACCGGAACGCCGTTGGCAACGGCCGTTGCCACCACTTCACGCCAAGCGTCCTGATAAGACTCGACCACGTTCTGGAAGTACGGGTCAAGCAGCAGGTTGCGAAGGCCTGGATCGTTGTTGTACGCGTCCGTAATATTTTGCAGGAAGCGGGCGCGGATGATGCAGCCGCCGCGGAAAATTTTAGCGATTTCGCCGTATTGCAGATCCCAGTTATACTCCTCGGACGCAGCGCGCATCTGGGCAAAGCCTTGAGCGTAGGAGCAAATTTTGCTGGCGAACAGCGCTTTGCGCACGGACTCGATGAATGCCGCTTTGTCGCCTTGGAACGGTTTCTTCTCCGGTCCGTTCAACACTTTGCTCGCCGCAACGCGCTCTTCCTTCATGGCAGAGAGGAAGCGTGTAAAGACGGATTCCGTAATAATGGAGAGCGGCACGCCAAGGTCAAGCGAGCTTTGGCTTGTCCATTTGCCCGTTCCCTTCTGGCCGGCGGAGTCAAGAATCACATCGACCATAGGCTTGCCCGTTTCCGGATCGTATTTAGCGAAAATATCTCTTGTAATTTCAATCAGGTAGCTGTCCAGTTCGCCTTTGTTCCATTCTGTGAAAATTTCATGGAACTCCTCGGCGCTCAGGTCAAGCACGTTTTTAAGCAAGTCGTAAGCTTCGCAAATAAGCTGCATGTCGCCGTACTCGATGCCGTTGTGAACCATCTTAACGTAGTGGCCTGCGCCGTCCGGTCCGATGTATGTGCAGCAAGCGTCATCGCCTACTTTGGCGGAAATAGCTTTCAGAATCGGCTCAACGAGCTCGTAAGCGGACTTCTGGCCGCCCGGCATAATCGATGGGCCTTTCAGCGCGCCTTCCTCGCCGCCGGATACGCCTGTGCCGATAAAACGAAAGCCTTTGGCTTCCAGGTCTTTGCTGCGACGCACGGTATCTGGGAAATAAGCGTTGCCGCCGTCGATGATAATGTCGCCTTCTGCCAAATACGGAAGGAGGGAATCAATCGTTGCGTCAGTGCCCGCGCCGGCTTGTACCATGATCAGAATTTTGCGAGGAACTTCAAGCGATTGCACAAACTCTTCAACCGTGTAAGTAGGTACTAGATTTTTGCCGACCGCTTCGTTCTGGATGAGATCATCGGTCTTCTCGCGAGAGCGGTTGTACACGGAAACCGTGTAGCCTCTGCTTTCAATATTAAGGGCCAGGTTTTTGCCCATTACTGCCAATCCGATAACGCCAATTTGCTGTTTCGACATCTGGTTCGTCCATCCTTCTATATTTAATTTTGGGTCGCAATACTTTCATTTTACTCCTTTTGCAGGGAGAAGAAAACCGTTTATCGGCAAAAAAATCGAAGCTCCCGCATCAGAATAATTGACCGCAACTAATAGTTTAGCTTATAAAGCCTGTCATTGCCAAGCGAAAACGGCTGACTCCTTTCTCGGGAAGGCTTTGGCAAACGATCGGTTTAGCCGGATTCGCCGCTGCAGCCTGGCCCGATATTCCCTTCCACATTCACAAAAAAACGACCAAAAGCGATGCGCTCCTACGCACTGCTTTCAGTCGTTTCACGTTTTCAAGCATCCCTCGTGCCTCATGCTAAAGTTCAAGCTGCAGCATCTCCGAGCGCAGCGACAGCAGCTTCTCCTTGGAGGCGGCGACCATGTCCTCATCCTCGCTCTGAATCGCTTCATGCAGCACCGCCAGCTCGTAATCCAATTCATATCTCAGGACAATCGCGCGTTCCTCGGCCCGCTTCGATTGAAAGGCCTTAATCATTTCTTCGATCGTTACAAACGGCTTCTTCTGATAAATGATGCGATGCTCCATGCCGGACACCTCCACCAGTCGTATGATTTCGCCGAACATAATGCTTTCTATCACGATTTGACGGTCCTTGATCCGCTTGACTACCGCATGTCCACGTGTATCATTGATCAGCTTCTCGATCAGCTCCGACAACTTCTCATCTTTAATAATATAATCGCCTACAATCTTATACCGGTTTTTCATTCGTTGAAATTGCAGCTTGACAAGCTTGCGCCCCGTCCGGATTGAAACGAGGAATTGCCCTTCCGATTCGCTCCAATAGAGCGAATACCCTTCCTGAATCAAATCGCGGATGAGATTTTGGATTTGCCGGCGGTCAAATCGCAGCTCCAAATTGCAATATTCGACTTCGTGGCTTTTGTTCACGGCAATCCCTCCCTTACACCAGTATAGTTGACGAAATAATCTGAAAACTTTACTTATCTTTATCTTATACTTCATCTTATGTTCTGGCAACTTGGATTATTGACTAATTTTAAGCTTCGAGCCGCCAAAAATAAAAAAAGGGCGCGAGCCGCTCCGAACAGAGACGGGAATCGCGCCAACTATCACTTGCACCGCTCTCGCGGCGAGCAGGGAATCGCCCGCCGCTTGGGGCGTGAGCTATACGCTCGCCCTCCTCATTTCGAAGGCTGGCTCGGTCGCAGGACCACTGCGCCGAAGGCCAGCAGCAGCGCGGCGATCAGCAGCAGGATCGCCAGCGGCATTAAGACTTCCGACGGAGGCTCGCCGCCGGCGAGCAAATCGAGCGCCTGCAGCGCCCATTTTTGCGGGGTAAAGTTAGCCAGCTTCTGAATAGCTTCAGGCATTAGCGACGTAGGAAAAAAGCAGCCGCCGATCATGCATGTCGGCATAATAATTAGCAGATTCAGCTGTGCAAGCTGGGAACGGTTGCGAACCGCTCCCGCCACCGCCGATACGACGCCCAGCGCGGCAAGGAGGAAGAACTCCAGCACCAGCAGCAGCTCGCCGAATGACAGGGCCGGGGCAAAATCAAATACAAAATAGGAAATACCGAGCAGGATCGCCATTTGCAGCGTGCCGATCATGACGCTTCCGGCGAAATTGCCCAGCGCGATATCCAAGGACCGCAGCGGAGCCGTATACATGCGCGCCATTGTCCGGTTTTCCCGATCCTCCATAATAAAGCCGATCGTCTGGTTGAGCAGCAGCATCAAAAACATAAGGATGAGTCCCAGCATCAGCGGATTGCTGATAATCTCCCCTGTTTGCATTCCGGCACGAACCGGGGTCACGGCTGGCTTCTCCTGTGCAGTCAGCAGCGCCTCCAGCAAAGCGGCATCGGGCTCACCTGCATCCGTTCGCGCAAGTCCGCCGGTTGTAGCCAGCCTTGACGCTTCAGCGTTTAACGTTGCAGCCAGCGAAGCGTTCCAAAGCTGCTCATCCATCCGGTATAAAATAGGCTGAACGCTCGTGCCATTCAGCATGCTGCGCGTGTAGTCCTCCGGGATATAAATAGCCGCATCCGTTTGACGCTCCAGAACAGCGCGCTTCAGCTCCTCCTCCGACAACGTCTGATTGACGTCAAGCTCGAAGCTGTACTCCTTTTGCAATGCGGCTATTAGTTCCCGGCCAAACGCTCCGCCATCCGCATTAACGATGAGAATCGTCGCTTTTTCCCGATCCATGCCGCTCAGCAGCCCGGTAATGGCCGCCAGAATGACCGCAGGGAGCAGGACGTTCATAATCATGCCGCGTCGCGAGCCCATCGTTCGTTTGATCAAATGCAAGGCAATATGCCAGCTAGCCATCGCGCTTCACCACCTTCGATATGCGCATAGCGGCAAGGATCAGCAAGGCAGCGGCTGCAGCCGCCAGAATTGCCGTATCGCCGCCGATAGCGCCGTCATCCGCTCCGCCCATGATCGCCCGCAAAGGTTCGCTGGCCCAATGATTAATCGTAAGCTCGCTGGCCCAGCGATTGGATTGTTGAATGCCCGCTACCATCCCGCCGCTTAAAAAGGTCATCAGAATCGTAAGAATCGAATACAGCGTTTGCGTCGTTTTTCTCGTTTTGGCAATCGAGGCGATCAGAATGGCCAATGCTGCCCCCGCCAGCGCCGTCAGCAGGCAAATCAGCGCAAGCCAGCCCGGCTTGCCGCCCCAATCGACACCGTACACAACATCCGTAAAGCCGATGATGACCAGCGCCTGCACGAAGGCCAGTCCGATAGAGCCCGAAACGATGCCAAGCACAATCGCATGGAAGGATGCGGGCAGCGAATATAGCCTCCCCAGCGTACCTGCCTCCTTCTCCCTGAGCAGCGCCATGGCAGCAGTCATCCCGCCGTACAGCAAGAACATGATCAAATAGGAGGCGGAGTAATATTGCATCGCCGAGGTTTTTCCAAAAATATGATTTTCCCCGTTGCCCAGCGTTCCAATTTTTATAAGCTCGCGGCTATCGCCCGCAGCCGCTTCTCCCGCTTCCGCGAGCACTCGGTTGCTTGCCACGGCGACATTCAACCGGGTCATATAGCTGCGTACGATGGCGTCCGCCGCTATATTTTTTTCGGCATATCGACCCGCATACGTCCGCCACAGCGCCTCCTCGCCCGCTTGAACGCGCGGCGTATAATCGGCAGGCACGTAAACGCCGTAATCGGCCGCTCCTTGCGTTACCTCATCCCGAACCTCTTGCTCGGAGAAGACCGCCCGCACGGCAACATACGCAGCTATTTCCCCGCTATGCCAGAATGTCTCCGCCTCCCTGCCCAGCGTTCCCTGATCCTCTACATATAGCGCAACCTTCACCGGCTTGATCGTGGCGTCAAAGGCGCTGCCAAGCAACAGAATCAGCATGAGCGGCATGCCGATCAGCAGAACAAGCAATGTTTTCATCCGGCTGTATTTAAGCGCTTCGCTGCAAAGCGTCGTCCACCATGTAAGCATCGTCCCGCCTCCTTTACTCATCTCTTAACGATCGGCCGGTAAGCTGCAGAAACAATGACTCCAGATCAGGCTCAAGCCGCGACATATTGCGTAGCTTGACACCATGCTTTTGCAGAATGAACAGCAGATCCTGCAGCACCGAAGGCGAATCCCTCACCTCCGCCTCCAGCGTCAGGCCATCTTCCAACGCCTCCAGCCGCTTGACGGCGGGATGCTCCCGCATCTCCGCTAACGCCGCTTCCATGAACCGGTCGGTTTGAAACACCAGCTTCTCCTCCTGCCCCGCTAGCCGCCGGAGCTCTTCCTTGGAGCCGCAAGCGATAAGCTTGCCTTGATCAAGTATGCCTACACGGGAGCAAATCGTCTCGACCTCCTCCATGTAATGGCTCGTATAAATGATGGTGGAGCCAAGACGGTTCAATTCTCGCACCGACTCCAGAATATGATTGCGGGACTGGGGATCGATCCCTACTGTCGGCTCGTCCATGATGATCAGCTCGGGCCGATGCATAATCGCGCAAGCAATGTTCAGCCTCCGCTTCATCCCTCCAGAGAACGTGGACGGCTTGTCTCCGGCGCGCTCGAGCAGCCCCGTGAACCGAAGCGCCTCCTCCGTCCGCTCCTGCAGCAGCTTCCCCTTTAATCCATATAGCTTGGCAAAAAAGGTCACGTTCTCCCGCGCCGTCAATTCTCCGTATATGGCAAGCTCCTGGGGGACAAGGCCAAGCCTGCGTTTGACCTCAATCGGTTTTGTTCGAATCGAGAATCCGGCGACCGTGATATCTCCGCCGCTTAGCGGCAGCAGGCCGGCCAGCATGCTGATCGTGGTGCTTTTGCCAGCCCCGTTCGGTCCCAGCAGGCCGAACACCTCTCCCTCCCGTATATCAAAGCTCAAATGATTGACTGTCGTCGCCGAATTGTACTTTTTCAAGACATCCCGAAAAACAATGAAGCTCATAGAGCACTTCCTTTCATTTTCAAATCCATGCTCTTATTGTAACCGTCGCCTCTTGCCTCCGCAGGTCTATAAAGTCATTTCATCAAGGTGACAAAAGTCATATGCCGCATCGCCGCGCGTTTCATGACAGCTATAACCCGGTATGCTATCATAGGAGCTAGATGCTCGACCAAGCTGGAGGAATGCGCAATGACTATGGATAGACGAGAAACGCCGCCCGTCACTGGCCGCGAGCATGCATGCCGCAAGCTCTGCGAGACCCGTGCAGTTTATGGTTGAGCCGCTTGCCCGCCTCCGCCTCTTGCTTGCCGCCCTGCCTGCCGTAGCCGGGATTGTGCTGATCGCCCCGGGCCATTATGCCGTCTACACGGCTTGCACGCTGCTCGGGCTGCTCATGGTGAAAGCCGGAGCCTTATTTCCAAAATCGGCTGCACTGATGCTCACGGCAGAGCTTGCAGGCTTCACCGCAATCGCCTATTTTTTCGACGGGCTGCTGTTTCTGATGCTGTTCTCCACGCTTATTGCGTTTTATCAGCTTAAGCCTTCCGCCAAGCTCGCTGCCGCTTGCTCCGCGCTGGGGCTTGCGTCGCTCTTGCTCGTGCTGGGAAGCCATGATCTGGATATGAAAGCGGCGTTTGGCCTGCTGTGGCTTGCAACCGCCGTTATTCTCAATAGCCGAAACGAATTGGAGCGGAAAAAGGATTTGACGGCGCATTTGTACGAAAAGCTGGAGGACAGCCATGAGCAATTGCAGGCAGCACGCAGCCGCATGCAGACATACGGCTTGCAGATTGAACAGTATGCGCAAAGCGAGGAGCGCAACCGGATTGCGCGGGATATTCACGACGATCTCGGCCATCGGCTCATTCGCGTCAAAATGATGGCTGAGGCCGCTTTGCATCTGCATCCTGCCGATCCCGACCGCGCTGGCGCAATCCTTGCTCAAGTGCGCGATCAGCTGCAGGAAGGCATGGAGAGGATGCGGCATACCGTGCGAAAGCTTTCATCGTTTGACGAGCATAGGGAGCGCAAATACGCGCTTGATCGGCTCGTCGCCGAATCCGCAGACGCGCTGGGCATCGAGATCAGCTTTTCCGTTGGCGGCTACCCGCGACCAATGTATCCGAGCATGGAGCTTGTGCTGTTTAAAAATGTCCAGGAAGCCATCACCAACGCCGTCCGGCACGGGATGGCCACAGCGGTTGAGGTGACCTTGGCCTTTTACGCCAATGACGTGTCGATTACAGTCGCCAACAATGGAGCGCTGCCGGTCAAGCCTATAGCTGCAGGACTTGGCTTCCTTGGGATGAAGGAGCGGGCGGCTATGCTTGGCGGCAAAGTGGAATGGGCGCAAGACGAGCAATTTGCCGTAACGACGACACTGCCCCTTCTCGGAAGCAATGGAACGAACGGGAGCTGAAAGGAACAAACGACATGATACGAGTGCTGATCGTCGACGATGATCCGTTTATCCGTGAAAGCCTGCAGCTCATCCTTGATATGGAACCGGAGCTACAGGTGGTCGGAGCCTGCTGCAACGGACGAGAGGCCGCTGATCTGATTCCGCACACGCCTGCCGACGTTGTGCTGATGGACATTCGCATGCCGGTGTGCAACGGCGTTGAAGGAACCAGACTGCTGCAGGCGCTGGAGCGCCCCCCTGCCGTGCTGATCTTGACAACGTTTGACGACGATGAATACATTGCGGAAGCGATTCGGAACGGGGCGAGAGGCTATTTGCTCAAAAATGTGCCGCCTAGCCGGATCGCAAGCGGCATTAAAACGGTGCATGAAGGCTCCATGCTGATTCATCCCGACATTGCGCGCAAGCTGGCCGGCATGATCGACAAGCCGAAGGCCGATGCAAGCAAGCGGGAGCATGCCGTCATTGCCGGGCTGACGCCGACGGAGGGTCAGATTGTCCGCCTTATCGCCGATGGCCAATCCAACAAGGAAATCGCCGCCGCGCTTTTTCTGAGCGAAGGAACGATCAAAAATTATATTACGGAAATTTTAAGCAAGCTTGGCTTGCGGGATCGCACGCAAATTGCCATTTTTTATTTAAAAGCCATTCATTCCTAAGCGATAGAACAGGAGCTGGACTCTTTGACGACGACTATACATGACCAAATAAACGGCTTTACGCCACATGATTTCGATACTTTCCGGCTTGAAGGGCTCGAATCCCGCATGGCGGCCATTCAGGAGCGCATTCAGCCCAAATTTCGTTCGCTCGGACTAGAGCTGGCCGCGCAGCTATCCGCATCCTCAGGAGATGAAATGCATCTGCATATCGCAAGGCATGCAAGGCGCAAAATCAATCCGCCCAAGGATACCTGGCTCGCGATTTGCAGCAATAAACGCGGCTACAAGGCGCATCCCCATTTTCAGCTCGGGCTGTTCGACGACCATTTGTTTGTGTGGCTTGCCTTCATCTATGAAGTGCCCGGCAAATTCCAAATTGCATCCGCTTTTCTAAACCAGCTTGATGCGGTCATTGAAGCCGTACCGGGCGAATGCGTGGTGTCGCTGGATCATATGCAAAAAGCGGCGACTCCGGTAGCTGAAATGGGCAGGCAAGAGTGGACAGACGCGTTGACCCGGTTCCGTGACGTCAAGAAGTCGGAGCTGCTGATCGGTCGGCATATAGCTGCAGGCGACCCGCTTCTGAGTGATGGACGAGCGCTCCTCCGCTTTGCTGCTGACCTCTATGAATCGCTGCTCCCTCTCTATCGACTGGGGCATGTATAAGTCAAGCGTAAACGGTTGACGTCGTCCTCTGGCGGCAAAGCTAACGTTTTCCGTTGTAATAGAAGTCGATCATAAACGTGAAGCTTTCGTTTATTTTTGAAAAAAAGCCTCAATTTCCACTTTGCAATGGAAATTGAGGTCTTGGCATATCAAACCTGATGCCGCCTGTTGTACAATTTTCACTGTGTCAGACCCCGTTTAATGAACAACGGGAGACGACATCTTAGCGTTCAATATCTGCAGCGGCCTCCTGCACGATAGCCGTTTGCTGAGCGCGGCGCTGCTTGGCGGATTGGCGAAAAAAGAGCAGCTCGTAGACGCAAGGCACGATAATAAGCGTAAGCAGCGTTGCCGCCGTCAAACCGCCGATCACAACAATCGCAAGGCTTTGCGAAACGATGCTGCCCGACTCATGCGAGCCGAACACAAGCGGCAGCATGGCCGAAATGGTGGCCAACGCCGTCATAACGATCGGGCGCATGCGCGTTGCGGCAGCTTCGACCAGCGCTTCCCGAATAGTCATCGTTTGCTCATTTTGCTTGACCCGGTCAATGAGCACGATGGCGTTCGTGACGACGATGCCAATGAGCATCAGCGCGCCGAACATGGAGGTGAAATCCGGCGTAATTCTGGAAACAAGCAGGCCGGTTACCGCTCCAATGGCCGCAAGCGGCAGCGAAATCATGATCGCAATGGGAGCTCGCAGCGTTTTGAACGTAAGCACCATGATAAGATACACGAGTCCGATTGAAATCAACGCGGTTATGCCCAAATCCGCGAAATCGCCTGCCTGCTCCTCAGAGGCGCCCCCTACCTTAAGCTGAACGCCGGCAGGCGTCTCAAGCTCGGCAGCCGCCTTCGCGATTGCATCGCCCGCAACGGAAAGCTCGCTTGGCTTCACCTCGGCGCTCACCCGCACATACGTTTCGCCATCTTTATGGTAATACAAGGTTGGTTCTTCCGTTTTGACCAG
Source organism: Paenibacillus sp. SY21-1 (assembly GCF_005222705.1). Classification (GTDB taxonomy): domain Bacteria; phylum Bacillota; class Bacilli; order Paenibacillales; family Paenibacillaceae; genus Pristimantibacillus. The sequence goes on along the minus strand of NZ_STGF01000016.1, from coordinate 19,003 downwards.
CTTGGCTACGCTTGACATAGGGACAATGCCCGCATCGGTCGCAATCGATAATTGCTCAAGCTCCGAGAAGGTGGAAGGCTCGAATAAAGGCTGCATCATCACAGGCGTATCGCTGCCATCCAGGCGGATCGTCCCCAGCGGGACAGGACTCAGCATGCTTTGCAGCTGCATGGCAACCTCTTGTCCCTTGGCCAGCTCGGGATTAACGTGGAAGCTATATACGGCCTTTTTCTCCTGGACGTTGCTCTCCGCCTTCAGCACGCCGTCAAGCGGCTGAATCGCCGCAAGGAGCCGTTCTGACGCATCAGCCAACTGGGCGGGATCCTCCCCTATGATATCGACATAAATTTGCGAGGAGCCGCCGCCCATTAATAAATCAACGGCATTCGCCGTTATCGACGCTCCTGCGTAATCAGCCTGCTGCCCAGTCACTCCTGCCATAAACTTCTCCGCATCGACCTGCTCTTTTAAATCAATCAAATACGTGACAAGCGTTGGCGAACTAATATTTCCGTACTGTGCCATCTCGGCGCTGTTGCCGCTCGTCATCATGACCCAATCGACTTCGTTTGTGCCCGTCAAATAGGCCTCCAGGCGTTTACCCTCCTCAAGCACATCGGCTCGCGGAGTGTCCCCCGGGTATTCAAGGGTTACATTCACATTCTCGGCGCTCGACGAATCCAGCGCCCCTTTGGGCATAATCGCATAGGCCCCAATCGAGCCGGCGAACAACACAAACGCGATAATTAGCGGAACAGCTTTATACTTCAAATTCCAACGGACGAATGCCGCGAATTTTGGCAAGCCGCCATGCTCCTTCTCCTTGGTGCCGCGCAGCAGCACGGCGCTAAGCAGCGGGACAACGGTCAGGGCAACCAGCAGCGAGGCCAGCAAGGAATAGGCGACGGTCAAGGCAAACGGAAGCAGAAACGCCTGCAAGGAGCCGCGCAGCAAGCCCATCGGTAAAAATACCGCTACCGTCACAAGCGTGGACGAGGTAATCGCAGAAGCCACTTCCTTCGTCGCATCCGTAATCAGCGCAATCGAGAAGGCTTCCTTCTGCAATCTGCGATAAATATTTTCAATGACCACGATGCTGTCGTCAACCAGGCGGCCGACGGCAACCGCAACACCGCCAAGAGTAATGATATTAAGCGATACGCCGGACAGCTGCAGCAAGTACAGCGTGATCCCAAGCGACAGCGGGATGGATACAATTGTCACTAGCGTCGCTTTAAAATTACGCATAAAGAGCAGGATGACAATGGTGGCGAATAAAGCGCCGAGCAGCACCTCTCGCAGCATGCTGTTGACCGAGGTGACGACGGAATCCGCCGTGCTGAGCATGACTGTCGCTTCTATTCCTTCCAGCTTGCGGTTAAGCTCCGCCACTGTTTCTTCAATTCCATTGCCGACCGTTACGGCATTGGCATCCGCCGCTTTTGATACGGTAAGCAATACGGCATCTTTGCCGTTAAGCCGACTCACGCTGTCTTGATTGCTGTTCAGGGTGATGTCTGCTACATCTCCGAGCTTGATACCCGGGGCAATCGGGAGGCTGCGCAGCGTCTCCAAATCCGAAACCTGATCATACAAGTTCAAATTGCCCGTTGAACCGTCTATCATGCGCTCGCCAAGCGCCATTGATGCTCCGCGGCCTTGCAGCACACCAAGCAGCGCCTGAACCGGTATCCCGTATTGCTCCAGCTTACCGATTTGGGGCGCCACGGATATGGTAGGCTTCATTTTGCCGCTCACGCTGATTTGCCCGGCCCCTTCCGACTGCTCAAACGCGTTGAGCGCTTCCGTCAGTCTTAGCTCCCGCTCCTGGTCCGACAACGTGTCATCAAACGTCAGCGTCACCCATGAAATCGGAATCATCGATGTATTGTACTGGATGACGAAGGGCTTCATCACATGGGCGGGAAGCTGAACCTCGCTTACGACCCGCTCGACCTCTGCCTTTGCTTCCTTCATGTCCGTCTTTGAGTCGAACGTCAAGCTCACTTGCGCGTAGCCGTCGCCTGACGTGGAATACATCGCCGTTTTGCCTTTGATCAGCGCTACCGCATTTTCCAGCGGCTCCGTTACTTGCGTTTCCATCGATTTGGCGTCGCTGCCAGGACCGATCGTCGTAATCATGACCTGTGGCTGGTCCGCAGCAGGCAGAAATTCCATCGGCAGCCGCAAGTAGCTGACCACTCCCATTCCCAATGCCATGACCACCAGCAAAATAATTGCGGCCTTATTGCGAAAAGACCATTCCGTAAGCTTACTCATTTCCATGTTCTCCCTCTCCGGTATCCCGATATTTGTTCTGGTCTTTTCTAATCATAGCCAGCGGGAAACCTTTGAAAAAACGTCCGGAGACCTGAATTGAAGCTCGCCTGAAGGCTGAAGAAAAACAAGACCTGAGTCGGGGAAATGCGAGGTGCTGGAGGGGAATGCTAACAAAAAAAGGCTGGCTTATCGGACCGGGCGATAAGGCCATACCTTTTGTCGTTGTTTGGCTTATAATCAAACTAGTTGGATGCCTCGACTTGAGTGCCGGCCTGTCGATGCTTGTCCAATTGCCGAAATCGCAGCAGGAGCAGCAAGGCGCCGAGACACAATAGGCCGCCAATGAAATAAGGCAGACCAAGATTTACGGTAAACAGCAGAGAGCCAAGCAGCGGGCCCAAAACGCGGCCCAGGCTGTCCATCGACGAGCTTAGGCCGGATGCCACGCCCTGGCCTGCCGTCGTCTTTTGCGTAATCAAAGAGGTAACGCATGGACGGATCAGCGCGTTGCCTACTCCGAACACCGATAACGACAAGGTAGCCCACCATAAGGAATGCGAGGCCAGAAGCATAAAAAAACCGAGCGCAGATATGACAAGCCCAACTGCGATGTATTTGGGTTCGTCCCCTTTTCCGATCTTACGGCGGACAAAACCGCCCTGAACCAATGCTCCGACAACTCCGCAGACCAGAAACATGATGCCGACCTGGAACGGGGTCACATCAAATCTCCGAATTCCAAAAAACTGCATCGTCGCCTCCAGCCCTGCAAGCGTAAAGGTAACAAGAAAGGCCAGCACATACAAATATTTAAGCGGACCTTGGAAGGCCGTCCAGCGCGACACGCGTTTCTCCCGCGCTCCGGCTCGCGCCGCTTGCGGAAGCGACTCCTGCAGCTTCGTTAGCGCCAGACCAAAGGTAAGCAAGGAAAGCAAAGCAGCGGCGTAGAACGGCGTTTCCAGCGTCACAAGGCTTAGCAGTCCCCCCACGCCCGGACCGATCATAAAGCCGAAGCCGATCGACATGCCGACTAGCCCCATCCCTTTTGTTCGTTCCTCCGGCGTCGTAATATCGGCCACATAGGCTACGATGACCGAGGTTACCGCTCCCGAGAACAAGCCGCCCAGCACCCGCGACAAATACATCAGCAGCAGATTGCCCGAGGACAACCCAAACAGCAGGAAGCTGGCAGCAAACCCGAGAACGCCGACCAAAATGATCGGACGCCTGCCGATGCGGTCAGACAAACCGCCCCAAACCGGAGAAAGCACAAACGCTACAAGCGAATAGACCGCAAGCATGCCTCCCGTATGCCTCTCTGCGTGTGCGGAATCCGTAGCTAGTATAATTTCCGGCATCACTGGAATGATAATCCCGAACCCGATAAAGGTGGTCATCAGTATCGCCATTACAATGAATAAACGTTTATCTTTCATGTTGCCATCCCTCCACCAACCTATGTTACCATATCCTCCAAACCGGCATGTATGAACAATTCAAGAACAATGTTCCTGCCAGTCAACGTATACAAAAAACACACTTGCAATCCACTCCGTATTTGTTATACTCTACTTTGTTTGCAATCTTTTCGCGAAAGGCAGTGATACTAGCAGTGGATCATTCTAAAACTCCGCTCTTCAGCGCGCTATTGCGCCATGCTGAGCAAAATCCTGTGCAATTCCATATACCCGGACACAAAAAAGGCGTCGGCAGCGATGCGGAATTTCGAAATTTTATTGGTGACAACGCGCTGTCTATCGACCTTATTAATATAGCGCCTCTGGATGACTTGCATCAGCCAACCGGCGTCATCGAACAAACGCAGAAGCTGGCTGCCGACGCATTCGGCGCGGATTATACGTATTTTTCCGTTCAAGGGACAAGCGGCGCAATTATGACGATGATTTTGTCCGTCTGCGCCCCTGGGGAAAAAATTATCGTACCGCGCAACGTGCATAAGTCGATTATGGCCGCCATTATATTCGCGGGCGCTCGGCCGGTCTTTATTTCACCGGCACGCGACAGCAATCTGGGCATCGATCACGGCATTACGACCCGCTCGGTGCGCAAAGCGCTCGACCGTCACCCGGATGCCAAGGCCGTGCTCGTGATTAACCCGACCTACTACGGCATATGCGCCAATCTCAAGGAGATTGTCGATCTTGTCCACAGCTACGACATCCCCGTACTCGTTGATGAAGCGCATGGCGTTCTCATTCATTTTCACGAGAAGCTGCCGATGTCGGCCATGCAGGCAGGCGCGGATATGGCGGCAACGAGCGTTCACAAGCTTGGCGGCTCCATGACGCAAAGCTCGGTGTTAAACGTGCGCAAGGGGCGGGTAAATCCGCATCGGATTCAGACGGTCATCAGCATGCTGACCACGACCTCGACCTCTTATATCTTGCTTGCTTCCCTGGACACCTCCCGCCGCAATCTGGCGCTAAACGGCCACGATATCGCGGAGCAGGCGATCGAGCTTGCCCAGTATGCCAGAAGACAGATCAACCTGCTTCCTGGGTTGCACAGCTTCGGCGAGGAAATCCTTGGGGGCGAAGCGACCTATGATTATGATCCAACAAAGCTGACCATTCACGTACGTCATTTGGGCATTACCGGCTATGAAACCGAGAACTGGCTCCGCGACAACTACAATGTAGAAATCGAAATGAGCGATATGTATAACATTTTGTGCCTGGTAACGCCTGGTGATACTCCGGATTCGATCTCCAAACTGCTGGACGCTCTAAAAGGGCTGTCCGACGCTTTTCATGAAGGCGCGGAAGCTCGCGAGCTGATCGTTAAAATACCGGACATTCCGCAGCTCTCGCTGACACCGCGCGATGCGTTTTACGGAGAGACCGAGACCATACCCTTCAAAGAGTCCGCTGGACGCATTATTGCCGAATTTATTTACGTCTATCCTCCAGGCATTCCAATATTGCTGCCCGGGGAAGTTATTTCTCAAAAAAATATCGACTACATTGTCGACCATGTAGAAGTTGGGCTCCCGGTCAAAGGGCCGGAGGATCGCAGCATTGAATTCGTCAAGGTTATTGTAGAGGAAACCGCCATTTCTTAGTTTCTTCCAGAGCCAGCATGCATGCCGTTTGTCGGCTGCTTGCTGGCTCTGCTTGTCTCTTACGGATATGTCTGTCCATGCCAAAAAATCTGCAAGCGTCTGTGCTTGCAGATTCAGCAGGAGAAGGAGCGCTCCGCTTATTCCTGGCCGTTTTCCGTGCGGGCGATTTCTTCGTAAATCGCGGTTACGCGATCCCATTCCGCATCGTCCTCAATGCCAACCAGGAAGGATTCTTCCCCTTCTTCTTCAATACGGAAAATAACGCCGTCTGCCTCCGGATCATTACGATCCAGCAGCACCGCATATACATTATTCTCGGATTCGAATGTATACACCATGACCATTTCACGTTCTTGGCCATCGTCATCCGTTACGACAAACACGTGCTCTTCATGCTCGTGGTCCTCGCCGCATCCGCAATTGTCGTCATGTTGATGTTCACTCATGCTTTTAACCCCATTTCAATGATAGATACAGACTGTATCATGTTAACATGACACGCTTCCAGCGTCAAACAAAGCGCCCTTCGCAAGTGAAGGGCGCTTTGTTTGAGCATCATAACCGGCTATTTCGATGAAATAAGCTTCTCCGATACGACCGTCCATTCGGAAACGCTCTTGGTTCTTACAAAAAAGCGGACAGCGTATTTGCCGCTGTAATCGAACTTGTAGCTAATGAAGTTGGTCGCAAACCAGAAATTATCATTTTTAGGCGACACATCTTCGGATTGAATGACCTTCTCCCGCCCTTCCGGATCGAAAATGGAAATTTTAATCGCTGTAATATCCGTTTTCAAATTGTCGATTTGGGCGAACACCTTAAAGCTGCCTTGAAACCCCTTTTCTACATTGCCGAACATCGTATTATTTTTGTCTTCCTTAAACAGAAACATATGCACATTAGGCTTGTAGACCGTTGCCCGTTTGCTTTGATCGTCCCACTCGACCACCGCCTGCAACGAGGTTGCCATTTGACGAAGCGGCAAATACGTTCTGCCCTCCTCAATCAGACCGCCTTCCTCTTGGTCTACGCCGTTAATCATAACTTTAACCTTCTGTGTTGCCGAATCTGCAAACATCATTGTGCCGCCCCATAAAGACAGAAGCGCGGCCAGCACAAGGACCCGTTTAAATTTCATAGCAGCCAACCTCCATCCGATTGCTTGGATGTATGGTTATACTCGATATTGCAAGCAAAGTTGCGCCTGGCTCGCCAACATTTTCAACCCATAAATTCCCTTTTCATTTAGGCCAGTATATCGTCACGTTTACCCGTCGGCAGCGCCGCCAGAAGAAGCTACCCAAACGTTCGCGTGAGCACACAGGGCACTCCCTTGCCTACCGCTCCGGGCTGGCGCATACGCTCCAGATAAGCCGTGCCGCGGGCGCATGGCGTCTTGCATACCTCGCACGTTTGGGAAAGCACCAATTTATAATTGACTTGCTTGTGATCAGACGCCATCTGCTTTTTCTTGGCCGCTTTTCCTTTGCCTTTGCTCATTTCCTGTCCCCTCCACTATTCAAATCCTACTGCATTGTATGTAGGGAAAAGGCATTATGCATCTTCAATTGTCAGTTCAATGAAAAATTTGGTACATTAGAAGAGTAAGATTGAGGAGGGTACAGCTATGAACATTCGAATGTTGGGAACAGGAGGAGCTTTCTCCAAATTATATGACAATAATAACGGGCTGCTTGAGCATAACGGGTTTCGTTTGCTTGTCGACTGTGGAATTTCTTTGCCTAAATGCCTGTATGACAGAGAATTATCCTTCAACGATCTAGATGGCGTGCTAATCAGTCACATTCATGGCGATCATGTCGGCGGCCTGGAGGAATACGGGTTTCAAATGATGTTTAAATACAAGCGCAAGCCGGTTTTATACATCGCCGATACCTTGATCGAGCCGCTCTGGGAATATACGCTGCGGGGCGGGATGGCACAGGGACCGTTCAACAGTCTGGAAGACTATTTTGATGTACGCCCGCTTCAGGAAGAAGTGTCTTACACCATTGCTCAAGGGTTAGAGGTCAAGCTGCTGCGAACGGAGCATATTCCGAATAAACAGAGCTATTCCTTTATTTTCAATAACCATTTTTTCTATTCCGCAGATATGAAATACAACGCTCCACTGCTTAAACGACTCGTGGATCAAGGGATCGACACGATTTATCACGATTGCCAGCTTGAAACGCCTGGCGCAGTGCATGCTTCGCTGGAGGAATTGCTAGAGCTGCCGGAACATATCCAACGTTTGACCTGGCTTATGCATTACGGCGATACCATGGATCAATACCGAGGCCGTACAGGCTTCATGCGAATTGTGGAACGGGATCATCGCTATGAGCTATAGCCGCTAATACAAAAAGCGCCTCCGAGGAGACAATGTCGTTAAGATAGCTTAATGACATTATTCCAAGGAAAGCGCTTTTTGCACTTCCATCGTGTTCAGGCAGCAAAACTCGTATTAAAACAACGGCAACTGGTCCAAATTATTGGTGGGATCTCCGTCTGCGTCACCGCGAATGTAGAATTCCCCGTCTCTCCCCTTGAAGCGATTTACGCCATGGATACGGCCTGCTTCTACTTCCTGAAGGGCTGTAGCATAGTCCAGCACACGACCTTGATTTGTTTTGAAGGCAGTTAAATCTCCGTCGCCATTTTTCTGAACGGCAACAAACTGCTCCTTCGCCAGCTGTCCTTGGTTCCACTCGTTCATTTCACACACTCCTTTGTCCTTCTCGTTGACGTCGCCATGGATAGCCTGCCCCAAAAGACTTCCGTTATACCGTGTATACTCCTATTCTGCCTATAACATATATGTGAGCCGCTACCGATAAAACGTAGGAGGAGGTGAAACCTTTGGATATAGCGGCAGCATCCATAGCTTTAAGCCAACAAAGCATCGCTCAGGCAGCCAGCATTCGCGTAATGTCCCTGGCCAAAGATCAGGCTGTCCAGCAAGGGCAAAATCTCGTACAGATGCTAAGCAGCGCTCAACCTCATTTGGGCCAAAGCATCGATATTCGCGTATAAAGGAAAGGCTCCCAAGACGGCCGTCCTGGGAGCCTTGATTCTAATTGTTAAAAAATGTGTATACACTTAATATATCCGTACGCCATCCTAACAAAAACCTGATAGGAAACTGAAACTTTTTTAACGAGCTAGGCGTATGCTTAATCTATAAAAAAGCATTCTAGGAGGGAACAAGATGGCTAACAAAGGATTGGAACAGGAAATCGAGGAGCTTAGAGCGGAAATGATTCGAATTGCCAACCGCAGCAGCAACTTTACGGATTATGCAGTCGTTTCAATCAGCCAGAAACTTGACTCGCTTCTCAACGCTTACGCGAACGAATAAAACTCAATCGCCGTACTCTCGTCCTTTAGCGCTGCAAATCTAAACGTCAGTCCTTCCGACATCCACTCTTCCTCCACATCCGGTTGCGTATAATCCAAACTTGCAATCGCGCTATCCCAAATCTCGATATAATCCTCATGTCCGGCTTCATTGATAAAAGAAATTCTAAAGATCATCGGGTCCCGCTCATCCTCGTAGAACTCTGTCGCCTGCAGGCCTGCAAACCGACTAACCTTTAGCTTGTAGTCCACATCATTCTGCAAATGGATAATGCCCGACTTGCCTTCCAGCTTGCCTATTTCTACAGCCAGCTGATTAAAGGTTTCATTATAATAACTCATCCTGCACACTTCCTTCATATAGATTTGCATCCTGATCGAATGCCTGCTTATTAGGCAAGAATATCAAAGGAACATATTGAATCACAAGTCTCACCATAAAAAATAAAAAACAGTTGACGAACTAACTTAAAGCTGATATATTATTACTTGTCGCCACACACCACATGATCTGGTAGCTCAGCTGGGAGAGCACTATCTTGACAGGGTAGGGGTCACAGGTTCGAGCCCTGTTCAGATCATACAATAAAAAGCCATGAAGCCTTGTAAACACTGGGCTCGTGGCTTTTTTCCTTTATGTTATTTTTTATATTGAAGTTGGATTTTGAAGTGTGAATTAGGGACAAAAAATATTGGGTTGGTACGTTGTTTTTAAAAAGAATCTTGTTTACCCGATCCCATCGAGTTATTTCTCTAGCATGATCTGTGCTCATAAAATGACCTAACACAATTTGGGTTAATTTTATACATTTCTTTGTCAGTATCATGTATCCTTGCAACTCTTCAATATTGGTACAATAAACAGAAAAAAAGATACCAACGGGAGGATTACAAGTGGAATTGGTGCTCGAATTAGTGGTAAAAAAGCTGGGATGGAATCCGGAACGGCTGGATATGAAATTTCAAGAAAGCGGATTGACGAACCGGAACTATGTCGTATCGAACGGTTTGGAAAAAGTGGTTGTCCGCATAAACGGTGTACTTTCCGGAGAGTTGGGGATCAACCGGCATGCAGAATTGTCGGCTATGAAAGCTGTGAGCGCTTTAGGGACAACGCCCGATCTTTTGTGTTTTGACGCCGAACAGGGGCACATGATTACTCGATTCATTGAAGGTCGCACATGGGCTTCGAACGATTTGGCCCAGAATGTTGACCGTGCAGCCGCCTTGCTTAAGAAGGTACACACCTCTTCCGAAATTTCATTCGCATTTTCGCCTTATCGGGACATTGAAAGATGGATTCAAAAAGCAACAAAGCGCGGACAGCAGTTACCCGGATCGTTGAACAAAATGATGGAACGGCTTCACCAAATACATGCAACGCGAGAGGCCGTCTCGGACAACTTCCAGGGACTTTGCCACAACGATCCTTTTGCCAATAATTTTATGGATGACGGATCGCTTCGGCTATTGGACTGGGAGTTCGCGGGGATGGGAGATATCCTGTACGATCTTGCATGTATCAGCCAATCTATAGGACATGAAAAGCAGGCAGCGCTCTTACGTGCTTATTTCGGCTATTCGTCCCCCTCCCTCCTCCAAGCGCTTCATGATATGGAATATGTCGTATCTTTCTGGAATGCAATGTGGGCTACAACTATGCAAGCCACCACGCCACACACGAGCTTTGATTATCCCAGTCTGGCCCAATATCTTTTTCGCAAGCTGGAAAGCACTTTGGCACCGTCATCTTAAACGCAAAATTGCGAATGGACTTGACGAGGAAACTCCACAAATTTCCGCCGTCCCTTATGGCAAGATTCTCCACCTGTGATCTTAGATTATCACTAATTCACTGAACACGGCAGCCGATTTAATCAAACTATCAACGAATTTGAACAAAAAATAAAATGGGCTGCTAACCATCTGAGTAACAGACTCCCTCCATCTAATGTCGTTTAAGTGTCCAAATAACAATTTCGCATGCTATAATCTCGAATGGGAGGGATATTGATGGGGTTTTTAATCGTTGTAATTATCTTTGCCATACTTTTTGGTGTATTTAAAAAGAAAAAGAAGTAAATAATCGGTGCGCGGTGGTGTCTAGACATCACCCTAAGTCCCTCAATTAAGGTTTTGCCCTAAATGAGAATCCAGGGACGCTTATCTGATAACTTCCAGAATCGGCAGTGCCGTCGGACTTCTCATAAAAACCATAGCTCACAACCTTTCCTGTATGTGATGAGAGGAACCATCGAAACAACGTATTTTTTCCAATAGCTATTGGCATCTCTTCTTTGTAAATCAGGTCACCGCACTTTCTCACCACTCTGGACTGGAATAAAACAACATTTTTACACACAAAAAGAGCTGCGGAGATTACTCTCCCCGCTCTTTTTCTACAGATCAATGCCAAAACCGTAACTTGAATGAAAACCTCCTCTCCATTTTTGCTTTTTATAATAAATAGATACTTTGACAAATTAAATGTTCTTGCACTTCTTTATTTCCCTTGTTGTTCGCAATGCTCAAGCGTGACGAGCAAGATCATAATGCCAAAACTTATCATGGCCATATTCACACGTTTTCTTCTCAAAAAGTCACTCCCTTTAAACCTATTGTAGCGGTTCACTGGCTTCTGCGAGACAGGTCGTCTTGTGGGCCATGCCTTGATTATTAGCCAACAAATCGACCCACAGCCTCCACATCGATGATCTGGGACTTATTGAATACTCTAGGCGCTCTTGCAGCGTAACAATAAGCCTGTACTTTCCCCTCTGTTACATCCTTTACCTTAATCATTCTGATTGAAATGTTGCCTTTATGGTCTTGATAATAAATTTGGGCCACTCGCCCGATATAGTCATCAATCATCGACACAGCCTCCCAAACGCGAATGTATGTTCTCATTTTAAACCAAACATACGTTCTTAATCAATAGGCATTTGGAATGATTCATTTGATTTTTGCCTGCATAGGGATGCATGTCCTTCCTTCACTTTAAAAATAATAATCATGATTTTTGCGGATAATCCATTCATACGTTCACTTAAAAAAATGAAAAACACAAAAGAATCTGCAACCATTTCATGATGAGCTGCGTCAGTGTAAGTGCTGCAGCAAAAATTAACTTGAGGTGATAGACTATGAAGAAAAAACCGTTTTTTCTGCTGATGATGGCAGTGATTATGCTCCTTACAATTTCGCAGAGCGCTTTCGCATTTAACGATGTAAGAAATGACCCGAATGCGCAAAAAATTACCGAGCTTCAGAAGCAAGGCATTCTCAAAGGCCAGGGCAAGGACGGCGTCTTTAACCCTAAAGGAAAGCTTACTTATGCCGAAGGAATATCCCTTATTGTAAAAGGCTTGGATCTTAACATTGATCATGTACGTTTCATTAAAGCTCCGCTGGCCAGCGACTACTTTCCGAACGTGCCGAATAAAGAGTGGTACTCGCAAGCCTTTATCATTGCAGGATTTTACGATCTAGGAATCGACAAGTCCGTTAAACCGACTGATGTGATGACTCGCGAACAATATGCTCACCACTTGTTTAAAGCTATTTTGACGAAGGGAGACTATGCCTTCACTGAGATTTACATGGTGGTTAAAGATCAGGCGGATATTACCGAAGCATATAGCGACAGCATTCAAAAGCTGTTGATTACCGATATTGCCGAGCTCGATAAGTCAGGAAAGTTTTTTCCTAAAAAATCGGTAACCCGCAGCGATGCTGCCGGTTGGTTGTATGGCGCAATAGAATTTGTTAAAAACACAACTCCTGTTACACCGGAGCCCGAAGCTCCTTCATTTGACTTGAAGCTTGATGTAGCAGCTGTCAACAAGGATGTTAACAAAGTAACCATCAGCACCCAAGTCCCGCACCCTGGATACGGCATTCGAATTGCAGGCATCAGCTTTGAAGGCGACCAGGCGTTTATTCAAGTCGAAACCGTTCTGCCTAACCCGGATCAAATGTATCCGCAAGTCATTACCGATGTTCAAGTATCGACTTATGTCGATGCGGCTTACAAACCCGTACTTGAAGCATCTGCGAATGCAGAGACTGCGAGCTCAGGCAGCACCGGTTTTCCGATTGAATAACACACAAAACAAACAGAGCCTAAACAAAAACGTCCCACAGATCTGCCAACCAAGCAGACTTGTGGGACGCTTTTTAAATTCCGGAACGGATACGGTTGACTTAGAGCTTGACCGGCAGCTCCCAATTAATCGGAGAACGGCCATACGTTTGCAAGGCTGCATTTGCACGAGAAAACGGTTTGCTGCCAAAAAAGCCCTTGCGCGCCGCAAACGGACTTGGATGAGCAGATTGGAAAACCGTATGCTTGGCCCCATCAATATCCGCTGCCTTTTTTTCAGCATGCTTGCCCCATAAAATAAACACGACAGGCTGATCCCGTTTGTTCAATGCAGAAATAATTGCGTCTGTAAAACGCTCCCACCCCCAGTCCTTATGGGAAGCCGGCTTTCCGTCTTCTACGGTCAGCACGGTGTTAAGCAGGAGCACACCCTCTCTGGCCCAATTCTCCAAATAGCCATGCTCCGGTATCGGGTGGCCCAAATCTTCGTTTAATTCTTTGTATATATTTTTAAGCGATGGCGGAGCTTTAATGCCTGGCTGCACCGAGAAGCTCAGCCCGTGCGCCTGCGCCGGTCCATGATAAGGATCTTGTCCAAGTATGACAACCTTCGTATCCGCATAGCTGGTGAAGGCAAGCGCATTAAAGAGGTCCGGCGCAGGCGGATAGATGGTTTTGGTCACATATTCCTCCTTCAGCTTAGCCAGAAGTTTCTTCATGTATTCGGCTTGCAGCTCGCCGGCAAGCACCTCTCCCCAATCATTCGGAATTACTGCATTCATAGCGTTCAACTCCTATTCCCCAGTATGTTCAAGAATTCTTTGACGCACATATTCAAAGTTTACACGCTATTTTTTAAACTTGGCCTTGACCAACACAATGACTCCACCGATAAAAAAACCAATAATAGCCCATGTTGCAATAAATAATATCGAATCCACACTTCTCGCTCCTCATTTATGGTATAACTGCTTTTTCAGGTTCAAGCCAATGAATTAATGATATCAAAAGTATTACTTTACATCCACTTTCACTGCTATCTTTTTAGTGCAACAGGAACCAAAGCGATCTGCCTCGTAGCGTTATTCAGAAAAAATCCAAGCCGTTCGACTACAAAAGCTCAGTCAAAGGAAGGGAGCACGTTCTTTTCATTCGTAAAGCAAAATAAAAAAAGCCCGGCAGCCGAAGCCACGGGCAGTTCCATTATGATGATGCTAAAACGTAGTTATTACGTATTATAGATATTTTCACATTCTTGCGCGGTCGGTTCATAAAAACAATGCTTCTTCCATCTTCCTGCGAACGGCTGATCGTACCACGTTGGCGGACATGGTCCGGGATTATCGAACGATCCTGGGCGGAAATACCATAAGGAGAATTTAGCAGGCCAATTCCGCTCCCCATTCACAGCCCGTTGCGCCAGACGACGTTCTCTCTCTCTTGCATTCTGGTAGTACAAACTATGCTGCAACGCTTCGAATGCATGCTCCTGGTTGATCATTTGGGGAATGGTCCGGATATCTTTAAAGTCGGAGCAGTTCCCTCTTATTCGGTTAATACCAACATTTCCAACCAGAAGCATCCCCATTTCGCCCTCAGTCTCAGCTTCAGCTCGAAGCAGCCTTGCCAGCATATCAATATCCTGTTTCCGTGCTTTTACAACTGCCATTCGCTCACCTCTTAAGGTTTCTAGACTCATCATATTGTAGGGGGAGCGGATGTGTTCCACTGGCATAAGCGGGCGCAATAATATTCATAAAGAGAACCCGTCAAATAACGTCCCTCCATAAGGCATTAACACCTTGTTCGCCAAGTTCACTACGGTTGTTTTGTCTCCTGTTTTGTAGAACACATTGAAAGCATCCATAAATTCTTTGGCAAGCTTTTCATCATATTGTTTTAAGGCACGCGGAATCCATTTGGATGATCCGATCCAAGCACCGTTTGTACGTAATACAAATTCATGGAGCGCCTCCGCTAAATGGTTAGCGATAAAAAGATCTTCATCCTCTTTTGTTGAGCCGATAAAATCATCAAGAGCATCTGTAATAAAGTAACGTTTGATTTTAATCGTTTTTTCATCCCATTTTTCAGGACCTTTTTCCAACAGCTCGTCGGCTTCAGCTTTTATCGATGTCATGATCCCTGTATCTCTTAAAACAATCCCTTCGGATACCATTCTAACTAAAGAGGGCCTTGCTCTGTATATATCGCTTTGAAAAAACTCTTTATACGTAGTTAAATTATGGACGAACACCTCGATTGGCCACTCAAAAGCAATTAACGACTGCCTGTATGCGGATGAAAGAGTCGTATCAAAAACCACAATGTCTAAATCAGATGTTTCAGTCATTTCTCCCCGTACTACACTCCCTGCCAAAAGCGCCCCGGCACATTCCGGAAAATGATTCGCAATAAATTGATTTGCTGCGTCTTGCGGACTTTTTTTCGCCATCATCTCTCCCCTTATCCATTGAGCAGTAAGTCAGCTAGTAAAGCTTACTCTTTAACAACTTTTCCGATTGCTTTCTCTATCCTCAGTTATGAATTTCTAAGCTCTTTAACTAACAGAAAAATTTATTAAGCTTTACTTACCTTTTCTCTTGAAATGTATTATGATATAAACCTGTGGAACCAATTTATCAAATAAGGAGCACTAGAAAATGAGCAAAGAAAGACAAATTAAGCCTGAGCAACACATTACGACTGATAAGGATTTTGAATTAGCAATAAAAGAAGAAACATTTGTCAATGTCATTCAGAATGGAATGCAAATCCGACCAACTGCTACTATTTCTGGCTACAGCCCGGATACAATTCGCATGAGTGACGGCAGCGTAATTCATAGAAACGCAAACTCCTTCTATGCTGTTTAACGACTAGGATCTTTAGAAGCAACCTTCAAAATAACATTCAAAGGAATGTATATTGTTTACTCCATTGACATTATTAAATTCTTATCTTATGGAGAATTTAATAATGTCAATATGTAAAACAATAACCTTCTATATTTCCCCCTTTATTCGTTGACAAGAGTTTTTCTTCTTTTTGGTTAGTTTCAAATAGAGCAACGAGTTCATCAACAAATCTGCTCCCTAATTAAAGCACTCCATTTCCACAAGAGCGACGAGCTTCTTGATTCATTCCGTTCCCAATGTAATATCAGTCTGTATTACTTAAATTACAGGGGGTGACTCAGTTGACAATCAAAGCGGTTCTTTTTGATTTGGATGGAACATTGTTAGACCGCGACTCCTCACTTGTACTGTTTGTTAGAGATCAATATCACCGGTATTCAGAGTTTCAAATTGTCGATGAAGAAATTTTTGTTCAACGGTTTATTGAACTTGATCATCATGGTTACGTATGGAAGGATAAAGTGTATCAGCAGATTTTACATGAGTTATCCATTAAAAATATGGACTGGATGTTACTTTTAGATGATTACATAAAAAATTTTCACAAGCACTGTGTTGGATTTCCAAACTTGTTAAATATGCTTCGTGTATTAAAGAAACAAAACATAAAGCTAGCATTGGTCTCCAACGGTTTTGGTCAATTTCAATATGATAATTTCAAGGCATTACACATCGAACATTTATTCGATAAGGTGCTAATATCAGAATGGGAAGGGCTGCGGAAACCTGATAAAGCTATTTTCAATCGTGCATTGAGTAAACTTGGCGTAACCGCCGAAAATGCTCTCTTTGTTGGAGATCATCCCGATAACGATATTAGAGCAAGCCGTGACGTTGGAATGAAGGCGGTTTGGAAACGAAATAGCCAGTTTAAAGCTATTACTGATGCTGATGCTGTCATTGACGACTTAGGGGAATTAGTGAATATCGTCTTCCCCAACATAGTCCAATCATAAAAACATTCAATTAGATTTCATATTATAGCAACAATCTTTTTGGAAAAAAACATAAAAAGAAGACCCCTTATGCGACAAGGGATCTCAAGCTTTTCGTATCATGTCGAGGATCGTTATCGAACTGGTACGGTAGTCACTTAGTGCAAGATTGTAAGCCTTGAAATTATTAATTGGTGCTGACTATTTCTGTTGCTCCAAGCATGTTTTTGCGTCGGTACAGTCCGAGCAGCAGCCCAATCAATGCCAGTTCAAAAATGCTGTTAGTTAAACCGTAGGATACGAACGGAAAGGATACGCCGACAATTGGTAAAATGCCAAGTGACATAAGAATATTCCAAACGGCATGGATGGCAAATACGCTGCAAATTCCTGCTGTAACAGCTTTTGCATAAGAGTCATTAAGCTTCAAACCCAGTGCAGCTAACCTAAACACGAACGTCATAGTAAGGAGAAGCAGAAAAGCGCCAAATACCCAGCCCAAGCTATAGATTAAATAGGAATATATAGAATCCGAATAGATGAATGGCAATTTTGTGTTCGGAACGCCAAAACCGTGTCCCCACATCCCCGCGGATTGCAAGTTTTCAACGATTAATCTCCAATAGTAACCTGTTGTTTGAGGATCACCTTTAAATTGTCGTAACCTACTAAATACGTGCTGCAACATGAATAGAGAATGAGTACCGCTTATTACAAGCATCCCTGCAGCAATGCCGATAAAAGCAATGACCACGCCAACCAGCAAATGGAACTTTCTGATCGCCGTCAGAATCATAACTAAACCTACAAAATAAATAAATATCAATAAGTACCTGTTTAGATCCACGAAAAACCAAACGGGAACGATTACAAAAGCAAATGCAAATTTGCCTGCTATCGGAATGAGACGAAATCCATGCCGTGACTTAGAAGCAATGGATGTCACACAACCAGCAAATGCAATCAAGAAGCCATATAAGGCTAATTCATATACGTTAATTGAAAAGGAACTGCCAATAATGATCCAAATTCTTGCGCCATTTATTTGTATACCAAAATTCTTGCATAGCAAGAGCAAGATAATGACGAGTCCGTACAAATACCATGAATAAGGGCGAAGCTTACGGAAGTCTATGTAATAAAAGACGATGAGCAGCAGCACCCCAGCGAATACAACAATCGCTTTTTTAAAGAACCAGCCCCCGCCGAAGCTATCGCCTAGCGCCATATCTATGGCATACATAGCCAGCAGGCCAACCCCGACAAGCGCGGCGACAATTCCGAGCAAGCCCCACTCCATTAACGGCTTATGTACGCTATGCAGTCGCTTGCCTACATCTTCGGCATCGCCCAGCATAACCAATGCCTGTTTAACAGCCTCCTGCTCCTCAATCCCGTCGCTAATTTGTCCCTCCACCAGCTCATCAAGATGGTTGATCAGTTCCAATCGAATTTCCTCATGCATCTTTTTTGCCCGCACCTGTGCGCATACCCGCTCCAAATAAGCGGAAGCAAGAGGATGCGCCGACCATGTCCGAATCATGCTCCTCCCTCCCCGATTACTTGCTCTACCGTCGAGCGGAACAACGTCCACTCCTTCTTCTTCTCCTCAAGCTGGCGCCTGCCGTCTGTTGTTATACGATAGTATTTGCGCTTGCGCCCCCCCTCTTCCTCCCAGAAAGCCTCTACCTGCCTGTCAGCCTCAAGCGTATGCAAAATCGGATACAGCGTACCCTCCTTAAACGCGAACAGTCCATTGGTCCGACGCTCCATTTCCTTAATCATCTCATAGCCGTACATGTTTTTGCGCTCTAGTAATGTAAGAATAAGAATAACCGTGCTACCCTTCATAAGCTCTTTGTTAATTTTCATAGCTATCTCCACCTATATATAGAATATCGATACATCGAACATCTATGTATATTATAATTAACACACATGCATTATGCAAGAGTACTTCCTTGCTGGGCAGAGAAAAGTTCTTGTCAAAAAAAGAAAACGCAGCATCTTTACAACGGAACTGGTACAATTAGTCGCTTTGTGCTTTTCCAAACAGATTCCTGGTTTTCTCCGCCAATGAGCGCAGGTGAACCTTTAATCCCATACAGCCCCTGCAACTGAACCGAATGTCCCGCACGCTAGCCCCGTTGGCATACAAGGCGGTGATCTGATCCTCAATGCCCGTTTCGTTCGCTCGATTCTTTTGTGTGAAGATCAGTGCTAAAATCCCCAATATCAACGGTTGAAAATTCCCCACCAGAAGCCGACATACTCTCCGAAGGGGGAGCGTCGAGATTGGTTAAGAACGGGGAGTATTTCAAGA
>NZ_STGF01000015.1 GCF_005222705.1 Paenibacillus sp. SY21-1 | reverse complement strand
ACTTAAAGCCGATTTACAAAGCTACGACAGAGGAAGCTGCCTTACAGGAACTGGAACGCTTTGAAGAAACGTGGGGACAGAAATACCCGCTCATCGTGAAGTCATGGCGACAGAACTGGGACGAGCTCTCGACCTTCTTTATGTACCCGACAGAGCTTCGTAAACTGATCTACACCACTAACATGATCGAGGGGTATCATCGTCAGTTACGTAAGGTGACAAAAGGAAAGACCATGTTTCCTACGGATGATGCGTTACTCAAAATGTTGTACCTAGCCACGATGGACGTGGTACGGAAATGGACGGGACGGGTGCAGAACTGGGGACAGATCCTGCTGCAATTGACCGTCTGTTATCCCGATCGCGTACAGGTGCGATAAGCGGCTTTACATGGAGGGGGCGGGCCTGGTAGGCTGATTGCCGGAGAGCGAATAGGTCATTTGGACACTTCGCCTAGCTCGGGAGCATCGGGCCCGCCAGAGGCTCCATGTCAAGCCCGGCTCGGTAGTTACTAGATTTTGTTTTCAAAGGTTACACTTTTTAATTGACAATCTCGCCACCAGGGCGCGGATGTCTGGTTTAGTCCGGAATTTGGTTGTCATGCTTGTTCCCTCCGAATTCGATTGTCTAACGGAGGGGCTGCATAACGACTCATCGTTGCTGCAGCCCCTTTTGCCTATTTCAAAGCACAGTCTCATTGGCCTGCTTTAGGGTCAGTTCGACAGGCAAAGTCAGCTGAAAGGTGAAGCTTCCATCCCTATGGAGCAGCTTTAATGTGCCGCCGTGCAGTTCGACAATGCTCCGCGCAATGGATAGCCCTAATCCGGCGCCGGTGTGCCCTCCCTCGTTGCTGCGAGCATGGTCGACCTTATAAAATCGATCAAAAAGCCGTCTTTCTTCCTCAGCCGATAGCGCTGCTCCTTTATTTTCTATCTCAACGCAAATGTCTGAGGGGGTGGTTCGCAAACGAATGTGAATCATTCCAGGCTTGATCGCGTATTTCAGTGCATTCATAAACAAATTGTCGAAGGCTCTGGCGATTTTTTCATTGTCGATGAGGGTAAAGGCTTGCTTATGCTTCAGCTCCTTTACAATCGTAAGGCCATGTTCTTGGGCAATGGGCTCGAATTCGAACAGCATTTGCTCCAACATTTTGCATAGGTCAATGTTTTTGAGGTTTAATGGATGTTCTCCCGCAGTCAACCGGGTTTGTTCAAACAGATCGTCCAGCATCGTTTTCAGATGAATGGCTTTATGATATGTGTTCGTTACAAAACGGTTATATTCTTCTTTCGAGCGAAAGGAAGCCGTTTTGAGGAGATCGATGTAGCCAATCATACTTGTTAACGGCGTGCGCAAATCATGCGAAATGCCTGTAATCAACTCCATTTTTGCTTTCTCCAATTGACGTTCCTTGGAAATTTACCGTTGAAGCCGGTCCGCCATTTCATTAATATTCACCGCAATTCTCCCGATTTCGTCCTGCCGGTTGACTGCTACACGATAAGACAGATCTCCTTTAGACATAATTTGCAAACCTTGCTCCAGATGAACAAGATCTCTGACAATACGTCTGGTCAAGCGCTTCTTTTTTAACACAAGTATATACGAAGGCGGGAGGAAAATTACAGGGAACAAAATGAATGTGCTCCAGTCTAAAGTGCGATGATAAAGTCGCTTTCATTTGAAGAGAATATTGAAAGGCGATAAAGCGTCCGCCTGGTTTTAGCGCTTGGAGAACTTGATTCAGCAGGGCTTGCCTAAGCTCCGGGCTGAAATTGAAAAAAGGCAGCCCGCTGATGACGCAATCCAATTGCTCGATGTTGTGCCGCTTCATCGTCTGAACGATACAGCGGGCATCCGCATGGCATGTAAAAGCGGGGTAACTGGACTGCAATTGCTGCCGCATGGAAGCATCCATTTCAAACAATAAGACTTTCGTATTGTTGGTTATTTTCTTATGAATCATTCGCGTTATCGCCCCTGTGCCCGCTCCGAGCTCGGCGACAGCATGCACTTGATTCCAGGCCACGTTCTCCACCATCTTGCCGGCTAGAAATCGTGAGCTGGGCAGCACGCTTCCAACTTGTCTCGGTTGCCGGATAAAGCTTTGCAGAAACTGTACATAATCATGTTTACTCACTTTAATCACCCTTGCCTTATGCAGTTTTAAGAAGAATAGCAAGAGAATCTGAGGAACGGCTAAGGACAAATCTAAAGAATTTCTAAAGGATGTCCGACGGGAGGCGGTGCTTCCGGTATTTCGCTGTACAATCGCGCCGTTTACAATGATTCGTGAGTATGTTAACATCCATCCTAGAAAACCTCTTACCCAGGCTTCAGTCAAAGGATGTTGGCAGATGAGAAGAAATTGGTATTACCGCATGTTGTTTACGTACATTCCGATCCTGATCATTGTTTCTTTCTGTTTGCTGTTTATCTACTTCCGTTCATTAAGCCTGATGAACCGGGATCAGGCTCTTCAAGCCAACGAAAGAATGGCATCGGATGTGGCGCAGCAGCTGGACGGTATTTTGCGTTCAATTAACGACTTGATTACACGAGAGTCCATGGATGAAGCCGTGACCTCTTTTTTTTCAGCCCGTGGTCAAGCAGACGACTTTACAACCTACAAAGCGTTCACCAAAGTAAATGATTTGCTCGCCTATCATGAAATTATCGATTCGATTTATTTGGTGCATGCCCTGCGCGAGGATATGATCAGCAATTACAAGGCGATGCCGCTAGCGCAATTTTATGACCGGGACTACGTCGAGCGGTCTTTTCAGGACGGGCGCTTTAACGTATGGAGCCTGCCGCGCACGCTGCCCAACCCCAATCGGCCGCTTCAAGTCATTACATTAAAGAAGCAAGCGCGCATTTCAGATCCGAGCGGGATGATTATCGTTAACGTCAACTTGAACAAAATAAAGCAGCTGCTTGTCAATTCCTATCAAGCCGATGTTACACAGATCCGCATATTGGACGAGCAAGGGACACTCCTGCTGGATAATGGCAAAGGCGAGCAAAGAAAAAATGATGAAGTGTTGTCATCGCGCCTCATGGCCGTAACGGGGTGGACCGTTCAAACGGGCTTCAATCAGGCGGGTTTTTATGAAATGGCGTCACTTTGGCTGGATGCCGGTACTATATTGGCTATTTTGTTCGTTGTGATTGGTTCGGCGAGCATCGTGATCATGACGCGCAGACATTACCGTCCGGTACAACAGATCATGCAGCGCATTTTGACTAGCCCAACAGGCTTGGACTGGACAACGGGCGCGAATCATAATGAAATGAAAGTGATCGATCAAGCGATTGCTCAGATGGTGCAGTATTCAAGTCAGCTTGAGCAGAAATACAAGAAAGAACAGCTTCGCAACGGTCAGCATCTGCTCCGTGAGGTTTTGTTGGGCACTCGCCGGATGGAGCAATCGTTATGGGAAGAGTGGCAGAAGCTGAGCGGCTTCGGGGAGCAGCTTCAAGAAGCGCAGGCCCTGGTCGTTGAAATCGATGATCCGAGGTCGTTTAGCCGCAATTTTTCCATTAAGGATCAAGCGTTGTTAAAGTTTGCGCTGGAGAACGTTTTGCAGGAATGGTTGAAGCAGGAAGAGGGGCACTGCGAAATCGTCTGGGTAACGGAGAGCAGGCTTTGCGGAGTTGTCCTGCGTACAAATGGGGGGGATTCCTCGTTGTTCCTCACGAACGCCGAGCAATTTCGTGCATGGGTCGGGACCAACATGAAGTTGACCATTACGATTGGATGCGGTCGACCATTGTCTGTCCAAAGCGGATTGCAGGAATCCTTCCGTCAGGCTCAGGAGGCGCTTCAATACAAAATTATTTTGGGAACGGATCGTGTCATCAGCTATGAAAACGTTTATCGCGGCGATAAAAACGATCTGCAAGTCCATTTATCCGTTATCCAATCGCTGGTTTCGGCGCTTAGCCAAGGAGAGCCGACGTGGAGGGATCATCTGCAGCGTCTGCAAGAAATCATCAAGCTGGGCTGGTTGAACCGCGAGATGGCCTTGCAGCTGATCAGTTATGCGAATTATATGCTGGACAAGCATGCAGGCAAGCTGCCTTCGGAGCTTAATCGGAGCTGGAAGGAGCAATGGCAGCATGAACTGGATCAAGCGATGGAGGAAAATGATACGCTGGATGGCATATTCGCCAATTATTCCCGCATCTTCAGCGAGATGGAGCATGCAGTCAAGCTTGCCCGGCATGCGAATAAGCACCATGCGACGATGACCAGCGTGAAGAGCTTTATCGAGGACCATTATTCCGATCCGGGACTATCGCTGGAGATGCTTAGCGACAAGTTCGAGGTCAGCGACAAATATTTAAGCAAGCTGTTCAAGGAAGAGTTTGGATCAAACTTTGTGGATTTTCTCGCCAAGCTTCGAATAGAGCATGGCAAAAAACTGCTGGAGAATGAGGATAACACGATTTCCGATATTGCGGCTAAAGTAGGTTACACAACAACGATTACGTTTAGCCGAGCGTTCAAACGTCAGGAAGGAATGACCCCAAGCGCTTATCGGGCGCTTTACTTCACATAGATGCCAATTGATAAACCGCCATGCTGCATGGCGGTTTTTTGGCGTATTTGCAGGGTGTTTGGCCGGATGAAAGGCGCAAATGCGAATTCGGTCACACCGTAGAATAACGTCGCTTTCTCTTCAATCAAGCGTTTGGCGAAAAACATCAGCCATACGATTACTGCCCGTTGTGCGCAGCGATAGATCCCTCTATACTTCGAATCACCAGCTGGTTTGCGAATACGCTTGACAGGAGATATGACCATGACGAATTTTTTGGACGCACGCAGAGGGTTACTGAACAAAGCCAGAAGGGACTGGGAGCTGTATCTGCTGCTGCTGCTGCCCTTAACGTATATGATTTTGTTCAAATATGTGCCGATGTACGGCGTTACGATTGCCTTCAAAGACTTTAATCCGGCTCAAGGCATCTGGGGAAGCGAATGGGTTGGGCTGAAATACTTCCAACAATTTTTTGACTCGCCTTACTTCTCCCAGACCATTATCAACACGGTAATGCTTAGTTTGTATACGCTTGCGCTCACCTTCCCCGTTCCAATCCTGTTTGCGCTTGCGCTAAATGAATTAAAGCAGGGGATGTTCAGGAAGAGCGCTCAGCTTATTACCTACGCTCCGCATTTTATTTCGACCGTCGTAGTCGTGTCCATGCTGCTGATGTTTCTTCATAATCGCGGGCCAGTCAATCAGCTTCTAACAGGACTGGGGCTTGAGCCGATCGATTTTATGGCGCTTCCTCAGCTGTTCAAAACATTGTTTGTATCCTCGGAGGTATGGCAGTCAATGGGGTATTCCTCCATTATTTATTTGGCAGCCCTGTCCGGAATCGATCCTCAATTGCATGAGGCGGCCAAAATAGACGGCGCTTCGAGGTTGCGCAGAATTTGGCATATCAACCTGCCTGGAATCGTACCCACCGTAACCATTTTGCTTGTTCTGAACCTGGGACAGGTCATGAACCTGGGCTTCGAAAAGGTATACTTGATGCAGAATCCGATTAATCTGGGCGCTTCGGAGATTATCTCAACGATGGTGTACAAGGTTGGCTTGATCGGCGGCGATTTCAGTTATTCGGCAGCGGTAGGCCTATTCAATAACGTGATCAATTTAATCATTATCGTAATCGCCAATTATTCGGCCAAACGGATTACGTCCAATAGTCTTTGGTAGGAGGAGCCCTTGTGAATAGAGAGACGCGCAACGATCGTTTGTTTCTTGGTTTTTTATATGGTTGGGTCGGTCTGCTTACGCTGGCGGTGCTGTACCCGCTTGTATTTATCGTAAGCTCATCGTTCAGTTCGTCAGGCGCCATTATGTCCGGAAAGGTGTGGCTGTGGCCGGTAGAGCCGACACTGGAAGGTTACCGGCTTATTTTGCAAAACGATTTGATTATCACCGGTTTTACCAATTCGCTGTTCTACACCACCGTTGGCACGTTGATCAATGTGTTCCTTACGGTTTGCGCAGGATTTGCGTTGTCCAAACCGAATTTAATCGGTAGAAATGTGGTCATGTTTTTATTCACCTTCACCATGATTTTCTACGGAGGTTTAATTCCGACCTACTTGCTTGTCAAGGATCTGGGAATGATCGATACCCGCTGGGCGCTATTGATTCCCAATGCTCTGGCGGTATGGAACCTGATTATCGCCCGGACCTTTTTCCAATCGACCATATCCAAGGAGCTTGGGGAAGCGGCGGAAATCGATGGAGCGGGCCACCTGCAGTTTTTTGTCAAAATTGTTCTTCCGGTATCCAAGCCTATTATCGCGGTGCTCTTTCTCTTTTATGCCGTCGGACACTGGAACGCTTATTTTGATGCACTCATTTACTTAAAGAGCCAGGATCTGTACTCGCTGCAGCTGGTGCTCCGACAAATTTTGATCCAAAACCAAATTTCCGCATCGTTGTTTTCGGATTCCGCTAATTTTATTAAGCTTCGCAATAACATTGAAATTATGAAATATTCCACCATAGTCATAGCGGCCATTCCGGCGTTGATTATTTATCCTTTTGTACAAAAGCATTTCGTCAAGGGGGTGATGATCGGCTCTATTAAAGGCTGATGGATTAGCCGGATGCAGGGACTGGCCGTCCCGCTGGAATGAATGCATGTGCAAGAGGTACAATATACGACAATACAGTAATGGGGGAACGACATGACAAGCAAAAAACGATTGTGGAAAACTGTACTGCTGAGCACGCTGATGAGCATGATCCTGCTAACCGCTTGTTCATCTAACAACGGAAACAGCCCGAATGAAGGCGATTCCGGAAACGGGGGCAAGCCTGCGACGATTAAAATTTTCACGCAAGCCTATGCCACAAGCGGCGATCTGAAGGATAATACGTTCACCAAATTTATCGAACAGAAATTTAACGTAAAAATTGAGTGGAATTCGGCAACCGCTGATACATTTGAGGAGAAAAAGAAGCTGCTCATGGCAAGCGGCGATTACCCGGATATTTTTATGGCCGAAAAGCTATTCACCAAGCAAGAACAATTTTTGTACGGTCAACAAGGTATTCTGGCTCCGCTCAACGATCTGATCGAGCAGTATGGCAGCAACATCAAAGAGGCGGTTATGAAGGAATATCCGGATTTCTTGCAAGCCAATACGGCTCCTGACGGGAATATTTACGGTCTGCCCGCTATTAATGACTGCTATCATTGCCAGTACTCTCAGAAAATGTGGATCAACACGAAGTGGCTGGACAACCTGGGGCTAGCGATGCCTACGACTACGGATGAATTTTATGAAGCCATGAAAGCCTTTAAGGAAAAGGACCCCAACGGCAACGGAATTGCCGATGAGATTCCGCTGAGCGGAACAGAGAAGGGCTGGCATGGCAACGTAGACGGTTTCCTCATGAACGCCTTCATCTATAACGATTCCGAAGGCTATCTCGCGGTTAACGATGGCAAGGTCGAATTCGTCGCGAACAAGGAGGGCTGGAAGCAAGGCCTGATTTACTTGAACAAGCTGTACAAGGAAGGCTTGCTGGATTCGTCATCGTTTACACAGGATTCCAATGCCTTGCTTGCTCTAGGCAACAACGCGGCCGCGCCTGTGCTCGGCGCATTCCCGTTCGGATATCCGGCCGGCGTTATCGATTTTGTCGATACTGGAGACCAGCGCTACAAGGATTACGCGGTCGTACCTCCGCTCAAAGGACCGGATGGCGTACAGCTGACGATGATTGACGGCAATTACGGTCCCAATAAGGCAACGTCCTCCTTCGGCATTTATGCCAAATCGCCGAATAAAGAGATTGCCATGCAGATTGCAGATTATTTGTATTCCGAAGAAGGAACGCTGCGGGCCGACTACGGAGAAGAGGGCGTACATTGGAAGCAGGCAGCGGAAGGCGAACTTGACTTTGAAGGCAGACCCGCACGTTATGAGGAGATTGCTCAGGCAGAAGGCACGACCAATCAGTCTGTATGGCAAGGGATGGGACCGACCTTCCGTTCGAAGACGTTCAGGGAGACGATGGCCGTTGACCAGGACCCGCTTGCTAAGGATGGAATGGAGCTTAAACTGTATCAAGCTACGAAGCAGTACGAGCCATTCGCTCCGAAGGAGTATATGACTAACCTGTTCATCAACCCGGATCAAATTAACAGCCTGGTGCAGCTCAAAACGAACATTACCCGGTATGTAAAGGAAAGTTTGGTTCAATTTATTATGAGCACCAAGGACATTGAAACGGAATGGGACGCTTACGTGAAGCAGCTGGATAAGCTGGACGTAGCGATGTACGAACAAATCAACCAAGAAGCGTATGCTCTTAAAGCGAAAAAATAAAAGGGCGAATCCGGGCAGGCAGCACAGATCGTGCTGTCTGCTTGCCCGATCTTTCGGATCAAGCGGGGAAAAAGGAGATCAAGCATGAGTGAATGGAAACTTTGGTACGACAAACCGGCGGATGTCTGGCAAGAAGCGCTGCCGCTGGGGAACGGCCGGCTCGGCGGCATGGTCTATGGAAGCCTTCATACGGAACAAATCCAATTGAATGAGGATAGTGTTTGGTATGGCGGAGCGATGGATAGAAACAATCCGGACGCGCTTCGTCATTTGCCGATTATCCGCGAGCATATTTTTGCAGGCCGCATCAAGGAAGCGGAACGACTGGCCGGTTTTGCTCTAACAGGCATACCTGAAGGTCAGCGCCATTACGAGCCCCTTGGCAACCTTTTTCTTTTTTTTGACGATGAAGAAACCTCCGTTACCGATTATGTGCGGGAGTTGGATTTAGAAACGGGGATGGCGTCCGTCAGTTATATGAAGGATGGCGTTCGCTTTCACAGAGAAATGTTTGTCAGTTATCCTGCCCAGGTGATGGCGCTGCGTTTGACGGCTTCTGTGCCGGGCAGTCTTTCTTTTCACACTCAGCTTTCCAGAGGGAGAGAGCCGTGGAACAAGGAGCCTTTCTCCAAGCATAAGTTCAAGTATCAGGTCGGATTTAATGCTTATGTCGATGAGAGCCGTTCATTGTCTTCCGATACGACAATGATGAGAGGACAGTGTGGAGGCGAAGGCTCGATCGTATTCGGAAGTGTTGTAAAAGCGGAGGCGGAAGGAGGGACAGCGGAAACGATCGGAAATTCCATCGTCATTCGCAACGCTGACTCCGTGACCCTATATGTGGCCGCAAGCACCACCTTTCGTACACCGGACCCCATTCAAGCTTGCGAGGCTCGGGTTAATGAGGCGGCAAAGATGTCCTACAGACAATTGAAGGAGGAGCACATCCGGGATTATCAATCTCTCTTCGGCAGAGTGCGATTTACATTGCCGGAATCAGGCTTGCTCGCTGGCGTCCCAACGAATCAAAGGTTGAAGCGGGTTCAGGAGGGGCAGCCCGACAACGGCTTGATTGCGCTGTACTTTCAGTTTGGACGGTATCTTATGATTGCCGGAAGCCGCCCTGGCTCCCTTCCAACCACGCTGCAAGGCATATGGAATCAGGACATGCTTCCCATCTGGGACAGCAAGTATACGATTAATATTAATACGCAAATGAATTATTGGCCAAGCGAAGCCTGCAATTTAGCCGAATGTCACCAGCCTTTGTTCGATTTGCTGGAGAGAATGCGCGAGCCCGGCCGTAAAACGGCAAAGATGATGTACGGGAGCGGCGGTTTTATGGCGCATCATAACACCGATATTTGGGCGGACACGGCACCTCAGGACGTTTGCTTAAGCTCGACGGTTTGGGTGCTTGGGGCAGCCTGGCTATGCTTGCATGTATGGGATCATTATGAATACGCAGGCGATATCGAATTTCTGGCCAAGACCTATGATACGCTGAAAGAAGCCGCCGATTTTTTGGCCGATTACATGGTGGAGGACCCTAAGGGACGCCTCGTCATCTGTCCAACCCTATCTCCGGAGAATGAGTACAAGCTTCCAGACGGTGAGACGGGAGTTCTCTGTTACGGGGCGTCAATGGACAGCCAAATTATTAGAGCTCTCTTTACCAATTGCATAGCAGCAGCCAGACTGCTGCAAAAAGATCGGGAATGGAGCGAAAAGCTGGAATTGCTGCTCGACCGCATTCCAGAGCCGGAAGTCGGCCGCTACGGACAGATTCAGGAGTGGGTAGAGGACTACGAGGAAGTAGAACCGGGCCACCGCCATATCTCGCAGCTGTTCGCCCTGCATCCCGGCAATCAAATTACGGTTCGAAAAACGCCTGAGTTGGCTAAGGCGGCTCGAATGACGCTTGAGCGGCGGCTGTCGCATGGCGGAGGCCATACGGGCTGGAGCAGAGCTTGGATTGCCAATATGTGGGCAAGGCTGGAAGATGGTGAGTCTGCCTATGAACATATCACCGCGTTACTGGGACAATCAACCTTGCCCAATTTGTTCTGTACGCATCCCCCATTCCAAATTGATGGAAATTTCGGGGGAACCTCGGCTATTACAGAGATGCTGCTTCAAAGTCATCAGGGCGAAATTCACCTTTTGCCGGCGCTTCCGCGGGCTTGGGCTGAGGGCAGTATAACCGGTTTAAGGGCTAGAGGCGGTGTGAGTGTGGACATCGCATGGGAGAACGGGGCTCTGCATCATGTGACGCTGACGAGTGCATTCGATCAGAAAGTCGTCATACGCACAAAGGGAATCGTCAAAGAAGTTTCGTTATTCAAACATAGCAGCTGCGAATTAAACGGTTTGTTAGTTCCAATAATCTGTGAATAACCAGTCATTTCGGTTATAGCGCGGAGAACATCAGGGCTGATTCTGTACAACGACAAAAAAACCTTTCCTTGGTCAACTGGTGACGGCGCCCACGCCACATGCCCTAAGGAGAGGTTTTTTTGTACCTTGGGACGGTGGGGGAGGTTATTGGCGATAAAGGGAAGCTATACCGGCAGCTTGGATGCTTCTCGCATGAGTATAAGAGAAAGAATGACGATTCCGAGTCTATTTTAAAAACCTTTTAGGGCGTTTTCGTATCACATAGCCTTGATGGAGTGTATGCCGCTCTATCAAGGCTTTTTTATATGTTCACTCACTAAACCGTCCTGTAAATCTAGCTGCCTCTTGTTCTTCCTTGAAGGCAAACTTATCTTTATGAGTGGTGCGGGCGGGCTTTTCAAGGTATGATAGTGCTATCACTATGAAAATGTATTAGTGCCCATTGAAGTTAAGCGGTTGAGCTGAGCAGGAGGCCCATTCATCAGGATGAGAAGAACGATTGTTATTTCAGATATTCACGGCTATTATCGCACATTTCTGGCGTTGCTTGACAAGGTTCAATACAACGCTATTCATGATCGGCTTGTTCTGCTTGGCGACTATGTAGATGGCGGACCTTCGTCTCTTGAAGTAGTGCAGCATGTGAGAACCTTGGCTAGCCGGAGCGGGGTCAAGGCGATAGGCGGCAATCATGACGACATGTTTTTAGACTGGCTGGACGATAGAGATTATACTCTTCTGCCCTATTCGACTACTCGTAACGGAGGCCTGCAAACGATTCGCTCCTTTTGCCCCTGGTATGTGGATGAAACCGATGACGAGAAGGCGCGGAAGTTTATTAAGCAGAAATATGCGTCGGAAATCTATTTTCTGAGGAATTTGAAATATTTCGTAGAGGATGACCACCATATCTATGTTCATGCGGGGATAGATCCGGAATTGCGGCACTGGCGCCAAACCTCCACCAAGGATCTGCGCTGGATCAGAGGCAAGTTCCATGCTCATGACGGCATACTGCCCTTGTACAAAAAGATTGTTTTTGGCCATGAGGTGACTGCCCGGTTGCATCAAACAAAGGAGTTTCATCCATGGTTCGGCAAGCAATTGATCGGCATCGACGGCGGCATCAAGTTTGGCTATCAGCTTAATGCACTCATTATTAGCGATCAGCAGGAATATTCTTATGTTTGTGTCACTAGCATGGACTGATCGGCGCAGGCGCAAGGAATGGCTCAGGAGGCATCAAGCTTGGCAAGCTGCTCAAAGCTCTAGTCAGGATGCGACGCCATAACGCGCTCCGTAAACGCATGCCAAGCGCGACATGTCAGCGAATGGAAACAAGATGCGCCGCCTTGTCGAAGTCGGCGTTATTCGGTATGCAGCAGGCGGCGGCGAACAATCCGGCACCTCCGGCAACCTGCTTAAAAAAGAGCATAAGCTTCTAAAAAAACAGCGTTTCACACAGCCGCAGCGTTTATTATAATGAACGTAACCGAATGACTGCCCGTTCGCCTTGAGGAGGGCGATTAAAGCGCAAGCGAAGGCC
The DNA here is from genome assembly GCF_005222705.1 of Paenibacillus sp. SY21-1. Lineage (GTDB taxonomy): Bacteria > Bacillota > Bacilli > Paenibacillales > Paenibacillaceae > Pristimantibacillus. The sequence goes on along the minus strand of NZ_STGF01000015.1, from coordinate 134,569 downwards.
GATGGAGAAGCTGCGAGCCGCGGGGAGATTAGCTCGTGTCGTAATCGGCAATCCTGCAGAATAAATAGCGTGAATAGTGGCAACGGGACGCGAATCGATTCGCGTCCCTATTCCGCTATTATTGAATTGACGGATGCTTGCAAGCGGCCAATTGTGAACATCTCATTCCCCTATGATACAGGGTACGGTTTGCCGTTATGACTTGAAAGGTGTGAAGCAGAATGAAACTGTCTGTCGTGCTCGCGGATGACGAACCGATTATAGTAAAGGGACTAGGGAAATTAATTCCATGGGAAGAGCATGGAATCGATATCGTCGGCTTGGCATATGACGGGAAAGAACTGCTTGAAATGATTGAAGAACGCCAGCCTGATATCGTCATCAGCGACATTAGCATGCCTCATCTTACCGGAATCGATATTATTAAAGAAGTGGAGCGGCGTCAGCTGCCATGCAAAATTATTTTTATAAGCGCGTATCAGGAATTTTCTTACGCTAGAGATGCCATTGCTTATGGAGCAGTCGATTATTTGGTTAAGCCGGTCAAAAAATCCGACCTGGAGGCGGTGCTCGCCAAAACGATCTCGCTTATCCGCGAGGAGGATGAGGAGGATCAGCGGCGCAACAAGCTGGATCTGCTCGAGCGGAAAAATCGGGATGATGAGGTTGGCGGCTGGCTGGAACGGCTGACGGAGGGCACATTGTCGGCTCAGTCTGAGGGCTGCCAGTATTTGAGGCAGAAGCTTGAGGGTCCTCTTTTTGCCATCTGCATCGTTCGGATCGATCCCGTGGGCAACGACAACGAACGGTGGCCGCTTCAGACGCAGAAGCTTGTTGAATTCGCCGTCCATAATATTGTACAGGAAAGTATAGAGGCATACGGTCAAGGGTATTCCTTTGTTCAAGCAGGTAGCTTTACGCTTGCCCTTAGCTACGAGGAGCCGGGGCTGCCTGTTCGGCTGGCGGAAGCGATTAAAACGAACGTTATGAATTATTTGAAGCTGAAGGTATCCGTCGGCGTCGGGGAGCCGGCGGAGGCGCTGATGCGGATAAGGGACTCCCGCGAACAGGCGGAGCAAGCGCTATCTATGACTTATTTTGCGGGATTGAATCGCGTTATTCGCTATCGGAAGCTGGAGCCGCGCAAGGACAGGGAAAAGGAGCTGTTCGCGCTTCAATTCGAGATTATCAAGGCGCTTACCGAAGGCAATGGCGAGAGCGCGCTTTCCAAGATGAACATGCTGCTGCAGGTCGTGGAGTCGGCTGCTATCGGCAATCGCCAGCTTGCGGTGTCCACCTGCTTCTCCGCCCTGCTCCATATCGTGCAGGAGGTGAAGAAGGCGGATGTGCCTATGTCGGATTGGGGCTTCGATATCCAGCATTTGCAGAGCAGGCTGGAGCGATACGAGACTTACGGGATGATGTGCGAAGGCGTCTACGACATGCTTCAGCAGCTTTACAGCCGAATTGGGGACAATCCCGACAGCAAGGAGCAGAAGCTTATTTCCCGCGTCGTTCAATATATCGAGGAGCACTATCGGGACGATATATCGCTGGAATCCGTCGCAGCGGTCGCCTTTATGAACCCGTATTATTTTAGCAGCTTTTTCAAAAAACAAATGAATCGGAATTTCAAGCAGTATGTAACCGATTTGCGAATGGAGCAGGCCGTGTCCCTGCTTAAGCATACCGACTTGATGGTCTACGAAATTGCGGAGAAGGTCGGATATAAGAACGCGAGGCAATTCAGCGATATGTTCAAAAAACAAACGGGCAAGCTGCCTCAAGAGTATAAGAACGCTATGAGAGAATAAACGGGAGGGAAGCGGCATGTCAGTCATTCGAAAATGGTGGAACAGCGCGTTTGTGAAGTTCTCGGCTGCGTTTCTGCTGGTCGGCATGATTCCGCTTATTGCATTAAGCGTTTTTTCGCTTCAGGCGTTCACCGGACATGTGCAGCAGTTTACGATTAACAATTTGAATCAGATGTCTCTATATTTGAGCTACAACCTGAACAATTTTTTTTCCGACTACGATGAAATTACGCGGCTGATGTATACAGGGAGATACGAGGGCTATTCACCTTCCGTATCCGTGAACCAATCGGCCAACGTCAATGAGTTTGAGCAAATCAACAACGTTCCGATCGCCGCTTTTTTGAAAACGGTATTGTATAGCGATAAAAATATTCGAAGCGTCTATTTTGTGAGATCGCTGGACAACAAGCTATATTACCAAACGAAGCAGAGCAAGCCGCTTCAGACCGATAGCATGCCCATTGCGGAATGGCTCACGCCGCTGCAACAAAATCCACGATATCTGGCGATCTATCCGACGCATGACGAGCATTATTATCTTTCGGATCAGCGGGTCATTACGTTTGCCCGCAACCTGATCGACATTTCCGGTATGCTGACAGCCGAACCGAAGGTCGTGGGCAGCTTGTTTATCGACGTTGATGCCGGTGTGCTGGACAGCTATTTTAAGGAAATGAACCTGAAAAAAGAGGACGAGCTGTATGTGCTTGACGGCGATGACCGGATTTATTACAGCAAATCTCCTACGGCTGCCGAGGATTCAATACTAACGCTTACCGATGCGGATGATAACGGAAATCTAACGTTTTCGCACGAGGTGCCTCATCTCAAGGGACAATTGCTTATGCGGGTATCCAAACAAAGCTTGTTCGAGCCTTTGACTTCCATGCAATCCGCTATATTTATCGCAATCATCGTGTGCTCGATTGTGCTGCTGGCCATGGGAACGCTGTTCTCCAGGCGACTTGCAGCGCCGATACGGAATATGCTGCAGCATATGAATAAGGTGGAAAGAGGCAATCTGGACATTCAGATCGCCAAGTATGGCAAGGACGAGATCGGAAGGCTTGCCCACGGCTTTAACCGAATGGTAGAGCGGCTCAAAATCTTCATTGATGACGCTTATGTGGCTGAAATCAAGCAAAAGCAAGCGGAGCTAAACGCGCTGAAAAGCCAGATTCGCCCCCATTATTTATACAATACGCTGGAGGTCATTCGCATGAACGCCGTTTATAATGATGACGGGGAAGTAGCGGAGATGATACTGGCGCTGTCCAATCAGTTGAAATATGTTATTGATTACGGCGAGGACTGGGTATCTGTTCAGGATGAGCTGAATCATTTGGAGGATTATTTCTATATTATCCGTGTCAGATACGAGAACCGGATCGAGCTGAGGCTGGAGATCGCCGATGACGTAAACCGGGATTATCAGATTCTCAAGCTGTCGCTGCAGCCTATCGTTGAAAATGCCATTCAGCACGGCATCCGCCCCAAGGGCGGAAAAGGAAGCGTGCTTGTGTCGATGGAGCTTGTCGGCGGCAAGCTTGCTGTCACCGTCTACGACGACGGCGCCGGCATTGGCGAAGCCAGGCTGCTGGAGCTCCAGCAAATGCTGTCGGAGCCCAAGGCTCCTAGCAAAAACGTCGGCATGAAAAACGTACACGACCGGATTAAATCGATTTGCGGCGAGGAATACGGCCTTTCGGTCAACAGCATGGAGCATGTGGGTACGTCCGTTCAACTGACCTTTCCGATTATGGATAAGGTCGGGCCAAGATAGCGGCGGCCGAAGAGCCGATTCCTTATAGCGGAGTTAGTTTCCTTGGCTTTGCTATTGTTCTGAGGAGAACTTCAGGGATGAGCAGCAGCAGGGCAAGGGAGCCATAGATACCGGCCGTGTAGCTGGCGGTATAGCTGAAACCAAGCAGGTTCTCAAAAAGAAGGGCGATAAGATGGATGAGCATATTCGTAAAACAAAAGGCGTAGCTTCGGATCATCCAATTCCGGTGCCGAATGATTTGTTTCTTTTTGATCTGAATGAACGCCACGAGCGTAATCGCCGGCCAAATGATATTGATCAGATTAAAGCCTATGCTGCTAATCTTTCCTCCTGTAGCGTAAGGAGCCATATACCCCGAAGACAATACGACAAGCATAACGGACAGGATATAAGCATAGCCGAAGCTGCGATGAAGCTTGCGGCTTTTTTTGTACAAGGTGGCAGAAAAATTAAGCAATCCCGTCGCCATAGCCAGGCATGCAAATGCAACATGAATGTACATGACGTTTAACCAAACCGGAAGATTGAGCTCGCGTTTAAGCCCGTTTTTTTGGCTAAGAAAGGAATCAGCCCCTGGATCGATCAGGTAATTTTTGATTAAGGCGTAAGCAATAAAACAAACGGTCAAAACGGCTAACAAGAAATATAATCGATTGTGATTGCGCATGTGGTCCCCCTCCGTACTTCCTGCCTTCCAGTATAACAAAAGATGATCCCGATCAAGAGGATGAAATGATCACAAACCGATAAAGGCCTCGTCATAAACGGCGAGAGGCTTGTATAGGAACGCTGCAGTTAAGCTATTGCTTCGTGGAGAAGCATTGAGAAAAGCATATTGACATTGTCATCTGAAATGTTAATATAAAATATCCAAAATCATACAAAACAATGATGCGGGGGCCATACGATGAAAAGAATTGGATGTTTTCATGCACACTATTCAAATATAGAGCTTATAGAAAAAGCGATGAATAAGTTTGATGTAGAATTGGTGCATTTTGTAGATCCGGGTCTCGACCGATTAAAAGGAGATCGGGGCTTCACAAAAGAGATGATGCAAAAGAAAGTGATGGAGACCCTGGATTGGATCTCAAATTGCCATGTTGACGCTATTCTATTGACTTGCACGATGTTTACTTCCATTTTCAATGAAAATGATCGTTCCTACACTATTCCGATTATAAAAATAGATGAGCCTCTGTTCGGAGATATTTGTAAAATGAATCAGCCCGTTATAGCTGTTTTTACGAATCCGAACACGGTTAATGGAACAATGAAGCAATTATTAGCCTACACAAAAGTGAAGGGGACCGCCATTGATGTGGAGCCTTTTCTTTTGGATCATACGTTTGAATTGATTATGCAAGGGAGAAGCAGCGAGTATATTCAGGCGGTGTCAGAGGGTCTGATGAAAATAATGGATAAATATCCGGAGAAAAACGTGGTTGCTGCCCAGCTTTCGATGGCGCCTGCTGCACATCTGGTCGAAAAGCAGAGAGGTAGCTTCGTGGGCAATCACCTAGTATCGCTGTCTGATTATATGCAGGAAATGGCAGCCCTCGAGCCTAAATCATAGCTTGTGGCGCTAGGGACTATACGAACGCTTTTAACTTGATAGCTTGGGAGCTGCCTCATAGATGAGGCGGCTTTTTGCTGCTCTTGAAGGGGATGTCCTGCAACCCAAGCTTGGCTACTTAATGGAAACTCAGGAGATTTTCGATAGAAAAGATGAGATTATTGAATTCCTAAAGCTTTGCAAAAGCCTGATAATCATCATGAAAGCACATACAACACAAATGACGGGGAGGTTTTATTTATGAAGAAATGGGTTTCGGCATTGGCTGCGGGTTCGCTGCTGGCCGGTGCATTGGCCGGTTGCTCGAATGCAAAGGAAACGGCAACGAACGGGGAGAGCATACCGACGGTCGGCGTGGCCATCTATAAATTCGACGATACCTTTATGACGGGAGTTCGCAACGCGATTTCGGATGCGGCAAACGGGGTGGCGAAGGTTGATATCGTCGACAGTCAGAATTCGCAGCCGACGCAGAACGATAAAATCGACCTGTTTATTACGAAGAAGGTTAACGCGCTTGCGATCAACTCCGTAGACCGGACCGCTGCAGGCGTATTGATCGACAAAGCAAAGGCGGCCAATACGCCGGTCGTATTTTTTAATCGGGAACCGCTAGCAGATGATATGCAGAAGTGGGATAAAGTGTATTACGTAGGAGCAAAAGCGGAGGAGTCCGGCACGATGTCCGGCGACATCATTGCAGACTATTGGAAAGCGCACCCCGAAGCGGATAAAAACGGAGATGGCGTCCTGCAATATGTGCTGCTAAAAGGCGAGCCTGGCCACCAGGACGCGGAGCTGCGAACGGAGTTTTCCATCAAGGCAATTGAAGCTGCCGGCATCAAGGTTGAGAAGGTGGCAGAAGATACGGCCATGTGGGATCGGGTTAAGGGTCAAGAGAAAATGGCGGCTTTTCTCGCAGCCAACAACAACATTGAAGCCGTGTTGGCCAATAACGACGATATGGCGCTCGGAGCGATCGAAGCCTTGAAAGCGTCAGGCTACTTCACGGGCGATAAGTATATGCCGGTTGTCGGAGTAGACGCTACAGCCCCTGCTATTCAGGCGCTGGAGGATGGGACGCTCCTTGGCACCGTATTAAACGATGCAGTGAATCAGGGCAAAGCGACGCTGAACATCGCAGCCGCACTTGCCAAAGGGGAGACGCCATCCAAAGAATCGACGGGCTTTGACATTCAGGATGGCAAATACATTTGGGTTCCGTATGTGAAAGTTACGAAGGAGAATATCGGGGACGTGAAGTAGACGAGGCTTGCATTCATGGAAGGGGCAGACGATAAGACACCGCATGCTCCTTCCTTTCTCGCATACAAAGACAGGAGGATTTCGGATGAGCGTCCATATATTGGAAATGAGCGGCATTTCGAAGGAGTTCCCCGGCGTGAAGGCGCTGGATCGCGTAACGCTGCAAGTTCGTCCCGGCACTGTTCATGCATTGATGGGAGAGAATGGAGCTGGGAAATCCACTTTAATGAAATGTCTGTTTGGCATTTATCAGCCGGATGAAGGCGAAATCAGAATGAACGGAAGCCTCGCCCAAATCAGACATTCGAAAGATGCGTTAAACCTTGGCATTTCTATGATTCATCAGGAATTAAATCCGATTCCGCACCGCAGCGTCATGGAAAACTTGTGGGTCGGACGGTTTCCGGAATACGGAATAGGCCCCATACGCTTCATTGATCATAAAAAAATGCTCCGCGATACAGAAGCGCTCCTCAAGGATTTGGGCATGGACATTGATCCGCAGGCGTTGGTCGGAGATTTATCGGTTTCCAAAGTACAGTCGCTTGAAATCGCAAAGGCCGTATCCAATCATGCGAGCGTCATCGTTATGGATGAACCTACGTCTTCGCTTACAGGCAATGAGGTCGAGCACCTGTTTCGCATCATGGCCGATTTGAAGCGGCGGGGCGTTGCCATCATTTATATTTCGCACAAAATGGATGAAATTTTAAGAATTTCCGATGAAGTAACGATTATGCGCGACGGTCAAAAAGTAGGCACCTGGCCAGCCGCCGAGCTGACCATCGATCTGATCATTTCCCGAATGGTAGGGCGTGATCTGACGCAGCGATTCCCGGAACGGGAAAATGTGCCGGGCAACGTGCTTCTCCAGGTGGAGGGACTCTCATCGCCGAATCCGCGCTCGTTTCAGAATGTTAGCTTTGAGCTGCGGGAGGGAGAAATATTGGGCATCGGAGGTCTGGTCGGAGCGCAGCGCACGGAGGTCGTCGAGGCATTGTTTGGACTTCGTTCGATTCAGTCCGGAACGATTGCCATTCGCGGCCAAGAGATCAGAATTGAAACGCCGGCCGACGCTAAAAAGCACGGGCTGGCGCTGCTGACGGAGGAACGGCGCGTGACCGGCATTTTTCCGGTTCTTTCCGTGCTGGAGAATACCGTAATCTCCAATCAGGAGAAGTACCGCGGAGCGTTTGGCCTGCTCAATGAGGGGAAGCGCAGGTCCGTGGCGATCGAGAGCACGGAGCAGCTGCGGGTGAAAACGCCGAATATAGATACGCAAATCAGATCGCTGTCGGGAGGCAATCAGCAAAAAGTGCTGCTTGCACGCTGGCTCCTTACCAATCCGGACATACTGCTGCTGGATGAACCGACCCGCGGTATAGATATAGGCGCCAAATATGAGATTTATGTCCTGATCGCCGAGCTTGCCAAGCAGGGAAAGGCCGTTATTATTATTTCTTCGGAAATGCCGGAGCTGCTGGGTATGTCCGACCGCATTCTTGTCATGCGCGAAGGCAGAGTGTCCGGCATGATTCCGGCAGCTTCAGCGACGGAAGAAACCATCATGCGTCTCGCCGCGCAGCATTCAGCGTGAGCAGGGTACAGGAGGAAGCGTTATGCAATCAAAAATGCAGCCGCAAAGCCGATTTCGTACGTCGGCAGCCGCCAAAAAAATACAGCAATTCGCATCCCATAACGCGATCTACATCGTACTGATCGTATTAATCTTCGGAATTGCTCTGTGGGACCCGTTGTTTTTGTCGGTAACGACCTTTAGGGATATTTTAACGCAAAATGCGACTCGCACCATTATCGCACTCGGAACCGCTTTTGTATTGATTACCGGCGGCACCGATTTATCGTCGGGCAGAATTGTCGGGTTGACAGCCGTGATATCGGCTTCGATGCTTCAGATGTCGGAATATCAGAACCGTTTTTTTCCGAACCTGCCTGAATTGCCGATCATTGTTCCAATTGCCGCGGCTATGATTGTCGGGTTGCTGGTGGGCGTGATTAACGGCTTTATCGTCGCGAAATTGAAGGTTCCGCCGTTTATTGCCACGCTGGGAACGATGGTGGCCGTATATGGAGCCAACTCGTTGTACTTTGATATGGAGCCCAACAATTCGCAGCCGATTGGAGGTCTGAGCAAAGAATTTACCAAGCTTGGCACCGGCTATCTTGGTTTTAATGGAACGTATTCGATTCCTTACATTGTCATTATTGCGATTGTCGTTACGGTCATCGTGTGGGTTCTATTTAACAAAACCCGGTTCGGCAAAAATATGTACGCCATCGGAGGGAATATGCAGGCGGCAACGGTATCGGGCATTAATGTCGCCAAAAATCTGATCTATATTTATGCTGTTGCCGGTGCGCTTTATGGGCTGGCAGGCGTTCTCGAAGCCGCTCGAACAGGGGGAGCGACCAATAATTACGGGAACATGTACGAGCTGGACGCCATTGCGGCCTGCGTCGTCGGCGGCGTATCCACGGCAGGCGGCATCGGCCGCGTACAAGGAATTATAGCCGGCGTGCTTATTTTTGGCGTTATCAACTATGGCTTAACCTTTATCGGCGTCAGCCCTTATTGGCAATGGATTACAAAAGGGGCAATCATCGTCGCCGCGGTTGCATTCGATATTCGTAAATATGTTGCAAAAAAATAGACCATGGCTTCGCTCTGTACCTGTGATTTAATAGGTACAGGGCATTCTTTGCTTTTACGAGACAGGGGGAGATGTATGATCAGGTTAATGCTTGTGGATGATGAACGGGACGTCAGGGAAGGCGTTTTAAACGAAATAGATTGGGAGCTGCTTGGCTTTGAGGTCATGGGCACGGCGGAGAACGGCAAAGAGGCCGTCGAACTGCTTGACCGGTTCACGCCGGATGTCGTTGTGACGGACATTTGCATGCCGTTTATGGACGGTTTGGCGCTATCGGAATACATTCGCAAGGAACAGCCATTGACCAAAATTATTATTTTGACCGGCATGGACGAGTTTGAATACGCGCAGCAGGCCGTCAAGCTGCACATTAACGAATATCTGCTGAAGCCCTTCTCATCGCGCGAGCTGATCGATGTGCTGCTAAAGGTGAAACAGGAGATTCATGAGGAGACGCATGCGGCCAAAAATCTGGAGAAGCTGCGCGAGCATTATGAGCAAAGCGTACCTGTATTGCAGCAAGCTTTTTTATCGTCGCTATTAAGCAAGCAGCTGACGCTGCGGGAAATTGGACACAGGGCTGTACTTTCCGGCCTGCGGCTGGAGGGAGAGGCCTTTCTAATTACGGTTGTACGAATGGATGCCCCGCCGGAGGAGTCCAGCAGCCTTGTGGCGGATAAGGCTCTGCACATGTTTGCTATAGGCAATATTACGGAAGAGATCGTTACCCGTTCAGAACGGGGGAGCCGGGTGTTTATGCACGGAGCGGATATTGTCGTGCTATCGGGGGCCGAGCAGGAGGAGGCTTCGATGCTGCTTCAACGGGCTGCGGCGACCGCGGAAGAGATTCGACGGGCAATGGAGACCTATCTCCGCTGCACGGTTACGATTGGAATCGGTACGCCGGTACGCCGTATATCTGAAATGAAGGACGCTTATGAATCGGCGATTCGCGCTCTCGATTATCAATTGATTGCGGGCAACAACCGGATTATCCAAATAAGCGATATTGAAAGAAGCGCCAGTCGCCCTGATGCCGTTCGGTTCGACGAATGGAAGCAACGAACGTTTATCAGCTGCCTCAAGGTGGGTTCACGCCAGGAGCTCGCCGCAATGGTGGAAGCGTATTTCCTCGAACTGGCCGGGCAGATGGGCAATGTGCAGGATGGCCAGCTTTATTTGCTTGAACTCGTAACAGCGATTCTTCGCGCGGCCAAGGATGCGGGCGTGGCTCTGGAGCAAGTGCTTGAAACCGACTCAAGCCTGTTTGCGCAGTTTACTACATTCTGTACATTTGATGAGGCAAAGCGCTGGATGCTGGAGATGAGCGAAAACTTAAGGCAAAAAATCGCAATGGAACGGCAAACCTCCCAGAAAGCTATCGTGGAGCAGGCCAAAATGTGTATTAAGCGGCATTATGCCGATTCGGAGCTGGGCGTGCAACGGCTTTGCGAGGAGCTTCATATTAGCCCGGGCTATTTCAGCAGCTTGTTCAAGAAGGAGACCAAAACGACATTCGTCGCTTACTTGCAGGCTTATCGGCTGGACATGGCGAAGGAACTGCTGCGCTCCACCGATCTGAAAGCGTTTGAAATCGCTGAGCGCGTCGGTTATGCCGATCCGAATTATTTCAGCTTTGCTTTTAAGAAGGTAATCGGCATTTCGCCAAAGGAGTTTCGGAACGCTCCAGGGAGGGTGTGAGGCATGCGTAAATCCCGGAGCATTCAATTTTGGATTACGGCAGCTTTCGTTTTTTTGTCTCTGCTGGTTTTGACACTGGTCAGCTTTATGCTATACAACAAGTTTTCCGTAACAGCGGAGCGGAGCGCCGAACTCGGCACCCAGCAAATCGTTCAGCAGGTCGCCTTTAATTTATTGTCTTATTTGAATGGCACGGCTGAAACGTTCAACGTCGTGGATAACAAAATATCCGAGACGCGGCGCTTTCCCGACCAGCAGCTGCAGAGGGAGCTTAACACGGTGCTGGCCACGCGCGAGGATATGGTATCGATCGCCTTTTTTGATCGTGCCGGCAAGGCTATTGCCGCAAGCCCTGACGCGAAGTTCCGCCGGAATACAAATGTGACGACACAGGATTGGTTTTTGCAAGCGCTTAAGCATCCCGAGAAAAACTCGTTTACGCCCCCGCATGTGCAAAATTTGTTTAAAGGGCAATATCCGTGGGTCATCTCGTTAAGCAAAGGGCAATTGCTGGAGCAAGACGGTCAACCGGTAGAAGGCGTGCTTGTGCTTGACGTTAATTTCAAGACGATCGACAGCTTGATGGGACGCGTTAGCCTGGGGAAAAAAGGGTATGCCTATATTATCGATTTGGACGGAAATATCGTGTACCACCCTCAGCAGCAGCTCATCTATTCTGAGCTTAAAAGTGAAAATGTTGCGCGCGCCATCAAGGAAGGCAACGGCTCCTACAAAGAGTTTGTAGACGGCGAGATGAGGATGACGACCGTACAGGCTCTCCCTGAAATCGGCTGGAAGCTTGTCGGCATCTCGTTCATGGACGAGGCTGTAACGACCAAGAAGGAAATGACCACGTTCATGCTGCGGCTTATGCTTGGAGTCATTATCGTCGTATGGCCTTTGGCGTATTGGCTGTCTTCCAAGCTCTCTCGTCCGATCAAGCGGCTCGAGCAGTCGGTAAAGCTTGTCGAGCGCGGCGATTTCAGCTCCCCGATACATGCGAGAGGGTACGACGAGGTGGAGAAATTGTCAGGACGATTTAACATTATGGTTACTCGTATACGGGAGCTGATGGGCCAAATCGTTGAAGAGCAGGAGGGAAAAAGAAAAAAGGAATTTGAGGTGCTGCAATCGCAAATCAATCCTCATTTTTTATACAACACGTTGAATTCGGTCGTTCGTCTTGCGGGTTCCGGCAAAAACGAGGAGGTCGTGCGGATGATCACCTCATTGTCCAAATTGTTCCGAATCAGCCTGGGCCAAGGGCATAGCGTCATTTTGATCCGTGAGGAGCTTGAGCACGTTCGCAGCTATCTAACGATTCAGGAGATGAGGTTTAAAGGCAAGTTCAGCTTCAGCATCGAAGCGTCCGAAGCGGTGCTTGCTTGCCAGACCGTCAAGCTTGTTTTGCAGCCGATTGTGGAAAACGCCATTTACCATGGCATAGAAAAAATGGTCGACCCGGGCCACATACACATTACGGCTGAATGCCGCGGCGAACGGATTCGCTTTTCAGTTAAGGACAATGGGCTCGGCATTCCAAGCGACCGGCTGATGAAATTGCCTTATGGGGTCCAAAGCGGCGGCGGCAGCGGTGTTGGCTTGCGCAACGTTCACGAACGCATCCAGCTTTTTTTTGGCAATGAATACGGGCTTGAGTTCTGGAGCGAGCTGGAGGAAGGGACGGAGGTGGCAGTTTGGTTCCCGAGAACAATGCCGGATACGGCAAAAGCCTTGGACGCCGGTTGATGCTGATTGCCGCATGCTTGATGCTTCTTGTTGCCGGTTGCAGCGTGCAGCGAGATGCGGACGCGGTATCAGAAGCAAAAACAATTGCTATGATTGTTAAGATGGAGCAAGGCGATTACTGGAAAACTGTGCGAATGGGCGCCGAAGTTGCCGCGAAAGAGTTTGGCGTTAAGCTGGTATACGCGGGGCCGGAGGACGAGACTCGGATTGACGATCAAATCCAGCTGGTAGAGCAAGCGATTAAGGAGCGGGTTGATGCGCTTGTGCTGGCTGCGAGCGACTACATGAAGCTTGGCAGGGTTACGGACGCAGCCGGGAACGCGGGAATACCGGTCATTGCAATCGATACCGGCGTTGCCTCGACTAAGGTGAAAAGCTATATCGGGACCGATAATTACAAGGCCGGGTACAGGGCGGGCATGGAGCTGATCGAGCAAATCGGAGACAACAGCCGCGTTGCTGTCGTCAGCTTTGTTGAAGGCGCGCATAATGCAAGCCAGCGTGAAGAGGGACTGCTCGATCTCATCGCCCAGTATTCCGGCGTGAGGGTTGTCGATAAACGCTACAGCCGGTCCGATCTTTATACGGCGGAACGTGTAACCGAAGAGATTCTTCGCGCCCATCCTGACCTTGACGGCATCGTTGCGCTGAATTCCATTGCGACGACTGGCGTTATGAACGTTGTGGAGGAGAAGGGGCTGGGCGGAAAGGTGAAGGTGATCGGCTTTGACACGTCTACGGATATTATGGAAATGGTGCAGGAGGGAGTCGTCCAATCTACGATTGTGCAAAATTCGTTTACGATGGGCTATCTGGGCGTTAAACTTGCGGTTGAGGCAGCACAGGGAATGACGCTGCCTGAACGCGTCGACAGCGGCTCTGTCGTGATCGACGCAGAAAATATGCTGTATGAACAGCATCAGAAGCTTGCCTTTCCTTTTGTGAAATAAATGTTGGTTTTCGTTTGTTATGCCCGCAGCAGATCAATATTGACGGTGTTGAGGGAATAGTTGTTCATAAATGCGGGGAAGTATTGCGGGTGCTTGTGTTAATCTTGTAGCTGAATCGCAAATGTCTGATTTTTTATGCTTTTAGTCGAATTTTTGTATATCGTTTTGCAGAGTCAGCGGGTAATGTTAGTGCAGGGGCAACATTCATACGGGTTAACCGTTTCCTGCATTCTGCCTGCTGCCTTTGCTTCATCCCTCCAAATGAATACACCTCCGAACTGTAATCGATAGCCGATCATCAGAAATGATTTGCCAGAAGCTGACTCTCCGCCTATCTTGCTTGAAGTTGATGTACGGCATCGGCTAGAGCGGCAGCTGCTTTCCTCACATCCATACATCTCAGACAACACTTCTTACGAGCGAATAAACCGTTTTGCAGAAAGATACCGAGGCGCAAGAACAGCGGCGATATTTTTGTAAGCGTTTACTATAAGGGAGAACGACAAAAAAAGTTCATGGGGGGTTCATATGAAACGTACACCTATGATGTTGCAGCTAATCGTCATTTTATTTTGTGTCATGGCCGTACCGGCGGCGATTCTTACCTGGTATAGCGGTGAGCAGATCTTGCGGAATTCAGAGCAGGCGATTGCCGAGTCCTCGCTTGATGAATTAAAGGCAAGCCGCAAGCTTAACGAGAGCACGCTTAACCATTTGACCCAGAATACGGTTCGGCTAACCGCTACCCATATTTTCGACCGGATTCGTCCTTACGAAACGTTCGCCGAGCTTAATTCCAATTTTGACACGGTCAGCAATGCGAGAGCCGTCATGCTGCAGCTGCTGAACTTGAATCGCCTCGGCGAGGAAGTGCACTCCTCTTTTTTCCATCTTGACGATTCGGATTATGTCGTATCCACCGACAAGGGCATCAAACAGCTCAAGCAGTACGAATCTATCGAATGGGTGCAGAATGTGCTCGAAGGTCACAGAGGGATTAGCGGGGTATGGTATCCTCGCAAGCTCGAATCGGGCATTCATGTTATCTCCTATGTTCTTCCGCTTAACCGGCTTTCCACTACGACCAGAGGGACGATCGTACTCAATTGGAGAGAAAGCCAAATTGAAAGCGTATTTCGTTCATCTGGCGCCGGGAAACGGGGTTACATGCTGCTGGATAGCGATGGAAAAGTCATCTCCCACAGAGATAAAAGCTTGCTGCTGCAAGACGCCGGCGATATGCCGCCCATAAAGGAAATTTTGACCCAGGGCAGGCCGGAGGGCTATGCGTTCCGGGTCGTTGAAGGCGAGCGGCTGCTCTACACATGGTCAAAGTCCAACCGTACCGGATGGATCAGCGTCAATGTGAATTCCGTCAATGAACTGATGGCGAGCTCGCATGCGATGCAGCGCAATATTATGCTGCTGACCGCCGTCATTATGGTTTCGGGAACCGTGCTGGCCGTTTTGTTGGCAACCTGGCTGTCTAAACCTGTGAGAAAGCTGGTCCATACGCTGCGTACGCGCGACGATTTTGCCATTAAAGAAAAGAACGAGCTTGCTTTTCTGGATGCCGCCTTTACGCGAATGCGGGAGGAAGAGGAGGCGCTCAATCAGCTGCTCCATGTCCGCAAGCAGGATGTCCGCAGTCTGGCCGTTCATCATTTGATTCGCGGCGAATACAGCTCGCAAGCCGCCGAAATGTTCCCGGACCCTCATTTTCTTGTTGCGGTCGTCTCCATTGACGGCTATCGGAAATACGTAAGCCAAACCAACCCGGAGACGCGAAGCTACCATCGTTATTTGCTGATCGCGCATTGCGAAAGCTTGCTTCGGGACGAGTTGGACGGACGGTGCGTGTATCAAGGCGACGGCTGTTTTGCAATGGTGATCAACTACGGGGAATTGGAGCACGGCAGCGCCGAAGCGCTCGTCCATAAAGCGTTGGCCGACATTCGGAACAAGGCGGCGGAATTGCTGGATCACACCGTTACGATCGGCGTCAGCAGCTCTACAGTGGAAATTGCGGTAGTATCCGAGCTTGTCATTGAAGCGATGGAGGCCATCAAGCAGCGCATGATTGCGGGCAGCGGCGTTATTTCCTACTGGAAAGAGGAGAATGGCAATGACAAGCGATATATCTACCCTTCCATTAGCGAAAGGCGTATCCTCAACTTTTTGGACAACGGCGATCTTGACAGCATCATGACAGAGCTGCGGCTCATCGGCGATGAAATCCGTTCGGCCGATTACGTATCCTACGACAATATTTTGTTTGTCTATCATCAATTGGCGGGCGTAACGATTAAGCATTTGAGAGAGAATCATGTAAGCACGGGGCGGATTTTTGCGGGCAGGAGCAATATATATGCCACGCTTGCCGCTATCGATACGCTGGACGGGCTTGAAGAATATCTTGTCGAGTTTTTTCGGGAAATCGTGCAATATTTGGAGCGCACACCGGGAGAAGGGAACCCGCATGGGCAACGGATCGTCAGCTATCTGAATGAACGGTATCGCGAAGACATCGCGTTTCAAGAGATGGCGAAGGAAATTGGCATCAGTTATTCGTATATGCGCAAAATCGTGTATGAGATGACGGGCAAAAGCTTGATCGATTATCTGAATCAGCTCCGCATCGAGAAGGCGAAGGAGCTTCTGGTGGAATCGAGCCTGACCATTACTCAGATTGCATCCGATGTCGGCTACTATAACGTGCAGAGCTTTAACCGCTTTTTTCGCAAATTCGAGGGTATGCCGCCTAGCGGCTACAAGGCCGCAAAATGCAAAACGTCGTAGGCTTGCCTTAGGCATACAACATCGTTCGAGTGGAACGAAAGGCAGCTTTACTTTTGCTCATGCCCATCAGAATTGATCATAGCATCACCTTAAAAGCACGGAATAGACCGGAAAAGATCAAAAATGAAGGGGAAAAATCAAACCTCATGATTTACCGTTTCAAAATGTAAGCGCTATGATTGGGTCATCCCGGAGCCGCTCATCAAGGAGGCTGCCTGGAGATGTCAAGTCAAAAGGAGGTGAGACTTTGAAAGCTCGGGGAACTGCGAAGGCCGGAAACGAAATTGCTCCATTACCATACATAGGCGAAAAACGAGGGGTCTTTTATTATCTTCGCAGGGATTGGCAGCTTTATGCGCTGCTGCTCATTCCACTATCATTCGTCCTGCTCTTCAAGTATGCGCCAATGTCAGGACTCTTGCTTGCGTTTAAAGAGTACAAAATCGCAAGAGGGTTCTGGGGCAGCGAATGGGTTGGATTCGAAGTGTTTCAAGAGCTGTTCGCCAAGCCTGACTTCGGCCGTGCAGTTCGCAATACGCTTTTGCTCAACATTCTGGATTTGATGTTCAGCTTTACGATGCCGATCGTCCTTGCATTATTGCTGAACGAGATCAAGGGCAATGTATTCAAGCGTGTAAACCAGACCTTGCTCTATCTGCCGCACTTTCTGTCATGGGTTATCATCGGCGCTATCGCCTATCAATTGCTAGGGCACGGCAGCGGCATGGTGAACAACCTCATAGAGCAGCTGGGAGGGGACCGCATTCCGTTCCTGCAGGAGAATAATAACTGGTTGCTCAGTTATCTTGCCATAGGCGTGTGGCAGAGCATGGGCTGGGGAACGATTATTTATCTCGCCGCTATCAGCGGCGTCAACCCGGAGCTGTATGAAGCGGCAACCGTGGACGGAGCGGGAAGATTGCGCAAAATGTGGAACGTGACGCTGCCTTCAATCAGGATGACCATCGTTACCTTGCTTATTCTAAGTCTGGGCAATGTCATGGGCGGATCGTTTGAGCGAATTCTGGCCTTGGCGAACAAGGCGACGAACGAGTTTACGACGACGATACCGGTATTGGTGTTCCGTTGGGGAATTGAAGGCGGAGATTTCAGTCGGGCAACGGCGCTCGGACTGTTCCAAGCGGTTATCGGACTTATTCTTGTGCTGCTCGCCGATCGGGTCGCCAAAAAACTGGGAGAAGACGGATTGCTCTAGAAAGGAGGCGAACCATGAAATCATCCGACAGCCGCTCGGCGGCATCGCTTCGACAACGCCTGGACATTTGGGATTTGCTGATTCGTTTCGTTTTGCTGGCGGCATCAATGGCTTGTTTATTGCCGTTTATCCATGTTGTGGCCAAGTCGTTAAGCGACGACGCGTACGTTATCGCTCAGAAGGTGTTTCTCGTTCCGCAAGGATTCACGCTGGAGGCGTACAGCAAAATCTTTGCTGACGCGAGCATTTTGCGATCGCTTTATGTAAGCGTTATCGTCACCGTGCTGTTCACAATTATAGGCATGATCGTTACGATCTGCGCTGCCTATCCGTTATCCCGCCCGCAGCTGAAGGGACGCACGGTGCTGACCTTTATCTTTTTGTTCACCTTGTACTTCGGCGGCGGCATCATCCCTGATTACATGCTGGTCAACAGTCTGGGCATGCTGGATACGATCTGGTCGCTCGTGCTTCCGCTGTCGTTCAGCGCCTTTAATCTGTTGATTTTAAGAAGCTCGATTGCAAGCAACATTCCGATCAGTCTGGAGGAATCGGCAAGAATAGACGGAGCGGGACATTTCCGTATACTGGTCAGCGTTGTGCTGCCTCTTTCCAAGCCGATTCTTGCGACGCTGTCGCTGTTCTATGCGGTAGGAAGATGGAATGCCTATCAGGATGCGTTGTTCTATATCAAACAAAATGTTGACCTGCGTCCGCTGCAGCTCAAGCTGTATTATCTCGTTGTCCAGGCAAGCGAAAGCTTTCAACTGGAGGCAACGACCGTGCAGCTCAGCAATCCGGAGGTGCTAAAGGCTTCGGTTGTCGTTTTTGCAACATTGCCGATTATCTGCGTCTATCCGTTCATTCAGAAATATTTTGTTCAAGGCGTCATGCTCGGTTCGGTTAAAGGTTAGTCTTGCCGTTCGGAGCATCGCCACTATGACGATATGGGGGAATAACGATGAGCAAAAAGAGAATCGTCGCTATGCTTATGGCCATGATTATGATCATGGGTCTGCTGGCGGCTTGCACAAGCAATAACAATCCCGGCAACACAAGCACGAACAAGCCGTCACCATCCGCAAGCGACAATGGCGCAACCGAGAAGCCGGCAGAAGGCTATCCGGATTATTCGCAGGGCTTCCCGGAAAAGGTCAATCTCGACATTCCCGTCTATGAGCGGGCGTTTGAGGGATGGAACGTGACCGATAATTACTACACGCGCTGGATTCAGAAGGAGTTTGGCGACAAATACAACATTAACGTCAAGTTTGTGCCTATTGCGCGCAGCAACGAGGTAACGGATTATGAGCAGCTGCTCGCGGCGCATAAGGCGCCGGAAATTATTTTTCACTACGATATGCCGCAGGCGCTGGCGTATTATGGCGAGGACGTTCTGCAGACGCTGGATCACGATGAAATTGCCAACTATGCGCCGACTTACTGGAAAAGCATGGGCGAAACGATTAAGCAATACGGCGTTGTAGACGGGAAAAACACGTTTGTGTTCGCCGCGCGTCCAGACACCGACAACTATGTCACTCTGATTCGCAAAGACTGGGTGGAACAGGTAGGCATGAAGGTAGAGGATCTGACTTCGCTTGAAAAATATAACGAAATGCTAGGCAAATGGAAGGAAGCGGGGCTCGGCGCGCTCGGCGGCTCCCTGACGCGGAACAACTATAATTACAGCTACGCCTTCCGCGATTGGCCGATTGATCCGAAATATCGCGCTTTGTATTCCGATCTTGCCATTGCCGACCTTACGACAGCCGATACGGAAGGCTGGCTGCGCAACCTCAACTATCAATACCATAACGGCCTTATCGACAAGGAATTTTATTTGCGGGATGAAGACAACAAGGTTAAATCCGAATTTGTAGCCGGCAGAACGGGGACTTACGGACTGTATCTTGCGAGCAATACCGACGTATTCGAAGCGACGCTGAAAAACAACCCGAATGCTGCATTTGCCGTAGTGCCGCCTGGAGCCGGCGTTCCGGAGGGCAAAGTGCCTCAAGGCCGGGCATACTGGCCGTTTGGCTTCATTATGGGCATCAACTATGAATCGACGCCAGAGGAGCGCGCCGCTGTCTGGATGTACCTGGAGTGGATGAGCCAGCCGGCCAATCTGTTTGCTCTGCAGAACGGCGTTGAGGGCCAGAACTATACACTTGATGCAGACGGACTTCCGGTGAAGGTAGCCGATTTCAAAGGCGAATCGGTTCTCTCCCAGAACAACAACAAGGATTATTGGGCGCTTGTAACCGAAACGCCGGTATTCGCGACTCCCGAGCTGACGCTTAAATCCAATTTGCGCAACTGGTCGCCTGCGGGCTACGAGCAAATCGCCCAGGACATGATTAAATACCGGAACGAAACGGCGGAATATCGTACGCCTGACGCGCTGTTCACCGTTGTGCTGGAGAAGGTCAATGAGTACAAGGCAGATTTGAACGCTCTCTTCCAGGAGCTGTATCTGGACATTGTGCTTGCGCCGCCGGCTGAATTTGACGCGAAATATGAGGCAGCCAAAAAACGGTTCCTCGAAGCCGGCTATCAGGAAATATTGGATGAGAAGCAAAAAGCGATCGACGCGGGACAATTCCGGTAAAGGTCATTAGCCTGCCGAGCCCCTTTCTATGGACAGGGGCTCCTCCTCGCCAAACGGAGATGACGAATCGCCGGAAAGGGAAGCACACGGGAGAGGGGGAATCAGTCACAAAGAAATGAAAACGCTTCAAATCTACAACGTGCGAAAGGCAAGTTTTTTAGTGAAGAAGGAGGAGCGAAAGTAATGGGGATAAAAGACGGAGCTTTCAAAAAATCGATGCTTGCAAGCTTGTTGTCCATGCTTATGGTTTTTTCGCTTGTCGCCGCGGCAGCGCCGGTGCGCGCAGATTCCTCGAACGGACTGCCGGCTCGGCAAGCCGAAAACCTGGGCCGAGGCTTGGTTGCCGTATTGGTGGAAAACGGGGTATTTCTTAGCTGGCGCTATTTAAATTCGGACCCGCAAGAGGTCGCTTTCAATGTATACAAAAACGGCTACAAAGTGAACGCGGCTCCCCTCGGCGAGGCGACCAACTATTTGGATACGACAGGCGCCGACAGCTCCCAATATCAAATATCCACGTTGATCAACGGGAAGGAGGAGATGCAGCCGCAGACGGTTTCGGTTTGGCACAACAATTACTTGCCAATTCCGCTCGATAAGCCGGCCGACGGCCGGACGAAGGATGGCGGAAGCTACTCCTATATTGCCAGCGACGCTTCCGTGGCGGATCTGGACGGCGATGGAGAATTCGAGATCGTTTTTCTCTGGAATCCAAGCAATTCGAAGGACAACTCCCATGCCGGCTATACCGGCAACGTCTATATCGATGCGATCAAGCTTGATGGAAGCAAGCTGTGGCGCATCGACCTGGGCGTGAACATTCGAGCCGGCGCCCATTACACGCAGCTAATGGTGTATGACTTGAATGGCGACGGCAAGGCAGAGGTTGTCGTCAAAACGGCGGACGGCACTAAAGACGGTACAGGCCGCGTAATCGGCGACGGCTCCAAAGATTACCGCAACGACGGCGGATATATTTTGACAGGCCCGGAATATCTCACCCTGTTTAACGGAGAAACCGGCGCAGCCGTTTCGACTGTGGATTACGATCCTCCTAGAGGAGATGTAAGCGCCTGGGGGGACGGTTACGGCAATCGCGTCGATCGCTTCCTGGCCGCTGTCGCTTATTTGGACGGTGCGACGCCAAGCGTCGTCATGGCCCGCGGCTATTATACGCGCACGGTGCTGGCTGCTTACGATTTCGTCGGAGGCGAGCTGGTAAAACGCTGGACCTTCGATTCGAAGGAAGCGGGCAGCCAGTATGAGGGACAAGGCAATCACGGGCTTAGCGTGCTCGATGTCGACTCCGACGGCAAAGACGAGATTATATACGGCGCATTGGTCATTGACGACGACGGCACCGTATTGTACAGCACCGGCCTTGGCCATGGCGACGCCATGCATGCCGGCAAGCTTGATCCGAACCGCGACGGCTATCAAATTGTAAGTGTGCACGAGCATACGAGCGCCGCATACGGGCTTGAGATGCGCGATGGAGCAACGGGAGAAATTCTTTGGGGAGAATTCACCGGCAAAGATACCGGACGCGGCATGTCGGCGGACATTGATCCGAATTATCCGGGATACGAGTCATGGGCAACCGGCATTACGGACGGGCAAGCCATACCTGCAACAAATGGCTATGCGGCGAACGGAGAGGTCATCTACGAGCCGGGCGAGGTTCCGCAAAGCGCCAATTTCGCCATCTGGTGGGACGGAGATCTGGGACGGGAGCTGTTCGACCATGTATGGGATAACAGCACGGCACAAGGAATCCCCGTTATTTATAAATGGGACTACGAAAACAAAAAGCTGAATGAAATCTTTAGAGCGACAGGCGCTTTAACCAACAACCATACGAAAGGCAATCCAGCGCTTCAGGCGGATATTTTGGGAGATTGGCGCGAGGAGCTGCTGTTGCGATCAGAAGACAGCACCGAGTACAGACTGTACACCACGACAATTGCCACGTCTCACCGAATCCCTGCGCTTATGCAGGACCCGGTTTATCGATTGGGCGTAGCCTGGCAGAATGTGAGCTATAACCAGCCGCCGCATACCAGCTTCTACCTTGGTTACGGGGCAACCGAGTTCCCTAAAGCCAACCTTAATCTTGTAGGCGGAAGCGCGGGGCCGGAGCAGGTGCACCACTTTGATTTTGGCACGGATACAGCAGCGGGCACAACGGCTGTACAAAATACAGTTTACACGGCAGAAACGAAGCATGGCTTCGATCAAGCAAGCGGCATCACGGTGGGCGCGAACCATGTTTCCTTGCCGGAAAACGCCAAATTCGCCGTAGATTTGCCTAATGCCAACTACAAGGTCACGGTCAAGCTTGGCGCAGCGGCCCGCAGCTCCAATGTGGGCATTAAATCCGAATTTGTTCAAAAGCTGGCGGTAACCAACGTGGCACAAGGAGAGCCATTGGTCTATTCCTATGACATTGCGCTGGTAGACGGACAATTGGAGTTTATGTTCACCGGCTCGGCTATCGATGTGCAGGAAATCATCATTGAGAGATACAAAGAGAAAACGCCAGGCGCATCGACGACGATTTATATGGCTGGCGATTCTACGATGCAGTCTTACAGCGCCATGCAGGCTCCGCAGGAAGGATGGGGCCAGCAGTTCGGACGTTATTTCGCCGGTGGCGTAGTGGTCGAGAATCATTCGATTGGCGGTCGAAGCAGCAAATCGTTTATGGTAGACGGGCGACTCGATGTCGTGTTGCGCGAGATCAAGCCTGGGGACTATTTCTTCGTATCCTTCGGGCATAATGACGCCAGCGCCGGCAATCCGGAGCGTTACGCATCACCGGAGGACTATAAAATGTATTTGGCCCGCTATATCGACGGAGCCAGACAGCGCGGCGCAACGCCGGTATTGCTTACCCCGGTGGGACGCAGAGACTTTAATACGATTACGCAAGAGTTTAATGTAAGCTTCCCGGACTATGTGAAGGCCGCCAGAGAAGTGGCCGAGGAACGGCAAGTACAGCTCATTGATTTAAGCGAGCTAAGCATTGCTCATTTTAATAAAATTGGCTTGGCGGCTTCGGAGAAGCTCTTCCTGTATGCCTACCCCGGCCAATATCCGAAGTATCCGAACGGAATCAATGATAATACGCATTTCAGCGGCTATGGCGCCCAAGTGATTGCCGGTCTGGTTGCCGGAGCGGTCAGTGACTCGGAGCTGGGCCTAGCGCCGTTTGTTATCGACCCGGACATAAGCGAACCGGAGCCGGAGCCTGAGAACCAGGTCTACTCGGAAAACTTTGAAGGTGATCCTGCCGCTGTCCAGTATGCGATGGTGAACGCTACCGGAATCGGAGGACAGATGACGGGGACCGTCGTGGAGCAAAACGGGAACAAAGTGCTGTCCGTTGTCGGCTCGGGTTCGGGACATCGTTCCAAGGTGTTCCGTCTGTTTGACGCAGTAGGCGGCGATATTGTAAATGCGAACTTTGACTGGCACTCCGGCAATGTTGGCGCTTCACCGTCGGAAGGGCACTTGACGCTGCAAGATGCGAATGAAAATATCATTTTCACCCTGTATACGACTAGCGGCTCGAATACGCCAATCGGTTATTTCCCTGGACATTACGCCGCAGATTACGGTACGGGCAATACGGCCATTCCGGAAGGCGGAAAGTTCACGACGATTGCAAAAAATCAATGGGTCAACGTGGACATTACCATGAACTTTGCCGAGAAGAAAATTGCCTTGACGCTGACCAGCCTTGCCAATGGCAGCGTAACCCAGACCATTGAGGATATTCCGATGAGCGCTGGCACCGCTTATGCGGACAACGTAAGGGCGCTCCGTTTCCTGGGCACGAGAAAGGGCGGAGGCGGCACGTTGAACTGGACGACCCAAATCGACAACGTACGCATCGAGGGCATGAAGCTACCGCCGGCTGCGGGCGATCAGACCGCGCTGATTGCGCTTCATGCGGAAGCCAAGACGCTGGACCTGTCGGCTTTTACGGAGCAATCCGTAGCCGTGCTCAACCGGGCGCTGGCATCCGTAGAGGAGATTATCGGCACGGTAGCGACGCAGGCGCAGGTGGATCATGCGATTAATGTGCTGACCGTAGCCATGGCGTCTCTGACTGATGCGCCTGCTTCAGACATTAGCGAATACAGCTTCGACTTCGGTCCTGGAAACGCAGCCGAAGGCTATATCCAGGTAGGAGAAAATCGGGCATACGTAGAAGGAGTCGGCTACGGCTTTGCCGATACCGCCCTTGTGGTGGATGCCAACCGCGAGACGGGCAATGCGCTGACCGAGGATTTTGTCCGCATCAACGGGACCTCCTTCCTCGTGGAGATGAAGCCGGCCAATTATCGCGTTACGATGACCATTGGCGATTCGCTTGAAGCTACCAACGCAGGCGTTGTAGCCGAGCAGATGGGCAAATTGCCGGTCTCGACGATTCCGACGGGCGAATTCCGCGAAATCGTCTATGACATTGCCCTCATTGACGGTGTGTTCAACTTTGATTTCTCGGGTAATACGCCAAAGCTTAACGCTCTGAAGATTGAACGTTTGCCGGATAACGGAGCGGGCGACAAGCCGGTCATCTATCTCGCGAGCGATTCCACCGTTGCCAATTATGCGGAAGGCTATCGTCCGCAGGCAGGCTGGGGCGAAACGCTTGGCGGCTACTTCGATACGGAGAAGGTAAGCATCGACAACCGGGCGATTGGCGGTTTAAGCAGCAAAACCTTCCTGGTTGGCGGTCATTTGAACGATATCCTGCTCGATATCCGTGAAGGAGATTACTTGTTCATGCAATGGTCGCATAACGATTCCACGCCGTCGCGGCCGGAGCGTTACCTCACGCCGGAGCAGTTCAAGGTGTATTTAAAGGATTACATTCATGGAGCCGAGCAAAGAGGGGCCATTCCGGTGCTTGTTACGCCGGTGAACAGACGCGACTACACAGGAGAAACATTGAACAAAAGCTTCCCGGAATATGTGCAGGCGATGAAAGAAACGGCTCAGGAAACCGGAGCTCTGTTGATTGATTTGAATCAAGCCAGCTGGGAGCACTTTCAAGAGCTTGGTCCGGAAGGAACAAAATCGATCTTCTTATGGGTAGACGGAAAAGAAGACAACACGCATTTGCAGATGAACGGCGCTATCCAGGTATCCAAATTGGTGGCAAGGCTTGTCAAAGAGCTGAACATTCCGCTATCTGCCTTTGTGAACGTAGACGACACAGAAGTTCCGCCAGGCGAGCATTGGGCCAAGGCTGCGCTTTCCGGACCGTCAACCGCTTATGCAGGCCAAGCGGTAGAGTTGAAGGTTGGCGTCACGGAGGTGGAAACCAGCTTTACGGCGCTCGATGTCATCGTCCAGTACGACCCTGCGAAGCTGACGTTCGCAACAACTGCGGGAGAGAACGGTTCCACTGTACTCGCAGAGAGCGCTATTGCTTCAAATCGTGACAACCTCCATATTCTTGCTGCCGCAGTGCGGCCGGAGGAGGGCCAGATTCGTGTCATCCTGATGAGCGCGGGCGACAATCACGCGGTCGCAGACGGCGGAGATTTGTTCGTTCTGCGCGGCAGGGTAACAGCGGGAGCAACAGGGAACGTTGTTACGTCGCTGACGAAGTTTGATGTTTCCCGCAACGGAACGGCGGGAATCGCGAATATTGCCGAGGCTCATCATTCGTTTGGCATCGGTCAAACGCCTCCAGTCGATTCCGACAAAGCGGCCTTGGTTCAGGCGATTGCCGCTGCAAGCGGCCAACTGGCCAAAGCGGTGGAAGGCAAGAAAATCGGCAATTACGAGGTCGGCGCGAAAGCGGCGCTGCAAGCGGCCATCGACACGGCATCCTTTGTCCGCAGCGATGCATGGGCGACGCAAGGGGAAGTCGATGCGGCAACCGGCGCGCTGAATGCGGCGGTACAGCAGTTCCTTGCCCGCTTCATCAGCCTGGTGGACGGACAAACGCAAATTACGATTCGCGATCTGTCGATTATCGCCAAATACTTCGGGGCTACCTCCAACGATCCAAATTGGAGCGAAATTGAAAAAGCGGATCTGCTCGATGAGGGCGAAATCAATATTCGCGTTCTTGCTGCCGTCGCCCAGCTGATCTTAACCGATTGGAGCTCGCAAGCGTAACGATTTCAAATGACAAGGTAGATGGGGAGGAAGGAGTCTGGCGCTCCTTCCTCTTCCTCCATGGAAAGGAAGATGGTCAAGCATGTCCACTCTAAAAACAAACGCGCTGCTCATTTTAAGCGCGCTCCTGCTGCTATCGCTATGGTCTCCCGGCACGCTGCTGGCGGCTAACGAGCCGGCTTTGAGCTTGAAAGCGACGAATCGGGAAGCCACAGTGATCATTGAGGTGAAAGGACAGCATTTGTCCGACTTGTACGCCTATCAGTTCAGTCTTGCCTATGATTCTAAGCTTGTTCGCTTTACCGGCGCGACGAGCCCAATCGCAGGCTTCACGGTGGAGCCGATTGTCAAGGACGGACGTATTCTATTCGCGCATTCAAAGGTAGGCAGCGCAAAAGGAACGAGCGGAGAAGCCGCTTTAGCTTCGTTTACATTCGAGCGGATAGCGGGCAGCGCTGCCAAGTTTGTGCTGCACGAGATTAAGCTGGTAGACTCCGCGCTAAAGATGGTTGAACTGGGCAAAAGTATCTCTTTGTCGAACCTGGGGGCAACGTTTAAGGATGTTGCCGGCCACTGGGCGGAGAAGTCCATTATGAGAGCGGTTGAGCAAGGATGGGTGGCCGGTTACAGCGATCAAACCTACAGACCGCACAAGCATGTGACGCGGGCAGAATTTGTCGCCATGCTGGCCCGCGCGCTTCAGCTGCCGATTGCCTCCGCACCCGAATTGGAGTTTGCGGATCGGGATACCATTCCGGCTTGGGCGCGAGGCTACATAGCCGCTGCGGTGGAAGCGCGGCTGATTGCAGGTTATGCAGACGGTACCTTCCAGGCAGGCAAGCTCATTACGCGCGCCGAGATGGCGGCGCTTATCGTCCGGTCGCAGGGAATTGTCCCGGCAAGCGGCGACAAGCCAGGCTTTTCCGATTCCGGCGACATTCCTCAGTGGGCGTTGCCGTATATTGCCGAAGCGTCCGGCCGCGGATGGATCAAGGGCGTTGGCGACAACCGGTTCGCCCCGCTTAACCATGCCAATCGGGCGGAGGCGGCGCATCTGCTCGTAACGATTCATCAGGACTAGGGTGCAAGCATGACGTGCTAGACGTCTGGAGATGGATGCGGCGAAGCAAGGCTTAAAGGGCGAAGCTTGCGTGAAAGGAGACTCGCCTAATAGCGAATTGGACAAGACGGAGGCGCATGCTTCCGTCTTCTTGTTGCAGTTCCCTTGCTATGGCGCATTGCCTGATTTAAGGCGGCGGCTTGCCTAGGCGATCTGATCAAGCGGCGAACAGGAAAGAAATTCACTAAAGTTATTGTTTATTCAACTTGGTTGAATTATAATAAACTTATATTCAACCTATGCAACAAATAAAGGAGGAGCAGCATGATTACACCGTCAGACTTGAACACGGAGAACCATGTGCTGGATATGGGATGGGGCAAAATTTCCTGGCTATACGGGAAAGAAATCGACCCGAATGGGGAAATGACCTTCGGTGTCGTTTATATTGAAGCCGGACAAGAGAACGGCCGCCATATTCATCCGAATTGCGAAGAAATCATTTTCGTCTTGTCGGGAGAATGCGATCATTCGCTGGGAGATGACGTATTTCATCTGAAGCCGGGCATGGCCCTGCGTATTCCGCAAGGAGTGCCGCATCATGCCAAGGTGACGAGCTGGGAGCCTTGCAAGATGATCATTGCGTATTCATCCGTGGACAGGCAGACAGTCGGAGAGTAGAGCAAGGGAGCGCCATTCGTTTTTCGCAAAATGGATCTCAAGAAAGGAACGGTTGCATGACCTATACATTCGCATTTTCAAGACCCACGGCATCGCTGCAGGAGGAGCAGACGCTGTTCGGTGCGTACGAAGAAGCCGGCTATAACGGTTTGCAGCTGAAATGGAGCCAATATACGCCGTATGTGAGCCGGCCCGAAGCCTTTATTCAACGCTGGGGACAGCCTGCAGGCGCGGCCTCGGCCCTTATTACGGGGGGAACTTTACTGGATGACGGCAGCAAGGAGCAATTGCGCGGGTTATACCGCTTTGCGCAAGCTGTGGGCACGGAGATCATCGTGTACTGTCATGCCGTCTCAAGGCAATCGCTCACGCACAAGGAGATCGCTGCATTTGCGCCCATATTCGAGGAACTGGGGAAGGAAGCGGAGCAGTGCGGCTTGCATTTGTCGCTTCATCACCATTACGATCAGCCGCTTATGCATCGCGAGGATTTTGACGTGTTTTTTAATCATATTCAAAATCCGGCCCACACAGGGCTGACGATAGATACCGCACATTTGGTGAAATCGGGCATTGAGGATGTCGCGGAGGTAATCCGGTCTTTTTCCCCTTATATCCGTAATTTTCATATGAAGGATTTTGCGAACGGAGATTATCAAATTTTAGGACGCGGAGACATAGATTTTAAACCGATTTTTAAAGCTGTCCGCGATATCGGCTATGGGGGATGGATATCCGCCGACGAGGAAAGCGGAGGAGAAATCGGTACGGGCATGCGCGAGTGCTTGGCTTTCATGAAATCAGGACTGGGGAGTGGGCGTAATGAAACAATTTAAAATCGGCTTTGTTGGCGCAGGTGCGGTAACGAAAATGCATTTGCGGGGCTATGCAGGCCATCAGGACCGGATCAAGGTTGTCGCGATTTGCGATCCAAGCGAGACGTTTGTCCATGAAAGAGCGGACGAGTTTGGCATTCCAGGCAGATACACCGATGTGCAGGCGATGATCGAACAGGCCGGCATCGAGGTTGCGGTCGTATGCACGCCGTCTACGGTTCGCGAAAGCGTTGTCATGCCGCTGCTTGCAGCCGGTATCCCGGTGTTCGTTGAAAAGCCGTTCGCGGATACATTTAATGAGGCGAGCGCTTTGGCCGATCAGGCGCAGCGGCTGCAGATCCCGGTGTCCGTTAACCAAAATTTCCGTAAGCATCATAAATTTGATTTTATCCGCGGACTGGTTAAGGATGGCGTAATCGGCAAGCTGGAAGGCATTCATTTCGATTCCTTGTTTTATCGCCAGGATGCCGGCTGGAGACTTCAGACCGAGCGTCACGCGATGTCGGTCATGGCCATTCATTGGTTTGACGGCATTCGCAGAATAGCGGACGCCGAAGCGGAGTCCGTCTATTGCACCAGCTATTCCTCCGATACGATCAACTGTCTGGGAGAAACGGATGCTACGGTGCAGATTGCATTTGCGGGAGGGGTGAAGGCCCATTTTACGCAAAGCTTCTCCAGTCCGTTTGTGAAAAATGAGCTCATTGTGATGGGGAGCGAAGGGGTAATCAGCACCTCATCCGATGATATCCATCTGTTTCGTCTGGACCCGTCGGGCACTCCTTCCTGGCAGCCGGTTCCCGTTCAAACCTGGAGCAGCAAGATGCCTATTGAAGAAGCCGTGTTTGACGGGCTGGATCAATTGTTGACCTGGATCGAGACGGGAGAAGAGGCAGCCAACAGCGCGCGGGATAATTTGCATACGGTTGCATTGCTTGATGCGGCTTATATGTCCGCACGCGACAATGAAGTAATCAAGCTGCAAAAAGGGCTGCTGCCGGGATAGACCTGAGGCATGCGTCTAATCCTAAATAGAACCGGCTAAGCGCGGGCATTGTATATGCAATCCAATGGAAAACAGGCTGCAGGAGAGGTGAAACGCGCTCCTGCAGCCTGTTTATTTATACCGGTATGTTGACACTTCTAACCGTCTTCTATTTCCATGTGAAACATTAGCCTTGTGCCAAAGGACGGCGTCAGCCGTTTACGCTTGGCAGAAGCCCGTAGACGGCTTACATGAATTAAGGTAGACTTATGAATCAAACGTTGCCTTTTCGCTCAAAGGCTGGATAAGAGATCGCTTGGCGAAGGAGGCAAGCAATCGGCGCTTGCAGTCGGTTGACGCTAAGCGGATGTGGGGGTGCCATAGTGAAGTGGGAGCAGTATGCAACGATGTGGGATGCTGCATCAGTACGCATTGCGGATATGAAATATATGATTTTGCAGGGAGGAGAAACGTTGAACATGCACACGCTTCCCACCGGCAGCTTTGTGTATGTGACAAGTGGACAGGCGCGGCTTTATGTAGATGGTACGTCCTATGAGGGACGGCCTCATTTTGTGCTGCATGCCGGTGGCGCAGCGAAACTGTCGATTGTGCCCAAGGATGAGCTTTTTGCATGCTATGTGCTGACGTATCAGGCAACCTTCCCGGACAGGCAGCCGGTTTTGTTGGGGGAGCTTCCTGAGGGTCGCCTTTCATTTGAGGCGCAGTTTGCGTGCTCATCGCCTGAAACAGCCAGATTGCAGCCGGTTGTTGCAGATATGTTCCGACATTGGCAGCACCCTGGGGCGCTGGACAAGCTGCGCTTGAAGCCTCTTTTCTATCAGTTCGTTTATGAATTGCTTCGAATGCAGATGGAGCAGGAAGCTTCCGGCGGTCAGCCCGATTTCGGACAGCGGGTGCAGCACTATTTGCGGGAGCATTATAATCGAACGACTTCGGTTGCCGAGCTGGCCCAAATGTTTGGATGCAGTGTTACGCATCTATCGCGCACGTTTAAGCGTCAGACAGGGATGAGCCCGATCCAGTATGTTATAGGGCTGAGAATGGCCACTGCGAGGCGATGGCTGAGCGGGAGCAGCGCCAGTCTGAACGAGATTGCGGAGATGATCGGTTACCCGGACAGCTTCTATTTCAGTCGCATGTTCAAAAAGCATCATGGACAGTCTCCGCTGCAATACCGCAAAAAGGCGGCTGTGGCATCCCCAGTACCGGATTCTCCAGTAATTCAGGCAGGATGTGTCATGGAAAGCGGGAAAATCGCCTCTTATAATAATGATGATAATGATTATTACTATCATGAAAATGAGAGGGAGAATAACGCAATGTCTTTCCAATTCAAGCCAACAGCGATTGTTGCCACGCTGTTCGTCAGCGCCGCTTTGATGCTCGGTGCGTGCCAATCGACGTCAAACCAGCAGAATGCTGCAACTGGCCAGCCGTCGAATGCATCCCAAACGGCGGAGCCGTCGGCGACGGAGCAGCCGACGACCCGAATCTACAAGCATATCGACGGGGAGTCTGAGATACCGATTCATCCTCAGCGCGTATTTACGGATTTGAAGGTAGGCCAGCTGCAAGCCTTGGGCGTCAAACCGATCGGCAGCTCAAGCTACCCGCTAACAACCGGTTTCATCGATGCTGAGGGCATCGCAGATCTGGGCGTTTATCCCCTTAATTTGGAAATGCTGGCCGATCTCCAGCCCGATTTGATCATTCTGACCGAAGCTTGGCGTGATGGAGGAGGCTATGAAGCTTTCAATAAAATAGCGCCTACTATCGTCATCCCTAACCACGCAGAGGAACTTGCGGATGAATTGCGTATGTTCGGAGACATACTTGGCAAGGAAGAAGAGGCGGAAAGCTGGATCACGAATTTTGTAGCCAAAGTTGCCGAAGCCAAAAAAAGCGTAGATGCGGTCATTGGACCGGAAGAAACCTTTACCATTCTAAATGTTCGCGAGAAAGAATTTATGATATACGATGATGTGAACATGGGCGGGAATATTATTTATCAATATCTGGGCCTGACCCCGCAGGAAAAAGTGCGTTCCGAAGTCATTGACGGCGAGACGTGGGAGGTTTCCGCCGAGGTGATCCCGGATTATGTCGGGGACCATCTATTTATCGCTTCCGCGGAAAGCGCGCAAGAGAAGCTTGAGGACAGCCGGAAGATTTGGTCGGGGACGGCTGCCGTGCAGAATGACAATGTGTACCACATCGATTTTAATCAATTTTTGCTAACGGACCCCATCAGTGTATCGCATCAATTGCAAATCATAACCGACCTGCTGCTGGACAAAAATCAGCCGTAGCATAAACAGAGGAGCACGACAGAACGCCTGAGAAGGCGCTGTTGTGCTCCTTTTTAGATTGGATCCATTGGGAACCCGCTCGTTCGTTAGCTGCGGCTGATGCAGGCGCATCATGCCTACTCATCCGAATATTCAATGTAAATCACGTAACTGTTGGAATTCACTTCACCGTAATGCTGGATGTCATTTAGTTCATACACATATTTGGCCGTGACAATCCCTTGCAGAACGGGGCTTGTGACGAAGGGGCTTACTTGTACCCGATAGCTGATGCGGACGACGCTGCCCGGCGCTACATTTCCTAAATAAATGGAGCCGGTCGCGTCCGGGTCCGCTGCCGGCACTCCATTGACGAGAATGGACCCTGCAACGAGCGAGGTTTGCCAGTGCGTAAGGCGGTTCAGGGTAACATCTGCAGCCCAGTTCCCTACATTGGTAAGCAGAAGGGTGCAATCGACAATCTCTTCCGGTTCAACGACGGGTGGAGCGGTAATAACCTCAAGCTGAAAGAGCGGATAACATACCTCAGTAGAAACGGTACCCGACATTGAGGGCTCCAGCGTTACAATGGAGCCGTCCGAGCTTCTGTAGGTGCCTTCCGTTCGTGCTTGATTGTTGATGAGCTGTCCCGGCGACACAATCGTTGCGCCCGATACCATCACTTCAAAGGCTGCGATTGCTTCCTTGCGCGGTTCAATCGTGCCAAGCGCAATGCCGGATGTGACCAGATCCCCGCTTTGCAAAACGCCGTTTAACGTAATGCTGTTGCGGACAAAAAGCGTACCGTTTGGGATGGAGGATAGCAGAATGACATCGGCGGATACGTCCCCCATATTCGCCACCCGCGCCGTATAGCGAAGCGTCTCCCCTGGGCTGGCGCGGGCCTTGTTTACTGTAAGGTAAATGGCAATGTCAGGCTTGCCGGTCCGAATAACAGGCAGCGTGACGATGTTGGACCAAACGCGATCCTCAACCAGCCTGCCGCTATCCGTCCGGAACGTATAATGGGCTCGCACCCGATTACTAAGCTGTTTGCTGCTGGATTGAATCAAGATGACAAGCTGGAAGGTAATCCGTATGCTCTGCTGCGGGGCAAGCCTGCCCAAGTACAGGCCGGATACCGGATCGGCTCCCGGAAGGGGGACGCCGTCCCGATGCACGCTGTTGGGAACAAATGCCGTACCCTCCTGCATGATGTCATAGATCGTCGTGTCGGCGTCCCGGTTGCCTATATTGGCAATGATGACCTCGAAAACGACCGGAACGCCAGGAGATGCTTGAGACGCTTGTGAGCTTTTGAGCGCTTGAATGACAGGACCGACGATTGGCGTGCTCACGGTATTGGAATAGGAAACGAGTTCTGCATCGCCTGACCGGAAAAGGATACGCGACTGATTGAGCAGGTTCTCTTCCCTGTCGGCGCCTGGTGTTGAGGGTGTCATAACACGAGCACCGCAAAGGTAATGGTCGATGTCGCGCCTGCGGCAATAGCGCCGATGGAAATGCCTACGGCAGGGTTAGCGGCAGGCATTGGCGAGCCGTCAACGGTGACGCTGCCTAAGACAAAGGAGCTGCCTGCCGGAATCGGGTCAATGACGACGACATTGTTGACGGTGGAAATGCCGTTGTTCGTCACAAGAATCGTGTACGTGATCGTATCTCCGGAAACGGCGTCGATAGCGGCTGTGCTCTTCACAACGCTGACATCAGGCGAAGAGACCGGAATAATGACCGTATTGGACGGCGCCGAGCCGGTAGCCGTTCTTCCGTCAGGAAGCAGGAAGGAGAAGTTGGCTACCGCCGAGTTGACGAGCTGCTGCGGTGTAGGCAACGTCTCGATTACCACTTGCAGCGATACGGTAACTGTAATCGTTCCGTTGGCCGGAACGGTGCCGACTACGATGCCAACGTCAGGATCAACGCCTGGCTGAGGCACTCCGTTAATGATGACGCTGTTCGGAACAAACTCGCCCCCTGCTGGTACCGGGTCCGTGAGAGTAACCGTAGCTGCCGTGTTTCCGGTATTGGTAATGTTCAAATAGTAGATGACGGTATCGCCTACTGTAGCGACGGCCACATTGGAACCTTTGACTACGCCGATAATCGCTTGGGCAACGGGAAGTGTGACCGTATTGGATAAGGATGTTCCCGAGAACGCGCCCGATGTGAAACTTACAGTCGCCTGGTTGCTGAAGGTGCCGATGGCAGGCAATGAAGTGACCGTAAGGTTAAAGGTAACGACGACGCTGCCTGCAGGAGCGATCGTTCCAAGCTGGATGCCGGATGCCGGATTGCTGGAAGGCCGAGGAACTCCGTCTACGCTGACGCTGCCCGGCACAAACGCGGTGTTGGCAGGAATCGGGTCAGCAAGCATGGCGTCCGTCACGTTCTGGATACCGGCGTTGGTGACAACAACGGAAAAGGGAACGATATCGCCAACCGTCGTAGCGGTAAAGGTTGTGCTTTTGACAGCCGTTACGTTAGGCGAAGATACGCTGGAGGTGACAGTGTTCGAAAGCGCAGAGCCTGTAAAGATTCTTCCATCAGGCAACGTATAGCTGAATCCGGCGGTGGACTGGTTCACAAGCTGCTGCGTAGGCGGCAGCGAAGTGATGACAACCGAGAAGGTAAGCGTAGTCGGGCTGCCAGGCGCAATGAGACCAAGCGGTATGCCGGCAGATGGATCGGCGCCGGGAAGACTGGCTCCGTTCAGCAATACGCTGTTCGGCACCAGTGTCGTACCGGCTGGAATGGGATCGGTCAGTGTCGTCGTCGTGCCGATATTGCCCGAGTTCGTAATGGTGGACGTATATACAATGGTGTCCCCGACTGTCGCGTTTATGCTGCTGACGGATTTGACGACGGACAACGCAGGCTGGAATACGGGCGTAGCAATGATGTCCGAGAAGGCCGTTGCCGAGAGCGCTCCGGATGTGAAGCTGACAAACGATTGGTTGTTGACGATAGGCGGCACAGGTACCGAGTTAACCGTGACGCTGAAGGTGACGGGAACGGATGCTCCCGGCGCAATATCGCCAAGCGGGATGCCGGCCGCAGGATTGGCTGCAGGCTGAGGGACGCCATTGACTGTCACGCTCCCCGGAACCAATACCGTGCCCGCCGGAATGGGGTCGGTCAGCAGAGTATTGCTGATAGAGGCAATACCGTTATTCGTCACGTTGATGCTGTAAGCAATCGTATCGCCAACGGTCGTTGCCGTCGTTGTTGTCGCTTTGATAACGGAGACGTTAGGCGCCGTAACGCTGACAACAACCGTGTTGGAGGTGACGGAGCCGCTGAATGGCCGCCCGTCGGGCAGCGTAAATTGAAAGCTGGTCGTTGCTACATTGAGCAGTTGCTGCGGCGTTGGCAGATAGTCGATCAGGACAGAGAAGGTGACCGGAACGGTAGCGCCAGGGGCTATGGTGCCAACCGGGATTCCCGTTACGGGCGACACGGCGGCAACAGGCACCCCGCCGACAATAACGCTGTTCGGTATGAAGGACGTTCCGGCCGGAATGGTGTCCGTGACCGTTGCCGAAGCGCCGTAATTGCCGGAATTCGTAACGGCAATCGTGTAATTCAACGTATCGCCTACCGTCGCAGCGGAAACGCCAGCCGATTTCACCGCTGTCAGAATCGGCTGGTTAACGGGCGTGGCTGTGGTGTTGGAGAAGGCTGTTCCCGAAAAAGCGCCGGAAGTAAAGGTGGCTGACGATTGGTTAATGATAGAGCCGGATAAAGGCAGCGCTTCGACCAGGACGTTGAACGTAACGACAACGGCCGCTCCCGGCGCGATCGGCCCCAGCGAGATGCCTCCAGCCGGAACGGCGGAGGGGTTCGGAACACCGTTAATCGTAACCGAGCCCGGAACAAAGGACGAGCCCGGTGGAACAGGGTCTGAGAAAATGGTGTTGGTTATGCCTGCAATCCCTGTATTGGTGACGGTAACGGAATAGGGAACGACGTCTCCGATTGTAGTGTTGGACCTCGTGGTGCTTTTGACAATCGATATATTGGGAGCGGACACCGAAATGGTTAAAATGTTGGACTGGGCGCTGCCAGACAGCGTTCGTCCATCCGGCGGCACGAACGTATAGGCAGCGGCGGCCTGGTTGGTCAACTGCTGAGGACTTGGCAGGGAAGTGACCAGCACGCCAAAGGTTACAATAACCGTCGCCCCCGCCGCTACCGACCCGACCGGAATGCCTGTGGCCGGATCGGCGCCGGCTACGGGAAGCCCGCCAACCACTACGCTGTTGGGAATAAAGGCTGTTCCGCTTGGCAGGGAATCCGTCAGGGTGACCTGCGCAGCCAAATTGCCGGTATTGGAGACGGCTACGGAATAGGTAACCGAGCTTCCGACCGAGGCGTTGGCCGTACTCGCAGATTTCGCCAGCGAAAGGACAGGCTGCGTGACAGGTGTGTTAACGTTGTTGGATTGCGACGACGAAGAGAAGGCGCCGGAGGTAAAGCTGACCGTAGATTGGTTCGTAATTACCGGTGGGGTTGGCATGTTGACAATCACCTCGAAGGTTACGGTAGCAGAAGCGCTGGGGGCTAATGTACCGACTGGAATGCCGTTAGCTGGATTGGCAAGCGGCAAGGCCGCACCGTTTACCATCACGCTCCCGGTAATAAAGCTGGTGCCTTGGGGCATCATGTCGCTTACGACGCCATTGTTGATCGGAGCCGCGCCGTTGTTGGTTACCAGAACGGTGTAGGTGATCGTGTCGCCGCTGGCAACCGATTGGCTCGTCGTGCTTTTGAGCATGGTGACATTGGGCGCGGACACCGATACAATCGTCGTATTGGACGAGACGCTATTGCCAAACGTTCTGCCGTCAGGCAACGTGTAGGCGAATAACGCGCTGGCCTGGTTGGCGAGCTGCTGCGGACTCGGCAGCGAGACGACGGTGACCGAGAAGCTGACGATATTGATTTCGCCCGCCGATACCGTGTCCAGGGAAATGCCGGTCAGCGGGTCGACGCCGGGATTGGGAAACCCGTTAATGACGACGCTGTTGGGTACAAAAACAACTCCAGCCGGCAAGCTGTCCCGCACCTCGACTTCAGCCGGATAGTTCCCGCTATTGCTGACCGTCAACGAGTAAGTAAAGGTATCGCCTACCGTCAAGGTGCTGACGCTGCTGCTCTTGACGATGTTAATGACGGGCAAATAAACGGCTGTTGTGACCACCGGAGACGAAGAGGAGCCTGTAAAGCTTCCGGAAGTATAGCTTGCATTGGCCCGGTTGTTTAACAGTGCCGGAATGGTAGACGGTACGGCTGCCACCCGAACGTTGAAGCTGATAGGCACGCTTGCCCCCGCATTAATGGTGCCCAGCGAAATGCCCCCGCTCGGGTCCGCGTTCGGGAGGGCAATGCCGTTTACGACGGTGCTGCCGGGAACAAAAAGCGTTTCAGGCGGAAGGTTATCCGAGAATACGACATTGGTAACGGCCGCTACGCCATTGTTGGTGACAGAAACCGTATACGTCAGGATATCGTTTAAGGTGGCGATCGTACTGCTAACCGTTTTGGCGACACTCAAGTTCGGCGAGGTCGCAGGAATATCGACCACGTTGGATGGTGCGGAAAAGCCCGTAAAAGAGCGGCCGCTTGGCAATTGGTACGAGTAAGCCGTTGTTGCCTGATTCACGAGCCGAGGCGGCGAAGGCAGCGTGTTCAGCACGAATTGAAACGTAACGGGTACCGAGCTGCCAGGCTGGATGGGACCTAGCGCGATACCTGCAAGGGGCGACGCTCCGGGCACCGTGACCGTATTGACAGTGACGCTGCCCGGCACAAATGTGGTTCCTGCAGGCAGCGTATCGGTTAACGTTGCTTGGGCAGCCAAGTTGCCGGTATTGGAGACGAATACGGTATAGGTTAAGGTATCCCCGACGGTGGCTACGCTTTGATTGACCGATTTCACTGTGCGAATGATCGGCTGATAGACGGGAAGCGTGACGGTATTGGACAGCGATACCCCGCTGAAAGCGCCGGAGCTGTAGGCCACGGAGGCTCTGTTGACGAACTGGGCAGGCGAAGGCAGCGTGGACGACGTCACCTGAAAGGTGATGGTCGCAGAGCTGCCCGCAGTCAAAGTGCCGACGGCAATGCCGCTGGCGGGATTGGCGGATGGCCGCGATGCTCCGTTCAGGGTCACGCTGCCCCCTACAAAAACGGAACCGCTCGGCATGGCATCGGTCAACGTCACGTTTGTGACGGGATCGGTGCCATTGTTGGCTATGACTGCTGTATAAGTGTACGTTTCGCCTACAGAAACATCCGTGACGCTCGCGCTTTTGACGACGGTCACATTCGGCAGGGCGACAGGAAGCGTCACCGTATTCGAGACAGCCGAGCCGGAAGAGGTACGGCCGTCAGGCACCGTGAACGTATAGGCGGCTGAAGCCTGATTAACCAGCTGCGGCGGCGAGGGGAGAGTTTGCACCAGCACCTGGAAGGTGACGGTAGCCGAGCCTCCTGCAGGAATGGAGCCAACGGAAACGCCCGTCGCAATATTGGCCCCCGGCACGGTCACGCCGCCTACGGTGACACTGTTTGGCACAAAAGCAGTGCCGGCAGGGATCGGGTCGGTAACGGTTGTTGCGCCTGCAATATTGCCTGAGTTGGCCACCGCAATGGTGTAGGTCACCGTGCTTCCTACTGTCGCGTTAGCCGTGCTTGCCGTTTTCACCATCGATAGAATCGGAGAATACACCGGTACGGACACCCCATTGGAGGGGATAACGGCAGGTGTAATGGGCCCTCCGGCAACGCTTTGAAAATTAAAGGAAGCATTGGCGGTGTTCACAAGCAGCTGCGTGCCCGGCATGGACGTTACCCGCGTGCTGTAGGCCACGGCAATGGAGGCGCCAGGCGCCAGCGTGCCGACCGGAACGCCGGCCGTAATATCGTTGGTCGGCCGGGCTGCTCCCGCCACCGTGACGCTGCCCGCAACAAAGGTTAAGCCGGCTGGCAGGCTGTCGGTCACAATCATGTCGGTTGCGTTGGCCGTGCCGGTATTGGTCACTGTGACGGTATATCGGATCGTATCTCCTGTCAGCGAGCCGGCAACATTCGCCGATTTGTTAACGCTGACCCTGGGCGCGTTAATGTCAATCTGCAGGGCGTTGGCATTCAGCACATAAGCATCGCCAGAGGTCGTAAGCCGCAGGACGGCCGAGGTCTGGTTGTTGACGAGCCTGGCGGATACATCGACATTCGTAATATCCCAGCCTTGCCTGCCTCCGACAATATTGCTCCCTGGCGCGCCGTTAGTCTGATTGCGGCTGCCAAAAGTGCCTGTTGTATCAAGCGCCCCCGAATCGTTGTTAATCTGCGAGGCAAAAAAGTTATTGGCGAAATTGTTCGTACCCGACAAAGCGACCAAGGTTGAGGTTGTAGCACCAAAAAGCGCCTGATCGCCGTTGCGGTTCGCATCCCCCTCTTGGGCGCTGAATAGGGCGCGGCCTCCGATAGCCCCGGAAACTGGGGTGGAAAAGCCGGTCAGGGTAGTCGTTACAGCCGACGAATTGCTTTGAACAAGCACCGCTCCTGCGCGCAGAGACATGTTGCGAAAGGGCAGAGAGGCATTCTGGTAAATGACGCCGAGGGTCCAGCCGGCATTATTGGCGGTAGAATCGCCGGTTATGGTCAGCGTGCCTACAACCCTTCCGGTCGTGTACGTGCCTTGGCCGCCCTCCTGGACCAAAGTGGTTACATTGGCCGTACGAACATAGCCAAGCGCGCCACCGCCAAGATCAAAAATGTTGCTCGTGGCCGAGTCCGGCGTCACCTCGCTGGTTCTTGCCGGCGTGGTGAGGACTACCGGATTGTTGATGGCAGCGGTCAGGTTGGTCGTGCCATTGACGTAGGTGCCGCCCCAGATCAATTCGGCGTACAGCACGGTGCTGCCCGCGGGAAGGGTCAAGACGGCCGATGAGCTGTTGAGCAGATAGTTGTCCGTAGTGCCGAAAGGATAAGTGCCATATCGGATGGCGGTATTGGTAGTAACGAATGCGCCGATGCTGTCGGCGGTTCCGGGGACACCGGACACCTCTGATCGACTGAGGCCCAGTGTGTTTCCCGTGAATGTAATGGCGCCGGTTGCATTAACCGTTGCCCGTACGACGAGTGGAATAGTCATTCACCTCCAATTCCGAAAAACATTCCCGCCTAAAAAGCTATCAATTCATGATTATGAGCCTGAACGAATCAATTTGTCTGTCCACATGCAAGCGGGAAAAAAATTATCGTAAAAAACGCGTGCGCTTTTTCGGATGTCGGGACAGGCGCGGCGCTTTTTTGCGATAGCGTCTTGGGGCGGACATGCGTTTGGGAGGGACGGCCGGCTCTGCTGCGGCTTGCTTCGATGTTTGCGGCTCGGAAGACTCCGGCTGCGAGGCGGAGGCGTCATTTTTGCGGAGTGCTTGTACGCAGTGGGGCTCCGGGTGGGCTTGACGCGACATGTGGTCGAGCTCGGCAACGGCAATGCTCTCTTTTACGACAACCAAATGGTACATAATTTCATCCACGACGTTCGTTTGGAGCCGCTGAAGCTCCTGCACTTCATCCGCTTCGTAGATTGGAGAGCGAAAAGCTTCGTTATAAAAATACTCCATCCGCAGCAGGCGGAAATCGAACGGAACCTCCTCCAGGTCAAGATAGTGCGATACGACCGGACACTCGGGGCCATGCGGCGGCTGATAAAATTCCTTTGTCAAATATCGCGGAGTATGCTCGTCGAAGCGGTGCCGAAGCAGGGGATTGGTCGCCGTTTTGAAGCTGTGGGCGTAAGGCGCCAGAATGCATATGACGGCTTTATGAATGGAAATTCGGTAAATTTCCGATAGAACGGTATATAAATTTTGAATATACGGCAGACTGCGGCTGGCCATGACCCATTCCACCGAATCGTCAGGGAGAGGGATGCCGTTGTTCACATCCCACACCAAATCCACACCAT
Source organism: Paenibacillus sp. SY21-1 (assembly GCF_005222705.1). Lineage (GTDB taxonomy): Bacteria > Bacillota > Bacilli > Paenibacillales > Paenibacillaceae > Pristimantibacillus. The sequence goes on along the minus strand of NZ_STGF01000015.1, from coordinate 93,413 downwards.
CCTGCGGACGGCGGTCAATACCGAAAAAATCGGGGTGTTTGCTCGCACCGCAGCCCAAATCCAGTTTCATCCTGGATCCCTCCTGTTCATTGGCGTATGCAACGTCTTGTATTCTATAAGGTATCGTTTCGCTGTCCAACATATGACGACGCGGGGATCAAGTCCGGATTTCATAACTTTTAGGTCGACATACCAAAAGCGCAGCGGATCATTCGGGGGTATAATAGGAAGGCGGTTGCTGCATAGTGCGGCTGCGGCCTGCTGCGGTATGCGATTGCCGAAGTCAATCGGCTGGAAGGGACAGATGACAGATGCTTGCTTATCTCAACTCGTTGCGGTTTAAAATGTTGGCCAGTATTTTATTTATGATCGTACCGCTCGTTATCGTCATTATTGTGAACAATATTTATTCGGTGAAGGTAGTACGCAATCAGGTCGCCCAATCGAACAAAAATCTGCTGAGTCTATACATGAACGAAATGGACAGCAATTTAAATGAGGTGGACAAGCATTTATTCGACTTTACGGAAAACGATACGGATTTGATCGGCTTTCAGTTTCCAAGAGAAGCCAACGAGAGGGAGTATATGCTCAGCAAGCTGAGGCTGTTTAATACGATAACCGCCGATATTAGCGTACAGCGGTCCATGGATCTTTTTTTCGTCTACTCGATTACGAACGGCGAGTTGATTATGACTCAGCAATTCGGATCTTCATTTGAAGAACGGGATGCCACGAAGCAGGAGATTATGCAAATGCTGCAGGAGGACCCGGAGGCTTTCACCGGTCCGGATTGGCGTGTATGGGAGGGGCGGAACAGCTACGCTCTGCTTCGTCTCATACGCAGCGGGGAGGTATATGTAGGCGCTTGGGTGAATAGCAGCAAGCTGATGGTGCCGCTTAATCTGATCGACCTTGGCGAATCCGGCGCTGCATTGCTTACCACGGGAGATTTGAAGCCGATGAGCCAAAGCGATATGATCGAACGGGAGGGCATTGAGCTGGCAAGCTCCCTGGCAAGCGATTCGGATGCCTACACGATAACTGGCCGGAAAAATTCCTATTTGATGATGGACGAGTCATCGGATAAAGGCGATTTCAAGCTGGTTGCGCTAGTGCCGGACGATGCGATTCAGCAGCAGCTGCCATTCCTTCAGCGGGTATCCACTCTCATTTCCGCTATCGCCATCCTGTTTTTTATTTTGTTCGTTTTTTTCATGCGCCGCGTTTTCATGAGGCCCATGAAGCAGCTGGTGGTGGCGATGCGAAAAACGAGGGACGGCAATTGGGATACCCGCCTGCATCAGAGCCATACGTCGACCGAGTTTGAAATCGTCAATGAAACCTTTAACCGTATGATTTCAGAAATTCGCGATCTCAAAATCAACGTGTATGAGGAAAAGCTGAGCCATCACAAGTCGGAGCTGCAATTGCTCCAATTGCAAATAAATCCGCATTTCTTTTTGAATTCGCTCAACATTATTTACAATTTGGCGACCGTAAAGGACTACAAGCTGATTCAGGAAATGTCCAAATGCCTGGTCGTATACTTTCGTTATATTTTCCGTACGAACCGCTATGTCGTACCGTTAAAGGAGGAGCTGCTCCACACTGCCAACTATTTGCGGATTCAGGAGCTCCGCTTCCCTGATCTGCTCACCTGCAGCATTGAAATGAAGGATGAAGTGGAGGGCATCGAAATTCCGCCGCTTATGATCCAGACCATCGTTGAGAATACGATCAAACATGCGGTTGATATCGATCAGCAGATCACGATTGAAGTGCTTGCGTCCATCCAGCCGTTCGCTGACGGGCAGCGCGTCGTCATTACGATAAGCGACAGCGGCGCCGGCTTCCCGGAAGAGGTGCTGAAAAGCTTGCATGCCGATGAGGAAAAAATTAACGAAGAGGGCGAGCATGTGGGTATCTGGAACATTAAACGGAGGCTGAGACTGCTCTACCAATCGAATGCCAGCATTGACTTCGAGAACAAGGAGAAGGATGGAGGGGCGCTCGTAACGCTGACCTTGCCCTTGCCTCCCGCTCTCCATTCATGATTAACCTATAGCCAAAGGCGGGAAGCATCTATGTATACGGTATTAATCGTCGATGACGAGATTCATGCCATTCGAGGCTTAAAGGCGGGCGTTCGCTGGGATACGCTGAATGTTGCGCATGTACGCACGGCGCGAAGCCTGCGGCAGGCGCAAGAATTGCTGAAGAGCGAGCCCGTCCATTTGATGCTCTGCGATATCGAAATGCCCAAGGGCACAGGCATTGAATTGCTGGAATGGGTAAGAGAGCATAAACCTGAGGTCGAAACGATCTTTTTGACGTCGCATTCCGATTTCTCTTACGCTCAGAAAGCGATAAAGCTGGGCAGCTTTGAATATATGCTCAAGCCTGTGGATTATGAAGAGCTGGAGCTGGTCATCGAAAAGGCGTTTGCCAAAATCGAAAAAAACCGGGCATTGCTTGCCTGTGAGAGCGATTACAAATATTACGCCCAACTGTGGGAGGCTCAAAAGCCTTTAATGAAGGAGCGTTTCTGGCAGGACCTGCTGAGGCAAAGCATCGGCTCTTCGCCGGAGAGAATTGCGGAGTATGCGGTAGCCTGCAAGCTGCCTAACCTGGTCCATGCCAAGTTTCTTCCGATTATGATTCGTGTGCAAAAGTGGTACAAGCCGCTCAGCCCGCGGGACGAGCAGATTATGGAATATGCGCTGAGAAACGCGGCCGGCGAGCGGCTTCTGAAAAATGACGAGGGCTCTGCGGTTATATCCGTGCCTGAGGGCGGGCTGCTCGTCTTGCTTCAAGCGGCGGCGGAGATAACGGAATCGGCGGTTCTTGACGACTGCATGCAGTATGTGCAGGGCTGCAGCCAATATTTTAACTGCGAGTTAAGCTGCTATATCGGTCAGCCTGTATACGCCACCGAAATGCTTGCGAGCTATCACAGCCTGATTCAGATGGATCGCGATAATGTCAAGCATGCCAATCAAACGCTGTTTCTTCGCGACTATAAGAAAGCAATGGAGGGGACGCTTCAGCTTCCTTCCATGAGCGTCTGGGAGGAGTGGATGAAGGCGGGAGCCAAGGACAAGCTTACCGAGGCGGTGGAACGTTATCTGGACGAGCTTCGGGACAGCAAGGCGCGCGTGGATGCGAAAGGGCTGCAGCTTTTTTATCAGCATTTTCTGCAAATGATGTTTTTTGTGCTGCAGGTGAAGGGCCTGCAGGCGAATGATGTGTTCGCCAAGAGCCTGCTGACCGATAAGCCTCAGGAGGTGCTTCGTTCCTTGTCGGCCATGAAGGAGTGGATTTTGTATCTGATCGATGTATCTATGGGCCGGATTCACGCCGCTCCCAAGCAGATTTCACTTGTCGACAGGGTGAAAGCTTACATTCGCGAGCATATCGGCGAATTAAATTTGACCCGCGAAGAGGTAGCCAGCTGCGTATATTTAAACCCCGATTATTTAAACCGTGTGTTCAAGAAGGAAACGGGCATGTCCATTTCGGATTACGTGCAGCAGCAGCGAATTGCATACGCCAAACAATTGCTGGCCTTGCCGGAATATTCGGTAAGCGACATCGCGCTGCAGGCCGGCTATTCCAACCTTTCTTATTTCTCCACTCTCTTCAAAAAAATGACCGGTATGAACCCTGGCGATTACCGTAAGCATATCCAATCCAGATAAGTGCATGCCGCTCAGCTTGCCGGCTGTCCGCGTCTGTACCGCAGGGCCTACCCTTATGCTCCGGCGTCCCCCTATGAGGGTCAGCTGCCTGGCATCATCCGGGGGAGGCCTTGTTTTCCGTATGTCCATTATTCCCTTCTAGTAGCTGTTGCGGATGAAAAGGTCGAGATTTCAAAACTGCAAAGTCCGGATCGTGGTTATTGGCTTGTCCATCCTTCCCCTACAATAGAGCTACAAGACAGAATACATCTACGAAAAGAGGGAAGGCGATGGAAGCGTCACAAATCGCGCAGGCCGCCGGCTCAGGGGGGCGGAAGGTTAGTAAAAGGCAAGGAATATGGAAAAAATTAAAGCGGTACCGGGCCTTGTTTCTGATGCTTATTCCGGGCATGATCTATTTGTTTATCAACAATTATATGCCTATGTTCGGTGTCGTCATTGCGTTCAAGGATATCAACTACGCCAAAGGCATTCTGGGAAGCGACTGGATCGGGCTGAAAAACTTCGAGTATCTGTTTAAAACGTCAGATGCCTGGATCATTACGCGCAACACGATTTTGTACAATGGCGCTTTTATTGTCATTAATACGGTGCTCGCGATCGCTGTAGCCATTATGCTGAATGAGGTGAAAAAGAAGCTGGCCTCGCGCTTTTATCAAAGCGCCATTCTGTTGCCTTATTTGATCTCGATGGTCGTGGTTGGTTATCTCGGACTGTCGCTGCTCAATGTCGAGAATGGCTTCATCAATAAACAGCTGCTGCCGCTGCTCCATATCGAACCGATTGCATGGTATACCGAAGCCCGGTACTGGCCTTATATCCTGACGATTGTGAACATCTGGAAAAACGTCGGATATTTATGCATCATCTATTTGGCCGCTATTATCGGTATCGATCATGAGTATTACGAAGCGGCGACGATTGACGGAGCAAGCAAATGGCATCAAATTCGCAGCATAACCGTTCCGCTGATCATGCCCACCATTGTAATTATGACGCTGCTGGCAATTGGACGCATTTTTTATTCGGATTTCGGACTGTTCTACCAAGTCCCGCTGAATTCTGGTCCGCTGCAGCCTACGACGGATGTCATTGACACTTATGTATACCGCGGACTAATGACCTTGGGAGATATCGGCATGTCTTCGGCAGCAGGCTTGTATCAATCTCTTGTCGGTTTTGTACTCGTACTTGCGGCCAATTACGCCGTGAGCCGCAAAAATAAAGATCAGGCCTTGTTTTGAATAATCCGTTTTGGCTGGGAGGCATTCGCATGAAGTCGAACCATATGAATCAATATGTGGTCCACATCTTTCTAATTCTGCTAACGGCCGCTTGCGTGTTTCCGTTTCTGCTGTTGATCGCCTCGTCGCTGACGCAGGAGCAAGCGATTGTCAGAGACGGATACAGCTTGCTGCCGAAGGCATGGAGCTTGGAAGCTTACGTCTATTTGTGGCATCAGTCGGCATCGCTGGTCAAGGCTTACTCCGTAACGGTGCTGATTACCGTGGTCGGAACTTCGGTGGGGCTGCTTATTTCTTCCTTGTTGGCCTATCCGTTATCACGGGGAGATATGCCGCTCAGAGGGACCTTGTCCTTTATCGTATTTTTTACGCTGCTTTTCAACGGGGGGCTAGTGCCGACTTACCTTGTTTTTACCGAGGTGCTCGACATGAAAAATACGCTGCTGGCTTTGATCGTGCCGGGGCTGCTTACAAACGGCTTTTTTATCCTGCTCATCCGCTCCTTCTTTTCCACTTCGATTCCGGTTCCGATTATCGAGTCGGCATATATGGACGGGGCGACCGAGCTGAAAATTTTCTGCCGTATCGTGCTTCCGCTTTCCTTGCCCATTCTGGCTACGATCGGCCTTATGCTCACGATCGGTTACTGGAACGACTGGTTCAACGGCTTGATCTACGTAACGGAGCCGCGGCTGTACAGCATTCAGAACCTGTTGAACCGGATGCTGAGCAACATTCAGTTTTTACAGCAGACGAATATTGGAGGCAACAACAGCGCGGCGGCCGCAGGGCTTCCGATGAATTCCGTGCGGATGGCGATGGCAGTTGCGGGCATTTTGCCGATATTGTGCGTGTATCCGTTTTTCCAGAAGTATTTTGTGAAAGGTCTAACCATTGGCGCTGTCAAAGGTTAGTCGCGCTCAGCCGTATTCGGAAGCCATCCTTCCGATTGGCATATCGTTTAATTTCAACAGCACATAGGGGGAAAACGAAGATGACACAGAAAACATTCAGACTGCTTGTACTCATGATGCTTGTCCTTAGCTTGCTGCTTGCTGCATGCAGCAATTCGGCAAAAGAAGGAAACAAGCCCAGCGGGTCAGGCGACTCATCAGGGGCGGGAGACAGCGAAGCGGTGGAGCTGACGATGGCTTTTATCAACCTTGGCACGATGACCGATGTGGCGGCGGTGCAGGAGGAGATCAACAAAATAGCGAAGTCCAAAATCAATGCGACAGTCAAGCTGATGCCGATTGACATTGCAGCCTGGAATCAGCAAGTCAATCTGCTTCTGGCCGGCAACGAGCCTCTCGATCTGCTTGTCACGTCCTCTTTCTTTAATTATACCTCGCAGGTGGCCAAGGGGCAGTTGCTGCCGCTGGACGAGCTTCTGGAAACGTACGGTGCGGATATTAAACAAACGATGTCCTCCGAAATCTATAACGGCACCAAGGTCGGCGGGAAAATTTACGGGGTGTCGAGTGTTCGCGACGTAGGAGCAGATTATGGCATGGTTATGCGCAAGGATCTGATCGACAAGCACGGCATCGATTTATCGGCTGTCCGCTCCTTTGAGGATTTGGGTGCTGTATTCCAGGTCATCAAGGACAAGGAGCCCGGCATTTCTCCGCTTGTCCAAGCTACGCAAACCGGGACGATCGCTTATCAAATGTACACGCCTCATATCGATCCGCTAGGGGACAGCCTCGGTGTCATCCTGCTGGACAGCGCTGAGCCGAAGGTCGTCAATTTGCTGGAAACGGATCTGTTTAAAAACTATGTCGCGCTTGCCCGCAAGTGGTATGAAGCCGGTTATATTATGCAGGACGTCGCAACGACGCAGGAGCAAGGCTCAAGCCTTGTCAAAGCGGGCAAAGCCTTCGGTTATTTCAACAACATGAAACCGGGCTTCGAAACCCAGGAATCCAAAATAACGGGCTATGAATTGGCCGGCGTCCATTTGTCCGAGCCTGTCATTCAATCCAATGGAGCTACGGGCTTTATGATGTCTATTCCACGCAACAGCAAGAATCCGGAGCGCGCTATGCAGTTGGTTAATCTTCTTTACACGGATGCCGATGTCATGAACCTGCTCGCCAACGGAATCGAAGGGAAGCATTATGTGAAAAACGAGGACGGCACGATTAGACTCCCGGACGGCGTGACGGAATCGACTTACCAATTCAATCAATGGGAAGTGGGCAACAACTTTTTAACCCATGTGTGGGAAGGCATGGACAAAAATATTTGGGAGCTGACCAAACAATTTAACGAGTCCGCGAGGGTGTCGCCGGTGCTGGGCTTCTCCTTTGATGCGACGCCGGTTAAAACCGAGGTAGCCGCTGCGACTAACGTAGTGAACCAATACAAGGTCGGCCTGGAATCCGGCTCGCTTGATCCTTCGCTCATTGCGGAATATAACGAGAAGCTGAAAGCTGCGGGTCTGGATAAAATAATCGCCGAGAAACAGAAGCAGCTTGACGAATGGATGGCCGCTAACGGCAAATAAACCGGTTCATACAGAGAGGGGAAACAGAATGAAAAGGCCATTTGATATACCGGAATCCAAGAAGATCAGGCTGATTATCAATACGGATGCCAAAAATGAGGCGGATGATCAATTCGCAATCGTTCATGCCCTGCTGTCTCCCCGCTTTCGGATCAAGGGAATAATTGCGGCACAATTCGAAAAAACGGGCTCCATGATGAATCGGAAGGACACCATGCGGCAGAGCTACGATGAGATTGAAAAGGTGCTCTCGATTATGAATCTGCAGGAGGAAGTGCCTTACTTCCAGGGAGCGGCAGCCGCGCTCGGGAACGAAGCGCAGCCCGTCGTATCCGAAGGGGCGGAGGCGATCGTTCGGGAGGCGATGAAGGATGATGCAGCTCCGCTCTATGCCGTCTTCCTCGGACCTCTGACGGATATGGCTGCGGCGCTGCTTATGGAGCCGCGCATCGCGGACAGGCTGACGGTTGTTTGGATCGGCGGCGGCCATTGGCCGCTTGGCGGCTGGGAGTACAATTTGCTGAATGACATCCATGCCGCCAACGTTGTGTTTCAGTCCTCCGTTCAGTTGTGGCAGGTGCCGCATACCGTATACACGACGATGCGAGTGAGCATTGCGGAGCTGATGTACAAGGTCAAGCCTTATGGCGAGATCGGTGAGTATTTGTTCCAGCAGCTTATGGACTTCAATAATTGGGCCGCGGAGGCGTTTGCGGACTCCCCTTGGCCGAAGGGGGAAATGTGGTCGCTTGGCGATTCTCCAGCCATAAGCCTGCTTCTGGACGACCATGAATACGGCTACGAGAACAAACCTGCCCCGAGAATAAGCGAGGAGATGGCTTACATTCACGATCAGCAGGCAAGAATGATCCGCGTCTATCATTATGTAGATGCCCGCTTCACGCTGGAGGATTTGTTCGCCAAGCTGGCCCTGACTTACGGAAGCTGACGGCGCCAAGAATAAGGAACGGGTTGTAATAGACCGAAAAACCGTGTATGATATGATGAAATTGAATATTGAATGTTTTCTAGGGTTCCGCGATCATAGACGATCGGCTGGTCCGAGAGGAAACTCACAGCCAGTCGGCCGTGCCACGGAGGGATAAAAGCCTGGGAGATAAACTGCTTAACCGCAGTTTGTTTCTCAGGTTTTTTTTGTTTTTCCGCATGTGGCCAACGCTGCATTCGCAAAATTTCAACAAGGAGAGTGAAGGGAAATGAACACAACATGGTTGTCCGTCATTATCGCGTCATTATTCGAGGTAGGATGGGTCATCGGCTTGAAGCATGCCGACGGATTGGCAGAATGGGGGGCTACCGCACTTGCAATCCTCGTAAGCTTTGCTTTAATGATCAGAGCTGCCCGTACGCTTCCGGCAGGTACGGTGTATGCGGTATTTGTCGGGTTGGGAACTGCGGGAACCGTCTTGGCGGACATCGTTTTTTTCGATGCCCCCATTCAAATCGCCAAAATCGCATGGATCGGCGTATTGCTGCTCGGCGTTGTCGGACTCAAGCTGCTAAGCAAAGCGAAGAAAAAGGAGGCGGCGTAAACGATGGATTGGGTACTGCTTGTTTCAGCCGGTATGTTTGAAATGCTGGGGGTTCTGATGATTAACAAGTTCAACACCGAGCGCAGCCTCAAAGCGCTGCTGCTGTTAGTGGCAAGCTTCGGTTTAAGTTTTGTATGCCTGTCCTATGCGATGAATACATTGCCGATGGGAACAGCGTATGCAGTCTGGACGGGGATAGGAGCCTCCGGCGGCGCCATTCTTGGCATGATTTTTTACGGGGAGCCCAAACATGCGTTGAGATTGCTGTTTATTGCCATGGTGCTTGGCGCTGCAGTGGGCTTGAAGCTGGCGAGCTAAGGCTGCCGCCTTCCCGGCTATGCCGCAACGCTGAATATAGAAAGGCTCTTATGCCGGTCAAGCGGCAGAGGGCTTTTTGCAAATATTAGGCTTTATACGTTTATGCTTGACGCGGCAAAAAAGTGCAATTGCAGGAAATAAAAACATATTTTATGGTGATGGTATCCCAATTGAAAAGAGGCGATCTGATTTGAAGGCTGTTCATACCGCTCGCATCCTTCCGCTTTGCCGGCCGGTCATTGACGTTAACTCGTATCATGCCTTCTCCCAAGCTATCGTACTGACGAACGAATCGTTGTCGCTGCCGTGGCTGTTTAGCCAGTACATTCATTTGTTTGGCGTCCCCGAGTTCGATAAGGGCAACTTTATTCATTTCGCCTCCTCCTCTTATTTTCACGAGCTGCCCTGCACGTTCGTATCCAAGCTGCATCTTGAACAAGTAAGAGAATGGTTCGATGATCCGATCTCCTTCTTTATCGATTGTTTGCACAAAAATCAATATTTGGCGATTGCCCTCGATGAATTTTATATTCCGGGCACCGCCTCTTACCAGACGAAGAAGCTGGTGCATCATATTATGATTCACGGCGTCGACGTCTCGCGGCAATTGTTTTATGTCGCCGGCTACTTTTCCACTCCTCCGGTCTTTGACTCAGGAAGGGAGGTCAGCTTCGATCAGCTCCGCGAATCGTTTCGTCATGCCGGGCCTATCAAGCAGCGCATCAGCCAGACGCTCGAAATCGTTCAGTATCCTTATCAGGATGCAAGCACGCAAACCTTTGAGCTCGACCTTTCATTTGTGGCCAGGTCGCTGGAGGAGTATTTGCTGTCCAAGCCGTTGACTGAAAAAAATCCGAAACGGATTCATTTCTGGTTCGGTTTGCGCATGTATGACCTGCTTGAGCAATTTCTCCAGCGGGAGCTTGAGGCCGACCAGCCGATTATCCATATGAAGGCGCTTCAGACACTCGTCAATCACAAACGCTGGATGGTAAGAAGAATGGAATATTTGCAGGACCGCAAGCTGATCGAGGGCGGCGCTCTCATCGAAATGAGCAAGGATGTGCTTAAGCAAACGATTATTCTGCATCATTGGTGCGTCAAGCAGAGGGTCAAACGGAACCCGGCGAACCTCGTCCATGCGATACGCTGCGCGCGGCAATTGAAGCAAAGCGAAGCATTGTTTTTGGAGAAATGCTTGAATATACTGGCTTTTTCAACCTCTGTCCAAAAAGTGCAAGATTAGAAAAAATGTCCAAACAAAAGAAAAAGTCGGAAACCAGAGGGAATGCCTCCCGGCAAAAAAGTCTTATTGCACGTTGGGCGCCGGTCTCGATAAAGTTGAAGCAGACCTTCACCTTATGGAACGCTCATCATCCATTCTGCTTCTGAAAGGAGATGTTCATTCGCTTGGCATTGAAGACTACGCTCCCAACCTCAACGATTCGGCATCAGGTCAGTCGACATTCAAGCCCGCTTGGCGTACTGTTGCTGCGATTCATTTACCTCATGTATTACGCTTTGCTGTATCCGCCTTACTACATCTGGAACAAACGGGATTTCAGCGCCAAAACGAAAAAAAATCCATTCTACGTCAGTAAGCTTGTCCGTCTGGTTGAGAAGCATCCCCGGCTGTATGAGCTGTCGATGTTCGTGCTGAATTTTCCCCATCCAACAGCGGTTTACCGGTTTTTGCCTGAATTGAAGGGCAAGGTGCTGCAGGTCGGCTGCGGGACGGGATTGTTGAATAAACATGCTTCAAAGTGGAATGACGTCGAATTTTTCAACCTGGACATTAATGAAACATATCTGCGATACGGAGAGAAAAAGGGGCGGCTGCGCAATTGCATTCATTCCGGCATCTATCAGGTGGAGATGAAGGACCGCAGCTTTGACAAAATCGTCTTTGCCAGGTGCTTTCATCACATTAGGCATCACAAAAAAGCGTTTAAGGAATGCGCGCGGCTGCTGAAAGCCGGCGGGGAGCTGTGGATACTGGATCCCGTCATTCTGGAGGAGCAAGGCTCCGGCAAGCAAATGACCGCCGGGTATATGGCCAATTCATCCATTGACGGCGTCATATGGCGTTTTACGAAGGAGGCGTTTGTTCAACATGTGCAGGCTTCGCTGCCCGAAGGGCTGGAGCTGGTTGCGGTCACGGAAAACAGACAGCCCCATTTGACCAATTACAATTTGAAATATCCGCAAACCGATTTACTTGCGATCATCCGAAAACGAAACGAAGGGGAGAAGCAATGATGTTGCAGGCGCAAATTATTTCGATTATTTCAGAAATCAAGAATGAACCCGATCTGGCGGACATGCTGACGGGGGCCTCCGATGTGTTGAATGACGCCGGGCTGGATTCCCTGCAATTGATCAATTTTATTTTGCGTATTGAAGACGAATTTGAAATCGAAATCGACTTTGACCAATTTGATATGGATCACCTGCAGTCAATCGAGACATTTTGTCAGTTTATTCAAGCCAAAAGCGCATGAGGCTGGCCGAAGGGACAATATCGATCCACTGCGGCGCCTTTGATGCGGAGACGCTATGGCGGGATGATGGACTCGCTAAGCTGCCTGCCCTGCCGGACCCGCAAGCCCGGAACATCGTCAGCGCCATGGATGAATTGCTGTTTGTGTTTTGCAAGGAATCCGACGTGCTGCTTACCCGCAATCCGCTTGAGCCGGCGCAGCTTCGTTACTTGAGCGAGATCGGACTGGCGTTCAGGACAAGCTCCGAGCCGCTGGCGGAACGGGGGGAACAATGGGAAACCAACCCCTTCAGGCTTCTGATCCATAAAGGGGCGGAGCTTCAAGGCGGAGAGCTGCTTCCGCCAGGCGGATATGTGGAGCCGTTTGCCGTATTGGACGGCGTACAGGAGTTAACCGCTCTTTACGGGCTCGCAGGCGGCTATCCGGAAGCGGAGACGATCCGGCGTGTAAATTCCAAGCTGTATTCGACCGAGTGGCGGGAACGTCTCGGACATGGCCCCAGGACGAGCATTGTCAGAAGCCATACGGAGCTGTTAAGCGTTGCCGGAGCCATGCTGGGAGCAGGTCCGGTACTGATCAAGGATACGTTCGGCGTATCCGGCAAAGGAAACCTCTTGATTCAAAGCTCCGCTACGCTGGAGCGAATTGCCGGGTACATTGCCTCACAGGAGCAAAAGGGAAAAGCGGTGATTTTTCTGCTGGAGCCTTTGCTGGACAAGGCGATCGATTTTTCATGCCAGTTTCATATTGACGAGGAGGGCAGCTATAGCTGGCTTTCCGTTCAACAGGTTATGAATTCGGAGTTTTCGTATTTGGGCACGTTTAGCGCAAGCGCAGAGCTGATGGAGAAGCTGGAGCGCGAGGGATACTTCAAGCTCATGCAGGAGACGGCCCAAATGCTATTTGAAAGCGGTTACTACGGGCATGTCTGCGTCGATTCGATGCTGCTGGCGGACGGCCGACTTGAGCCTATTGTCGAGATTAATGCGCGCAAATCCATGAGTCTGATCAAAAAGCAGCTTGACGACTATTTGGCATCGTTCTCGCTTCAGGGCAGCCTTACCTATTTGTCCGTCATGTGTCCGGGAATGGTGTCCTATGGGGAGCTGCTTGCGGCGATGGAACGCGAGGGGCTGCTTTTTCATCCCGAGCGCGGAGCTGGCATTCTTCCGCTTAGTTCAGGGACCTTTACCATCAATCAGGCTGCAGGCTTAAAGCGCAAAGGAAGACTTTATTTGTGTGCGGCTGTCAAGCGGCAAGAGCAGTACAGCGAGCTGCTGACCCGAATGAGGGACTTGCTGAAAGCAAACGGCATAGCGGTAACCAATTAGGGAGCAGGGAAGAGGAGGACGACGGAATGGCCAAGGAGGCTTGCCGGGACGATTGCTTGACCACAATCCTGTGCTCAGGCTTCGGTCTCGGTTTCTACAATCCCGGCTTGATTGTGAGCTATCAGCTGAGGCAGCAAGGGGTGCCGACTGAGGTGCTGGTATTCGAATCCTTTATGCAAAAGGAAAAACAATCAAAGATTGCAGACAGCCGGAAGGCGTACCATGAACATTTTCCCCTTGCGCTGATGGCGACGAAGCTGCCCCGGGATATCCGGGAAAGCTTCGATCCAGAGCAGATCCTCGGTCTGCTGGACGTCTGGGCAGCGGAGGGGCGAAGGCGGTTTATTGCCTTGTCCGGGCATTGGGTATACATCCTGGAGCTGTACCGGGAGAGGCTGGGGTCCGCCGCTTCCGAGCTTGAGGTCGATCTGCTCTACGTGGACTCGGATTTGTCGCCTTCCTGGAAGAGTCTAAAAAAATATATCCCCGATTACACCTCCAGGTACCGGGAAATATGGCTGTATGCCTCGTCCACGTCGACGATTCGGCTGCAAATCCGGGTAGGCGAGGAGGAGCCGCTTCCGTTTACGGAACGGGAGCGGCGGTATGTCATTCACGGCGGCGGCTGGGGGATGGGCACCTATCAAGGAAAAATACCCGAGCTGGAGCGGCATGGTTTGGCGCTGGACGTCGTTGCGTACGAGCCGGAGGAGGCGAGCGGCTTCACATCCGGCAACCGTTATTTTATGAATGACCCTAAATGGCAGGCATGGATGAAGGAAGACGGCGTAGAGCATGAATTTCCCCCATTCGGCGAGCTTTTGCAAGGCGCTGTGCCCATTTATGAAAGTTTGCCGTCCCATCACGGTCTCTATGATGTCATTCGCGGAGCCATAGGCATTATCAGCAAGCCGGGCGCCGGAACGCTGATGGATTCGCTCTCATCCTCTACCCCGGTCATTATGCTGGAGCCTTTCGGCGAGCATGAGAAAAGGAACGCGGACGTGTGGCTGGACAATGGGCTAGGCATCCGATATGAAGACTGGGAGCGGACGGGGTTTGCGGAGGATGTGCTAGAAACGCTGCACCGGCGGCTGCTGATGAAGCGGTCCGCGACCAAAACGTATACGGAAGATTATTTGGAACGGATCGGCCGAGGCTGATGACGGAACGCGTATGAGGAGGGCGAGATCATGGTGACCAGAACGGAGTCCGCGCCTGCCGCGGCTCCTGCTTTAGATCTGCAAAGTCCCAAATGGATATTTTTGCAGCTGCTTGAATCATGCAACTTGCGTTGCAAAATGTGCTTCGAGTGGGGTGAGAACGGCTCCTACAAGGAGAAGCCGGAGCTGAAAAAGCTTGATGTGGCCGTGGTGAAACAAATCATTGAGGAATGCAAGGAAACGCGGCCCTATTATGAGCTGTACGGGGGCGAGCCGCTGCTATATCCCTGGATTGACGAGGTGCTGGAGCTTATTCACGCAACCGGGAGCAAAGCTCATTTTCCGACGAATGGCACGCTGCTGGAGCGGCATGCAGAGATGATCATGGCTTTTCCGCCGGAGCGCATCTGGGTATCGCTTGACGGCCCGGAGGAAATCAACGATGCGCAAAGAGGGGCTGGCGTGTTCCGCAAAGCGATGAAGGGCATTCGCAAGCTCTACGAGCTAAGGGAAGCGAAGGGCGGCGAATATCCGAAGATCGGCATTAGCACGACGGTAACGCCGACGAACTACAAGCATCTGGAGCGCTTCTATTTCGAAAGCGTGGAGCTGGATATGCTGGATTGCATCAGCATCGAGCTGCAGCAATATGTGACCAGAGAGCGATACGATCATTATGCAGGCGTGCTGCGGGATCATTTCGATATTGCCTCGGCGCCGATAGCCAGAGGCTTTATCGCCGACCCCGCCCAGTTCGCGGAAATCGATGCGGCGGAGCTGTGCCGGCAGCTGAAGCGGATTGAAAGCTACTGCGCGGAGCGCGGCATGTACTTCAACGCATATCCCAAAACGATCAGCGAAGAAAATATCCGTCATTATTTCAACGCGCAATGGTCGAAGGTAACGAATATGAAGAAGCGCTGCGTTTTCCCCTGGATTAGCGCAGAGATCAATGCTCGCGGCGAGGTCACCTCCTGTCACAATTTCTATGACCTGACGCTCGGCAATGTCAATGAACAAAGCTTGAAGGACATTTGGAACGGCCCGAAATACAAGCAGTATCGGGATTATTTGCGGAAGCAGCTGTTCTCCATCTGTCCAGGCTGCTGCTTGTACTATAACGAGAAGCCGCGCTGAGCGGCTAATGCAAGGCGATAGCGGGAGCGGCCGTGCCTACGGAGGAGCCTTCCGCTTGACCCGGAGGGAGTGAAGCTCGCATGCAGCCTAAAACGAATATTCGCATGGATGAGAAATCGTTCGAAATTTTGAAGCGGACGATCCGGAATGCGGCGATCCCGATGAGGCAGAAGAGGAAAAATCCGAAATACAAGACGGAGCTGCCCGAGGTAGTCGCCATTAAGCTGACCAACCGCTGCAATCTTCGCTGCAAGCATTGCTACCAATGGAACGAGGACGGCTATCACCATCAAATGGATACGCTGGAGCAGAACCAGGATATTTCCTTGGACGTCGTACAGCGGCTGCTCGAGGATACGAAGCATGTAAAATCCCGTTTGTATTTATGGGGAGGAGAGCCGATGTTCCACCGGCGCTTCGGCGACATTCTGACGATGCTTGAGGAGGACCCGAGGGAGGTTACGATCTGCTCCAACGGCATGCTTTTTGAGCGATATATGGATCAGCTGCTCCGCATCTCGGAACAGCTGGAGCTGCTGATCGCCGTGGAAGGCTTTGAAAAGGATCATGACCTTATCAGGGGCAAAGGCTCTTACCGAAAGGTAATGGAGGGAATCGACCGGCTGCTGGCGCTGCGCTCGGAGGGGCGGTTCCATGGACGCATTTCGGTTCACTGCGTCATTAACAACGCGAACATATATTATTTGCACGACTTGATGGAGAGCTTCGAGGAGCGGGGCATCGATCTCGTGCTGCTGACGTTCCCGTGGTACATCGCACAGGATACTTCGCTGCAGATGGACGATTATTTCCGCGAGCACTTCGACTGGCTGCGGCAGCTGGAGAAGGGAGAGAAAAGCAGCTGGCATGCGTTCAAATACAAGATCGAGCCGCATCATCTCCCCTTCCTGCTCGAGCAGCTGCGCCGAATAAACGACCGGATCTGGCATACCCGTCTGCGTTATCAGCCGGGGCTCGAGTTTGATGAAATTGAGCGATTCATTACCGGAGAGGTCATGACAAGCCGCTGCGCGACCGATTGTCTGGCGCTGGCAACCCGGATCGACGTAACCCCGACGGGCAATATTTCGGCGTGCAAGTTTTTCTCCGAGTTTACGGTAGGCAATCTAAAGGAAAAAAGCTTGGCGGAAATATGGAATTCCGAGGAGTACGACCGTTTGCGCGAGACGATCAACGACGGCTTGACTCCGGCATGCTCCAAATGCAACGTGCTTTATCTTCACGGCGTCTCGGCGCTCAAGCACATCTAGGGGAGGGAACGCATTGACAACGCTATCGCTTGGCATCATCGGCTGCGCCTCCATCGTGCGAAGAGCGCTGCTGCAGCCATTGCCGTTCGTGGAGGGAGTCAAGGTGGCGGGCATTGCCAATCGCACGCGATCGCGCGCAGAGGCGCTGGCTCGCGAATTGGACGTGACACGCGTATTCGATCGGCTGGAGGATGTGCTCGAAAGCCCGGAGGTGAACGCCGTCTATATCGCGCTTAGCAATGAGCTTCATTCGGAATGGGCGGTTCGCGCGATCGAGGCAGGCAAGCATGTGCTCGTCGAGAAGCCGATTGCCATGGGTGATAGGGAATGCGCGAGGTTGGAGGAGCGGCTTGCGGGCCGCTCGACGGTTGTGCTGGAGGGGCTGATGATCCGCCATCACCCTTGGCAGCGCGCCCTGCGGATGCTGGTGCAGGAGGAGCGCTACGGCAAGCTGCAGCGGATACGGACGGAGCTGCATGTGCCTATGCGCGAGCTGCCCCTGACAAGCTATCGCTGTGATCCGGATCGGGGCGGCGGCGTATTCGCCGACCTTGGCTGCTACTGGCTGCAGGCGCTCCAGCAGCTTCCGGGCTTTGAGGCGACGAAGCCGCTTGAGTGGCAAGCGTCATCCGCCTTTGATGGTCCGCAGGGCTGCGACTGGTCGTTTGACGCAGCGCTTTCCTATCCGGGAGGTATATCCGCCGAATTGTCCGCTTCCTTTGAACAGCCCTATCGCGCAAGGCATGTGCTTGAGCTTGAGCATGCCGTTCTGACGGTGAATGATTTTTTTCGGGCCAACGTCGGGCGCTACAAAATAACGATAAAAATCGCGGAGCCGGAAACCGGCAGGCTGCTGGACAGCATCAGCTTTGAGCCGCAGCATTATTATGAAAATCAGCTGACGTATTTTCGCGACAGCATCCGGAACGGCGGGAACCATCGACAGCTCCTCGGCGAATCGCTGGAGCGGGCCAGATTTCAGGAGCGCTTGTACGCAGCCGCATTATACCGTGACCGGAATCCCGGTGACCATCGGCAGCAAAGGAGACAAAAGGCATGATTATCGAGGTTGACGGCTTGTCCAAAGCCTTTACTTACCATAAGAAGGAGCTGGGGCTCAAGAGCTCTATCCGGAATTTGTTTCGCCGGGAGACGCAGACCAAACATGCGGTATCGGACATTTCCTTTGGCATTGAGGAAGGTGAGGTGGTTGGCTTCCTTGGACCGAACGGCGCCGGCAAAACGACGACGCTCAAGATGCTTTCGGGCATTCTGCATCCGACGGGGGGCAGCGCAAAAGTGCTGGGCTACACGCCTTGGGAGCGGAAAAACGAATTCAAGCGCCAGTTTTCCATCGTGATGGGACAAAAAAACCAGCTGTGGTGGGACCTGCCCGCCAATGAGTCGCTCTACCTGAACAAGTGCATCTACGAGGTGGACGATGCGGAATACGCCCGGACGCTGGGGGAGCTGACAGAGCTGCTGGACGTCAAGGAGCTGCTGAAGGTGCAGGTGCGCAGATTGTCGCTGGGCGAGAGGATGAAGATGGAGCTTATAGCCGCACTCATTCACAAACCGCGAATTTTGCTTTTGGATGAGCCGACCATCGGACTCGATATTATTTCGCAGCGCAATATCCGGGAATTTTTTAAGCAATATAATCGCGATAAAAAAACGACGATCGTTCTGACCAGCCATTACATGAACGATATTGAGGAAATGTGCGACCGGTCCATCATCATTAACCACGGGAGGATCGTGTTTGACGGCGGGCTGGGTGAGGTCAACGAAAGGCTCGGGCACAAAAAAATAATGAAGTTGGTGCTTGCCGAGCCTGTGGAGGAACGAGTGCTGAGGCAGGTGGGGGAAGTAAAGGAGTTCAAGGGTACGCATGTGAAATTTATGTTCGAGCAGTCGGAAATTAAAAAAATGTCCCGCTGGGTGCTGGATCACCTGCCTGTGATCGACTTCACCATCGAGGATATTCCGATTGAGGAGGGCATAGCCCTATTGTATCAAAGCGGCGGTGAGCAGCATGAAACTGCCTAGCAAGTACACCAAAACCTTCTCGCTGGGAGTGCAGCATTCGCTGGAGTACCGGACGAACTTTTTTTTAACCCTGTTCGGCGCGGTATTCCCGATTCTGATCCAGTTTTTTTATTGGAGAGCGGTTTTTGCCAGCTCCGGGCAAGAGGTTGTGTTCGGATTCTCCTATAACCAGATGATCGCTTATTCCATTTTGGCCGTTTTAATGTCCAAGCTGATCGGCACCACGTTTCAGTTTGAAATTGCCCGGGACATTAAGGACGGCGGGCTGAACAAATACATGGTCAAGCCGATCGGCTATTTCGCTTACCGTATATTTTGCTTTCTTGGGGAAAAAAGCGTGCAAATGCTTTTTGTGCTTGCGCTGTCGATGATCGTCATGCTGCTGCTTCATGTGTGGCTGGATTTCCCGGTCGGACTGGCTCAAATAGGTTTGTTTCTATGTGTCGTTCCCGGCGCCTTGATGCTTAATTTTTTCATCTATTACAGCTTAAGCGCTGTCGCATTCTGGTTTACGGAAGCGGGCGGCGCGTTTCGAACCTTTGCCCTGCTTGCCAACATAGCGGGCGGGGGCTTGTTCCCGCTGGATATTTACGGTCCCGTAACCAAGGCGATCCTGCTGGCGCTGCCGTTCAATTATGTGATCTACTTTCCGATCAGGCTGCTCAGCGGCACGTTGAGCGGACCGGAGATTGCGGTCGGCGCACTGATGCAATTGGTCTGGATCGGCGTATTCGCCGCGCTCTCCTCCTTGCTGTGGAGACAGGGACTTACGAAGTACATCGCGGTGGGAGGGTAGCCGCCATGCTAAGAACATGGAAGAAATACGCGCGCATCTACAAGGTATTCGTCAAAAATTGCTTTATCGCCCAAATGGAATACCGAATCAACTTTTTGTTCGCCAATACGATCGAGATCGCCTATTTGGTTATCAAGCTGCTTTATGTCATGGTCGCCTTTCGCGTTGGGGTCGCCATTAACGGCTACACGCCGGATATGCTCATGATGTTTGTCGGCTCCTTTACGATGATGACGGGTTTTTATTGTCTCTTTTTCTATTCGAACTTCATGAATTTAAGCAACCACGTTCGCAACGGAACGCTGGATTTGTTGATGACCAAGCCGGTTTCGCTGCAATTTATCGCTACCCTGCGCAATGTGGATTTTGGCTTTTCGTTTACGAATATGGTCGCGGGGGCGGGAATGATCGTGATTGCGTGGATTCGCATGGACATTCCCGTTACGCCTGCACGGGTGCTCGTGTTTATGCTGTTTCTGTTTCTCGGGATCGTGCTGAAATATGCGATTTTCCTGATGCCGTCCTTAATCTCGTTCTGGACCGTGCAGACTGCGGCGGTCAATCAGGTATCAACGGCGATATGGGACATGAACCATGTGCCGATGCATATATACGGCCGTTCGGTTCGGCATATAGGCACTTTTTTGTTCCCGGTGTTTGTCATTACGAATTTTCCGCCGCTATTGGTGCTTGATCGGCTTGAGCCGGTGCATGTGGTCTGGTTTTTGCTGGCGCCGCTGCTGTTTCTTTTTCTCTCCAGGCAGCTGTGGAAGGCGGCCATCCGCAACTATTCCAGCGCGAGCAGCTAGCCGTCGGACCGCGTTAGGCGTGTCCCGGTTGCTGACGTGACGATAGCAGCCGAGGCGGGAGGCGGTTTAGGGGAAGATCGCAAGACGATAGGCATGGATAAGTTTGTTTGCAGAGGAGCGTCGGCGATGGTGAATACAAAAGTTGTGTTGCTGGCAGGAGGCTTCGGCACCCGGTTGGGAGAGGAAACCAGCCTGCGGCCGAAGCCGATGGTCGAGATCGGAGGCATGCCGATTTTATGCCATATTATGAATATTTACGATGCAAGCGGCTTTAAGGAGTTCGTTATCGCCTTGGGCTACAAAAAGGAATTGATCAAGCAATATTTTCTTCATTATATGTATTTGCAGAACGACTTCTGCATTAATATGGGCCAATCGACCGTCGATATCGTCAGGCGCAGGCAGCCGGATTGGACGGTGCATCTCCTGGATACGGGGCTTGGCACGATGACGGGCGGGCGGCTTCACAGACTTCGGGAGCAGCTTGGCGGCCATACCTTTATGGCGACCTACGGAGACGGAGTAAGCGATATTGACGCGCGAAAATTGCTCGATTACCACAAGTCCCACGGGAAATTGGCGACGGTCACGCTGGTCAAGCCGCGGGCGCGCTTCGGCACGGTGGATTTGCACGGTGATCAGGTCGCCCGTTTCAAGGAGAAGGCCGATTCCGGGGGCTGGATTAACGGCGGCTTTTTTGTTTTTGAGCCGGAAGTGCTCGATTATATCGGCGATGATGCGGACGTGCTTGAGAGCGATGTCCTTCCCCGGCTTGCCGAGGACGGGCAGCTGATGGCCTACAAGCATGACGGGTTCTGGGATTGTATGGATACGATGCGCGACAAGCAGTATCTTGAGAGCCTTTGGAATTCCGGGGAAGCTCCTTGGAAGCGTTGGAGCGAGCCATAAGGGAGGGAGCTGTGAAGCTATGGATACGCTTAGCAATCCGATTCTACAAGAGGATATGGCGTATATTCGCCAAAAAATGGACGATCCGGCCCGCTTTGCCGGCAGGAATATTCTGATTACCGGGTGCGGCGGCTTTATCGGTTTTTACCTCACCCACTTCTTCGTCGATCTGAAGCGGCAGGGCTACGGCTTTGGCAAGCTGCTGCTGCTTGATGCCTTCCGCTCCGGCATGCCGGAATGGGTGTCCCGTCTGGCGGCGGAGGACCGGGATATCGCGGTGCATACGTTCGATGTTGCCCGGGATGCGCTGAAGCATGTGCAAGGAGCGGATGCGGCGGACTACGTCATTCATATGGCGTCGATCGCATCCCCCACATATTACAGGCAGTTTCCGGTGGAGACGATTGAAGCGAACGTCATGGGACTGCAGCGGCTGCTGGAGTTTTATAAAAATCGCAAGCTCGAGGGGCTTCTGTATTTTTCCAGCAGCGAGGTGTACGGCGAGCCTGACCCGACCTGCATTCCAACTCCGGAGTCGTATTGGGGGCATGTAGCGAGCATGGGCCCTCGCGCGTGCTATGACGAATCGAAGCGAATGGGCGAGACGCTTTGTTACGTCTATTATCGGACCTTCGGCATGCCGGTTCGAATCGTGCGGCCCTTCAACAACTTTGGCCCGGGCATGTCGCTTACGGACCGCCGGGCGCCCGCCGACTTTGCGCTTGCCGTGCTCCGAAACGAAGCGATCGTCATTCATTCGGACGGCAAGCCGACCCGGACGTTCTGCTATATTGCCGATGCGATTGACGGATATATCCGCGTCCTCCTTCATCCTCGCTTCGACTGCTTTAATATCGGCAGCGACGGCATCGAGCTGTCCGTCGAGCAGCTGGCCGGCATTTACAGCGAGGCAGCCGCCGAGCTGTGGGGCTATGCGGGTGAAGTGAGCTATGCTCCATCCCCGGAAAAGGATTATTTGACCCATAACCCGACGAGGCGCTGCCCGGATCTGACCAAAGCTCGGAGCGAGCTTGCCTATTGCCCTCAAACGGATGTAGCGCAGGGCGTCAGGCGGTACTTGCGATTTTTGCAAAAGGAGCTGATCTCCGCATGATTGCGGTCATTGGACTCGGCTTCGTTGGACTTACGACAGCGCTTGGCTTCGCCCACCGAATCGGCTGCACGGTGTGCGCTTACGATTCCGACCCGGTCAAACGGGCGCGGTACGAAGCCGGACAGGTTCCGTTTCACGAGCCGGAGCTGCAGGAGCATCTCCGCCTATATCTGGGCAACCGCTTTATCGTATGCGACACGCTTGAAGAAGCTTTGCGCAGCGCCGAATTCGTATTCTACTGTGTGGGCACGCCGTCGCTTGCCGATGGCGGCACGGATCTGGACGCTCTGCTGGGCGGTTTGAAGGCAAGCCAAAAGACGCTGAGCGACGGCAAATTCCGCGTGCTTGTCATAAAGTCCACCGTGCCGCCGGGCACGACCTCCGATGTGATTGCGCCGCTGCTCGTACAGATGGGCTTGCGGCCTGGCGAGCAAGTCGGGTTAGCCGCCAATCCGGAGTTTCTAAGGGAAGGGTCGGCTTGGCGGGATGTTATGGAGCCGGACCGAATCGTTATTGGAGAGGCTGAGCCCGTAGGCGGACAAAAGCTGGAGCAGCTGTACGCTGGGGGCTTTAACGCGCCGGTCCGCCGAGTCTCGGCCACAACCGGGGAGTTTGTGAAGTATATGTCCAATACTCTGCTCGCCACATTGATCAGCTTCGCCAACGAGATGGGAATGATCGCGGAGCGGACAGGCGGCATCGAGATATCGCAGGCATTCCGTGTGCTGCACGAGGATAGGCGCTGGCACGGCGCTCCGGCAGCCATGACGGATTATGTATATCCGGGCTGCGGCTACGGCGGCTATTGCTTGCCTAAGGACACGGCCTCGCTGCTGCATCACGCCTCGGTCATCGGAGAACGGGCAGCTTTGCTGACGGCTGCGGCCGAGGTGAACGAAAAGGCGCAGCTAAGGATGGCTGAACGGATTTCGGCTGCTGCCGGTGGCGGCAAAAGCCGAAAAATCGGCATTCTGGGGCTTGCCTTCAAGCCGGGCAGCGATGATGTTCGCGGCGCCGTTTCCAGCACAATCATCCGTCATTTGCTCGCGATGGGCTACCGTGACATCGTGGCCTATGATCCGCTTGCGATGGAAGCGTTCGAGCGTGCCTACGGGCTGCCCATTTCGTATGCGCGTACGATGCAGGAGCTTGCCGCCCGGAGCGAGGTAGTCGCGCTGATAACAGGGTGGGAGGAGTTCAAGGCCAACAGGTATTTGCTCGCAGGGAAGCCCGTTATCGACGGCAGGTATACGCAGGAGAAAAGCGAGGTGATTGTACATGCTGGAGAATAAGGAGCATATTGTGCCGATTCTGGCGAAGACGCTTGGTCTGGAGCCGGAGCTGATTGAGGCGTTTGGCGACGATGCGGATTTGACGGAGCAATATTTAAGCTCGGTGCTCGTAGTGGAGCTAGTGGTCGAGCTGGAAAGGCATTTCGGCCTGATGATCGACGATGACGATTTATTGACGGAGAATGTATCGACGATACGAAAAATTGATGGGCTGGTCGCGAAATACATGGAGCTGCAGCCATCCGAGGGGTGATCGAATTGTCATTTTGCTGGATGCTTCCGCAGGGCGACCTGCAAAGAATTACAGAGCAGAGCCGGTCAGCCGAGTCGTACGGCTTCCAATCCGTACTGCTGATCAATGCGAACGAATATCTGGACCCCTGGATAGCAGCGGCGTACTTGGCCGAGCGGACCGACAGGCTGCGTTTTCTCATCGCCCAGAACACAAGCTACATTCTGCCGACGTCTGCGGCCAAAGCGCTGAGCACCTTGAACTTGCTGACGGGCGGACGGGCGGATATCAATGTGGTAACAGGCAGCTCCGCTATTGAGATGGGGCGCATGACGAAAGCGGCAAGCCACGAGCAGCGGTATGAGCGGACGAGGGAGTTTGTCGAAATCGTCGAACGCTTGCAAGCAGGGGGAGCCGTCAGCTACGCAGGCTCCTGCTTTGAGGTGCATCAGGGCGAGCTGCATCCGAAGCCGGGCTCCGCTTCTTCCTGCGGGCGCATCTTTATTTCCGGCAGCTCGCCCGAGGCGATGCGAGTCGCGGCTGCCGGCGGCCACCATTATTTAACGTACGGGCATGACTATCCGGTTATCGGCGAGCGGCTTGCGGCGTTTCGCAAACAGCCAAGGCCATCAGCCGAGCGGCGTCAGATGTGCGGGATCATGATTGACATCATCGCCAGGGAGACAACAGAAGCCGCTTGGACGGAAGCGGAGCGTTTCTTTAACGGGACCAGCGCCGTAGCGAAGCGGACGAATCGGCTGTTTCGCAACAATTGCGATGCCGCAGGCATTCAGAGCTACAAATCTCATTATGCGGACCCTATGGCCCCCATATCGGAGCACCTATGGGCGGGACTTGTGCAGCTGAACACGTCCAACGGCTTTTCCATCGTCGGCTCCTACGAGGAGGTTCGCCAGTCGATTCGGCGGTTCAGGGAGCTTGGCGTGGACTTTTTTATCGTAAGCGGGCTCGCGGGCTCCGAGGAACAGAAGCGTATCGGCGAATACGTTCTGCCCTATGTGATCGGACCAAGCGAAAGCGAGGAGCTGCTGGCTGCAGGAAGGGAGGAACCGCCCCATGGATGCGGACCTGCTTGCTAGGAAGCCTGTTGCGATTCGGCCTGGGCTGCACTGCCTATTCTCCGGCTTGACTCATATTCTGGAGCGGGAACGGCCGGGAGCGGCCGCGGAAAGCGATGAAGCGGACATATACTTTGAAACGAATGGGTTAAATCTGGAGTACTACGGGGATTTGAACAAGGTTTGGCTCGCTTCTCAGCAGGACATCGTTGAGCGCTTCGCGCAAACCTACGGACTTGAGCTGCATGCCTCGTTTGAGGCGGAGCTTGACCCGGGCAGCGCGCTGCTGCGGCTGCGGGAGGCTGCGCTGCAAGGCCGTTTGCCGCTGCTGTTCGTGCGGACAACGGCGCTCGACTACCATGAGGTGTTCCGGGACGGAGAGGAACGAAATCATCTTGTGCTTTTGCTCGGGTGGGACGATGAGTGCGCATCGGTGCGCATCGGCGATACTTCGTTTCTCGATCAGGCCGGACGGGTGACGACCTACGAGGGGATGCTCGCGCTTGATGCGCTGAGCAGCGGACTGTGGGGTTATGCTTGGTTTGCCGCCGATGAGAAGCGGAAGCCGCTGTCTGCATCAGCCCGATTTCAGTCGGTATATCGGCTCTTGCAGACGTATGCTGCAGGGACGAAGCTGCCGGGGCTAAGGTATCAGGGAAGTCTCGCTTACCGAATGTATGTAGGCGATTACGCGAAGCTGACTGAACTGGATGACAGCGCCTTCCAGGCCGCTTGCCGGAATGTGTATTATTGCTTCCGCGTCGGAGGGATGCTGCATCAGCTCGATTATCTGACCGTTTATATCAAGCGATACGCAGACCGGTGGCCGGTGACGGAGCATGAGCGGCTTGCCGGCGTGGAGAAGTTAAGAGAGCAATGGCGCAAAGCGCTAATGCAGCTGTACAAGGTAGGCTTGTCCGTCCAGCGCGACAGGGTCGTTCTGATACAGGAGCGGTTTGCTTTTTTGCTGGACGAGCATGAAGGCATGCTGCGGAAGCTGCTGGAAGAGGCGCACGGGGAGGCAGCGGAGGAAGATGAAGGTTAGCTCTTTCAAATCCATCGACAGCGCTCTCGTGCAGGAAGCTTTGTTGAGATTCACGCACGCTTGGAGCTCGTTCGCGCCGCTTGCGAGCCATGAAAGCGCTGTGTACGCATGGGAGCAAAATGGGAGCAGCCATGTTCTGAAGCTGATTCCAAAGGAACGCAGAAGCCGCGAGCAGCTGCTGGGCGAAATCGATTTCGTACAGTATGTATCAGCCAACGGAATTGCCGTTTCCAGGCCGCTCGTTTCCTTGCAGGGAGAATTTGTTGAAAGCATCGGCGGAGGCGCGAGTGAAGCGGCTGCAGGAGACTCGGCTGGAGACTGCACAGGGTACTGGGCGTATGCGTTTGAGTGGGCGGCTGGCGAGCCAATCCGGCCTGCGCATTACGATGCCGAGCTTTACCGGGCATGGGGCGCAGCGATGGGAAGGCTGCATAGCCTTGCCGAGCGGTATACGCCGCTTCAGGCTGATTGGCTACGTCCCGGTTGGAGGGAATCCGAGCTGAAGCCGGCGGCGGATAGGTGTGCCGGTAGCGCCTTTCCGGCGCTGCAAGCAGCGGCTGAGGCGCAATTCGGCAAGCTGCGGCAGCTTCCTGAACGGAGCGGGGAATTTGGATTAATTCATAATGACATGCACGCCAAAAATTTTCATCGTTCCGGGAACGGCATCGTTTTATTCGATTTCGACGGCTTGACCCATCATCATTATGCAAGCGACATAGCGGTTGCCTATTACTACGTATTGGCGGAACATAGCAGGGCAAGCGGTCCGACCCGGCTTTTTTTGGCGCATTTTCTGAACGGCTATTCGCTATATCGAGACATTTCATCCGAAATGCAGCGTCAGATTCCCGAGTGGATGAAGTTCAGGCACATTCAGCTTTACATGTCCTATATGCGGTGTTGGGGGGAGCGGCCCACCGGCATGACGGAGAGATGGAAAATGAGCCGTTACCGGCAAGACATTGCGGAGGGAACGCTGTTCGGCAGAAACTATGAGGATATCGTATGAGCATGCTGGTCGGTGGCAGAGCTAAGGGAGGAAGAGGGATGATGAACCGTACGCAATGGACAAGGGAACAAATCGCCGAATATGTCAGGCAGCAGATCAAGGAGCAGCTGGAGCTCACGGAAGAGCCAGGGCCGGAGGAGGAACTGGCCAGCTATGGCATGGACTCGTTTGCTTCGATGAGCCTTGTTGTGGCGTTCGAAACGAATTTCAACATTGTGTTTGAGGATGAAGAGCTGCTTTTTGAAAATTTTACTACAGTGCAGGCTATGGTCGATCGCATTTACGGAAAATTGCTGTCATGAGCCAGGGGTGGGTGGATTGCTACATCGACAAGCTGCTCATGCTGTTTCCACAAGTTCACCCTTATGCGGCTATGATTGATCGCTGGGCATTCAAGCCGGTATGGAATGAGGATGGCGAGGATACGGATTTGAGCAGGGTGCTGGCTACGGAAGCAAGCTTGCTTGCTCACTACGGCATTGAGCGGAGCTTGGAAGCCGGATGGATCGATGAGGCGCTCCGCAGCGGCCACCTGGTGCTGCTTCCTTGCGATTTGTTCTATATGCCGCATGCCAAGGTGTTCTACGGCAAGGAGCATGCGGGACATTACATTCTAGTGCGCGGGCTGCTGAGCGACGGAAGCTACGAAATATTCGACGATCATCCTTCCTATAACGGAGTGATGGAGCGCACGGCATTAAAGACAGCCCACGAAGCGC
This sequence comes from Paenibacillus sp. SY21-1, assembly GCF_005222705.1. Classification (GTDB taxonomy): domain Bacteria; phylum Bacillota; class Bacilli; order Paenibacillales; family Paenibacillaceae; genus Pristimantibacillus. The sequence goes on along the minus strand of NZ_STGF01000015.1, from coordinate 65,632 downwards.
TCGGCCTGCCTTACCACCGTTTTGCTCCGCGTATGACTCCTGTCACGCATGCGTCCGCCATTGACTATGCGGCACGCATGCTTACGGCTGATTCCTTCTATTTAAGCGAATTCGCGAAGCAGCTTATGGAGGCGGAGGAGGAAACGCGGCGCAAATGCCTGATTTTAAAAGGAACGCGTCATTTTCATCATCGGCTTTTTGGATTGGTCCGAATGGTGGACGCTGCGCCGCTGCGTTCAGGAGAAGAGCAGGCTGTGTCGGAGCTGCGTCAAAGCGTCATTCGTTACATCGATGACTGGCGGGTGACGGTCAATCTGGCTACAAGAGCCTTGATTCAGCCTTCACTGCCTGTATGGGAACGGATTCAGGAACGGCTTGCGAACCATAGGGAACAAGCGGGGCTGCTGCCGGCTGCGGCAGCAAGCTTTCTAGAGCTGCTATGTCCGGATGGAGAGCGGGAGCCGTCCCGCGAATGGATTTAAAGGCCGGATAAGGCCATATGCGGCGAGGCGGACATAATCTTCTGCAAGGGAGAGTAGGGTGGATGAAGCGCAATAGGCAAGGTTGTGCGGGATTAACGAGTTTGCGTCTAGCCTGGGGGCTCGTGCTGGCGAAATATCATGAGCCCGAGCGGCTTCAATTGTATTGGCAGGAGCGAGGCGAGGGGGCAATCTGGAGCTGCAAGCGGACCGGAGCAGCAGGCGAATCCGGCAGTTGGACAGGCTTGGAGCTGCCCTGTTCCGGCGAGATGACGATTGAGGGCTGGCTGCAGGGGCTGCAAGCCGGGCTGAACGCTTTTTCGCTAGAAGAAGGGATGAAGTCGTCGCCGGAGAAATATTCCTCCGCATGGCGAGACGAGCTTAAGCGAATCGTAGCGGAAGACGCGGAGTGGAATCGACATCTGCACACAAGCATATGCCTGGACCGCTTCGAGGCGCATCTGGCCGGTTTGGAGGAAGCGCTGAAGCATAAGCGGGATTGGCAGCTCAAGGATGTGCCGCTCCTGCTGGATGAAGAATACCACCAAATTGTACGGGATTTTAATCGGACAAGGCGTGAATATCCGCGGGAGCGGACGATCCATGAATTGTTCTCGGAAAGGGCGGCATTGCATCCCGAACGAATAGCGGTCGTTACAAGCTCCCGCACCTTGACGTATGGTGCGCTTGATAGGGAATCAAGCCGGCTTGCGGCTGCGCTGAGGAAGCGGGGAGTCCGCAGCGGGCAGGTCGTTGCGATAACAGCGGATCGGACGCCGGAAATGCTGATCGGCCTGATGGCGATTCTGAAAACGGGTGCAGCCTATCTGCCGATCGATCTCCGCTCACCCGAGGCGCATAATCGGACGATTCTGGAGGACAGCGGGGCTCGAATGGCGATTTCCCGATCACGCTTGCAAGGGCTACAGACGCTAGATCCGTACGACGCTCCCTCTTATGCGGAGGCTTGGGACAGCAGCGGATGCGAATCGATAGATTCGGAGCAGCTTGCTTATGTGATCTATACCTCTGGAACGACGGGCGTGCCGAAAGGGGTGATGATTCGCCACCGGAACGTCGTCCATTACGCCTGCTGGTACAACGAACAATTTGGCATGGAGGCGGAAACGCTTCGCATGCTGTTTTCCTCCAACCTGACTTTTGACGCTTCCGTTGAATCGATTTTCTGCACCTTACTGTTCGGGGGCTGCCTCGTCATGATTCAAACCGAGCTGCTGATGCATCCGCGCGCATTCCGGCAATTTATAGACAAACATCAAGTACAGGTCGTAGATCTGGTGCCTGCGCTGCTGAGGCGATTGCTGGCGGAGGGTGATCGCCTTGCGAGCGTGCGGTTCGTTATCTCTGCCGGAGAAGCGCTTGAGGAGGGCTTGAAGGAAGGCCTGCTCGGCAAAGGATACCGCTTGTATAATCATTACGGCCCGACGGAGACGACGATCGTATCCATTACCGCCGAAATGCAGGAAGGCCTGCCGGTAACGATTGGCAAGCCGATCGCGAATACCAGCATCTACATTGTGAATGCGCATATGCAACCATGCCCGATCGGCGTGACAGGTGAAATCTGTATCGCTGGCGAAGGGCTGGCGGCAGGCTATTTGCAGCGGGAGGAGCTGACGAAGCAGCGATTTGTTCCCAATCCATTCGAACCGGGAACTATGCTCTATCGTACCGGAGATTTTGGGCGATGGCTTTCGGGTGGGCTTGTCGAATACGCAGGCAGAGTGGACGATCAGTTTAAAATCAACGGCATCCTTGTGCATCCGGAAACGATTCGCAAAGCGGTTGCGGCTCACCCTGCTGTGCAAGCCTCCGTTGTACTCTTTTCTCCTGATCAAAAGGGGGGCAAGATAATCGTTTATTATCGCCCGAAGCGTTCAGGGGCGGTGACGCCAACCGGCTTGCGCGCGTACCTGCTTCAGGCGCTGCCACCCGCCATTGTACCTAAGCGATTTATCGAGGTAGAGGATTTTCCGCTTAATTTAAACGGGAAGGTAGATAAGAAAATGCTGGCTGCCAAGCTGGAAAACTTTTGAATGCAGGATCAGGAAGCCATGCTCTTTCATATATTGTTTTTCATTCATAGGGTCAATAGGATTATTTTTTTATGACGGTAGATTGATGCTAATATCCTGGTTTTCGAGGCGAAAATGATAGTTCTTAAATCTCGCATCCTCTCCGATTGGCGATTTAATCACTACTAACGATTCATTTATGCACTAATGCTAAAGTATTCCATAAATGAATCCGAAAAATGATTAAGTTCCTCATATTGGAATCTGGTTGTTTGAGTTATCCATGGAGGGACTACGGAAAGCAGCAGATTGTATGCGAGGAGATCATTCACTATGGAGAGCAACAAATACGACAATTTAATCGGCGGCCGACTCGTCGAGAATATTTTTGACGCCGGGGGAACATTGCTTGTCGCGAAAGGGACCGAGCTGCTTGAAACGCATCTTAAAAAGCTGGAGAAATTCAGAATCGATATCGACGATATAAAGATCGAGGGCGTCACCGCAGAGGAGAGCGCCAATGACCCTGCAGAGTCTGCGGCAAGCGGCTCGATTTCCGCTGCGGTGCATGGCATCAGCCTGCAGGATATGGTAAGGAGAGCGGAGGAGCGCTTGCGCGAAATCGACAGCTTTGTCCATCAGAACGGCACAGTCCCGCTTGCGACCGTGGAGGAATATGTCCTGCCGGTCATTAAAGAAGCGACGCATCGCCATAATTTGTTCCAGCTTTTGAACGAGCTCAAAGAGCATGGAGATTACCGATATAAACAAAGCATAGGCACTGCGGTCATCGCGACTTCTTTGGGCAGACGGCTGCATCTTCCGGAAGCCGAGCTTACGCTGCTGACAACCGCAGCTATCCTGTACGATATCGGTTCACTAAAGCTGCCTTCGTTTCTCGCAAACAAGCCGCTAAAGCTTGATGTCCATGAGACGGCTATTATGAAGCAGCATACGGTTCTCGGCTATGAGTTATTGCAGCAATCGGGTGTCGACGAGCGGGTTGCGTTAGTGGCGCTGCAGCATCATGAGCGCGAGGACGGAAGCGGGTATCCTAGCGGCTTAAAAGGGAATCAGATTGATCGGTTAAGCAAAATTGTGGCTTTGGCGGACGTTTATATGGCGATGATATCGGAGAGGCCATATCGGCCTGCGGTCGCTTTTTTTGAGGTCATGAACGATATTCATCAACAGATCGTTCAGCAACAGTTCGATCTGGCTATCGGCTTGACGTTTCTGGATTCCTTGCTATCGGCGCAGATCGGCTGCGATGTCATCCTGTCGGATGAGCGCAGGGGAAAAATCATGCTGACGAATGTGAATTACCCGACCAAGCCGCTTATTGCGTTGCCTGACGATGCATTCATCGATTTGAGCAAGACGTCAACGATTGCGATTCGGGAAATTGTAGGTTAAAAGCAAACACTTGAAGGACCCCCTTCCCCTACAAGGAGGAGGATCTTCAAGTGTTTTTTTATATTTATAGGATTCACACGGACCACCCGCATAAATTTCAACGAGAAACGTTAGCCTGGCTGCCAGATGGTGGCATTAGGCGTTACGCTTGCTTCGATTGCTTTAAGGATTGCTCCAGCTTACGGTACGCGCGCGGGGACAAGCCGGACAGCTTTTTGAACATTTTTCCGAAATGGGAAAAGTTATCGAAGCCGCAATGCTCAGACACCTGGGTAATGCTCCAGTCCGTTTCGCGCAGCAGCTGCTCTGCCTCCCTGACCCGGGCAATGTTGATGTACTGGGTAAAGCCAAAGCCGGTAACCTCCTTGAACACGCGGCAAAGATGGCCCTTGCTGATATAAAACTGCTTAGCCAAATCGTCCAGCTGCAGAGGCTCTCTGTAATGGGCATTCAAATGTCGAATGATGTCCGTGACCTTGCTCTGGACGGGAGTAAGCTCCACATCGGGCACGGATTTGCGTTTCATCATATGGCGTGCGGTAAACAAAAGCAGTTCAAGCGTCATATTGCGGACGTGCAAAAGATGGCCTGGAGGACGCTCATGAAGCGCGCATAGCAGCGAGCCGAGCAGCGCCTCCACTTGCATCCGTTCCTTTAAGTTCAGTCTGATGAGCGGATGGGCCTCGGAGAAGGGGGCCACGAGCAATTGCGTTTCCTCGGAAGACAAGCCGCTAAAGAAAGGTTGAGCAAAATGGAGCACGACCTTCTCGTGATTAGGCTCGTTCAGCTCGGAAGTTTTGTGAACGGCGTTAGAATCGACCAGCACGATGTCTCCCGGGTGGACGTGATAGACGGAATCGCGAATAAAAAATTTTCGTTCTCCTTGTATGAGATAAAACATTTCATAAGATTTATGGTAGTGCGTTTGATTCATGGAAAAACGGCCGATTCTTCGATCAAATTCGATCCAGAGCGGCTCGGTAATCGAACCGAAATGGAGGCTGTCCGGAAGCGTTTGAAAGGGCATGGGCGACTCCTTTTACAGTCAGTATGCGTTACCCATCCATTATATCAATATAGACGGGGTTTAGGGTATATTTGTGTATAAATGCGGGGAAATCATTGCTATGTTCATGTTAATCTATAAGCAAGATAGCGGAAAACGATGTAAGCAACAGGCCATAAGCCAAAAGTTGAAACCGTATTCAGCTCATAAGGGATCAGATATTTCACGCGTTGATGGCGAGGTTTCGTTTCATCATAGAGCGTATATGGAGGAAGAGGCATGCGTAAATTTGAATGCAACGAAAGCGAAGTAAGGGAACTTATCGACCGCGTCGTACGCCGCACGATGAATATGGACTTTACGTGGAACTGGTCCTGCGGTGTCGCCTATTACGGAATTTCCAAGGCTTGGGAAGTAACCGGCAATCAGGACTACATCGATTTTCTGGTGAAATGGGTGGACGAGTATCTGGAGCTTGGACTTCCGCCGCTAATGGTCAATGCGTGCGCGATGGGGCATACGATGCTGACCTTGCACGAAGCGACAGGCGATTCCAAGTATCTGGATCTCGCTTTGAAGAAGGCCGAATACTTGCGCAAGGATGCCATCCGGTTTGGGGAAGGCGTGTTCCAGCACACGGTATCCTCCTCTAACGATTTTCCGGAGCAGGCATGGGCAGATACCTTGTTTATGGCCGCTTACTTCCTGCTTCGCCTTGGATTCAAACTCGATAACAAGGCCTACATCGACGACGCGCTTAATCAATTTTATTGGCATGAAGAATATTTGCAGGATACCAAAACAAACTTGTTCTACCATGCCTGGGACAATGTAAGAGGCGATCATTTGTCCGCCATTTACTGGGGCCGCGCGAACGCATGGGCCGCCTACACGATGGCGCAAGCCTACAAAATGCTTAACCCCTTTATGCCGATGTGGATGCAGATTGGAGGAGCGCTAGGCGATCAGCTGAGCGCGCTTGCCAGACTGCAGTCGCCGGGTGGCTTGTGGCGCACTGTGCTCAACGATGAAACCTCGTATGAGGAAACGTCCGCTTCTGCGGGCATCGCCGCTGCGATGGTCATTAACGGACATCCGCTGCACCAGAATTATATGGCGAAAGCTTACGAAGGTATCCTCGCCAACATCGATGAGGATGGATCCGTCCGGAATGTCTCGGCCGGTACGGCAGTCATGTATTCGGCAGAAGATTACAAGGTCATTTCCAAGAAACGGGTGCAAGGCTGGGGTCAAGGCTTGACGCTCGCCTACCTGGTCGCCTTGCTTCAGAACAAAGAGCTGGTCAGCAAAATATAACAGACCAAGCGATAATCGTAACAACGGGGCTCGTATCCATCCGGATGCGGGTCCTTTTTTTGGTATGGGCGTCTTCCTATACGGCGATGCGAATGATTTGCTTAACTTTGGTCATTCTAGAGGGAGACATGCCGCTCCGTCATACCGATGATCGAGCCTCTGTGCTCTTATTCGGTGGACGAGCCGATGTCCGTTATGCTCAAATCGATGTCCAGCGCAATATCCGCTTCGCTAAACGTTTCATCCCAGTGCGCTTTCACTTGCTTCCACAGCCGTGGCTGCTGAATATGAACCTTCTCGCCGAAATGAGCGACATCTACCTTGTATTTTTGCTGGAGGGCGTGGAACAGATGCTCCATCATGCCGTTGAGCTTACGGGTTAACAGCTTCTCCATCTCCTTCTGGTAGGAGGGCGAGGAAGGATTGCCGGCCAAATCCCAGTATTCGCTGATCCGGCCAGTGGTTGTCACCTGAACGTCAAACGCGAGCTTTCCCGACGCTTTGGCGCTGACCTTGATCCTGCTTTTCATGGATTTCATTTCGAAGGTGACGGGGTCTCCCTGATCCGTGTTGGCTTTGATCACCCCGCTTGATCCTTCATTAGCAAGCCACGCGATGCACTCCACATCCTCTTGCGACAAATTGCCAATCCAATGTCCGCTATCCCCCTTCACGATGCCTGCCCCCGAAAATTCAATATCATTGCCCACCTGCAAGATCGTTTGCAGAATAAAGCTTTTTTTGGCATGCATCAGCGCATCGAGGTTGGTGAGAAGCACAGGGCCCATGATTTTGCTGGTCCGGAACTGATTTTTAACCATGTCGTTAATGTAAAAGGACGGCACGTCATCGTTTAATTTCGGCGTTAATACGTGGCGGGCTTTGCCCGTGCTTAGAAAGACTTTGACGCTTGGCCTAATATCGTTATCGCGCAGCACAAAGTCGGTTACTTGCTTGATATGCCGCTCCTTTAGCAGCTCGGTGGAGATGACGATAATTTTCAGGTGATGCCCGATGACCGGACGATTCAGCCGCAGTGAATATTGGCGGAAAATTTCCAGCAGGGAATCGCCTGTCCCGCTAACATTCGTATAGGGCGACGATTTGCCCAAGTTCTCCATCTTGGGATTTTTTTTGACGGGAACGACTTGCACGGTCGCTGTTATTTTATTCGCTTTGGAATAGGTTCCTCCTTTGGCTTCAAGCTCCGCCTGCTTGTTGCTCAGCACCCCCACGTCCAGCGCCAAACCGGAATAGACCGCCAAATCCTCGATTTCCTTGCTGCTCCAGCAGCCCGTTTGCATGAGCAGCGCGGCGATGGCGAAGAGCAGGGGCACCCGCTTACGGCCGACCATGGTTTATACCGCCCTTGAAGCGAATGCTAGCCATCATGGTCAAAAGCACAGGAAACAAGAAAAACAGTGCAATGCCCATTTTGCCGATCATATCCCCCAGCGAAAATACTTCGTTCATATTTTTAGGCACCATAGAGGCCAGCAGTATAACCGGCATAAGCGCAAAAATCACCTTGCGGTATGGCAGCTCGAACAGCTGCGCGATGCCGAGCGATGAATTGTAAAAAAAGCTGCTGTAGTTGCAAAACATTTGCATCAGCCAAATGACCATGAGCGGAAATTCAAACCGCTCGAACAGAAATCCGGACACTTCAAAGCTGCGAATCAGGTCGATAGTCGGCCATGTGCTGGTTACGGCCGAATCGACGGACAGGCCGCCGATAACCATAATCACCGTTATGAGATACAGGCCAAACGGGATGCTGATGCCGGCGAGCATGGCCTTGATCGCATGCCGCGGATTTTCCATTTGCGCAACGATCGTCATGACGACCTCGCAGCCTGTGTAGATCAGCACGGTAGCTTTCAAGCCATGCAGCACAGGCAGCAGGCCGTCGCCAAGAACCGGGCGCAGGTTCGTGAGATGAAACAATTTCAAGCTGAGCAGGTAAGAGACGATGAGGATGAACAGGCTGATGGGAAAAACAATCTGGTATACCCGCGCGATTGCGTTAACGCCGCCCATGACCAAATAAGCGCCAAGCCAAATAAACGGTACGGTAATCGCCCAGACGGGCGTCCCCTCAAGCAAATAGTAAAGCGATACCTCCGCCAGCGTCCGAATTTCAAAGCCTGCGATAATGAGGTAATACAAAATAAGCAGCGCGCATGCCAAGACCGCCGCAGGCCGGCCGATAAGCAGCTGCGTGAATTGGTAGACGGTTTGACCGGGAAACCGTTGAGTTAAGCGCACCATCAGCACGATAACGAGCATCACCACAATTCCGCCGATCAAAATGGAAATCCAGCTGTCGGGTGTCTCTACCGCTTCGCTTACACTTCTTGGGAGCGTTAAGATCCCGGCTCCAAGCACCGTATTGTTTAGAAACAACGCTGCTTGCGAAGATGTGATTTTATCGTCCGAGCGGATAAACGTCTTTGATGCAGCCATTGTGGCACCTCGCTTACCTTACAGTTACTTGCGTTTTTTTTGAACGGTTTTCATCATTTTAGGGCGTTGATTCATCAACGACATCGGAGCGCGAATGAACAAATCCTTCCAATCGCTCAGCCGTACAGGAGTAATTGGGGTCAAATACGGCACGCCAAAGCTTTTTAGCTTTGCCAAGTGGCAGCAAATCAACAGAAAGAACAGAATGGTGCCGAACATGCCCAGAATGGCGGCAAACAGCATGCCTGCGAATCTGAGCAAGCGCAGCGTTATGCCTGCGCTGTATACGGGAATCGAAAACGAAGAAATCGCCGTAACGGCCACGACGATAACGAGAAACGGGCTAACGATGCCCGCTTGCACAGCGGCATCGCCGATGACGAGACCGCCGACGATGCCCATCGCCGGCCCGATCGGTTTCGGCAGCCGAATGCCTGCCTCCCGCAATATTTCGATCGATATTTCCAGAATCATCACCTCGATTAAAGAAGGGAAGGGCACGCCCTGCCTCGTTTCAATAATCGTAATGGCCAGCTCGGTCGGAATCAGGCCGGGATGAAATGAAATAAACGAAATATACAAGGCAGGAGCCATCAGAGCTACAAAGGCGGCTACAAAACGAAGCATGCGGAGCAAGGAGCCGGGCAGCCAGCGCTCGAAATAGTCCTCCGGCGATTGCAGCAGCATACTGAACGTCGTCGGGACAATCAGGACAAACGGCGTCCCGTCCAGCAAAATGGCAATTTTCCCCTCCAGCAAAGCGGCGAAAACGCGATCGGGGCGTTCCGTATTTTGCGCCTGTTGAAACGGGCTAAAATAGTTGTCTTCGATCAATTGCTCGATATAGCCGGATTCGGCGGCGTAATCGAGTGTCATTTTTTCGATTCGCGCTTGTACTTCTCCCAGCAGCTCGGGGTTAACAATCGTATCGATATATGCGATGGCAAGCTCCTTTGGGATCGTCTGTCCGACCATGCAGCTGCGAATTTGCATATGCTCGGATATGCCTTGACGTCTCAGCAAGGCGGTGTTCACGCTTAGCTCCTCCGTAAAACCGACCCTCGAGCCGCGCAGCAGCGCTTCTGACACCGGCTCTGAGAGCTGCCGGGACGGAGCGTCGGGAGGGCTGATCAACAGGCCGGCGGGCAGGCCCTCAACGAGCAGCGCCATATGCCCATACAAGATGGATGGCAGAAACACGTCCATCGTTTCCGCTGTTCCAACCGACTCCAGCGGCAGCCTGGCCATTCGTTGATTAAGCGGCTCATCGTTCCCAAGTATGGCATCGAACGCATCCGAGGCGAGCAGCCGTGTTAGTTCAAGATTCAGCTGCTTATCCTCCTGCATGCCTTTCACGGATATGATAACGGCGCGCACCTGCGCCTTCCCGACCGTCAAGTCGCGAAAGACGACATCGCTATTCGCCCCGATTGCGGCTTTTACCCGTTCCAAATCCTCATGAAAGCTTCCGCTGATCGGTGTCCGCTCAGCAGGTCCCGACTCGTTATGGATGTTGCTTTGGTTATTTGGTCCGGCTTTAACCCGACCGTCGACGAAGCGATACAGCGATTTATAAAGACGATGGACCAGCAGGGGAACAACAAGCGTAACGAATGCTTGAAACCAAACATTCCACTTCGGAATATGGGAAATAACGGTTTGCCACACCATGCATCATTCCTTATCGCGTTCATCCAAGAATCCGTAACAGTCTGTACAAAAATGGAACGATCGCTTCTACTATGCCTTTTTTTCCAGCATTTATACACCGGAAAGAGTCGAGATTATGTTGTTGGGAGGTCGAAAGCTTGGTGGTGGCGGAGGGGGCGAATTCCATACAATGAATTTGCACACCGATATTGGACAAACAGGAAGGAGCCGAACGATGGAAGCTGAACATGTCGTTCCCGCACATACGCCGGAGAGGGCGTCAACGAAAACCAAAACCAAAAGCAAAAAAAACGTAAAGCTGTATGCTCCTATTTTTCTGATGATGCTGCCTGGACTTATTTACTTGGCGATCAACAATTATCTTCCTATGTTCGGGCTGATTATTGCGTTTAAAAATATCGATTACGCCCAGGGCTTGCTGGGCAGTCCGTGGGCGGGCTTTGCCAACTTCAAATTTTTGTTCAAAACGTCGGACGCCTATATCATTACGCGCAATACCTTGCTGTATAACGGCGGATTTATCGCCTTGACCCTTGTTTGTTCGGTGGCGGTAGCCCTGCTCCTTAACGAGATTAGAGTCAAATGGATGTCGCGTGTCTATCAAAGCGTCATTCTGCTGCCGTTTCTGATTTCCATGGTTATCGTCGGTTATCTCGTCTTTGCATTTCTCGGAAACGAGCAGGGGTTTGTCAACAATTCGGTTTTGCCGAAGCTGGGCATGGAGCCGATATCGTGGTATATGGAGCCTAAATATTGGCCCTATCTATTAACGCTCGTCCAAATATGGAAAAGCGTCGGCTTTACCTGCATCATTTATCTCGCATCCATTATCGGCATCGACCCGGAATATTACGAGGCCGCGACGCTCGATGGAGCCAACAAATGGCAGCAGATAAGGACGATTACACTGCCTCTCATTTTGCCGACGATTATTATTATGACACTTTTGTCGGTCGGCCGAATTTTCTATTCCGACTTCGGCTTGTTCTACCAGGTACCGATGAATTCAGGGATGCTCTACGATACGACGAATGTAATCGATACGTATGTGTTTCGCGGTTTGCTGCAGAACGGGGATATCGGCATGTCTTCCGCGGCCGGCTTCTATCAATCGGTCGTCGGATTCGCGCTCGTCATGGCGGCTAATTGGTCGGTCAAGCGATTCAGCAAGGATAACGCCCTATTCTAATTGGAGGTGAAAGGAAATGGATATGGATAACCGCATGTGGCAATGGATTTCGCACAGCTGCCTGCTGCTGTTTGCCGTCATAAGCATCGTGCCGTTCGTTTTATTAATCGTTTCTTCTTTGACGGCCGAGCAAGAGATTTTGTCGAACGGCTATCGTTTTTTTCCTGACGCGTACAGTCTCGACGCCTATCGTTATTTGTGGTCGAACTCTAACGTCATCGTCCGCGCTTACGGCATTACCGTGTTTGTGACGGTGTTCGGCACGGCAGTCAGCTTGATTATGACGATGATGCTTGGCTACGGCTTGTCCAAAAAAGAAATGCCGTATAACCGGCCGCTGACGTTCTACGTTGTATTTACCTTGCTGTTTAACGGAGGGCTGGTGCCTACCTATCTGATCTACACCCAATACTTCGGCATCAAGAATACCATCTGGTCGCTAATTGTGCCGGGGCTGTTGATGAACGGCTTTAACGTTTTTCTCGCCAGCACCTTTTTCAGAACGACGGTTCCGGCGCCTGTGCTGGAGTCGGCTAGGATAGACGGAGCGGGCGAATTCAAGACGTTTTTTGCCATCGTGCTTCCGCTCTCGCTGCCGATTATGGCGACGATCGGCCTGTTCAACGGCATCGCGTACTGGAACGACTGGAATAATGGTCTTATTTATTTGACGGATCCGCAATTATTCAGCATTCAGAATTTGTTAAATCAAATGATTCAGAACATAGAAGCGATTAAAACGTCCAGCAGCGCTTATGGCGCCAGCACGGCCGCGACGGCGCTGCCAAGCGAAACCGTTCGAATGGCGATTGCGGTCGTGGGCATTATTCCGATCCTGGTCGCCTATCCCTTCTTTCAAAAATACTTTGTCAAGGGGATTGCGATTGGAGCGGTGAAGGGCTGACGGGAAGCGTGGAAGACGCCCCGAAAGCCAGTAAATCGACGATATTATACCAAGAAAGGTGAGCATTATGCCCATAACAAAAATGAAATGCAATCATATTGCGAATCCGCTCGGCTATTACATGGATACTGCCACTCTTAGCTGGGTAACGAACGGCGTGCCCGGTTCCTTCCAGACGAAAGCGGAAATCGTCGTTGCGCTCGATCCCGAGCTGCGCGAAGTCGTTTACGACTCAGGCGAACGCGACGATATCGACAGTATCGCGCATTCCGTGCAATTGGAATGGTTGCCGCGAACCCGCTATTACTGGCGTGTTCAGGTATGGACCGATGAAGGCGTCATGGCGACGAGCGATGTGGCTTGGTTCGAGACAGGCAAACGGGACGAGGCCTGGCAGGCGGCTTGGATCGCCTCGCCTGCTGAAGACGAGCATCCTTATTTTGCGAAGCGCTTCGAGCTGACGTCCGCGCCGGTTTCCGCGCGGCTGTATGCATGCGGCATCGGGCTGTACGAGGCTCAGTTGAACGGACGCAAAATCGGCGACGAATTTCTTGCGCCGGGCTGCAACGATTACGATTCATGGCTGCAGATTCAGACCTATGACGTAACGGCGATGGTTCAAACAGGCTCGAACGAGCTGGGCGCGCTGCTTGGACCGGGCTGGGCGCTGGGGAGAATCGGGATGGGCGGAGGCAAGCGGAAGCTCTATGGCGAGCGCCCGGCCTTCCTGGCCGAGCTTGTCCTGCAGATGGCAGACGGAACGGAGCGGCGAATCGGAACCGATGCCACATGGCGTACAGGAGCAAGCTTTATTACCGAAAGCGGCATATACGATGGCGAAGCGCAGAATGCTTTGCTGCACGGCGGCGGCGTAGAGCGGCAAGCGGTTGAAACGGAAAAGCCGGTCAAGGGCGTATTAAAGGATCGTTTGAGCTTGCCCGTCGTTTGCAAGGCATTTCGGCGGCCGGAGCAGATCGTTACCACGCCGCAAGGAGACATCGTAATCGATTTTGGACAAAACATGTCCGGCTGGACAGCGTTCCGTGCCCATGCGCCTGCGGGAGCGGAAATAAAGCTCGAATACGGAGAATTTATGCAGGATGGCGAGTTTTACCGTGACAATCTGCGGACTGCAAAACAAACGTTCACGTATGTGTCAAACGGTGAACCTGACTGGATTCGGCCCCATTTCACCTATTTCGGCTACCGTTATATTCGCGTGACCGGGATGGCCTATATCGAGCAGGATTCATTGCAAGCTTGGGTTCTGTACTCCGATATGGAGGAGACGGGCGAGCTGGAAACGTCGAGCCCGCTCGTTAACCGGCTGTTCAAGAACGCATTGTGGGGGCAAAAAAGCAATTTTCTTGATGTCCCGACGGATTGCCCGCAGCGGGACGAGCGGCTGGGTTGGACGGGAGACGCGCAGGTATTCGCCCAAACGGCCAGCTACAATATGGATACGGCGGCATTCTTCCGCAAGTATCTGTATGATTTGTCCGCCGAGCAGACGAAGCTTAATGGAGCCGTTCCTACCGTTGTGCCCAAAATGATCGGCGGGGAAGCTTATTCTGCGGCATGGGGGGATGCGGCAACGATTATTCCCTGGCAGCAGTACGTGCAGTACGGCGATATGTCCATACTGGAGGCGCAGTGGGATTCCATGAGCGCTTGGGTCGAATATGTAAAGGCGCGCGCGGGAGAAGCCGGGTTATGGCTGAACGATTTTCATTTTGGGGATTGGCTGGCGTTGGACAGCGCGACGGGCAGCATGTCGGGCGGCACGATCAAGGATCTCATTGCAACGGCTTATTACGCCCACTCGGTGAGGCTGCTTGCAAAATCGGCCAAGGTGCTGGGATTAAAGGACGAGCAGCGCCGCTATTCGGAGCTGTTTGAGCAGATTCGAAAGGCGTTTCTTGATGAATTTGTGTCGCCGAACGGCCGCATCGTCTCCGTTACGCAAACGGCGCATGTCGTGGCGCTTTATATGGACTTGCTTCCCGAGGAATGGAGGCAAAGGGCGGCCGACACGCTGGCAGAGCTTATCGTCAAGGCCGGCTATCGGCTGCAGACCGGGTTCGTGGGTACGCCATTCTTGTGCAAGGTGTTAACGAATTACGGCCATAACGATCTGGCTTACAAGCTGCTTCTGAACGAAGAGCTGCCAGGCTGGCTTTATCCCGTCAAAATGGGGGCAACGACGATTTGGGAACGTTGGGATTCGGTCATGCCGGACGGAAAAATTGCCGAGAACGGCATGAACTCGCTGAATCATTACGCATATGGCTCGATTGTCGACTGGATGGTGCAGGAAATGGCGGGCATCCGGCCGTTGGAAAGCGCGCCGGGATACCGCCGCTTTACGATTGCCCCTAAGCCGTCGGGACGTCTGCAGCATGTGAAGGCCCGCTACGAAAGCGCCGCCGGCCTCATTGAAAGCGGATGGGAGCTAACGCCGGGCGGCAAGCTGGAGCTGACGATAACCGTTCCTTTTCACGCGATTGCGGAGCTTGAATTGCCTCAATGCGAAGCTGCGGCTGTTGAGGTTGCAGGAAAACGAATGCCTTTGCATTTGCGGCAAGCGGATACAAGCTGCCGGATGGAGCTTCTGCCCGGAGAATATCGTCTTTCCTACGTTCCTACCGAATCTTACGTTCCGCGCTACAACTCCTATAGCGATTTGCGGGATTTACTGGATGATGGAGAACGCGTGAACATCGTGAGAAAACATATTCCGGACATCGACTTGAAGAAGGACGTCATTTACGGAATGAAACTGGCCCATTTGCATGAAATGCAATTCGTTACAGGGCTTGCAGACGAGACACTGGCTGCGCTTGACCGGGAGCTGGACGAATATTATAAATCCCGCTAATGTTATATACTAAGGATCGATTATCGGACCGCCTCTGCAGGCGGTCCTTTCAGCAGGTGGGATGAAGATGAAATGGATGGGGCAAGGCTCGTTTTCTAAAAATTCCATACGTCACAAGCTGGTTGCCGGCGTTTTGTTTATCGTGCTGCCGCTGCTTGGCCTGCTGCATTATTACAATTTCTATACGGTGGAAATCGTACATGAGCAGGTCGGGGCCTCTAATAAAAATATGATGTCCCTCTATATGAATCAGTTGGATGCAGGGCTCGACAGCGTGGATCAGTATATTTTGAACTTAATAACGTCCAGCTACGACATTCAATTGATGAACGAGCCTCCGACTAAGGACGATTTCGTTCTGGCCATGATGAGGCTGAACAACAAGCTGGACAGCGATTCACAGATGTACCAGACGTACGTCAATTCCATTTTTGTCTATTCGCCCGAGCAAGGCTCGCTTGCAGCCACTCTGTCGCAGGTGGGGGGGAACGAATTTACTGCGATAAACCGGTATATTCAGCAGCGGCTGTTCCAATCGTTCGAGGATGGGAATGTGCCGCTTAACTGGTTTGTGAAACCGATCGGAGAGCAGTATTATTTGTTTCGGTTGCAGCCGATGGGCAAGCTGTGGCTCGGGGCTTGGGTGAACGTGCAGACGCTGCAGCAGCCGTTGTCTCTGATCGATCTTGGTGAAAACGGCGCTTCGCTTTTTCTGACAGATGCTGGCCAGCCTATGACCGGTTATGAATATATAAGCGCTCGGGGGATAACTCTGCAGCCTCTTTCGAACGCTGCTTATACAACGGGCGAGTCCGACCGATACCATGTCTTGACCCAAGCGTCCGCTAAAGGCAATTTTGGACTGTCCGCGGTTGTGGCCGATGAAACCGTGCTGCAGAATTTGCCGTACTTGAACCGAATTGTTGTATGGATTACGATAATCGGCGTTTTGCTGATTCCGCTTTATTTTTTGTATTTGCGCAAGACCGTGCTTACTCCGCTCTACAAAATTATTTACGCAATGAAACGGATAGGCGAAGGAAGCATGGGAACCCGGATCGAGCCGTTCCGAACGTCGGATGAATTCGGAGCGGTCAACCGGCATTTCAACGAGATGATCGAGCAAATCCAGGAGCTTAAAATATCGGTCTACGAAGAACAGCTGAGCAAGCAAAAGGCGGAGCTGCAGCATCTGCAGCTGCAAATCAATCCTCATTTTTTTATGAATACGCTCAATTTGATCTACAGCCTGGCCTTGGATAAGGATTATGAATTAATCAAGGAAATGACCATACGGCTTGTCAGGCATTTCCGCTACATGTTCCGCAGCAACTTGACTTTCGTGCCGTTAAAGGAAGAGCTTGAGCATGTCCGCAACTATCTCGCCATACACGAGCTGAGGTTTCAGCAGCGATTCGATTGCCGTATTGAGGCGCCGGACGCCTTGCAGCAGGCCATGGTGCCGCCGCTCATTATTCAAACCTTCGTAGAAAACGCGTTGAAATACGCTTCTTCCATCGATAACCCTCTAACGCTCGACGTATCGGTAGAATTGGACGATTCGGTTACCGATCCGGCCATGGTTATAAAGGTCATGGATGAGGGAGGCGGCTTTAACCCCGAGCTACTGGCACGATTAAATGCGGGCGAGCGCATTATGGATGAGCAGGGAGAGCATATCGGCGCATGGAACGCTTGGCACAGGCTGCGAATTTTGTATGGAGAACGCTCGAGTATCCGCTTTGCGAACAGCAGCGCCGGAGGGGCTCGCGTTGTCATTCGTTTGCCGCTTGACTCCCATTAAACCCAGACTGGAGGCGCGATGCCAATGAATTTGTTAATCGTCGACGATGAGCCGCTTGCGGTTCGCAGCGTGATCAACGCCATTGACTGGGAAAGGCTCGGCATCGAACACGTTTATTCGGCGAGCAGCGCCAAACAGGCGAAGGCTCTGTTCACCGAGCATCGGATCGATATTATGCTGTGCGATATCGAGATGCCTCAAGAAAGCGGATTGGAGCTGCTGACATGGGTTCGGCAGCATTTCCCGGCGACCGCTTCTCTGTTTTTGACTTGCCATGCCGATTTTAAATTTGCCAAAGAAGCGATCAAGCTGGGCAGCCTGGATTATTTGCTCAAGCCGATTCCGCCGGATGAGCTTGAAGCTGCGATTCTGAAGGCGATCGGTCAATGGAAAACCGAGCTGGAGCTCAAGCGTCATAGCGAATCGTGGATTAAACATCATCCGTTGTTTATCGAGCGGTTCTGGATGGATGTGCTCAGCCGAACCATTCCGTCTACTCCCGAAGCGGTGCTGGCGGCGGCGCGCGAGCGGAATATCGGCATTCCCGATGGATTGCGGTTATCGCCCATTCGCATACAAGTCCGCAGATGGCATAAAAAGCTGAATCAGCGCGACGAGAAAATTATGGAGTACGCGCTGGCCAACGCCTTGCAGGAGTGCAGCCGCGAGCTGGGAGACAGCTACGGCATCATCGCTGCGGAAAGCGGATTTTTGATAGCGCTGCTGGCCGGTCTGCACTTGGGAAAAGGCGGCATCCGTACCATTTTGCAAGCGTATATCGACAATTGCCGTCGCTTCTTCTATTGCGATTTGTCCGTCTACGTGGGCGAAGCGACGGCTGTGCATGAGCTTCCCGTAATGGTGAGCCTGCTCGAAGCCATGCAGCGCGATAATGTGGCCAGCGAAAATCAGGTCTTGTTTTTGGACGAGCCCGAGAAGGGGCAGGCCGACGTTTTTTTGCCCGATATGAAGCTGTGGCTGTTTATGCTGCGGGAAGGGGCAAAGGAAAAGCTGCTAGAGGACGTGAACGCCTATTTCGGCAAGCTGCAAGCTGTTGCAGGCTTAAAATCGTTGACGCTGCATCAATTTTATCAGGATTTTGTGCAAATTGTGTATGCGGTGCTGGTGGAAAAAGGGGTGCAGGCGCATCGTCTGTTTCAGGACCATGTCTCTTTGGAGCTTTCCCAGCATGCGGCGGCCTCCATCAAAAACATGCAAGAGTGGGCTATCCATTTGATTGGCAAGGCGCTTGGATATGTTGAAGAAATTCAAGCGGGCGATTCGATTGTTGGAAAAGTAAAGGCCTATATCATCAGCCATTTGCATGAGGAGTTAAACCGCGAGAACATCGCAAGTCCGTTCTACCTGCATCCGGATTACATCAATCGGCTGTTCAAGAAGGAAACGGGTCACTCGATGACCGAATTTCTGCTGAACGAGCGTATGCGCGCAGCGGAGGAGTGGCTCGTCAAGACGGAGCGTTCTGTCACCGATATTGCCCTGAATGTCGGCTATTCAAATACGTCGCATTTTGCGAAATCGTTCAAGAAGCAGTACGGCGCTAACCCGAACGAATACAGGCAAAGCAGAAAATAGGAAGTCGAAATTGTGTTGTTCCGTAGTCGAAGTTTGGGCGGCGGCTCCGACTGCGGTGCGGTAAGATGATCCTGTACCACGAGGAACAACTATACGCGGGGGGATAGTCATGAAGAAAAAAAACGTATTTGTAAGCGCGCTCTTGGCGGTCGCCATGATTGGAACGGCTGCCTGCAGCTCGGCTGAGCCTTCGCCAAACAACGGAGAGGCCGGCGCAACAGCGACGGCAAATGAAAAGCCCTATGAAATTGTACTCGGTTATCCTGTGCTCGGGGAGGTGCCTGCGGACATTGACGCCGTGGAGGCGGAGATTAACAACATTACGCTGGAGAAAATGAATGCCACAGTCAAGCTGTCCCGAATTACTATCGGTCAATGGTTCCAGCAGAAAAATCTGATTTTGGCCGGAAATGAAAAAATGGATTTGATTTTAACCGACTTTGAAAGCTACAGCCCGGCTGTTGCCAAAAACCAGTTCATGGAGCTGGACGAGCTGATTCAGGCCAAGGGGCAAGGAATCCGGGACGCATTAGGGAGCAATCTGGACGTAGCGCAAATTAAAGGGAAAGTCTATGCTACACCGGTCAAAAGCTTTACCGACACAGGCACTGCGCTGCTGATGAGAAAAGATTTGCTCGATAAATACGGAGTTGACGCAAGCCAAATCAAGGGCACGAATGACCTTGATGCCGTATTTGCCACAATCAAGCAGAATGAGCCGGACTTGACGGTGCTCGCTCCCCCGAACGGTCCAATGCCGCTCACATCGGTCATTGATTGGATTAACGTCGATACGCTGACCGACGGACTGGGTGTTCTGCCAAACGGATCGTCCGACATGAAGGTCGTCAATGTGTATGAAATGCCTGAATATGTGGACGCGCTTGCCAAGCTGAGAAGCTGGTATGAAGCGGGCTATCTGCCTAAGGATGCGGCTAACGCCAAGGTTGCTCCGCAAGATTTGATGAGAAACGGCGACGTATTCGCGATCTATGAGGGCAACACCGTATTTTTGGAGGATCAGGTAGCGACTACGACCGGGCAGGATCTCGTTAAGGTCGTGCTGCAGAAGCCAGTGCTGAACACGCAGAACGTGCTTGGCCTGTTATGGGCGATTCCGCGCAACAATACGGGGAATGCGGAGAAGGCCATGGAATTCCTTAACTTGACGTATACGGACAAGGATCTGATCAATCTGATCAACTACGGGCTGGAAGGCAAGCACTATACGAAAACGGGCGATAACGTCATTAAGCCGATTGCGGGCAGCGGCTATACGATGCAGCAAAGCTTTATGTTCGGCAATCGTACGCTGACCTATGTGCTCGATGGGGAAGATCCCGGACTTCGAGAGGAAGACAAGGCGTTTGGGGAATCGGTAGAGCGTTCCCGGGCAATCGGCTTTCTTCCGACAACGGAAGCTGTAAGCGCGGAAATCGTGGCCGTTAAAAACGTACTCGATCAATATAAAAAGGCGCTTGAGACGGGGAGCGTAGACCCGGCGAAGGTTCATCCGGAGTTTATCGCAAAGCTGAAGGCAGCCGGTATCGACACCATTTTGGCCGAAAAACAAAAACAGCTCGACGCTTGGGTAGCGACACAGAAATAAAGAAGATGGCATGAGGGGTGCCGGCCATGGAGGTGGCCGGCTTTTCTTTGAAAAACTGAATGGAACAGGAGTGCTGCGCAATGAAAAAGATTTTTCCGGAGACGTTTCTGATCGGCTCTTCTACCGCGGCCTATCAGGTGGAAGGCAACAACTCGAACAGCGATTTCTGGGCGGAGGAATATGCGGACGGATCGCCATACCGGGACAAATCGGGGGATGCGATCGATCATTACCGGCGTTTCAGGGAGGATATTGCCTTGATGGCCCGGCTGGGGCTGAAAGCTTATCGCTTCTCTCTGGAATGGGCGCGAATCGAGCCGGCTCCCGGACAATACTCCCGCTCTGCCATTGAGCATTATCGGGATATGCTCCAGGCATGCCGCGAGCATGGCTTGACGCCAATCGTATGCTTGCATCACTTTTCATCGCCTCAATGGATCATGCGGGATGGCGGTTGGGCGGGGGCCGGCATGCCCGAGCGCTACGCCAACTATTGCGAATTCGTCTTCAAGGAGTTGGGAGAGCTCATTCCATATGCCCTGACCTTTAACGAGATCAACCTGCCGACGATGCTGCGGGACCTGTTTTCTAAAATCGGCATTGTAGCTCCGGTAGGCATCGATCCCGCATCGTGGTCGGCTCCTGAATGGAGAGCATCCGCAGCCCGCCTATGCGGGACGACTCCGGACAACTATGTGACCTTTCATATGATTTCCGATGAGAAGACCATCGCGATTCTCAAGGAAGCTCATCGCAAGGGAAGGGAGAGCATTAAGCGAATATCGCCGCATACGCAGGTCGGGTGGTCGATGGCGCTGTCCGATATTCAAGCGGCTCCCGGCGGCGAGGCTCATGCAGCGGACAAGTGGCGTCTCCTGTTCGAACAGTTTCTGGATGCTATGGAAGGCGACGATTTTTTTGGATTGCAAAACTATACGAGAGAGGTATACGGCCCGGAGGGTCAGCTGCGTCCGGAAGACGGAGCTGAGCTTACTCAAATGAACTACGAGTTTTATCCCGAAGGATTAGGCCATGTGCTCCGCAAAGTCGCCAAGGCGCTAACGATTCCGATTTTCGTTACCGAGCATGGCGTCGCTACGGACGACGACAATAGACGGGTCGAATTTATTCGGCAGGGGCTTGAGGGCGTCCGGTCCTGTCTTATGGAAGGGATCGATGTCAGAGGCTACATGCATTGGTCCACGTTCGACAATTTTGAATGGAATTCGGGATATGCCATGACCTTCGGATTAATAGCGGTCGATCGCGCTACACAGGAGCGAATGGCAAAGGAAAGCGCCCATTATTTGGGCGGCATCGCGCAGGGCGGGGCGCTGTAAAGAGTACGTTCAGGAAGCGGAGGGGAAACAAGACGATTGCCTGTCCTCGCGTATCATGATAATCTGGTAACGATAACAGATGTACATGTGGAGATGGATGATGACCATTAAAATGTCAGATATTGCGAAAGCGGCGGGCGTTTCGCTTGCTACCGTAGGCAGAGTGCTGCACAACAACGGATACGTTTCCGAGGAAAAACGGCAGGAAATCGAACGCATCATTAAAGAGACGGGCTACATCCCCAACCGGATTGCCCAAGGGCTGAAAAAAAGCCGAAGCAAGATTATCGGACATTTGACGCTGTTTAATCCGAATATGCAGTATCAGGAGATTAGCTCGGCTGTTAATGCGGCTGCTGCCGAAAGCGGTTACCAGGTGCTGACGCTTACCTGCCATCAAGGCTCGGGAGAGGAAGAGCAGCAGATTAACGATTTGATCGGGCATCGGGTGGATGGCGTCATTATTACCTCCTATCAGGCTTTGTCGCAGGAATGGATCGGTCGATTGCTGGAGCGTCAAATTCCTGTCGTCATGGTGGAGAGGACATACGATATGCCGTTGGTAGACCGAATCGTGGTCAACGATTTAGCCGGCTCCAAGGAAGCGGTTCGCCATATGCTGCATAAAGGGCATCGGCGAATCGCTTTTGTCGGTGCAGCTTTGGACTATCAGGTGGAAAAGGATCGGTACGCAGGTTACCTTGAGGCGCTTAAGGAAGCCGGTATCGTTCCGCTTGAACAATGGTCGCAGCTTATGCCCGGCTATTCGGTAGAAGCGGGCAGGAAGGCGATCGACGAGCTGCTTCATGCCCGAGTTTCACCTACAGCGGTGTTTATGACCTCGGACATTTTCGCCTGCGGCGTGCTCCAGGTGCTGTATGAACGCGGATTGCGCGTGCCGGACGATTTGTCCCTGATCGGCTATGACAATACGTTGTCCGCGTTGCTGTCGCCGCCGATCACCTCGGTAGGCCTGCCCTTCGAGAAGATCGGCGATCACGCGATCCGGCTGCTTTTGCGTCGAATGGAGGACCCCGGAGTGTCGGCATGCTCGGTCGGCATCGATCCATTTCTGATGGACCGTCATACGGTCAGGGAGCGGCAGGAAGAGCAATCGCTGTAGGGCTGCCACCCGTCCCTACCAAGTCGAAGCGTGAAGGCTTGCTGTCGCGCCTCGGCAGGGACCGTTCAAGTGGCGGACTTGGTCGAAAGCTGGGCAAGCGGAGGCGGCAGCTTTCCGGCATCTGCGAACGATATGTTAACGTTAACAGGATGCCTTATTCGATGTGTTAACGTTAACATACTCCGAGCGCGCACATATGTCTTCCATCTGAATACAAGCAATTTTCCATCTCCCATTTCCGATGTTATCATCATTGTCGTCTAAGGAGGAAAAACGATGAGTCAACGATCGCCGGTGTTTACCCAAATTTGTATTGTCGTGCATGATGCGGAGCAAGCCAGCGAAAACTGGGCCAAGGTGCTTGGCGTTCCGCAGGCCCCGGCAGAACTGTGGACGACAGAACAATTGCGACATTATACGAATGGCGAATATACAGAGTACAGCGGCTGCAAGGTTGCCAAATACGAGCTGGAGCATCTGGTGCTGGAGCTGATGCAGCCGTCAGCCGACCCTAGCCCGTGGAGAGCTTTTTTGGACAAGCACGGTCAGGGCGTGTTTCATTTTTGCCTGTTCGTGAACGACCGCAAAACGATGTATCATAACCTTAACGAAATCGGCGCGCCGCTTCCTTATCATATTGGATACTTTGCGCAAGGCTCCTATAGCTATGTGGATACCAAAGACCAGCTTGGTCTGGAGCTTAGCATCAATCAGCTGGCTGACAACCGGGAATGGCTCGATCTGCTTGCGCAGGGCAAGGCGCAGCCTTTGGATGAAGTAAAGTAGCGAAGCCGACAAGCGATTCAAACGACAGGGGGAACAGTCAAATGGATATTCATGAACTGCGGGCGCTGATGAAACAAAGAGATACGTACAGCATTTTGGAAACGATTGATATCGTCACAGGCGAGAGAATCGTGCTGCGCGAATTCGACAACGTCATTGAAGCGCCAAATTGGTCAAGGGACGGCAGGTTTCTAGTGTTTAACGGGGGCGGTCTCATGCATCGCTACGATCTTGATAGCGGCGAGACCAGTACGATCGACACCGGTTTTGCAATCGATTGCAACAATGACCATGTGCTGTCGCCCGATGGCGAGCGGCTGGCTATCAGCCATTTTACGGAAGCGGATGCGAAATCCAGAATTTATACGTTGCCGCTCACGGGGGGAGAGCCGGTGCTGGTAACGTCCAACGCGCCCAGCTATCTGCACGGCTGGTCTCCGGACGGGTTGACGCTCGCCTATTGCGCGGAACGAAACGGTCAATACGACATCTATACCATTCCCGCAAACGGCGGTGAGGAAAGCCGGCTGACGGATACGCCCGGGCTGGATGACGGCCCGGAATACTCGCCTTGCGGCCGTTGGATCTGGTTTAATTCGACTCGCAGCGGCTTCATGCAAATTTGGCGAATGGGAAAAGATGGCGAAATGCAAGAGCGCATGACTTTCGAGGACGCCAACTGCTGGTTCCCGCACGTTTCTCCGGACGGGCATTGGGTGGCCTATTTGGCCTATGAGACCGGAAGTGTCGCTCCCGGCGATCATCCGCCCAATAAGGACGTACAATTGAGGCTAATGCCCGCAGCCGGAGGGAATTCGCTGACGATTGCCCGCTTGTTCGGAGGTCAGGGGACAATTAACGTGAACTCGTGGTCTCCGGACAGCCGGAAGCTGGCTTTTGTATCGTACCGTCTTAAATAGGATGGCAGCGATTGCTTGCGCCTTCCCGAGCCTTCCGGCGGGTTGAGCTTCCAGGCTGGAGCTCCGTTCGTCGGCTCAGCGCTCGCCGGCCATGTGCATGCTGCGAAATTGCAGCGGCGTCATGCCTTCCGCTCGCTTGAAACAGGCGCTGAAGTAGCTGGCTTGAGAAAAACCGGCCTCAAGCGCGATCTGCTTGATGCTGAGCGAGGTGGAGGCAAGCAGGCGCTTCGCCTGGATCAGTCGCGCTTCCAGCAGAAAGTCGGGAAAGGACATGCCGAACGTCTGTCCGAACTTGCGGCTGAAATAATGCGGGCTGTAGCTTGCCAGAGCGGCAGCTTGCTCAAGCGTAAAGGGCTTGCTGCTGTGTGAGCGCACGTAATTGGCGACGGCCCGGATCGTATCGGCGGATTGATTCAGAGGCACGTTGAGCCGATCCGATGTTGCCTGCAGCCGGGTCAACAATTCATACAGCGTTGATGCCATGGCAAATTCATCTTCAATGCGGTACGTTCTCCCCAGTGCAAGCATACGATCCATCAATGCTTCTATGGGCGGCAAATCGGTAATCGAGAAGAGCCAGGGCTCGTCCAGCCCTTTGCCGTCCAGAAGCGACTCCAGCCGCTCTCCGAAAAAATGGACCCATCGAACGCTCCAGGGCTCGTGGCGGTCGGAACGATACGACTGCCGGGGGCCGGGGCCGTAGAGAAAGCCTTGTCCCTTGGACAGCTCGTAGCGTTTGCCTTCCGTAAGAAGAGTGCCCTTCCCGTCAAGCACAAGGTGCAAATTATAGTAGCGGTCCAGATTAAACTCCGTCGTTCGATACTCGCGGCTTACATGGTGCTCGGGAAAATTTTCATAGCCTCCGATGAAGTCGGGAAAGCATACATGCCTTTGAAACAACGGCTTAGGAAGAAATAACGGCTTAGGAAGAAATAGGTGTTCGCGCATCTTTTGCTCCTTGGTCGCATTATTTTTATAGCATGCAAGGTTTATAGATTATTATAGAGGAAAATAGATGAAATAGGATGACAATTATTTGATAGAGATCGCATGTATTTGTTATATCCTTCATGCTCCTCATCTTCTACAATGAGTTTGTTGCGCAATAGAACAACAAGCGGGGAGAGATTGAGAATGAAGCAATTGCTCTACGGAGTCGCCTATTACGATGAATATATGCCTTATGAACGCCTTGATGAGGATATCCGAATGATGAAAGCGGCCGGGATCAACCTGGTGCGCATCGCGGAATCGACATGGAGCACACATGAGCCGCAGAACGGCGTTTTTGATTTCACGAGCGTGGACCGCGTGCTGGACGCCATGCATAAAGCGGACATCCATGTCATAGTCGGCACGCCGACCTATGCGATTCCGACCTGGATGGTCAAGGAGCATCCCGATGTGCTTGCCGTTACACCAAATGGGCCTGGTCGCTACGGGGCGCGGCAGATTATGGATATTACGAATCCGACCTATCTCTATTATGCGGAACGAATCATTCGCAGGCTGATCGGCCGCGTATGCGAACACCCTGCGGTTATCGGCTATCAGGTGGACAACGAGACGAAGCATTACCATACAAGCGGGCCGAATGTGCAGCTTCAGTTCGTTAAATATATGAAAGAGAAGTTTGGCACCGTGGAGCGTCTAAATCGAGAGTTTGGACTTGACTACTGGAGCAACCGGATAAACGCTTGGGAGGATTTTCCTTCGGCGACGGGAACGATTAACGGCAGCCTTGGGGCCGAGTTCTCGCGTTTTCAAAGGAAGCTTGTCACCGATTTTCTGGCCTGGCAGACCCGGATTGTGAACGAATATAAGCGGCCCGGTCAATTTGTTACCCATAATTTCGATTTTGGCTGGAAAGACGGTTCTTACGGCGTGCAGCCGGATGTTGACCATTTTGCCGCAGCCGAGGCGCTCGACATTGCAGGCGTCGATGTCTACCATCCTTCGCAGGACCGGCTGACCGGCAAGGAAATTTCGTACTGCGGTGACACGGCCCGTTCACTGAAGGGAGCCAGCTACTTCGTTTTGGAGACGCAGGCCCAAGCTTTTCCGCATTGGACAGCCTATCCCGGCCAACTGAGACTTCAAGCGTTCAGTCATCTTGCCTCAGGAGCCGATATGGTGGAATACTGGCACTGGCATTCTATCCATAATTCGATCGAGACGTATTGGAAGGGGCTGCTCAGCCACGATTTTGCATCGAATCCGACCTATGAGGAAGCGGTGACGATTGGGCGGGATTTCGCAAGACTGTCGCCTAAGCTGATACATTTGCAAAAGAAAAACCGCGCGGCAGTACTCGTCAGCAATGAATCGCTTACTTCGCTGGAATGGTTCAAGCTGCCGGGGGGCGCCGCCTGCTACAATGATATTGTCAGGCTGATGTACGACCGTTTGTACGAAATGAATGTGGGCTGCGATATCCTTCATCCGGGCTCGGACAACCTCGAGAGCTATGAGCTGATTCTGGTGCCCGCGCTGTATGCGGCGCCGGATGAGCTGCTGGAGCGTCTGAATCGGTATGTGGAAAACGGGGGGCGCGTCGTCTACACGTTCAAAAGCGGCTTTGCAAACGAGCATATCAAGGTTCGAACAGGGGCTCAGCCCGGCCTGATCGGGAAAGCCTGCGGCATCAGCTACAGCCAATTTGTAGAACCGCAAGCGGTGACGCTCAGGGGAGATCCGTTCCAGGTCGGATTGGACGATAATCGGATTGAAACCTGGATGGAGCTGCTGACGCCTACGACTGCGCAAGTTCTTGCCTGGTATGAGCACCCGCACTGGGGAAGCTACGCAGCCATTACCGAAAATCAATACGGGCAAGGAACTGCGATCTATATCGGCTGCCTTCCAAGCGCCGCCGTGATGGGCAAAGTGCTTGAGCGCGCTTGCCGCGCCGCCGGGCTGTGGGGCAAGGATCAGGAGATCCAGTTCCCGCTCGTCGTGAAGTCCGGAACGAATGAAGAAGGGCATGCCATTCGCTATTACTTCAATTATTCGGAGGCGTCACAGTCTTTCGTCTATCCGCACGGGGATGGGGCCGAGCTGCTGGCGGATCGCCGGATTCATGCGGGAGACCGAATCGAGCTGGAGCGCTGGGGCGTGGCGATTATCGAGGAAGCCGCAAAGCGGGAATAACATGTTAACGGGCGCCTTTGTCATAAGAACTCGGCTTTGCCCGCATTGTCAATACGTTCCCGGGTAGATGCAATAGGGCAAGACGGCGAGCGGCATTCGTCTCAAATAAAAAGTCCTCGTCTCGTGCAGCCGGATGAATACGGCGCGAGACGAGGGCAGGCCTTGCACTCCAGCCTCCGTCTGCGAGTCCTCAGCGGGCATCACCTTTCCCTGTTTTTAAAGCAGACTTTTACAGCTATTCGGGAGAATCGTTTTGCTCCTGCTGTAGAAGGATGCCTCCTTCCGCAGTTGTCCTGTTTTCTCATAGAGTCTGACGATCATATCTTCCATCGCGTCCAATGCATCGCGGCTGTTGCCCATATAGGCGAAAGCAAGCTTGTAATCGGCTGCCTTCTCCGACAAGATCAATTGCAGCAGCGCTTCTTTATTCCCCTTTGATACTCACGCTTTCTCCTCTTTCCCTTGTAAAAGCCCGGAGTCTATGAAAAAGTTCATTTTTTTTCAGTTAGTTAAAACGACCTAAGCGGAGAAACCTCTATTTTCTATGAAAAAGTTCCTAAAATAATAGTTCTAAAGTTATTGTATCCTGCGCCCGATATATATAAATATATGAGAATTGACTTAATTTGCATGAATATATTTTACTAGTCTGTGGCGTCGGGGGGTTATCGGCATTCACTTGAATTGGTCGCGTTTGACACAGGGGCTTATGCATCGCGCTGCGGCTGGCAGCAAAAAGGCTCTGCTCCTGATCAATCAAAAATATGGGCTGCTGGAGCATGTATCCGATGGCGAGCTGCTTAAGCAGGCGCGTCGGCTGCAGGAAGAGGTTCGAAAAACGGCTCCTCCCGATTATGCGCCGTATGCAGCTGCCGCTTTGGTCAAGGAAGCCGTCAGGCGCAAGCTTGGACTTGTCTTGCACGATGCGCAGCTCCTCGGCGGTTACGAAATGATGCGCGGAAAGGCCGCGGAAATGCTGACCGGCGAAGGGAAAACGCTGGCTTCGTTAATCCCGATTTTCTGGTATGGCTTGCAGGGCAACGGCGTGCATACGATAACCGTCAATCCGTATTTGGCCGAACGGGATTACAGGCAATCGCTGGAGGTGCTGCAGCTGCTAGGCATGTCGGTAGGGCTAAACCGGACCGAGCTAGACATTTCCGCCAAGCAGACGGTGTACGCTTGCGACGTGACATACGGAACGTGGTCCGAATTTGGCTTTGATTATTTGAGGGATCGGCTTGTCTCGGACCCGGCGAATCAGGTGCAGCGGCCGCTTGCGTGCGCGGTTATCGACGAGCTGGACAGCGTTCTGCTCGACGAGGCCAAAACGCCGATTATTATTGCGGGCAAAGATAAGGCTCCTCCGGATTTGTATTATATTTGCGCCAAATTTGTAAAAGGCATGCGGGAGCATCGGGATTACGTGTACGATACGCAAACGAATCAGGTCGCGTTCACCGATTCGGCCATCCGGAAAATTGAATCCATGTTCATGATCGACAATTTGTTTGATTTGGAGCATATGACAGTTTACCACCATCTGCTGCAAAGCCTGCGCGCCCGCGCGCTGATGGAGAAGGATCGGGATTATCTGATTTCTGACGGCAAAGTAGGCATTATCGATGCATTTACGGGACGAGTGCTGGAGGGACGGGAGTTCAACGACGGCTTGCATCAAGCGATTGAAGCAAAGGAAGGGCTTACCGTCAGCGAGGAGACACGCTCCCATGCGTCGATTACCGTGCAGAAATATTTTGGCCTTTATTCTACGCTAACGGGAATGTCAGGCACGATGGTTACGGATCGCGAGGAGCTGCGGCAAACGTATGGCCTTGAGGCCGTGTCCATTGGCACGCATCGGCCTGTCGCCCGCAAAGATGAGGCCGACCTTGTGTTCGTCAGCAAGGAAGCCAAGCTCAAGAGGCTGGTGCAGGACATTGCGGATTTGCACACGCGGGGCGTGCCGGTGCTTGCGGGAACGACCTCCGTTGCCCAGTCCGAGGAGCTGGCGGCCAGACTGGAGCATGCCGGTCTCTCTCCGCAAGTGCTGAATGCCAGGAACGAATATGAGGAAGCGCAAATTATCGGATGCGCAGGCAGCAAGTTTGCGATTACGATCGCCACCAATATGGCTGGCCGCGGCGCGGATATTAGGCTCGGCGAAGGCGTTGCGGACCTCGGCGGGTTGCATGTATTCGGGCTGGAACGGCATGAGAGCAGAAGAATTGATTTGCAGCTGCGGGGCCGCTCCGGCAGGCAAGGCGATCCCGGGCGCTCGCAATTTTATATTTCGCTTGAGGACGAGCTGTTTCTGCGCTTCGCAAGTGAAGAGGCGAGTTCCTGGCAGGAATCATGGCAATGGGGCGAGGAGGGCGTGTCTTCCAAGCCGCTTCTCCGATTCGCGGAAATGGTTCAAGATCGGGCGGAGCAGCAGAATTACGGCGTACGCTCCTTCCTGTATAAGCTGGACAACGTCGTGCACCGACAGCGGGAATGGTTCTATGCGCAGCGGCAGGAAGTTTTGCTGGCGGAGCAGGTGGAGGAGCTGGTTCATCGTTCCGTTGTGCACTGGATGGAGGAATGCGTGAACAAGCTCTGCCCTCCCGACAGGCTGCCGGAGGAATGGAAGCTCGGACAAGTGCAGCAGGAGCTTGGACTTGTCGATTCGCTTAGCATGACGGATATGATGTCTCCCTCCGATATGCGAGAGCAGGTTGCACATAGCTGGGAGCGTGCCTGGGCGCAGTTTATGGCCTCGCAGGCGCTGCAAAAGTGGCGTTCAAGCTGGAGAGAGCGATATTTGCGGCTGATCGATCAATGCTGGACGGAGCATATGGAGACGCTTGCTGCCGTCAAACAAGGCATCCATTACAGAGCGCTTGAAAAGCGCGATATAGCCGATGCGTTTGAAGAGGAAGCTTATCGTCTGCATCTGAGGTTCGTGCGCAAATATCATCGCTCCGTTTGCAAGGAGTTTATTCAAGAGATGAAGGGCTTTGTCTCTCCCTCGCTTAGCGGCACTGCTTAGAGCAGGAAGAGGGGCGGGCAGGCAGGCAAGGAGTCGATTCGAATAAAAGCAAGGGCATACAGGTTGCAAATTCATGATGAAGAGAGGGTACCGTTTTGCCAAACAATACTAACGCTTCCGGCAAGAAGGCAAGAAAGAGTGTAGCCAAGGCGCTGACGCTAACGCTTGCAGCCGCCGCCGTCGTACCGCTTTTACCTGCACATTTCACGAAAGCCGAGATCACGCAGGAAGCTCACGCGCCTG
Organism: Paenibacillus sp. SY21-1; assembly: GCF_005222705.1. Lineage (GTDB taxonomy): Bacteria > Bacillota > Bacilli > Paenibacillales > Paenibacillaceae > Pristimantibacillus. The sequence continues at coordinate 34,668 of NZ_STGF01000015.1, read as the reverse complement.
CGGCCCCTGATACGGCGCTCGAGGCCGCATCGGACGAGCAGGCATCGGACGAGCAGGCTGCGGTCGCAGAGCCTGCTCCAGCAGCGCCAATTGAAGAGGAGCGGGAAGCGGTCGCTCAACCGGAGGTGAATGGATTGAATCAAATACAAAACGCCGCAACGGCAGAAGAATTGCAAAACGCGTTGCCTGCTGTGGAGCTCGCTTTGAACTTGACGGCTTATCAGACGCTTGGCGCCGAGGATCAGGCGCAGGTGGCCGCCGCGCTTTTGAACGACGCAGCGGAGCAGCCTTTAACGGATTCGAACGTTATTCAGCAATTGCTAAACAAGGCCGTTGCCGCCCAACGTGATGCTGCCGCCTTGCGCGACGCGTTTGGCGCCGTCAACTCCGGAGCCGACGCTGCGGAGCTCAAGGCCGCTCTGGAGTCGCCTTATCTGGGACTTGTCTTGCTGAACTACCGCAACCTGAGCGAGGAGGGGCGGCTTGCAGCCGCTGCCGAACTTCTCAAGCTGAAGCCGGCTGGCGGCTTCGAATCCCGTGCTGAGCTCCAGAAGGCGTTTAACGCAGCCATCGCTTCGGTTAACTAACAGCCGCCGCTCAAGCGGAAGGGAGCATGGGGGGGCACGGAATGAAAAGTCTGGCAAGCATGTGGACACGATTGCGCCGCCGGGTTTTTGAAGCGTCGTCTGACCCGGGGAAAGCCGAAGCGGTGATTGACGATGCCGAGGCTGCGCACGAGGAAGAAACCGTTCACGGAACCGAAGGTCTGGAGTTGGCGGAACAGCTCAAGCTTATTGCTATCGCAGGCAAATATGTGGATGAATATGTGAAGGCCAAGCATCGGAGGGAACTTGCGCTTGATCGGGGCTTTGCCCTCAAGTCGGAAATGTTCGTAACGAGCGGCGATGAGCCGATGTATCGCGTGAATATGGAAGTGTTCTATCAAAATTCGGACGGACAGCGCAAATATGAATATATCGTAAGCCTGGTTCGCTTTGGTTCGGATGAATGGCATGTATTTCAAGTGAAATAACCGCAATCGCATCAGAAGAAAAGACAGCTTAAACTGCCAAAAAAAGTGAGGTCTGTTCGTCATGTCGAAGAAAAAAAGCGATAAATACTCTCCTATTACCAGAAATATTGCTGCGGCTATGTCCGCTACCATCGCGGCTACGTCCGTCGTGTCCATGCTTCCCGCAAACATCGCCAGCGCAGATGAGGCGTCGGCCATTGCAGCCGTCAATGCAGCCGCAACAGCCGCTGACATGAAAGCCGCGCTGACGCGTGTAGACCTGGCGCTTAACCTGACCGGCTACGACTCCTTGAGCGCCGCAGGCAAAGACATCGTTGCACAGGGCATGGTCGATTATCGTACGGCAAACGGGGCATTCGGCTCGCAGCCGATCATTCAGGAGCAATTGAACAACGAGGTCGCCAGGCAGCAAAACGTTGAAATTTTGCAAAACGCCATTCAAGCCGTCAATACGGCGGCAACGTCCGGCGCAATGAGAACGGCGCTGGAGGATGCCGCGCTGGGCCTTATTCTGACTACCTACAACAACCTTAGCACGCCGGCCGGCAAGCTTGAGGCTGCGCAGCTTCTGCTGGATTACCGAACCGCCAACGGCAGCTTTGCAAGTCAGGCGGACATTCAGACCCAATTCAACGCAGCGGTTCAAACGACGCTCGACAACGAGGCGCTTGCCTTTGCGGTAAAAGGCGTCAATGATGCCTCTGATGCTGCAGCGATGGCAACAGCGCTGGAGGACGCCTACCTGGGCCTTGTGCTTGCCTCCTACCATAACCTGGCTGTACCGGACCAGGCGATTGTTGCCCAGCAATTACTGGATTTCAAAACGTCGAACGGCTCGTTTGCCAATAAATCTGCGATTCAGACGAAGCTGAACGAGCTGGTTACGCAGCGGGCTCTGGATGTAGCTTACGCAGCGGCCGTACAAAGGCTGAACGACACGACGACGGCGACCGATTTGCAGTCGGCGTTGGAGGCCTCCGATCTGGCGCTTAATCTGACGGAGTATTACAAGCTGAATGCCGCCCACCGGCTTGCGGCTGCCCAGGCGGTTCTTGATTACAAGGTAGCCAATGGAGCCTTTGCCAACCAGTCAAGCATTCAAGCCAAATTAAGCGAGATGACGGCCATCGAGCAGGTGGCGCAGGCTGTGGACGTCGTGAATGCGGCAGCGGCGGACAGCAGCATGAAAAGCGCGCTTACGTCCACCGTACTGGCCCTTGATTTGACGGTATACACTGGCTTGCTGGCAGCGGACCAGAACGCGATTGTCAGCCATGTGCTGACTAATCGGGGAGCGGGCTTTGCGGATAAGGCGGCGGTCCAGTCGGCGCTTAATACCGCAATTGCGGCGAATGCTCCGATGGCTTCCGTGAACCTTGCGGGCAATGCGGCTGCTGCGGAAGCGGCGCTTGAAGCTGCGGCGCTAGGTCTTGACCAAGGAACCGATTATCCGACGTGGGATACTGCCGACCATGCGGCTGTAGCCGAAGCAGTGCGGACTGCTCGTCCGGCTACCGGCTATGTGAACGTCGCGGCTGTACAAACGGCATTTGACGCTGCGGTTGTGGCGAGAACGCCGGTAGCGGCGGTGAATCTGGCTGCTGACGAGATTGAAATGGAGGCTGCGCTGGAAGCCGCAGGACTTGGCTTGACGCTGGGAACGAACTATTCGGACGACTGGCTTGACAACGACCGGAAGGCTGTCGCGGTTTATGTGCTCGATACAGCTCGTCCGGCCGGAGGTTTCGCAACTCAGGCGGCGGTCCAGTCCGCATTTGACGCGGCCAAGCTTGCGCGGGCAAATATTGCGGCTGTCAATTCGGTTCCTGCTGTTCTGAATGCGACGAATATTGCAGCGATGCGCTCCGCGCTTGAAGCCGTTTCGCCAGGACTGGTGCTTGGCGATTACGCAAGCTGGACCGCCTCGGACAAAGACGCGGTGGCAGGCAGCGTACTGCAAAATCTGCCTGGTGCGGGCTTCGAGGATTTAGCGGCTGTGCAAGCGGCATTCGACACCGCGTTGGATGGACGCGAGGCTGCTGCTGCAGTCAACATTGCGACTAACGAGACGGGTATGCAAGCTGCCTTGGAAGCGGCCGGACTCGCCCTGAATCTCGGAGCTACTTATGGAAGCTGGAAGCAGGCCGATAAAACGGCTGTGGCAGCGGAAGTGCTGGCGGCGCGTCCTGCAGACGGCTATACAACGGAGGCTCTGATCCAATCGGCATTCGACACGGCCGTAAGCACAGTTGCACCTCTGGCAAATATTAACGGTGCAGGCGATGCAGGCGAAATGCAAAGCGCTCTGGAGGCCGGCTCGCTTGGCCTGACATTAGGCGCATCATACGGAAGCCTAAGCGGTGCAAGCCAGACGGCTGTTGCGCAGTGGGTGCTGGACAACCGTCCGACAGACGGCTATGCGGACAAGCCGGCTGTACAAGCGGCGTTGAATTTCTCCGTTTCGCTCGAATACGTGAACATAGCCGCTACTTCGGCGGAGATGAAGGCGGCGCTGGAGGATTCAGCGCTTGGCTTGACGCCTGGCTCCTATGCGGGCTGGGCCGAGGCTGACCAGTTGGCGGTTGCGGCGCATGTGCTGACCGTGCGCGGCGGCACAGCCTTCACAGACAAGGCTGCCGTGCAAGCGGAGTTCGACGCAGGAATTGCGGCAAGAACCGCAGTTGCAGCCGTAAACATCGCTGCGGACGCGGCGGAGATCAAGTCGGCTCTTGAGGCGGCAGCGCTTGGCTTGACGCTTGGCAGCTATTCGAGCTGGCTGGCAGTGGATCAGGGGGCAGTTGCGGCGGCGGTATACGCAGCGCTGCCTAACGACGGCTATGTGGACAAAGCCGCTGTACAAACGGCGTTCGACAACGGAGTAACGGCGCGCTCGCCGATAGCGGCGGTCAACAATGCGACGGATGCGGCGGAGATCGAAGCGGCGCTTGAGGCGGGAGCCCTGGCCTTGACGCTCGGCGATTATGCAGGCTGGTCGGATGCGGATCAGGACGCGGTATCGGCGTATGTGCTGCAGGTTCGTCCGCTGCTTGGCTTCGCCGACAAAGCTGCGATTCAGACGGCATTCGACGCCGGGATCGGCACACGCGAAGCGGTAGCCGCCGTTAACAACGCGGCAGATGCGGCGGCTGCGAAAGCAGCGCTTGAGGATGCTGCGCTCGGACTTACGCTTGGGGTCTATACATCCTGGAAGGCTGCGGACAAGGAGGCCGTTGCTGCGGCCGTATACATGGCCACGCCTGGCATGGGTTACGCGGATCAGGCAGCGGTCCAATCGGCATTTAACACGGCCGTTAACGACCGGCAACCGATTGCGGCTGTCAACATCGCCTCGTCGGAGGAGGCGATCAAGACTGCGCTTGAGAATGCGACGCTTGCGCTGGTTCAAGGCGCGTACGCAAGCTGGACCGCAGCCGATAAAGCGGCAGTGACAGGCGCCGTATACGACGCACGGCCTACTGATGGCTTTGTGGACAAAGCGGCTGTGCAATCCGCCTTTAACACGGCAATTGCAGATCGTCTGGAAATTGCCAGTGTAAACACCGCCGCCGATGTGACGGAAATTAAAAGCGCATTGGAAGATACGGATTTGGGCCTTGATCTGAGCGTTTACGACGGCCTGCTGCTGGCGGACCAATGGCTGGTATCCGACCATGTCTTCACGAATCGTCCGGCAACCGGATTCGTTGACCTGAACGCCGTGCAGCTTGCGCTGGACAGCGCCATTAGCGCCGACGCAACGATGGCGGCGGTCAATCTTGCGAGCACCGAAGCCGAGATGGAAACCGCGCTTGAGAATACGAATCTCGGTCTGACCTATGGCGCATACTCGGGCTGGAAGCAGGCGGACCAGACAGCGGTAGCCGCTGCTGTACTTGATGTTCGTGTGTCTACTGGCTATGCGAATGTTGCTGCGGTGCAAGCGGCCTTCGACAACGCCGTGGCCGATCGCGCGCCGGTAGCGGCCGTCAATAACGCGACAACCACAGCTGCGGTCAAGACTGCTCTGGAAGACGCTTTGCTCGCGTTGACGCTCGGCGACTACGAAGACTGGACCCCTTCCGATCAATCGGCGGTAGCCGCTGCGGTGCTGGGAGCCCTTCCGCTCGGCGGCTATGCGGATGAGGCCGCTATCCAGGCAGTATTCAATTCTGCGGTAACGGCGCGGGAGAAAGTAGCGGCCGTCAATATTGCAGGTACGACTGCGGCCGCCCAAACGGCGCTGGAGGATGGCGGTTTAGGCTTAACGCTTGGCGCCTATACAGGCTGGTCCATTGCGGATAAAGCAGCTGTTGCGGCAGCTGTGCGCGCAGCCCGTCCAACTGACGGTTATGTTGACCAAGCAGCGGTGCAAACGGCTTTCTCTGCGGCGTTGACAGCCCGCACGGCGATATCGGCAGTGAACTTGGCGGCAGACGCCGAGGAGACAGAAGCGGCGCTGGAAGATGCAGCGCTCGGGTTGACGCTTGGCGATTACAGCAGTTGGTCGATTGCGGACCAGGCAGCTGTAGCGGAGGCGGTACTCGGGGATCGTCCAACAGACGGTTACGCGGATCTGGACGCCATCCAATCGGCGTTTGACACGGCTGCAGATGCACGCAAGCTGATAGCGGCTGTAAATATTGCGACGGATGCTGCAGAGGCAAGAGAGGCGATCGAGGCTTTGGGGCTGACGCTTGGCGATTATGAGGACTGGACAGCGGCGGACAAAAAGGCAGTGGCGGAAGACGTTCTGGGCGACAGACCGGCTGGCGGCTATGCGACAGCGGCGGCTATTCAAGCGGTCTTTGATACGGCATTGAGCGATCGTTTGCCGGTAGCGGCAGTGAATATTGCTACTACAGATGCAACCATTCAGGCTGCGCTGCAGTCCGTGGCGCTTGATCTTGATTTAACGCTCTATAATACGCTTGGAACCGCCGATAAGCTGGATGTCTCCAGCAAAGTGCTGCAATCCAGACCGGCGGATGGCTTCGTGGATAAAGATGCCATTCAGGATGCTTTGGATGAAGCTCTGGATTTGGGCACATTGATTCGCGACTTGAACGCGCTGGAAATCGGGTTCGCTGCTGGCGATTCGGCCAGCCGGGTTCGCGATGACATCACGCTTCCAAGCTCAGGCGCGGGAGGCTCGGCTATCGCCTGGATTTCCGATTTGCCTTCTGTCGTGTCCGTTTCGGGCAGCTCTGGTGTAGTTTCCCGCCCTGCTTACCTGTCAGGCGATGCTGCCGTTACATTAACGGCTGAACTTACGTACAAGGGTGAAACCAAAACAAAAGAATTTGTTATCAAAGTCATTAAGGAAGCTATCACGGACAGCGAATCGGTGGCGGCAGATAAAGCGGCGCTTGATATAACGTTTGCGATTGGCGATTCGGCTGCGGCAGTCACGCAAAATCTGACCTTGCCGGCAACGGGAGCAAACGGTACGACCATTACCTGGGCTTCCAGCCATACAGCGCTTATTGCTGCAGACGGCAATGTGACGCGTCCTTTGAAATCGGCGAGCGATCAGAACGTGACGCTTACTGCGACCATTACGAAAGACGGCCAGCAGGTAACCAAAGTATTTAACGTCAACGTGCTAAAGCAAGCGGATTACAACGATGCCGAAGCGGTGACGACTGACAAAGCGGCGCTTGATATCGGCTATGCCCCTGGGGATAAAGCTGCGGCAGTTACGCAAAGCTTGAGCCTGCCGGCAAGCGGGTCAAACGGAACAACGATTGTCTGGTCATCGAGCGATGAGTCGATTATCGATACGAACGGCGATGTGAATCGTCCATTAAAAACAGAGGACGATGTTCTTGTCACGTTGACGGCGACGATTACGAAAAACGGTCAGCAGCAAACAAAAGAATTCAACGTGTATGTGCTCAAGCAAACGGCGTACAATGACGCCGAGTCGGTAGCGGCTGACAAAACGGCGCTGGATGTAGGCTACACAGCAGGTGACAAGGCTACGGAGGTAACGCAGAACCTGAGCTTGCCGAGCAGCGGCACGAACGGAACAGCCATTGTCTGGACTTCCAGCCATCCGTCTGTCGTAGCGGCAAATGGCGTTGTAACCCGTCCGCTGAAAACAGAGGACGATGCTCTCGTTACGCTGACGGCGACGATTACGAAAAACGGCCAGCAGCAAACGAAAGAGTTCAACGTGTATGTGCTCAAAGAAACGGCGTACAACGATGCCGAGTCGGTAGCGGCTGACAAAACGGCGCTGGATGTAGGCTATGCAACAGGCGACAAGGCTACGGAAGTGACGCAGAATTTGAGCTTGCCAAGCAGCGGCACGAACGGAACAGCCATTGTCTGGACCTCAAGCCATCCGTCTGTCGTAGCGGCAAACGGCGTGGTGAACCGTCCATTAAAATCAGAGGACGATGTTCTGGTCACATTGACGGCGACGATTACGAAAAACGGCCAGCAGCAAACAAAAGAATTCAACGTGTACGTGCTTAAGCAAATGACGTTGAACGATGACGAAGCGGTAGCGGCTGACAAATCGGCGCTGGATGTAGGCTACACGACAGGAGATAAGGCTACAGGAGTCACTCAGAATCTGAGCTTGCCGACAAGCGGAGCAAGCGGCACATCGATTGTCTGGACTTCAAGCCATCCGTCTATCGTGTCGACGAGCGGCGCAGTGAACCGCCCGGCAAAAGCAGGGAATGACGTCCTCGTTACGTTGACGGCGACGATTACGAAAAATGGCCAGCAGCAAACCAAAGAGTTCAACGTGTACGTGCTCAAGCTGACCGCGTACAATGACGCCGAGTCGGTGGCTGCTGATAAGGCCGCGCTGGATATCAGCTATGCAACGGGAGACAAAGCTTCGAAAGTAACGCAGAACTTGAGCTTGTCGCTCAACGGCGCTAACGGTTCGACGATTGTCTGGACCTCAAGCGCTCCGTCGGTTGTGTCGACGAATGGCGAAGTGACTCGTCCTCTAAAAACAGAGAGCGATGCTCTAGTCACGTTAACGGCGACCATTATCAAAAACGGCGAACAGCAAACGAAAGAATTCAACGTGTATGTGCTCAAGGAAACGGCGTACAACGATGCCGAGTCGGTAGCCGCGGACAAAGCCGCGCTTCAGGTTGGGTTTGCAACGGGCGATAAGGCTGACAGCGTGACGCAGAACCTTAGCCTGCCGGCTATTGGCGCTAACGATTCGTCGATCGTCTGGACCTCAAGCCATCCGTCTGTCGTAGCGGCAAACGGCGTGGTGAACCGTCCATTAAAAACAGAGGACGATGTTCTGGTCACATTGACGGCGACAATTACGAAAAACGGCCAGCAGCAAACAAAAGAATTCAACGTGTATGTGCTCAAGGAAACGGCGTACAACGATGCCGAAGCTGTAGCGGCAGACAAAACGGCGCTGGAAGTGGGCTACACAGCAGGCGACAAAGCTACGGGAGTCACCCAGAACCTGAGCTTGACGAGCAGCGGCACGAACGGAACAGCCATTGTCTGGACTTCAAGCCACCCGTCGATCGTAGCGGCAAACGGCGTTGTCACTCGCCCGTTGAAAACGGCGGAGGATGTTCTGGTTACGTTGACGGCCACGATCACGAAAAATGGCCAGCAGCAAACGAAAGAGTTTAACGTGTATGTGCTTAAGCAAACGACATTGAACGCTGCGGAGTCCGTTGCGGCCGACAAAGCCGCGCTTGCCGTAGCCTTCACTGGCGGAGAGACGGCGTCGGGAGTGACCAGAAATCTGAGTCTGCCTGAAACCGGAGCAAACGGAACGACGATTGCCTGGTCGTCAAGCGCCGCCAATGTTGTAGCCAACGACGGCACAATCACCCGTCCGGCTTACCTTGCGGGCGATGCTACGGTCACGTTGACGGCAACCATTGCCAAAAACGGCGTCTCGGAACAAAAAACGTTCCAGCTTGTCGTGCTGAAGAATGAACGGACAATTGCTCCGCTTGCGTCAAACATTCTGATCATGAATAACTCAGGCAATGAAAAAGATCTTGTCGAGGTAGCGGGACTCGTTGCGGGAGATATCGTGAAGGTGTATAACGCGGCGGGAACAGCCGAGATTGGAACGGCAACCGTCTCCAGCAATCAGACGACAGCCAGCATTCAAATCGATCAGCTTGGCACAGCGGGCGGCAGCGTTCTGATTGCAGTCAAACGGGGAAGCCTGGACGAAAGCGAAAGATTAAATGTTGTATTTGCCGCAGAAGGAACGAAGGCTTTCGGAATTACAGGCGAATCGCTTGATACCTCGAACGGCATTTTGGCCAAGGTAACGATTACGCCGACGGTTGGCACCGCCCATAAAGGAAAAGAAGTGGTTATCTTCCAATTGATGAGGGGAACAACGCCGGTCAGCATTGTCGTTCTGGAAAAGGATATCGTTACGGCTGAACAATTGTCCGCGCACTTCAATGTTTCCGGATTGGGATACAGCGTTAAAGTATTCGTATCCGATTCCTACAACGGCAGCTTGTCCGATGTAGGCAACAGCTTGGCTGCGGGTGTTGTTTTGCAGTAAAAATACTCCATCATCGAACCTGGCCCAGCCAGGTTCGATGATTCCACGAAAGCGAGGATATTCAGCGTGAAGATACGATTGCTCAAGATGATGACGCTAATCATGTTATTGCTTACCGCCCTTCCTTTAAGCGCCTTGGCTGCGTCTGCCAACATTACCTTAACGAACATTGCCGCTAAAGTGCAGGGCGAATCGTTTAGAGTGACGGGATCTACGAGCTTTGACGAGGTCGTCGTTAAAGTTGTTCGTCCCAGCAACACCTTGTTTTATTACGATGTTCTGATCCCGCAATCCGGTGTCTATTCGTCGGACATTTCATTGCCCAGCAATGCGGAGCTTGGCGTCTATACGGTAGTTGCAGGAAAAGGGACAGATGTCGCCACCGTTCAATTCGAGGTTAAGGGAGCGACAGACGGTCCTGTGCCAGGCGGGGGCGGAGTTGTAGGAGGCGGTACGGTGCCTGTTACGCCATCGGCCAACACGATTACGATTAGCGTATCTGCCGGCGGAACGGTTTCATTGAATGGGGCCACGTTAAATTTTCCAGCGGCAGCCATGGGCAGCGATATTAAGGTGACAGTAGAAAAGGTTGCTGATCCTTCCAAGCTGCCATTGGATTCCACGCAGTCGCTCATTAGCGATGTGTATGAAATTACGAAGGACAAGGATGGTCTGTTCCAAAAGGATATTACCATCACGTTGCCCTTTGATGCAAGCAAGGTGGATTTGGCCAAATATAATCTTTCCATTTACTGGCTGAATGAGCAGACCGGCAAATGGGTGTCGCTCGACAATCCGCAAATCGATGTGAATAAAGGAACGCTAAGCGGCACGGTTAATCACTTTACCAAGTTTGCGGTGCTGGCTACAGAAAAAGAGGAGCCTGCAGGACCGGAAATCGCATTGACGGATATTAAGGGACACTGGGCAGAAGCAAAGATTGTACAGCTGATTCAGCTTGGCGCTATTAGCGGCTATCCCGACCAAACGTTTAAACCGAACAACAACATTACAAGAGCTGAATTTGTATCGGTGCTTGTTAAAGCATTGGGCATTCAAGCAGGTTCGGGCAAAACTTATGCGGATACGGCGAATCACTGGGCTAAGGACGCAATCAGCGCGGCTGCCGAGCAAGGCATCGTGACCGGCTATACCGATACGACGTTTGGTCCAAACGATCCGATTACCCGCGAACAAATGGCTGCAATGATTGTCAAAGCCGCCCAGCTGCCGTTGGCAACAGATGGCAAAGCTTTTACGGATAGCTCGGATATTTCGGCTTGGGCAACATCCTTTGTAGCGACTGCCGCCTCGAACGGCATTCTTAGCGGGTACGTTGACGGCTCCTTGAAGCCGAAAGGCCATGCCTCCCGCGCGGAAGCGGCGACGGTCATTCTTAAAGCGCTGTCGCTTCAAGCGTAAGCAGCTCTTGGGGCTGACACAAAAGTCAATGTGTCATTTATTAATCTCCTAGTTGTTTCGGTTTTTTCATGACAAAGACCTCATTTTCCACTTCTTAGCGGGAATTGAGGTCCTTTGGCTTGTAAGCTGGGCGATCCCATGGCAGCTGCAGCCTATGATTTCTGTCGATTAGCTATCAAGTTTACGTTCACCAATCCATTTCACCATTGCAGGATCACGATGGGAGAAGAACAGACTCTCTCTCTTATCCAACTCAGCAATCGACTCCATATTCTGCTGGCTTAATTCAAAGTCAAAGATGTTGATGTTTTCGACAATTCTTTCTTTACGAACAGACTTTGGAATGACAACAACTTCTCTTTGTGTCAGCCAACGTAAAACCACTTGAGCAACAGATTTATTATATTCTTGAGCGATGGATACCAAAACCTCGTTTTGGAATAAGTTGTGTTTTCCTTCAGCAAAAGGAGCCCATGACTCGATCTGAACACTGTTTTCTTTCATAAATTTTGCATTTTCGATTTGCTGGTTGAAAGGATGCGTTTCTACCTGATTAACGGCAGGAACAATTTCGTTATGAACAATTAAATCGATTAGGCGATCTTCGTGGAAATTACTAACCCCGATTGCACGCACCTTCCCTTCCCGATATAACTCCTCCATAGCGCGCCAAGAACCATAAACATCGCCATATGGCTGATGAATCAAATACAAATCCAAGTAATCTATCTGCAATCTTTGCAGTGATTTTGCAAATGCCTCTTTAGTGCGCTCATATCCCGTATCCTGCACCCAAAGTTTTGTCGTGATAAATAAGTCCTCTCGTGCTACCTCACTTCGCTTTATCGCTTTGCCCACGGCTTCTTCGTTCATATAAGAGGCAGCCGTATCAATAAGACGATAGCCTGCTACAATAGCGTCATAAACGCTTTGTTCGCATTCATTTGGATCCGTAATCTGAAAGACACCAAAACCGAGTATAGGCATCTTAACGCCATTGTTCAAAATTACTTTTTGCATAAAAATCCTCCAATGTTTAAGTTATTATGTGTAAACGAAATCGATTGCCACGCGTTGAGGCAAGCTTTTTACAGTTTTATTATGCACCTAATGAAAAAGGAATCGTTATCACGATCTTGCCAAATGGTTGCCTAATCCTCTCACAACTACTTAGGCTCCAGGAGAATAAGAGCTAACGGGGAACATTAGTTGAATGACAACATCCCGACCTTGAAGCATGGCACGAGGCTGCCTACGCAGCAGCTCTCCTCCCTTGAGACGAAAACAAGCACAGAAGCCGCCTAGGCGACTCCTGTGCTTGATATGGCCGCTCCAAAGGGAAGGAGCAGCGGGTATGCTTCAGTCTGAACGGTTAGCTCAGTTGCTCGGCCAGACTCATTTCCACGCACATAAGAATAAAGGCGCCTGCGCCATGCAGGTCGTTTTCGCTTGTTGGTCTTGCAATATAGTGGTCGTAGTCGCCGATTCCGGTGCCGATACAAATTTTTCCTATGATAACGCTATCATTTTCATCAAAAGTCAGCGTATCGATTATACCCTGATAGCCTTTCCAGGCATAAGCCATATATTTTTCGTCCAGATAGCCGAAGCGCACCGCTTTGGCTATAGCGTGAACGAATAACGCCGTACATGAATTTTCCAGCCAGTTGTCTGCGCGATCGCCTTTATCCACAACCTGATACCATAAGCCGGTAGCCTCATCCTGGTAGTTGATCAGGGAGATCAGCAGATCTTGTACAATGGCCACCAGCTTGGCTTTATCCTTGTGATCGTCAGGCAAGTGCTCAAACATTTCCAGCAAGGCTACAGGGAACCAGCCGATTGCGCGACCCCAAAACTCAGGCGCGAGGCCGGTTTCCGGATCAGCCCAAAAAACCGATTTGGTCTCGTCCCACCCGTGATAGAGCAGGCCGGTATGCGGGTCCCTGGTATGCTCAGCCATCAGCAGTGCTTGCGTCGTCATCATGTCGAAATAGTCGCTTTCCCCGAATGTACTTCCGTACTGCACGGCAATCGGGCCAGCCATGTACAGGCCGTCCAGCCACATTTGGTTCGGATAGCGCTCTTTGTGCCAGAAGCCGCCTGACGGGTTGGTTTTCCATGCTTTCAGGAGCGGCACGAGGTAGTGCAGAGCCTTGTGATAACGCTCATCTCCGGTCTGCTCATACAAGGTGTAGAGAAGCACGCCAGGCTGGATGTCGTCCAGCTCCTCGGGATTATGTTTCTTGATGCTGCCGTCCGTCATCACCTGGCTGTCTACCCAACGTTTGATGTAATCGAAATAACGCTCCTTGCCCGTTTCGCGCCAGCATTTTTCCATTCCGGACAAAAAGACTCCTTGATGGTAGTGGAAACGGTCAGGCGGCAGCAGCTCCGGTTCGAATTTGCTCATTAACGCCTCACACGCTTTCTCTGCCCATTCAATGGGGGTAGGGGCCGCATGACCTTGTCCTTCACTCACGGTAGCGGAATCTGCAGAGTTCATCATCATTTTTGTGCCTCCCTTTTGTCGATGATTTTATACTAGCACAATAAAATGTACATTTTTTGCATGAATATCTTAATTTCTCTTATATCTTGCGAAAAGCGCTCGAAGGTCGGTACAATAGGTAGACAGTATAAAGGAGGGTGAGCCGGATGGATGATCTTCATTACCATAATGAGCAAGGGACCTTTGCGGTATCGCATCGCAAGGCGCTAAGCCATCATATGCCATCCAGTCATTTCCACGGCACCTATGAAATATATGTATTGTTGTCCGGAGAACGGGAATTTTTTATAAAGGATCGCACGCTGGTTGCAAGCCAAGGAGATGTCATTATTATTGCGCCGCATATTCTGCACCGAACGACGAATGCGGACAAGCCGGAGCATGAACGGCTCATTGTAAATATCCATGAAAGCCGCCTGACGATGGCTGATGATTCATTCGAGGACATCATGCAGCCGCTCCTCCAGAAGGATTACGTTGTCGTCCGGAGCGCGCCCGACGATCTGGCAATCGTCCAGTCGCTTGCAGAGCGCATCATAGAGGAGCTGAGGGAGCGCAAGCCCGGGTTTGCGCTGTTCGTGCAGACGCTGGCGCTGCAGCTGTTCGTCGTATGCTGCAGGCATATGAAGCAGCATAACAGCGCGCGGTTGAAATCGCCGAGCCTGATGCACGAGCGTATTTCGGAAATTGTTCAGTATATGAACCGCCATTATATGCAGGAGCTGTCTTTGCCCCAGGTGGCCGAAGCGTTCTACGTCAGTCCTTTCTATTTAAGCCGTTCGTTTAAGGAGGCGACAGGCTTCTCGTTTACCGAATATGTGAACAGCGTCAGAATCAAGGAGGCAAAGAAGCTTCTGGAGCGCTCCTCCATGAAGGTGAGCCATATCGCAAGCAAGGTAGGCTTCGGCAGCGTGACCCACTTCGGACGTGTGTTTAAGGCGGTTACGGGCTTTTCGCCGCTGCATTTCAGAGGCAAATCATAAGAAATGTCGATGAATAGGCCCTTGCTTCACTAACAAGCGAATACAAAAAAAGCCGAACCCTTGAAAGGCAGGGTCAGCTTCTAATGGCTTGCATTACTTAACCAGTTGAATAAAAGCCCGCGCCGCGTTGGACAACGGCATATTGCGCATCGTCAGAATGCCGACGTGTGAGGGGGGGAGCGGGATGTCCAGCTGTACCTCGAATAAAGAACCTTCCTCCAATTCCCGCGAGACAAATTCCCTCGTGACATAGGAAATGCCAAGTCCCTTGCGGGCGAACTCAATAAGCAAGTCTACGCTGCCCACTTCAATCTCCGGTTTGATCGAATACCCGTAGCTTTCGAACAATTCCGTAATGGCCATGCGTACGCGGCTGTTGCGGGAGAAGAGGATAATCGGCTGCTCCAGCAGCGCTTCAAGCGACAGCACCTTGTTGCGCAGGCTTTCATATCTGGCGCCGGCGACAAAGCAGTCCTGAAGCTGGAAGGTTTCCTTGACCTCCAGCTGATTGTCGACAATCGGCATCCGCACGACGCCAAGGTCGATGACGCCTTCTTTCAAAAACGTGATCGTTTCCGGCGTCGTACCGTGATTTAAATGCAGCTTGATGCCCGGATGCTCCTGATGATACTGCTCCAGATACGGCAGCAAATAGTGCTTGAACAGCGAGTCGCTGCCTCCGATGCGCAGCTCGCCGCTGTCGAGATTTTTAAGCGCGGCCATTTTTTCTTCGGCCAGTGAAATCAGTATTTGCGATTGCTCGATATAGGAATAGAGTATCGTGCCTTCCTGGGTAAGCTCGACTCCTTTGGCATGACGGTAAAAAAGCTTGAAGCCGAAGCTTTCCTCAAGCTGCTTGATGGCATGGCTGACGCTCGGCTGCGTTAAATAAAGCGTTTTGGCGGCTTGCGACAAGCTGCCTGTTTTCGCGGCCCAATAAAAAACCTTATACAGCTCGTAATTGTTACCCATAGACATTGTCTATATCTCCTCTGAAATATATTCATTACTTGTATGGTGGATAATTGTATTATAGTAAAAAAAGAAAAAAGAAACCACAGTATGAAGGATAGGAAAGGAGAAAACGATGAACGCTACACAAACGATTCAGCAATTAGCCATCAACACCATCCGTACCTTATCGATCGATGCGATTAATGCGGCCAATTCCGGCCACCCTGGACTGCCGATGGGGGCAGCGCCTATGGCCTATACGCTTTGGGCCGAGCATTTGCAGCATAATCCGGGCAACTCCAAATGGTTTAACCGGGACCGCTTCGTACTCTCCGCAGGCCACGGTTCGGCCTTGCTGTACAGCCTGCTTCATTTAACGGGATATTCCTTGTCCCTTGACGATTTAAAGCAGTTCCGCAAGCTGAACAGCTTGACGCCGGGACATCCTGAGTTTGGGCATACAGACGGCGTTGATGCAACGACGGGTCCGCTTGGACAAGGGGTCGCGATGGCTGTGGGCATGGCGATGGCGGAAGCTCACCTCGCTTCGAAGTTTAACCAGGAGGGCTTTCCGGTCGTTGATCATTACACCTACGCGCTTGTTGGCGACGGCTGCCTGATGGAGGGCATTTCTTACGAGGCGATGTCGATGGCAGGACATATGAAGCTTGGAAAGCTTGTCGTGCTATACGATTCGAACGATATCTCGCTTGACGGCGATTTGAATCTGAGCTTTGGTGAAAACATACGTAAAAGAGCGGAATCTGCGAATTGGCACTATTTGCGCGTCGAGGACGGCAACGATATCGCAGCCATTTCGCAAGCCATCTCGGAAGCGAAGCAGGTAAGCGACCAGCCGACCATTATCGAGATCCGTACCATCATCGGTTACGGCAGCAAGGCCGCTGGCACGAACAAGGTTCACGGCAATCCGCTCGGCAAAGAGGAAGCGATAGCGACTAAAGCTGTGTACGGCTGGGAATACGAGGAGGAATTTACCGTTCCGTCCGAGGTTCGCGCTCATTTCGCAGAGCTGAAGGAGCAAGGCGCTTCCAAGGAAGAAGCATGGAATCAATTGTTCGCCGATTACGCTGCGAAGTATCCGGCAGAAGGCAAGGAGCTTAGCGCGGCGATTGCAGGCGAAGCGGTCATTGCGGCGGAAGAGGTCCTGACCTTTGATTCTGCCAAGTCCATTTCCACTCGTGTAGCAAGCGGAGAGGCGATCAACCATTATGTCAAAACCGTTCCTTCGCTGTTCGGCGGAAGCGCGGACTTGTCGCATTCGACGATGACCGATATGAAGAATGAAAGCATGTTTGCGATCGATTCCTATGCCGGCCGCAACGTGTACTTCGGGGTTCGCGAGCATGCGATGGGCGCTGCCGGTAACGGGATGGCTTTGCATGGCGGCGTGAAGCCGTTTGTCAGCACGTTCTTCGTATTCAGCGATTACTTGCGTCCGGCCATCAGGCTCGCTGCGCTGCAGAAGCTGCCTGTCATCTACGTATTTACCCACGACTCGATTGCGGTTGGCGAAGACGGACCAACGCATGAGCCAGTTGAGCATCTGGCTGCGCTTCGCACCATTCCTGGACTGACCGTTATCCGTCCTTCCGACGCGAACGAGACGGCAAGCGCTTGGGCTTATGCGCTTTCGCGGAAGGAAGGCCCTGTGGCACTGGTGCTGAGCAGACAGAACCTGCCGATCTACGAGGAAACCAAAGCGAATGTTGGCGATGTTGCAAATGGCGCCTATGTGCTGACCGAAACGAACGAGCAGCCGGATCTTATCCTGATCGCGACGGGCTCGGAGGTTTCCCTTGCCGTGAATAGCAAAGCGGAGCTTGAGAAGGAAGGCCAATCGGTACGCGTAGTCGCTATGCCAAGTCGCGAGCTGTTCGACCAGCAATCGGACGCTTACAAGGAACAAGTGCTTCCGGCAGCGGTAACGAAGCGCGTCGCGATTGAAGCGGGCATCTCGCTTGGCTGGGAACGTTACACCGGACCGTCCGGAAAAGTCATTTCCATCGATACGTTTGGCGCATCAGGCTCAGGCAATGCCGTGCTGGAATATTTCGGCTTCTCGGTGGACAACGTTGTTCGCATCTCGAAACAATTGCTGGTATAATCAAACAAGCATCATGAACTTCCGCCGTTCGGCGGCGTTGAGCGATGCCGGTGCGCACAAGAAGTTAATTGGTTAGAACAGTTAAAGCTATTCCCATTTATATGTTACCTAAACCATTATACGGAGGCGTTTCACGATGAAATTCTTTATTGATACTGCAAACCTGGTTGATATTAAAAAAGCATATAAAATCGGCGTTCTGTCCGGCGTAACGACAAATCCTTCCCTTGTTGCCAAAGAAGGCGTTAAGTTCGAGGACCGCATCGAGGAAATTTTGAAGGAAGTGCCTGAGGTAGAGTCCGTTTCCGCAGAAGTAACGCCTGACGCTATTACAGCGGAAGAAATGATCGCCCAAGCGGACGAGCTGATCAAAATCAACAACTACGACAAAAACATTACGATCAAGCTGCCAATGACGCTTGCCGGTCTTGAAGCTTGCCGCTACTTGACCAAAAAAGGCGTTAAAACAAACGTTACGTTGATCTTCACGGTCAACCAGGCGCTGCTTGCCGCACGCGCAGGCGCTACTTACGTGTCGCCTTTCCTTGGCCGCTTGGACGATATTTCGGAGGACGGCGTACAGCTGGTTGCCAAAGTGGCGGAACTGTTCCGCACGCACAATCTGGACGCGCAAATCATTGCCGCTTCTGTTCGTCACCCGGATCACGTCACGCGTGTAGCGATGGCCGGCGCGCATATCGCTACAATTCCGTTCTCGGTTATCGAGCAAATTTCCAAGCATCCGCTTACCGATCAAGGGATGGAAAAATTCGCTGCCGACTGGGCCAAAACGACTCAATAATACCGCATTGACCGGATAGTCAAGCAGGCATAAACACAAATCGCATTTCCCGCCTTTTGGGCAGAGGGAGTGCGATTTTTTTTTTGCAGGTGAAGCAGGGAGGAGCGGGATGACGATGTCAGGCTGCACGTCCGTATAGTCGCTTTCCCCTCCCAGAATCGTCGTATTGTCCTTCATGGCCGCATCCTTGCTGGTGCTACAATAAGGGCAGTAGATGAACCTGAAGGAATGAACCGGAGGTGGAGGATGTGCAGCAGTCACGTCGTTTTATTAAGCATTATCTAGTATCGGGTCCGAGGTTTGCCGATTACATCGCTCACAAGCCCGACAAAAATCAAATTCGATATGAGCAATATTTAAGATCTATAGTGGCGGAACGGGATATGCTGGCCCCAAGCGGAGCTATAAAAATTGGCGAAAACAGCGAGCTCGGCATGCCCTGGATGTACGATTATCCAAACAGCGGCTTTGTGAACGTGAGCCAGTTTTCGGTGACCCCGCAAAAGGTTGATTTGCTTGCCGCCACAGGCTTAGTTGTGGCTGAGGATATCGACGTGCGGGCCATTCTCTGGACGTATACGGCCGCTGATGTTTGGCTGGGCGAAGAACGTATTTGTTCGGTTCATGAGCCGGTATACAAGCCGATTAAAAAGCAGGAGCTGACGCTTGCCCTTAAAAAGGGCTACAATGCTCTGCACATACGCATGCAGAATTTGGCGATACGGGATACGCGCAACCTATTCGGCATTGAGTTGCTGGAGCACGGGGATAAAATAGCCTCTGCGCTGCCGGACAGCGAGCATGCCGCACTCTATTTGGAGCTGGACAGCTGGCTGTCCCGCATACAGCTGAAGGGCAATGGCCTTCTCTTGCCGGACGGTGCGCCATGCCGGATTTTTGTCACTTACGAGGATGCGGACAATGATACGGAACGCGTAGAGATTAGCGGACAAACCGAGTTTGCGCTTAGGGAGCAAGCAGGCATTGCGATCGTATACGGAGAGCTTCCGCATAAGAGGCTGGCGCGCAAAATCGAGCTGCTGCATCATAAAAAGCCCGTTTACCGGCACGGAACATCGCCTGCCGAAGCTAGCGCCGCCCTATACAGGGAGCTGGCCGAGCTAGGCGCGGGTTCTAGCTTTCAGCCGCTTCGGTTCGGCATGTTCTATACGATGGCGCGCTGGCATTTGGGAAAAAGCGCCGTTCATGACGAAGCGCATATTAACCGGGCCATTGAGCAGATTGCAAGGCGGGAGGATTGCTCCGACTTTTTCTTGGCGGGCTTGCTCCGCTTGATGGAGGATTATACGCTGCCGGATGCGCTAGCGCTAAAGGCCGAGCAAGCGATCCTCGATTATCGGTACTGGATGACGGAGGACGGCTCTGACGGGATGTGCTTTTGGAGCGAAAATCATGCGCTGATGTTTTATATTTGCGCCTATATGGCAGGCAAGCGCTACCCGGATCGGATATTTACCCGCTCGAGCCGAACGGGAATCGAAGCAAGCGCCGTAGCGAAACGCAGAATTATCGAGTGGCTGGAGGACGTGGAGGAATACGGCTTTGAGGAGTTTTTGAGCGCTGACTATATGTGCGTGACGCTTGGCGCTCTGTTAAACGTCGTTGACTATATGGAGGAAGCGGAGTCGGAGAGAGCGGCCAAGCTGATTGACCGGATGCTGGAGCTGTTTGCCCGGCATACGTTCCGCGGTTCCATTGTTGCGCCGCAAGCGAGAATTTACCGCTCCGTTATTTTACCGTTTACGCAAGCGGCCCAAGCGCTGCTGCATATTTTGCATCCGGGTACGCCGGTGGGCAACAGCGAATGGGTTGTGTTTCTGATGAATAGCAAATACAAGCTCCCGTATTCATACGCGGCGCTTATGGACGAGGAGCAGGTGCTGGAGTATCAAACCGGAAATGCGTGGATAAAGCTTAACAAGCAGCGCGATTATGCGTTGACGTCCGTGCAATCGCCAAGATACGACGAACCGCGTTCCTTCTGGAAAAATATCAGCTTTGACGAGACGGCCGAGGTGGATTCGAATTTGTACGTCAAGTCGTTCAACGAGCGTTATCATGGGACCTCGCGTTTCGAGCCGGGCGTTCACGGTTATCAGCAGCATATGTGGTATGCCGCGCTTGACAACGATGCGGTCCTATTCACCAACCATCCCGGCGAGCCGGCCGACGAGGGGGGCATGCGTCCGGGATACTGGTATGGAAACGGAATCATGCCCGCTATCAAGCAGCAAGGGAGCATGCTTGGCGCCATCTATGATTGCGGGGACGAGCATCCTGTGAAATTTTCCCACCTGTTTTTTCCTGCGGCGAAATTTGATGATGTTTCGAAGCATGGCGAATGGCTGTTCGCCCGCAAAGGGAACGGCTTTGCGGCTATTTGGAGCAGCGGCGAAATGGTCGCGCATGACGACTTGCTGATCGATTGCGAGTATCGTGTTGACGGAGAGCGTACGGCTTATGTGTGTCAGCTCGGCTCAATAGAAGAGTTCGGCAGCTTCGAGCTGTTTATCGACTTCTGCAAGCGGCTGGCCCCGGCCTTTGATTCCTCGCGGCTGCTGCTTACCGCTGACGGCGGGTTCTCGCTGCAATCAAGCAAGCATGAGAACAAAACGCAATTTATTTGAACCGCGATAGCGAGTCGCGCGCAATAAAGAACGGCAATGCCGGCGCCAGCTTCCAAGCTGACGTCGGCTTTTTGGCGCGGCCATTTTTTCGGCAAAAGCGAATATTGTACAAGGTGAACGCGAAGCCGATCGCAACCTCGCCCGGAGTAAGGCCTTCCGAGTATTTATTAGCATACACTACCTGAATTGCGAGGGCGGACGATTGTAATACTTTTTGAACGCCTTTGAGAAAGCATACGGATCGGGATAGCCAAGCAAAGCGGCGATTTGCTTAATCGTGTATGTACCGAGATGCAAATATTCGCGCGCTCTGTTCATCCGAATTTGATACATGTAGTAGCCCGGCGTAACCCCGACCGTTTGGCGAAAGGACGTAATAAAATATTTTTCGGACATGCCGACGCGCTCCGCAAGCTCTCTAATGGCAATCGGCCGGTGCAGATTTTTTTGCAAAAAATCAAAAACCGGGATCAGCGTATCCATCTGCCGCTGCTTCGTCCGATTCGACACGGAAGCGGGCTCTTCCTGCTGGCGGAGACAAAGGTCAGCTTCTGCCGCCTGCTCGATAATACGCGACAACAGCATGGTCAAGCTTCCCTTGAGCCTCACGCTTGAGGCTATCGCATGGCTTCGGTACCGCTCGTAGCAGCTGCGGAACAGCTCGGCTTCCTCAGCGACGGCCGCGCCCGGCACAATGCCGGCAAGCTCGTAATCATCGAGAATACGCGGTCTGTCGCCAAGATCGAAATCAAAATGGATATACAAGAAACGATAGCCCGAGTCTCCCGCAAACGCGGAGTATGGCATGCCGGGATAGAAGAGGACAAGATCTCCCGGCCCTGCGGTTCCTTCCGCACCGTTCATAAGCAGGCTGACAGTTCCCTCCAGAATAAGCCATAAATCGTAGTCGGGATGCTGTTTTTTTTCGCTCCAGGCGGCGGGATGCCGCATTAAGTTGCAGGAGGAAATACGCAGCGTAAGATGCTCCGACAATTCGTTAAACAATTGGAATGAGGCCGATCCGCCCTTCATCAGCGATTGCTCCCTCTGGTCCGATGAGGGCGCCAAGGCGGCTCCCGCTGCCCGGCACATCCCTCGCAAACCTTTTATCAACCATCCTATCATACTTTTAGACGATTCTGCATTTATCTTTTGTCATTAAAGGATTTTTGGCAAGTCACGATCGTACCATTTGACATCAAGTTGAAACCCGAAGCCATTTTTCTTTTTGCGCCACGCTCTATAATGAAGAGGACTACACAATCAATGGAGGGATTACGCGCAATGAGCGATAAGAAGCTACAGCATCCGAAGGTCGTTGTACTGGGAGCAGGAAGCTTGTTTTTTGGAAGGCAGGCAATCTGGCAAATGGTTATGTCCCCTTATTTAAATACAGGAACGCTCACGCTGGTGGATACCGATGAGGACAGGCTGAACAAGCTGCTCCGCCTGGCGCGGATGGTCGTTGAGGAAGAAGGAGTTGCGCTTGCCATCGAGGGCTCGACGGACCGCAGGGAGGTGCTGGCCGGGTCGGATTTTGTGGTGCTGAGCTTTGCAAAGAACACGGTGAAATATAGAGGCATCGATTGCGAGATTTCCGAAAAATACGGAATTCGCATGTGTTCCGGCGATACGATCGGTCCGGGCGGCATCTTCCGTGCCATGCGCGAGCTTCCTGTCATTATGGAGTGCATCGATGATATTCGGGAGCTCTGTCCGGAGGCGTGGGTCATCAATTACATTAACCCTTCTTCCGTGCATGGGATGGCTATCAGCCGCTATGCTCCGGATTTAAAAAGCTTTGCGCTTTGCGACGGCCTGCACATGCCGCATGTCAAGGAAAACTATTTAAGACGCACGTCGGTTCTCGCTGCCGGCGATGCCTATACGGAAGATATGGACAATCGGTTTGATTTTCGAATTGCAGGCGTCAACCACTTCACCTGGCTTTTGAAGGCGGAGTTTGACGGCCAGGACGTTGCTCCGCAAATTGCGGAATCGCTGCGAATGGCGGCCGAAACCGGAACCGACGGCGGCGACCAAGGCGCCAAGGCGATCGGCAACGATGCGATCGGCTATGAGCTTTATACTATTTTTGGCTATATTCCAACCTGTGTCGCCCATACGAAGGAATATGTAAGCTATTGGCAGGGACTAGGCCGCACGCCGGATGCGATTGCGCCGCTCAGCATATGGGAAACGGAGGAGCGCTACAAGCGGCATGACGAAATGTGGGAGCAAATCGAGGATTTTATCAGCGGTGCTCGCCCGATTTCCGAATACCGGACGACCTTTAAGCCGGATCATGCGACCGATATTATAGAAAATATGGTCGGAAATTTGGGCAAGCATTATTATATCAATACGCAAAATAACGGGGCGGTTACGAATATGAACGATGACGCCTTCCTGGAGCTGTGCTGCGAGGTGACGCTTGACGGGGTCAAGCCGCTTCCAGTGGGCGAGATGCCCCGCGGCATTCGCGGCATGCAGGAACTGGTGCTCGATACGCACGAGCTTACAGCGGAAGCTGTCGTGGAAGGGAGCTTCGAGAAGCTTAGACGTGCGATGCTGACCGATCCTCTCGTCAATTCCATCGCCGACGCGGATCTTATTATCAAGGAGCTGCTGGAGCGGGAGCGGGATGTCATTCCTGCACGCTGGTATCGTTAGCCGCCTCCGCACCTCCCGATTAGAGCAGGCGGTACGCCCATTGTACGCCGCCCCTTACAGCATGCAGCCCGGCTATAACGTCTTGGCGACGTTATAGCCGGGCTGTTCGGCGTTCTCCTGCTCCAAAAGGCGTGCCTATTTTCTTTTTGCAATGGGCGAGAAAGCTTGCTATAATAAATTGTAATTATTACGATTAAGGAGTTGGACGGCATGGCAAAAAAGTCAAAGGTTGTGAAGGAACAGAAAAGACAGGCTGCGGTGGCGAAGTATGCCGAGCGCAGGAAGCAGCTCAAGGAAAACAAGGATTATGAGGCGCTCGCCAAGCTGCCTCGCGATTCGTCGCCAACGCGATTGCACAGCCGTTGTCAAGTAAGCGGCAGGCCGCACGGCTATTTGCGCAAATTCAAAGTATCGCGTATCGTTTTCCGTGAATTGGCCTATAAGGGACAAATTCCGGGCATCAAAAAGGCAAGCTGGTAATCGGAGTGAAGCGTGCACATGGAGCTGTTTACAGTAAGACGGCTTGAGAAACTATTGGACGGGTATATCGAGGTGAAAGTGCCGCCGTCTGTACGGTCCTCTGTCCGGCTAACCTATGAATGGGAGCCAGACAAGCTAACCCTGCTGGAGCAGCGGCTGGATTATGCCGAGAGGAAGTGGCAGAGCGCGCCGATTGTCCAATTCCGCTACGAAGAAGAGCGATGGAGCGTTTACGCCAGATCATCTGACAACGGCGCTTGGGCAAGCGTACCTTTTATCGCGCCGCATGTTGATTTTGAGCATCAGCTGGAACAAGTTGAAATGGATCGCGAAGGAGTTTTTTGGATTTCGTGATAAAGTGGATGTTGAGGATGCGGGCGGAAGCGTTCCGCCAAACAGACGGATAGAGAAGCCCGGCCGAAAGGCCGGGCTTTGCTGCGCATACGGCGTTGGCGCCAGGGCTGTTTGTTACCGTAATGAGAGGCTAACGGCTGTATCGCTTCTTTGCGTATTTTGGTGTACGATGAAAGTAATTTCATGTACACAGGAGATATGTTTATGACCTTGCAGCAATTAAAATATGTGCTCGAAGTCGCAGCCCGCGGCTCCATGAACGAAGCGTCCAAACGATTGTTTATATCCCAGCCCAGCTTGTCCAACGCGATCAAGGAGCTGGAGGAGGAGCTTCGTATAACCATTTTTGAACGTACAAATAAAGGTATTTCATTGTCCAAGGCCGGCGCCGAATTTCTGGGCTATGCGAGACAGGTGATCGAGCAGGCGGAGCTGCTGGAAAGCCGGTATTTGAATGCGAAGCCTTCTCCGCAGCATTTTTCCGTATCGACGCAGCATTACGCCTTTGCCGTCAATGCATTCGTCAAGCTGGTGTCCGAGCACGGCCAGGAGGAGTACGAGCTGGCGCTGCGCGAGACCAAAACCCACGAGATCATTCAGGACGTGCAAAGCCAGCGCAGTGAAATCGGTATTTTATACGTCAACGAATTTAATTCCCAGGTGATCAATCGCCTGCTCAAAAACGCGAATCTGACCTTTACGAGCCTGTTTACGGCGAAAGCCCATATTTTTGTCAGCGTCCATAATCCCCTCGCGCATTTCAAGTCCGTTACGCTTGAGCAGCTTCAGGATTATCCATACTTGCATTTCGAGCAGGGAGAGTACAACTCCTTTCATTTCTCGGAGGAAATTTTAAGCACGCGCTCGCATCGGAAAAGCATTCGGGTGAACGATCGCGCGACCCTGTTCAATCTGCTTATCGGTCTGAACGGCTACACGATTTCGACAGGCGTCCTGAGCTCCGATCTGAACGGCAATGAGATTATTCCGGTCCCGCTTGCTAGCGAAGAGGTCATTCATGTCGGCTGGATCTCGCATCGCAACGCCGCGCTTTCCAAGCTGGCCGTCGCCTATATCGAGGCTTTGCATCATTTTACGAGAGAGCAGTAGATGGGGTATAGTTTTTAGCTATAACCGGTAATAGAAAACGCGTGTTACATTATGGCCAGCCAGGTATGCTATCTTGTTGTTACACAAATCGAGCAGCAAGTAACAAGGAGATGAGCATAAATGAAAAGCGGAAATTTAGGATACCCACGAATCGGATCAGACAGACAATGGAAAAAAGCGCTGGAGGCTTACTGGGCAGGCAAGCTGGAGGAAGCGTCCTTCCACCAAGAATTGAAACGGATTAGACTTGAAAATATAAAAACCCAGCAAGAGAAAGGAATCGACATCATCCCGGTAGGCGATTTCACTTATTACGATCACATTCTGGATACCGCAACGATGTTCGGCCTTGTGCCTGAGCGGTTCAGCTACGCTGGCGGCAAGCCTGGTCTGGATGTCTATTATGCGATGGCGCGCGGCAATAAAGAAGCAACTGCATGCGAAATGACCAAATGGTTTAATACGAATTACCATTATATCGTGCCTGAGCTGCAGGGCCGCGAGCCGCAGCTGACGACAAACCGACCGCTGGAGGCGTACCTGGAAGCGAAAAATGAGCTGGGCATTGAAGGCCGTCCGGTAGTGGTGGGCTTGTACACCTTCCTGAAGCTGTCCAAAGGCTACGATGCGAACGAGCTTGGCGCTTGGATTGAGCGGCTGCTGCCGCTGTACGCTAAGGTGCTGAACGAGCTGGCCGAAGCAGGCGCGCAGTGGGTGCAAATGGACGAGCCGATATTGGCGACGACGCTTGCCGAGGAGGATCTGCGCCAGATTGCTCGCATTTACGCTTATTTTGCGGCAGAAGTATCTGGCGTGAAGCTGCAGCTTCAGACATATTTTGAAGCGGTTGATCATTACGAGGCGGTAGTGGCATTGCCTGTTGACGGCATCGGTCTTGATTTTGTCCATGATGGCGGGCGGAATCTGGCGGCTGTGCAACAATACGGCTTCCCTCAGGACAAGGTGCTTGGCGCAGGCGTGATCGACGGCCGCGGCATCTGGAAGGCGGATTTGCAAAGCAAGCTGGAGCTGTTGGAGCAGCTTAGGGGAACGGTATCCCCCGAGCGGATTATCGTTCAGCCATCAAATAGCCTTCTGCATGTTCCGGTGAGCGCCGCTCAGGAAAAAGCGCTTGATCCGGTGCTGCGTAACGCGCTTGCTTTTGCCGAGGAGAAGCTTGTCGAGCTGGCGCTGCTGGCAAAAGCGGCTGGCGACGATCGGGACTCGGTGGCAGCCGAGCTGGCTGAAGCGAAGCGCAGCCGCGAGCAATTGCAGCAGTCGCCTGCCCGGGCTCTTCACAAGGTCCATGCGCGTATCGCGGGGCTGGCATCCGAGCCGTCGTCAAGACCGGCAGATGCTGCGGCAAGACGCGATATTCAGCAGAAGCGCTGGAATTTGCCGCTCCTGCCGACGACGACGATCGGCAGCTTCCCGCAGACGCCGGAGGTTCGCAGCGCGCGTCTGAAATGGCGGAAGGGCGAATGGAGCGAGCAGCAATACGAGACATTCATTAACGAGCAAATTAAAACGTGGATCGACATTCAGACCGAGCTAGAGCTTGATGTATTCGTGCATGGCGAATTCGAACGGAACGACATGGTTGAGTTTTTTGGGGAGAAGCTGGACGGTTTCGCGTTTACCGCCTATGGCTGGGTGCAATCGTATGGCTCGCGCTGCGTCAAGCCGCCGGTGATATATGGCGACGTTGAGCTGAATGCGCCTATGACGGTTACAGAAACGGTATACGCCCAGTCGCTGACAAAGGTGCCGGTTAAAGGCATGCTCACGGGTCCTGTTACCATTCTGAACTGGTCGTTTGTGAGGGATGACAAATCGCGTGAAGAAGTGGCTTACCAGATTGCCCTGGCGCTTCGCGACGAGCTGGAGTGGCTGGAGGAAGCGGGAATCGGCATGATCCAGGTCGATGAGCCTGCGATTCGCGAAGGCTTGCCGCTGAAAAAAGAGCAATGGCCGGCCTATCTGGAATGGGCGGTACGCGCATTCAAGCTGTCCACCTCAACGGTCAAAGACGAAACGCAAATTCATACGCATATGTGCTATAGCGAATTCCATGATATGATCGAAGCAATCAGCGCGCTTGACGCTGATGTCATCTCGATTGAAACGTCGCGGAGCCACGGCGAGCTGATCGCAAGCTTCGAGGAGCATACGTACGATAAAGGCATTGGACTTGGCGTTTACGATATTCACAGCCCGCGCGTCCCGGCGATTGAAGAAATCAGCTCGATGATTGACCGCGCCTTGCGCGTGCTAGATCCTGAGCTGTTCTGGATCAATCCGGACTGCGGACTCAAAACGCGCAAGCAGGAAGAAACGGTCGCGGCTTTGCGACTAATGGTAGATGCCACGAAGCTGGCGCGCGAGAAATACGCGGCACTGGCAAGCAAAGGTTAAGCTTCAACATGGATAGCCCGTCGACTGGCCGTTACGGCCGGTCGGCGGGCTATTTGTCTTCATGACGCAGACCGTCATACTTGAAGAAGCCAGGTCCTATAAACCTTACCGCGAGCGAACGCAGCCAGCGATTGGACATGCACCATTTGCCAGATAGACGGTGGGCTGAATTGGCTTTTTTGAAGCGCTGGAATGGAATGTTTGGTTATAGTCGTCCGTTACCATCGCAATCATGGTAGAATAACCCAATGAAATGCTGCATCTATAAAGGAGCATATCCATCTGTTCTGGGAAACGGTGGATGATTTTTACAATCTGGGTTATGGCTATATAGCAAATGAAGGAATAGTAAGCAGATAAACGCACCAGGAGGCAGAATTGTATGCAATTGCACATAAGTAACGAGACGAATGATACGAATAAATCTTATGTCGTAAATAAAATGATAGCATATAACCTCAAGCATTTTCCGGATGATTTGAAGGGCAGGTACCAGGTTGTTCATCTATTTTTAAACGATGCTGATGGAAATATTTATGGTGGGTTAGTGGGTGAAATATGCTGGAACTGGTTGGAGGTACACTATCTATTTGTGGAAAGTGACTACCGAAAACTGGGATATGGAAAGCAATTGCTCTTGGAAGCCGAACGGCTCGCTAAAGCGAAAAAATGTGATTTTATAAAATTAGATACCTTGAGCTTTCAAGCGTTGGATTTCTACAAAAAACAAGGGTTTGAGGTGTTTGGGACGTTACCAAATGCAGGTACTCACGTTCATTATTATTTAAAAAAGGATCTCAAGTAATGGCAAAGGGAGATTGTAATGATAGAAATCTATGCTTTAAAAGATAAGCCGGAGTGTTTTGAAAGAGCTGTAAAAATGTTTTGGGATCAGTGGGGGACTGAAGAAAACTTTAATTTTTATTACAATTGCATGCTTCATTCCATGAATGCGGACAATGATTTGCCAAGCTTCTATTTTGCAATCAAAAATGGTTCGATCATCGGCACATACGCTTTGTTGCGAAATGATTTAATTTCTCGCCAAGATTTATGCCCCTGGCTCGCCTGTTTGTATGTTTCCTCCGAACAAAGAGGTCGGGAAATAGGCTCCTTATTGCTGAACCATGCGGTTCAAGAAACAACAAAAAAGGGCTATAATAAACTTTATCTGGCTACCGATCTGAATGGTTATTATGAAAAGTACGGCTGGCGGCATTTGACCGATGCGTACATCTTTACTGGCGATATGACAAAAGTTTATGAAATATCGACGTTGGGCCAGTGGGAAAGCAATAGCTGATTACGCAGGGTTACCGCTTGGTAGCCCTCTATGATGCTGACGGATAAAATGAGAGAAAGCGGGTGAAAAATTGAACGCTGTTTTCATAAAACGAATCCTCCTATTCGCTGCAAGCCTTTTGATCTGGTTTATCATTCACACTGCTTTCGTGATCATCGACGGGTTGAAGGATGAATTGAAGCCTGTTGATGTGGCTGTCGTATTAGGAAATAAAGTGGAAGTTAATGGACAGCCCTCGGAGCGCTTAAAAGCAAGATTAGATAAGAGCGTAGAGCTTTATGATGAGGGATATTATACTTCTATTATTGTAAGTGGCGGTATCGGTAAGGAAGGTTACGATGAGGCGAAGGTGATGAAATCTTACTTGGTAGGCAGAGGGCTGCCGGAAGATCGCATTATTGAGGATAACAACGGGTACAACTCCTATTTGACCGCCCAAAATGCGAGCGAGATCATGAAAAAAATGAATTTTGAATCTGTTATGGTTATTACTCAATACTTTCATGTATCCAGGACGAAACTAGCGTTTAAAAAAATGGAGCATAAAGAAGTGTACGCAGCTCATGCTCAAATCTTTGAAGTGAGGGATATATACTCAATCGTACGAGAGTTTCCGGCATACTACAAATATTTGTTGAAGTAACGATATAGTGAAAATTAGCTTTCCTATATTTACAGAATATTCCGTTGAATGTATAGTATAGCTAATTACATGGCTTTAAATGCGATGAAGAGGGCAAGTAGATCCGGAAACGCCGTTCAGAGAACTGCCGGGAGGTGCAAGGCAGCGGATATCCGAATCAAAAAATCGCCTCTGAGCAGGCCCCCGAAACCAGAGTAGACGGGCCCGGCATTCTACCGTTACAAAGAAGCATCGTTGTTGGACGATGGCTAAGAGGGTGTATGCATGCATACATCAATCAGGGTGGTAACGCGGAGTTGACTCCGTCCCTCATGGGACGGGGTCTTTTTGTGCTTGAAACTAACCGGGGAGGAATAGAGATGTTTAAACAGTTTGATGTATGCGATCGAGTGCTTGAACAAAAGCAGTTTATTGCCGATGAGGTGCAATATAATCTCCTTTATCGCATTTGTGAGCTAAAAGCTTCAACATGCCTAAAGACATTGGATGAAACAATCGTTTGTGCTCAGTCAGAAGGCCATAATGCTTGGTTATGGATTTCGAAGGAGCTTGCAGAAGATAAAAAGGAACATTTCCTGCAAGAGCTTGTTCAGCTTCTCAAGGGAACTGCATTACCTGGTGTATCAGGAATTCCGATGACGGTGGAACGTTTTGCACAGATGTATTCCGAGGCCAATAATCTTCAATATTTTCCCCATATGATGATGGAATCCTATTCTTGTTCAACGTTAAAGAAGCCAATGCATGTAAAAGGGAGTATGCGTCGTGCTACGAGACAGCATGTAGAGACAGTTGCGGAGTTTTTGGCTGGATTCTCGGAGGGGGCTTATCGTGTTACGGTTGATTCGGCTAGTCAAATGTCAGCGGCAGAAGGAATGATTGAGACAGGAAATTTGTATCTCTGGTTTGTAGATGCCGAGCCTGTTTCTATGGCTAACATTGCACACCGTTCTCCCAGACAGGGTAGAATTAATGCGGTATATACGCCATCCGTTTATCGCAAAAAAGGTTATGCAAGTGCAATTGTAGCCGAGGTATGCTCAGTCCTCGAATCCGAAGGTTTAGCGCCGATGCTGTATGCCGATGTCAAGAACCCCGATTCGAATAAGGTTTATAAAAACATAGGTTTTGTAGAAAGAGGCAAAGTGACGGACATCAAATTTAGGTAAAAGCACTAGCGTTGCATTAATGTTCTCAGAATCTTCAAAAGATTTCGTTCATTTTGGTTTTGCCCATAAAAACCAGCTAATGTTTGTCAAGCTTTTGCCTCTTTGTCTTTGTGAAAAATCTTGATATAATTTTCTACACATGCCAAATGACCTCCGTTGCAGCGGAGGTAGATGGTTAAATATGGTTTATGTTGTGTAGGGCATACCCTTCTTCAAGATGGCGTAGATGTGGTGCAATAGCTTGTTGGCGCAGGCAATCACCGTCACCTTGTAGGGTTTGCCCTCTTGTCTTTTCTTATCGTAGTACGAGCTTAACCGCACATTCGCGCTTCTTCTAATTCCACATTGTACGGCTAGATAAAGTGCTCTTCGAAGCCGTTTAGAGCCACGCTTGGTGATACGAGTGCTGAACGCAGTGAATCGACCAGAGCTGTGTACACTTGGATCTAGTCCCGCATAAGCCACAAGCTGTTTAGGGTCCTCAAACTGACTGGCATCCCCGATCTCCGCAATTAACGTGGCGGCAAGTTTATTCCCGATTCCTGGAATCGTTTTTAGCAACTCCACTTCCGGGATTTCTCTCGCTTCTTCTTGAATCTTCTCTTCCAGTCGATTTAATTGCTCCTGTTGGGCAAGTAAGATCTCTACCATGCACAATAGTGCTGTCCTTTGGGCCCTGCTTTGTTTCTACGGCATCTGCAAGGCTTGAACACGTTCCACCTTCGACCGAATCCACGCTTTCCCGTGCGAGGTACCAGCGGTTTCGCTGATCACCTCCTCGGTAATAACAGCCCCTTGAAGCATATGCAACAAGACTTGTAATGAAGTCTTTAAAAACAAATCACGAAACACGCCTTCATATGCAGGGCAAACTTGATCGAGCAGCGCCCTCGTGTTCAATTTTGACTGTACGAATTGTGAAGTGATGCATTCATGCTGTCTCGTCAAATGTTGGATATCCGTTATTTGATCTGCCCACTTGCGGTGCGGTTGTATATCGCCTCGATAGTACATCTCAGCCAAATGCCATGCGTCCGCCGCATCTGTTTTTACCTTACGCAACTGTGCACCTTTAGAGCGTTTGGATAACAATGGATTTATGATGAAATGCTCGATATTCATCCACTCCAAGTGGGCGACAACGACTCGGTGGTAATGTCCGGTAGCTTCCATAACTACAATCGGTCGAACTCCTGTCTCCTCTTCTAATTGACGAATGACATCGTCGAGTCTAATAAACCCATCTTCGGTGTGCGGAATCGTCTCTGACTTTCCTTAGGTCTCACCACGGTTCCTAAACGCTTGAAATACGCTATTTCCTTTTGCAACATCCAATCCAATAACCGGTCCCATGTCATCTCCTCCTGATGTAAACGTAGCCGGCATTCCCACGATAGTTCCAACCCCATAGCTTCGCTTGTGATACGAGGTCATCGCCCCAACCAGCTCAAACATGGTCATTGGAGGTAGTGAGAGAACAGTTTTTATGACGGGTTCTGAGTCCCTAAAATCCTTACGTTCTCCCGGTTACCACCATCGTATAACGACCAATTAAAAAAGGCCAACCAGAATATACTGGTTGACCTAATAATACGAAAATCCTTTACAATGAATGGGAGAGGTAGACCTGTCCATTAATCCATTGAAAAGGATATCAGCATGGACAATCATACGCTATTTTCTTCATTTGGTAAATGGCTTGCGCCGATTTGTACAAAAACATTCACAACTGCTGTGGCCGAATGTCAGCAAGATAAATATACAAAAAAGCTGACCACCACCGCTTACCTCAAGTTGTTCTTGTTTGCTCAGTTGCAGTGTCGTGAAGGCTTGCGTCACATCGCCGACGATGTGCTGTGCGAAGACTTGAAAGAGGAGCTGGGCCTGACTTCCATTTCAGCTTCGCAACTCAGTCGCAAGCATAAGCAAGTCGATCCCGAGCTATTGCAGCGGGTGTTCGAGTCTTTGGCGCGGCTCGTGCTGTCACGCCAAGGTATGCGATCTCATCGCCACAACATTAAAATCATCGACTCGACCACGGTCACGTTGTGTCTGCAAAAGTTTAAATGGGCGGAGTTCCGCAAGACGAAAGCGGGCATCAAAATACATATGCGACTGGCCTTTATGGATGAGCAGGACGTCGTCCCGAAGAAGGCAACGGTGACGGTAGCAAAGAAAAATGACCGCACCCAGATGAATGAACTTGTTCATGAGCCAGGCGTCACATATGTCTTTGATCGTGGCTACATCGACTACTCGGCTTTTGATCGCTACTGTTCGGACGGCATCTTATTCGTCACACGGCTGAAGAGCAATACGCATATCGAGCCGCTGGAGGAACAAACCGTTCCCGAGGGCAGCGCAGTTTCGGCCGATTGGCGTGTCCGAATCGGTTCCCAGCAGAAGAAAATGAAGCATGTGCTGCGAATGGTGCAGACGCAAGATTCAGAGGGGAATCTGCTCTTTCTGGTGACTAATCGCTTTGACCTCACTTGTGATGAAATCAGTGAAATGTATCGTAGCCGATGGGCAATCTAGACCTTCTTCAAGTGGATGAAGCAATATTTGCAGATTAAGCATCTCTACGGCACGAGTGAATCTGCTGTTTATAATCAGATCTGGATCGCCCTTAATGCGTTTTGCTTGCTCGCCCTTGTAAAGCTGGAAACGAAAGTTGAACACAGCTTACTGCAGCTCACTCGCTGGCTCACAACGTTATTATGGAAACCGTTCAGTCAGTGGATCATGCGGCTCAAGGCAAAACCCAGTCGAACATCACGAGGGCGGCAACGAAAACGAGCGGAAAATTGACGCCTGCAGAAGACATTGTGTAAAAGTGAACAGAATTTCATAATTCAACCCAATGGATAAGCTACCTTTGAGAGCTGTCCGACCTTTTTCATTTCACCACGCAAACCCGTTTTCTGAATATTCGTTTTTCTAAAACGGCGAACTTTTATGCAACGCTAGTGACAGATAATATTTGAGTATAAAGCTGTTACCGGCTTTCCGCATGAATAAAATGGTAAATTGGAATTAATGACAGAGGAATTATCCCCGTTTCTCTCGAAAGGATAAAGAACGACACAGAAGAACGGGGAATAACGCATGCAATTTGACGATATGGTATCCATCCCAGCAGGTCCAAGCCAACTCATTTCCGCCCTTTGCGATGAGATCGGATTAGAAGACATCATCAATCGGACGGTCACGTGGGAACCTTCCTACTGGAAGGTTTCACCAGGAACCCACATGAAAGCGCTCGTGATCAACATTTTATGCTCCCGCATGCCCTTGTATCGGATCACCGAATTCTACGAGACGCAGGACACGGAGCAACTCTTTGGAAAAGACTGTAGCGCAGCTTCTTTTAACGACGATGCCCTCGGTCGTACACTTGACCGCCTCTTTGAGTCCCAAAGCTGGAAGGTGTACTCCGAGCTGTCGTTAACGGTCTTACGCACGTTAGGATTGCCGCTGGATCTGCTTCATGCGGATACCACTTC
>NZ_STGF01000014.1 GCF_005222705.1 Paenibacillus sp. SY21-1 | reverse complement strand
CTGCGCGTCGCGCGGGAGCGGTCCGCACGAGGCTGCGCCCGTCGTGCGGACGCGGCCGAGCCGCCGCGAGCCCGCAGCAGCGCGGCGGCGGCAAAAGCCGCCGCGAGCAACGCTGCGGCGGCAAAGCCGCTGCTCCGGCTGCCGCCCAGCGCGGCTGCCGCAAGCGCCAGCGCCGCACCGCCAGCTGCGGCGGCAAGCCCCCATAGCAGGCCGGCGCTGCCGCTGCGCCCTGCCTGCATCGGCTCCGCTTCGCTTGCGGAGCCCCCGGCGCGCGCCCGCTCCAGCTCCAGCTCGCGCAGGGCGCGAGCAGCCGCGCTCCAAGCAGCCCGAAGCTCCTCGCGGCCAAGCGGCAGGAGCGCATAGAGCTGAGAGCCGCTCCGCGCATGGTTCAGCTTGTCCGCCGCGCCCGCTTCCCGTTCGCGATACACGCCTGCAACGGGCAGCTTGGCCTGCTCTTCGGCTTGCGGGACGCCAGGCAGTGCGGCATCCTTTGCAAGCGCATCCTCCAGCCCGCGCAGCGCCCCCTCCGCCTCACGGACCTCCCGGCTTACATGCTCGCGCTCCGCCATTTGCCGTTCCCGCACCCGAGCCTGCTCCGACCAGCGGGCCTGCTCGCTTCTTAACGTATCGCGGTCGGCCACCGACGCATGAAATTCGCGCAGCTGGCGCTCGGTCCATTCCGGCGCAATGCTGCCGGCGAGCCTTGCAATAGCCTCGTCATGCTCGCGCAGCTCCGCAGCCATGGCAGACGCTTCATCCTTGAGCAGTCGCACCCGCTCCGCTCCCTGAAGCAGCTCCCCCGCCTCCTCGCCGGCGCGAATCAGCTTCTCGTCGTAAGCAAGCCCTTGCTCCTGAATGACGAGCAGCACAAGCTGCTGGCGCAACCGCTCGGACTCCGTGCCGCTTTCCTTCAACAGCTTGTCCAGCTCCTCCCAGCGATTGGCCGCATTTCCTGTGATACGCAGAGCGTAAGCCATGTCGGCATGCTCCCGTTCCAGCGCGCGGATGCGCAGCCATAACGGACGGGCGCTGCATGCTTTGGACAGCAGCAGCGCCGCCGACTCGGCCAGCGGAGCTTCAACCTCCAGCTCCGCCAGTGCCGCTTCCAGCTCTTGGTCCTGCCGGATGCGTTCATTGTAGGCGGAAATGGCGTCCCTCCGTTTGCGCAGCTCCGCCTCTGCTTGCTCCAGCGATTTCAATTGCTTCTGAATGTCCGGATTCGTGCCGCGGGGCTTGAATAGCTGATCCTGCTCCTGAGCCAGCTTTTTCTCCGCTTCCGCAATGGCTCTCCCGCCATCCCAGCCGGCCTGATACAAATATTGGCCCAGCTCCTCGCCTGACAGCGCTCCAAGCTCTTGCAGCTCAGAGAGCGTAATCGCGTACAGCTCGCGATACAGCCGCTCGCTCACGCCGCCAAGCTGGTCACGCTCCCATTCCCGCTGCGACAGCGCCGTGCTTTCGCTGAAAACTTCCGCTTCTCCGGCCGCATCGACGCGGCGCAGCAGCAGCCGACCGCTGCCGCTTGCCGCGTAACGCTCCAGCATATACCGCTTGCCGTCTGCCAGCTCAAGCAGCAGCCTGCCACCATGCTTGCCGCCATGGACGGGTTCATCGCGCAGCGATTGGGAGCCGCGTTTGGCAAAACCGTAGAGCATCGTCCGGATAAAAGAAAACATTGTGCTTTTACCCGCCTCATTGGGGCCATAAATGACGACAATAGGCGCATCGAGTTCAACCTGCTTGCGGTTGAGCTGACCGAAACCGTCCACCTCGGCTTGAAGCAGCCTCATAACGGTTTACCTCCTTTCATCCGGATTTGTACCATGGACCAGCTTCAGCGCAAGCTCCCTGCCCTGCTGCAGCCAGCGTTCAGGAAGCTCGTCCAGCTTGCCGCCGACGTATCGGCTCGCTTTGACATGGGTGGCCAGCGGCTCGATCGCCCCTTTGGCAAACTCGCGCCACTGTTTCGTATCCGCAGACAGCCGTTCTCCCAGACGGTAGAGCTCGCCGGCAAAGCTGTCCTCCTGCTCCAGCTCCGTCCAGTCGATAAGCGCAGCGGTATGGGCGGACAGCTCATACACATATACCCACACCCCGGCCATCCGATACGCCAGCTCCTCCTGAAGCTGCTCCAGCAGCGCATCAACCGTCGTCCGCTCCGACAGCTTGCTGTGCAGCGCTCCGCGCCCCGCCAGATGAAATCTCAGCATAACCGGCCTTCCTTCCGCTGCCGCCAATTGACGTTCGGCGGCATCCGCCAGCTCTTGCAGCAAGTCCTGCTCCGTTCGCAGGCCTTCTATGCCTATCGTCTGCTCCTCCCAGCGAACGGCATCCAGCGCCAAAAAGGTAAGCTCCGCTTCGCCGTTGCCGCCCACATCGACGAGGTATGCGCCTTTTGCCCCTGTTTCGCGCGGATTTCTCCCCTGGAGGTTGCCGGAATAGACGACATGCGGATATTCATGGAGCACCCGGCGTCCATGAACATGGCCAAGCGCCCAATAATGCATGCCTTTGCCGCCGGCGACCAGCTCATCCAGCGCGCACGGAGCATACGGATCATGGGCTGCATCTCCGCCTACGTTCCCGTGCAGCAACGCAAGGTGAAAAGGAGCGCCCTCGACCGCGCGATAAGCGGCGGCCAGGTTGTCGGTTACTGCTCTCGTCCCGTAGGATACCCCATATACAAAAGCGGCCAGCTCGCCGCTTCTGCGGAAAGCCGGCTTATGCGCGACGCCAGCGGCGTCAAATATATGCACATTGCCCGGCAGCTTGAGCTCTGCTCGGGCTCCATCCAGCGGATCGTGATTGCCATGAATCGCGTACACCGCTATACCGTGCGCCTCCAGCCGCTCCCACTCGCGAATGAGCTGCAGTTGGGCCTTGAGCGAGCGGTCCGCCGCATCGAACAAATCGCCGGACAGCACCATGAAGTCCGCACGCTCCCGGACGGCCGCCTCCGTCAACTGCCGCAGCGCGGCAAAGGTCGAATCGGCGAGCTGCTCCCTCACGCCATCGGGCGCTTTGCCAAAACCGCCGAAAGGACTGTCCAGATGCAGATCGGCGGCGTGAATGAATCGAAACGGCACGGCCATTGGTTTTCTCCTTTATCCTTGCTTATTGTTTACCCGTGAGCCAGCTAGCGTCCTGCAAGGTGGCTAGCTTACTCCGGCTTTAGCTGAACGTATACTCGTTTAAGCTGCGAGATGACCCGCGTCAGCGAATACGCCTTTTTCGCTTTATCCCAGCCCGCGCGCGCCAGATTGTACCGGTACGTCGGATCTGCGACCAGCTTCTCCAGCGCCTCCGCAAGCTGAATCGGCTGATCCGGCTCTACGAGCAGCCCGTTTACGCCATCATCGATCTGCTCCCCGATGCCGCCCACATCGGTCCCCACCAGCGCAAGCCAGCAAAGCGCAGCCTCCGCGAACACCGAGCCGAACGCCTCCGCCCGCGAGGGCAATACGAATACGTCAAAGAAAGGCATAAATTCTTCGGGATGCAGCATATAGCCGTAAAAAATAATATCATCATACAGCTGGAGCTGTACCGCCAGCTGCTCCAGCTCTTCCCTTATCGGCCCGTCACCGATGATATGCAGCACGAATGGATAGCCCCGTCTTTTAAGCTCGGCGCAGGCGTGGAGCAGAACGTCCAGCCCTTTTGCCGGCACAAGGCGGCAAACGGTAATCAACTGGGTTACCTCGTTGTCGTGTGCAATCGGCTTAAATCGTTTTTCATCAAAGCCGTTCGGTATCACCTTCATGCGCTCTGGCTTCTCGATGTACGGGGCGATATAGGAGCGGAACGATTCCGAAACGGTCAGCAGTTGATCGGCTTGCGCCTCCAGCTCGCCGTACAGGCTTCTTAAAAAACGGTGCTCGGGTCCGTCCTCCGCTATTCTGCCGTTTAGTATAAGCTCGCGCTCGTAGCTCGAATGGATGGTCACGACGAGCGGCGTATCCGGAAATATCCGCTTCATCGCCAGCGCGGCGATCGGATGATGCGCATGGATAATGTCATAGTTTTTTTTAATCCGCAGCTTCGTCCACCAGATGTAGTCCCGGTAGGTTTGCATATATTTGTCGACGAGCGCATTGCCTTCATAAGCGGCAGGGTCAAAGGTTGTAAAGCCGACCTCTTCCTGCCCCTTGCCCCTTACCCGCTTCGGAAGCGAGAAAAGCTCCATTTGCCACCCCAGCTGCAGAAATCTATCCTGAATGTAAGGAATCATTGACGACACGCCACCCGGCTGTTCAGGCGGAAAAAACAAAGCTTGCAAAATATTCATTTGTCCCATTCCTTCCGCTAAATCTTTCTCTTGATCTATGAGTGCGTCCTTAAACATGATATAGTAGAACATATGTTCAGTAAAGCTGAAGAAATCTATATGACAAAACGGTGACTAACGATGACAACTATACATGGGCTGGACGCCTCCGGCGGACAGCTTCTTTCTGCGACAGCGGCAATCGTTATCCTTATACTTATGCTTCTGATGTCGCTGCGGCTCCATAAGCATTATCGGAACAAGCTGCTTTATCGCGTGCTGATCGCCGCCATCTTGCTGATGCTGACAGCCCATAGCCTTGCCGCGCTGGCAGCCTTCTCCGGCTTCAACGGCGAGCTGCGTTTGGCGTATAGCGCGCTGCATATTCTTTCTTTTATTATTATAAGCTTTGTTTTTATGAAATTACATACCGGACGGCTCATTCAGGTAAAAGTTGCGCCGTTTGCCGCGCTTGGAGCGATAACGCTCGTGTCGGCTTTCACGCAGCTTGCGCTTTCCCGTCAATTGGCCGGGGCGCTCGGCGCAGGCGAACGCTACTCCGCTCCGCTGCTTGATTTGTGCGAGCTGATCGTCATTCTCGTCCTGCTGGTTGGCATGAGAAGCGTCGATATCGGAAATGCATTTACGGCAAGTCTGCTCCTCTTATTGGCCTCTTCGCTGACGGGCCTGGCAGACATCTATGTTTTTAAGGGAGGGGCTGTATGGCTTACCGCTTTGCGGCTGCTGCTGCCCGTCGCCTACTGCGGGCTGCTGTTCTGGATTTTATTCGAATGGGTAATCGGGCGGCTGCTGCTCTCCTATCAATCCTCGATTACGGACGCCTTGACGGGTCTTTACACCCGCCGGCATTTCTCGGCCAAAGCGGGTCAACTGCTCAAGGACAGCAAGTCGGCTGCCTTGCTGTTCTGCGATATCGACAATTTTAAACGGCTAAACGATACGCACGGCCACCAGCAGGCAGATATCGTGCTGCGCCAGACAGCGGACATTATAAGGGAAGAAACGGGCGGCGCCGGGTGCGCCGGTCGTTACGGCGGAGAAGAGCTGCTCGCCTGCGTACGTACGGGGAAAATCAAAGCGGAGCATATTGCGGAATCAATTCGCATGCGGGTTGCGCAGGAAACGCCCGTCACGGTAAGCATCGGCTACAGCACAACGAAGGAAAGCCGTGATCTCGAAGAGCTGATCAAGCAAGCCGATGAGGCGATGTACAGGTCCAAATCGACAGGAAAAAACAAGATTACGGCCTATAAGACAAGCAAAAAACGCTCGTGAGATGTCCGAGGATAGAGCGGCGAAGATGCAGGAAGAAGGAAGACCCCGTCTCGACCGACAATCGGCCTGGACGGAGTCATTAATGAAGAGGAATTTTTAGATGTGTCGCATAGGGAGAGCTCTGCCTTCAGTATCCTGTTGCGGTGACTGCTTTTTTTTGGGCGTAGCGTCAGGCGTGTCCGTTTGGCGGCAGGCAAGTTGGGCCCTATCTTTCGCCGCCCGGATACAGCGTTGAGCTGTAGAGCCGCTTAGGCTGCTCCAGCGGCTTCACGCCAGGCTCTTTCGCTTCCAGGCTGATCTGCTCGCTGCCAAATACGGTGGCATAAGTATCCGAGTAAACAATGACCTGCTCCGTCCCCGAACCGATTAAATCGGCATGGGCCGCATAGCCTTCCGCCGGAAAACGTACGACCTGATTCATATAGCCGTCGTATAGGCCCGGAGCAACGCCGCCGCCCCGGCGGTACGCCAAAATATAATCGGCAGCGCCCGGCTTCCAGTTTCGGAGCGTTTCAATTATCGTCAGCCAGCCTTCCGTCTGTCTGTCCTCTTTCCACAGCTCCTTGCCGGCTGCATCCAGGAGGAACAACGCATCCTTCCCTTTCAGCCCGCGCCCGTCATCCTCCCGCACAAGCCGGTCAAGTCCGGCGACCTGGAGGCCCGGCGTATCGCTTCTGAACCTGCCTAGCGCAATATGCTGAGATTCGACCGAGCCTTCATACCGCCACAGCTCTTTTCCCTCCCGGCTGTACATGACGGTTACGCTGCCGCCGATGACCAGCTCCGGCAAGCCGTCACCGTTGACATCGCCTACCCAAATGCAATCGGCATGATCGTCCAGCTCCTTGCAGCTCCAGCGAACGTTGCCGTCGGCATCCAGCAGGTCGTAGCCGGCCATGACCTCGTCTCTGCCATCGCCATCCAAATCGTATACCCATGGATAATGCCCGGGGTTGCCTTCATGCGTCCAAAGCAGATTAAATTCTGCGTCCAACGCCCACAATTTATGATAGCGGTCCTTCAGCAGAATATCGCTTGCGCGTTCCTTGCCGCTCAGGTTGGCAATGATTATGCAATCGTGGGCGTGAGGACCCGGAAGCGGATAGCTTCGTTTCTCCTCCCCTGTCCGTCCGTCAAGCGCTATAAAGCGGTCTCCCATCACGGCAAGAACCTCCAGCTGCCCGTCTCCGTCCCAATCATAGATTTGCGCAGGATAATCGGACCCTTGGCTGCCCGCCCCGGGATCGGGCTTGCCGGCCTGCCACAGCATTTGTCCGTTTAGCGCAAAAGCCGTCAAGCACTGCACCTGATGGGGAATATAACGGACATCCTGCCGATTGTCGGCCTGTACGAGCAGCAGCTCCATCAGACCGTCGCCGTTTAAATCGCCGATCAGCATTTTGCAGCGCGGACCCGCCGCACTGATATCGATATTCGTTAAGGAAATGGCATCAACTGTCGTTATGTTCATGTTTACTCCTCCTGAGTCAGTCTGATATGACTTCCGCCCGCTACCTCCACGTGCCGGCCGTCAACGCTCAGCCACACGCTGCATGCGGAAGGATTGCGGACAAAGCTTAAATCTGCGGAAAATTGCAGACGACCGTACGCCGTGATATAATCGACAATTTCCATGTTCGTCGCATACCATACGGATTCGCGCCCTCCGGCAAGCGTGCAGAACTGCTCCATCAGATCCCAATTGCCGTCATGGTCAAACTCATAGCTATGTCCCCATACGTACATTAAATATAAATATTGCGTCTTATGCAGCGCCAGAAATTGTTCTGCGCGCTCCAGCAGTCGATCATTATGATGGCAAGTCGGCTTCCATTCCAGCCAGTCTTGCGGCAAGGCGAAGCTGCCGGTCGACTCAACAACGCGCGCGTATTCGATGCCAAGCGCCGGCAGCATCTTTTTCAAATCGCCGTTATACGAGCCGTTCGGGTAGGACATGCCCCTGACCGGGTAGCCCGTCAAACGTTCAAGCCCTTTCCGGTCCTCGATGATCTCGTGCACCATTTGCTCCCTTGGGCACCTTGCAATGGTCGGATGGGTGAACGTATGGGCGGAAACCTCGTGGCCAGTGTACAAGCTTGCCGCCTCCTCCGCCGCCAAGCGGCCGGGTATCCCGAACAGCCCGCTATTTAAATGGAAAGTTCCCTTTAGTCCGTATCGATTAAGCAGCTCTACCAGTCTCCGGTCGGCTAATGTGCCATCGTCATAGCTAAGCGTAAGCGCCTTATGCCTTCCGCCCGGAAATGCTAACATAATGCCTGCCATTGGCAGCTTCACTCCTTTGATCGCTCATTTGTTTCATCTGTGCGCTGCAGCGAAAATACCTTTAAATTGGCATATTCGGCAATTAGCGGCGCCATTTGACGAAAGCCGATCCGGCCCCCTCCGAGCAAGGGGCCATAGCTTTTCCCATCATCCTGCCAGGCGAGAACCGAGAGCTCATTAATGAAAAAATCAATTTTGCCGCCCCGTTTGACGAGCTTCATACGGTAGAAATCGGAGCAATCGGCGACGGGCGGCAGCGGATCGGCGGCTTGCGCAACCAGATGAAAGCCGTAGCTTTTGCGCAAATTGCACGTATGAAAGGCCCTTTCCTCCGGCCAGCGTCTTCTGAAATAGGAAAGATGCAGCGCAGACAAATCCCCATGATGATACTGCTCGTATTCTCCCGTTCTTGCAGCGAGCCGCTCGTCGAACAAATCCAGCCCCCGGGCGCCTATCGCGGCCAGGAACAGGATGGCAAGCCCCGGCTCCCGTATCGGCTTGAACTCCCAGGTGACGGCAATATCCGCAGGAAACGGTACCGGGCACCAAAGCACGAAATTGGCCTTTTGGCCTTCATCCGAAGGTCTGGTGCTCTCCAAACGAAGTCTCGCGAGCGGAAACGAAAGCGCCG
Organism: Paenibacillus sp. SY21-1; assembly: GCF_005222705.1. GTDB lineage: Bacteria > Bacillota > Bacilli > Paenibacillales > Paenibacillaceae > Pristimantibacillus. The sequence continues at coordinate 171,098 of NZ_STGF01000014.1, read as the reverse complement.
CTTCTCCCTCCAGCCGGAAGCCTTCCAAGTCCTTGGGGCTTGCAAGCGGGTTATGGTAAATCAGCTGCCCGGCAAACGGCATCATTTCACCGCCTCCAATACGGTCTCCGGCAGCCACTTGTCGATTAGCTCCAGGCTGATGATGGTGTTCAAAGACCACTGTGCGGCTTCATTTGTATTGATCCACTCGATTTCGCGGCGTCCACCGGTCTCCATTACGGCTATCGAATCGCGCTGCAAATCGATACGGGCAAACGGATTTTGCAGCAGCACCTTCCAGGCTTCTTTCGCCGTTGTCTCGTCCTGCGCATAGAAAGCTCCGTAAGCAACCATGGCTATGCTGAGCACCGGATGATCAAAGCGGCCTGAGCTGATCGCTCCGCCTGTCCTTCTGATTTTTTCTTCCTGCGGCAGCAAATAGAACAAGCCAAACTCCGCCATCAAACGTTCCCATTCCCGGTCCTTAAGCATCCCGGCGAGCTCAAACCATACTTGCGGAGCGCCCATACAAATCGCCAAATGACGACCCCAATTGTCGTCTCCGAGCGGTGTCAGTTCGCTGGTGGTCGGATCGTATCCATAAGTCGGGCCTGAAATCAAGCCAAAATTGGCCCGTTTGACGCTTTCGATTCCTTTCCATATTTTGTCGCGGTAAGCCGTATCCTCGAATCGCTCCCATCGGGTCATCCAATTGGAGCTGAACGCCGCCCAATCCGGTCCGATACGAATATGTGTCGGATGCTCGTCTTTTGGAAAATAAGCGCGCATCGGGTCAAGGTTGACGGTAGTGAAGTCTGCATCCTTCACTTCATCCATTAAATCGCCGACCCTCTCGTCTGCCGTCAAATAATAGTAATAGCGATGCAGTCCTGCCATTGCAATCCGCGCTTCCTTGCAGCCGCAGCCCCAATGCACGACGTTGTGCCTTGAGCCCAGCCCCGCGTATTCGCCAAAATGATAAACATCCACCTCGCTTGTATGCCTGGTCATCGCTTCGGCAAGCCGGAAAATATCCGCTCTTCCGGTACGCAAATACATGATCCACAGCCACATATTCGGAGCCAGCTCAGTGTTCTGCCATGCGCAGCCGCCGAGATCGTAATTCCATACATGCCGGACAGGGTCGTAGCTATGCATAAAATCGCCGTAATCCCAAAAGCCGTACCACTTGCGCTGCTCCACCTCGGCCAGATAGAACGCTATTATGCCATCGAGGCGGCTTTCCAGACGCGCCTTCGCAGGTGTGCTGCGGTCCGGCAAGCTCCACAAGCCAAACGCCCTCGCCTGATGGTAATAGTCAGGTCTACAGGCAAGCATAGGCGGTGCAGCCAGCTCCTGCCGCATGTTAGACAGCTGCTCCTGTGTCGGAGTTCTTGACATGCACCATAGGGTAAGCTCGCTTGTGTTCGCAATTCCGTAAGGCGTAGCCCGCAGCTCCACAGCCCCCTCATAGGACGATTCCACATGCGTATTCGTGTCGTAATGCCGCAAATCCATCGCCTCTCCGTCCGGCGACCAGAACCAAACCGTCAGCTGTGCCGTTTCGCTTGCCGTATCCGAGATGGACAGCCCTGCCGGATATTTTTCCCACAAATGCCGCAGTCCCGCCGCAAGTCCGCCGCCCTCTCCTCCTATGTAGGCGAGCCCGCCGGAGCGCCGGCCTTCGGCCGATTTCAGCCAGCAGCAATCCTCCTGTGTTCGCTTCCAAATCACGTAATGCTCGGATGAGCGCTGGACAAGCTTAAAATCTGCCCACACCGCCGAATCCTCCAGCAGGCTTGCAAAATACCGATCCTCCTCAGAATCGTCGAACGTTACAGCTTCGCCAAGCGTCTGCCGTTCAAACAGCTCCCGGTATTTCCCCTTCGTACGCCTGGTGTGCAGCGTTTTGGGCGATTCACTGAACATGCCGCAATCGCCGGCCAACCGGACATGGCGGTTATGTAGCGGACCATTCATCGGAATGGAGAAGCGAAAGCCCAGCCCCTTTATAAAATCCTGGCGAGGATCGCCGTCATAATGAAACGAATGCACCATTCGCAGCGTATGCTGCCCGGCATAGACATATATGCGCATGGAGAAGGGCAGCCATTCCCGGGTTCCCTTCTCCTGCAAATGGATGCCGTCTATTTTTACGACTGCTCTTACAGGCCCGCTCTGCTCGACAACGGCATGAAGAATTCGGCATGAGAATGGCTCTTCTTTTACCATGCTTGCCCCATTTTCGCCGCTTCGCGTTTCCTTTAGGGAAATCAGTCTGCCTCCGCTGCATTGCACAGCCCCGTCCCTTGACAGGCTAATAAGCGGATCGCGTCCCCGCTTGCCGAATACGCATTGCATGACGCCGGTATCGATTCTGATTTCCGTATCCGTTTCTTCTACTGCCACGCTCGAGCTGCCGGCCGACGGGCTTCCTTTCGTTACCGTATAGCCGGCAGCGTCCCCCTCGGCAACCGCTGCGTGCGCCGACCACTTCACGCTGCCGTCCGGCCAGAATGCCGTCGGCCAGCTTTGCAGCGGCAATTGGCGTCCACTCTCCGCATGGAAGAGCTTTAGCTGCTCATCGCGCTGCAGCTCCCCTTCCCTCCACGGTATGCCCCATGTCAATCCGGCCGCTTCTGCGGCTGGGCGGTTCATCCAGTGCAGCCTAACGGTTGGTTCCGTTTCCGTACCCAAAGGCCTAGCCTCCTGTTCGCTTTGAACCGAATGCGGCGAACTTACTCGCTATTGCTCAGCTCCCGGTACCTGCTCGGCGTCATGCCCTCAAGCTTTTTGAATATCCGGTTGAAATAGCTGTGCTGATAGCCCACCTGCTCGGCGACATCGTTAATTTTGAGTGTCGATTCGCGCAGCAGTTCCTTGGCTTTGTCCATCCGCAGCTCGGTCAAATAGTCGATAAAATTTTTACCGGTCACTTGCTTGAATGTTTTGCTTAAATAAAACGGATTGGTGCCGATATGGTCGGCGCAGTGATCCAGCGATATATCCTTCATGTAATGCTGCTGGAGGAAAATCATCGCCTGCTCGATCAGCCGCTTCGCCCCCGCGCCCGAACGCTCTCCAAGCTCCCGCAAAAAAGGCTCGCAGACGCGTTCCCGAAACCAGGCTACGATAAGCGCAGGCTCGCGGATTTGCGACAATTGCTCGTACATATTGACGCATTTGAATAGTCTCGTCGGCTTAATGCCGGATACGAGCATGGCATGCTGCACACTGCCCAGCAGCTGAAGCATGCCTTGCTGGACATGCGCCTCCTTCGCTCCTTTATAGGATAAGGCTTCCAGAAAGGAATGGAGCAGCTCATAGGCGCCGGTCTCTTGCCCGGCACGCAGCGCCTGCACCAGCTCGCGCTCCAAAGCGAACGGATATGGCGGCTCCTCCTCGCCTGGCGCTGCGGTCTGGCGCTCGTCATCGATATCAATCCATTGATTGTCGCTGCCGAAATCACGCTGGCTGGCGGCATGCTTGACCTGCTCGAAAGCAAGCGGGATTTGGGTAATTTGATTCGTACGCTCGCTGGCCGCGATCGTCAGCCGCATATTAAGCAGCCGATTCACGGCATTCGTCAATTCTTCCCGAAAAGCTTCCAGCTCCGCTTTGCAGTCGCTATCTGACGGGAACGCGATTAACAAGCCGGCCGACAAATCGTGGAAATTAATCGCCTTGCTCTGCTTGAAATGCTTCGCTGCAAATTCCTCAAGCATGTTGACCGCGGCAAACGTAACCAGCCCCTCGTCCCCGTATTTAAATTTGCCGGCAAGGCTGGCCATGCCCGTCAGCTGAACGTAGAGCACGACGAATTCGTGCCCCTGCAGACGCCATTTGTAGCGTTCCATCCGCGACAGCAGCTCCTCCTCGGAATACGCATACAGATGTCCCTGCAGCAATTGATGAAGAAAGCTTTCATTCACATAAGGCAGCTGCTCGGACAGCTTGGCGTGCAGCTCGAGGCTTTCCCTGCTTAAATGATGCCACTGGCGTTCGATAAGCGTAAACTCGTCCTCTTTCTCCTGCATATACGGCCTGTCCTCCATCAGCACCGCCATCAGACGGCCGACAGGCGAATAGATGCGCTGCGAGGCGAGCCAGGCAAGCAACGCGGCAAGCAGCAGCGCGCTCAGGCTGACGCCAAAAATAATTTTGGAAATAAATACGACCGGAGCCGTAATGCTCGAAATCGGCGAAGCGGTCACATAGGTCCAGTTGTCCGCAATTCGCGAAAACGTGCCGTAAGTAACGGTATACGTCATTCCGCCGTATTCAAAGAAAAAAGAACCGCCCTGTGTATCCTTTGCCGCAATCTGCTCGCGCAACGCGGCCGTAAACGATGACTCCCTGTCATTGCCGGTAGTCGATGCGATCATCGCGCCGTTCTGCTGCAGAAAAAAGGTGCTTCCGCCCTCATAGGGTGTCATCGTACGCAGCATGTCAACGACACGCTCGTTGTCCAGTCGGATGAACAGCATGCCGAACGGGCGCAGGCTGCCTCCAGGCACATGATGCACGAGCGTCAAGTCCTTCGCCTGCGGCCGCTTCGGATCAAAAGCAGCCTCGGTCCAGAACGTAACCTGCTTCGTCTGGAGCAGCTCGTCGTAAACGGCTTCCTCTGCGTCAGTGCCAAGCGTTCCGTACTCCGGCTCGAACAGCACGGCGGATGGGCCTCCTTGCAGATAAAGTCCGACGACCTTGTTCATCGTGTTGGAGCCCTGCATAACGACCAGCGTCTTCGTAATATCATGGGCGATCGAGAAATCCTGTTTGAAATCCTTTGCTCCCAGACCATAGTCGAACTTGCTGTCGAACGCCCAATGCGACAGCAGCAGCTCCAGATTAGTCAGCTGGGCGTCCATATTTTTGGCCCGCTGCTCGATCTGGCTGTTATGCGAATGAAGCAATTCCTTTTCCAGCCTGCCTCCCGCCATGCTGTATACGAGCGCTCCCGTTATGAGCCCGGGGATGCTGGCGACGAGCAGCAGCATAATTAAACTTTTTTTGTAGAATCTCCCCTTGTTTCCTGTTCTTCCTTTACCCCGCTTCAGCCTTGCCATTCTCAGCGCTTTTCGCATATTCTCACCAACCAAATCGAAATGGATGTTTAAACCTCAAATTCCAATGTAATCGCATTCAATAAGCATGGTTCAAGAATAGCTTGCTTCCGGAGATTGGACAAGTCCTTTTTCCCGTAAATGTATGAAACTGGAGAACTAAGGCAAAAGACAGAGTTCCGCCGCAAAGTGGCAGTGAAGCTCTGTCCAAGGGGAAGCGCGCTGAGCCGTTCTTTGGCAGCGCAGCGCGTTTCATTCCGAGAAATATAGAGAAAGGTAGCGAAAAATGTTGCTTTCCTATAATCCAACGAAAGACTTCATCTACTTGCTGGCTGCGTAAAGCTCGTTCATTTCGGCAATCAGATCGTTGCCGCCGCTCTTTTTCCATAGCTCGAATGCGGCCTGCAAGCCGGCCTCGTCGATTTGGCCGACGATAAATTTAATGCGCGCATCGTTAAGAATGTTATCGAGCTGGGCGCCCTTTTCGGTGTACACCTGAGAGATAAACGGCTCGGCAGGATTCGCCACGATATATTGCTCGTTTTCCTTCTGCAGATCGGTTTGCTTGATGCGAAGCGGCGTTTGCTTCACTTTTTTGGCTTTATCCTCCGGGATGAATGTCAGCATCTGATTCAGTCCCTCCACCTCGGACTCGAGCAGCACCGTATCTTTGCTGACGACGATCGCATCATCCTCCAGCGTGTGGTGGCTTCCTTCCAGACCGTAGCCCAGCATCGTCTGCATGTCAGGATCGTTCAGCTGGTCGATGAATGCAAGCACCCGCTTCAGCTCTTCCTCTGTTTTAACCGCCGATTTCGGAACAGCCAGCATGCCCGCGAAGCCGGATGTCGGCAGCGTATGCAGCTTGCCCTCCGCATCCTTCACGCCGCTGAACACATCCATGTAGTGAATATCCGGCTGATCCTTTCCTTGCGCGGCAAGCGCCGCGTGTATTTTATCGTCTGCGCGCGCAGCTCCGTCAATGACGTCAATAATGACGCCAGCCTGGTTGTTGACGAGCGGATCGGTCCATTTGGCTGAATCCATGATGGCGAAATCCTGATTGATCAGCTTCTCGTCATACAGCTTTTTCATAAATTTAAGCGCATCCACATATTCCGGTGTCAGATGATCCGGCACCAGCTTGCCGTCGAAATCGCCCCATTTGTTCGGAGCGCCGAACCAGAGCTTGATGTTGTCGAAGCCGCTTGACCATTGACCTGTCCATTTGACAAGCACCAATCCATACGTGTCGTCCTTGCCGTTTTGGTCGGGGTCCTGCTCTTTAAACGCTTTCAGCATATTGTAAAATTCGTCGACCGTCGTTGGCACCGACAGCCCTACATTGTCGAGCCAATCCTTTCGGTAATACACTCCGTTCCGTCCGAGCGGGCGTCCGCGGTAGATCCCGTAGTTTTTGCCCTCGATCGAGGAGTTGTTGAGAATAACCGGATTGGCGCCGCTCAGGTTCGGATAATCCTTCAAATAGGGTCCAATCTCCCAGAACGCGCCCGATTTGGCGGCATTCACAAAGCTTGGCGATTTGACATCAGGCACGTACATGATCGTAGGCAGCTTGCCGGATGCCAGCGTAATGTTGAATTTGTCTACATAGGAGGCGTTGGGCACCCATTCAAAATGGATATCGGTATTCGTTCGTTTTTCGATTTCTGCGGCCACCGGACTGTCATCCTTCGGATAATTCGTTTTGAAAATCGGCAGCATGATGTTGATGGGCAGCGCAGCCTCTTCCTTCACGGGAGCATCCGTCTGCTGAACGGCATCCGGCGATGCCGCTCCCGGCGTTGCGTTGGAGGTGCTTCCGCTTTGCTGCGAGCAGCCGACCAGCGTGCCTGCCGTCATCGTTCCTGCCAGCAACAGAAACGCCCACTTTTTGTTACGGTTTCGATTTTTTCTCATACATGTGCCTCCCTTATTCTAAATGGCTCTATTGTATAACCGTCTGCCTGCAAGCCTGGAGCTTGCAAGGAAAAACGACTGTTACCCGGATTAGCCTTTGATGGAGCCGATAAGCACTCCCTTGGCAAAATGCTTTTGCAAAAATGGATACACGAGCAAGATCGGAACGGTGCCCACGACGATGACGGCCATCTTGATCGATTGATCCGGCGGCTTGACGAAATTAGGGTCCATGGCGTGCAAATCGCCGGCTGCGGCTTGCGACAGCAATACGATTTGGCGAAGCAACACTTGCAGCGGCCATTTAGCAGGGTCGTTTATGTACAGCAGCGCCGCAAAAAAGTCATTCCAGTGGCCGACCGCATAAAAAAGCGTAAACGTAGCGAGCACCGGCTTGGAGAGCGGCAGCACGATGCGCCACAACAAACCTATCTCCGAGCAGCCGTCGATTTTGGCCGCCTCCTCCAGCCCGGGAGGAAGCTCCTGGAAAAAGTTTTTTACGATAATCAGATTAAACGCGCTGATTGCGCCGGGAAGAATTAACGCCCAATAGGAATCCAGCAAATTCAGCTCGCGGATAACGAGATAGGTCGGTATCATGCCTCCGCCGAACAGCATCGAGAAGATGACCAGATTCAGTACCGTATTCCGGCCCATCAGGTTGCGCCGCGCGAGCGGATACGCCATCGTGACCGTAAAAAACAGATTGACCGCCGTGCCGACGACCGTTACGTACATCGACACGCCAATACTTTTCATAATGGTTCCGGTCGAAAAAATAAACTGGTAGGCCGCAATCGAGAACGTTTCTGGGATGAGAAACACGGCCCTTCGCGTAATTTCCGCGTCCGTGGCAAAGGAGCCCGATATGACGTAAATAAAAGGCAATACCGCCGCAATTGCAAACGCTCCCAAAAAAATATAATTGCATAGATCAAATGCCGTGCCTGATACTGTCCGGTAGGTTTTGGCCATAGCCCCATTCTCCTTTCTGTCTGATTGCGTCAATAAAGTCCGGACTGGCCGAACCGTTTGGCCAAGTAGTTGCTGCCCAGCACCAGAATGACGCCTACAATCGCTTTAAACAGGCCGACTGCCGTACTGTAGCTGAACGCTCCCTGCGTAATCCCCATCGCATACACATACGTATCGAACACTTCGGCTACGCTCCGGTTGAGAGGATTGAGCATTAAATAAATCTGTTCAAAGCCGTTCTCGAGCACGTTGCCCATCCGCAGTATAAGCAAAATGATGATGGTGCTCCTGATCGACGGCAGCGTAATATGCCAAATTTGTTTCCACCGGTTCGCACCGTCCATAATGGCCGCCTCGTACTGCTCCACATCCACGGCCGCCAGCGCCGCCAGAAAAATAATCGTTCCCCAGCCGCATTCCTTCCAAATCGTCTGCAAAATAATAAGCGGCCTGAACCAGTCGGGACTGGCCAGAAACTCGATTTTTTGCCCCGTGTAGGCAAACAGCAGCTCGTTGACGGGCCCGCCGGCAGTCGTAAGGAATACATAAGTCATACTGGCGACAATAACCATAGAGATAAAGTGGGGAATGTAAATCAGCGTCTGTATGGACCGTTTAAACCATGCCCTTCTAATTTCATTGAGGAGAATGGCAAGCACGATCGGCGCCGGGAAAAAAAACACCAAATTGTAAAAGGACAGCAACAGCGTGTTGCGAAGCAGCATAAAAAATTCGGGATTGGAAAAAAACAGCTGAAAATGCTCAAGGCCGACCCACTCGCTTTTCCAAAACCCCACAAACGGCTGATAGTTCTGGAAGGCGAGCAATACGCCCCACATTGGTACATACTTGAACAATAAAAAATAAAGCAATCCAGGCAGCAGCAAAATATATAGCCATTTGTCCTTTTGGAGCCTCCGCAGCATGCTCGGCCGATAATCGGGATCTTGCCGTTTCACATGCGTGGCTGCAACCTGCTTCATAGTCGTTCACCTCCGGTTATCGCTTACCGCCTTGTCAGCGCTGTATCCCTATTATGGCGAGTATATCGTTTTACCGGCAATTGGACATTTTTGGAGCCTCTAAACGTCAGGAATAGCGGGGGTTTATACAATAAAGTGCAAGCTTGGCAAAACAGTTGTAGCGGCCTGCCCGGTGAGGCAGACGCCGCTTATGCGAGGGAATTAAAGGGGACAAGCAGGGGCCGCGACAAGGCGAAAAACCATGATGCCGAGCATGGAGGCGAGGACGCTCGTGTACTACGGCTCCAGCTCTCCCCGCAGCACCGTTATCGCTTGTCCGGTTAACAAAATACGCTCCTCGTGGATTTGCACATGCACAAGTCCTCCCCGCTTGGAGGCCTGGTAACCGGTAAGCGCAGACTTGCGCAGCCGCTTGGCCCAATACGGCGCAAGCGCGCAGTGCGCGGAGCCCGTGACCGGGTCCTCATTCGTGCCCGTGGCGGGATAGAAGGCGCGCGATACAAAATCGTATTCGCCTCCCTCCGCTCGGCTGGTGACAATGACTCCGCGTACAGGCAGGCGAGCCAGCATCATGAAGTCCGGGCGAAGCGAGCGCACCGTTTCCTCGCTATCCACCTCAACCAGATAGTCCATCCGATTTAATCCTACATATCGCGGTATAAGGCCCAGCCCTTGCAGCAGATCCTCCGGCGCATGAACAGGCAGTGGCCGTTCGTCCGGAAAATCCATCAAAATGCCTGTCTTCGTCCAACGAGCGGTAAGCAAGCCGCTTTTCGTATGAAATCTGGCCTCCTCCTGACGTTCAAGCCTGCCTGTCTCCCATAAAGCATGAGCGGTAGCCAGCGTAGCGTGACCGCATAGATCGACCTCTCCCTCGGGTGTAAACCAGCGCAAGCCCCAGCTTCCGTCTTCCTCGGGGACTGCAAAGGCCGTTTCCGACAAATTCATTTCGGCCGCAACCAGTTGCATCCATTCCGCTTCTCCCGGCTCGCTTAACATACATACCGCAGCCGGATTTCCTTTGTAACGCTCGCTTGCAAATGCGTCAACGATATACAATGGATAACTCATCTTCATTTCTCCTCTCCTTTTTTCTCCAATAAGCCCCTGCCGCCGCAAGCGCCAAGCCATAGCCCAAATGTCCTGCAAGCCACAGGCCCAAAGCCCCCCAGTCAGAGGTGTCTGGAACACGCTCCGATAGCTGTGTTAACGGTACCCACGTACAGCAGGCGACCGCAAGTCCTACTCCAAGACCCAACCACAGCGGCGATTGCCAGAGCGTCAGCAAACGGAGATAAACCCAGCCAAGCGGCAGCGCAACGGCCATATGCAGAGCAAGCTCGGCCCATTCCGGCATATTCCGGGGAACCCACGGCATAAAATCGACGTTTAGGAGCAGCCGATACACTTCTTGGCCCGTTGCCGCTTCAGCCCCTTTGAGCAGCAGCGCCAGCACGACGCCGCTTGCAGCCCCGCCGATAAGGCCAAATCGAAGCCGCCTCTCTCGTTTCCTCATTGCTGATCACCTCCCTCTTTCCGCGCGCTCCGCCTATAAAAAAAAGAGCCTGCCTCGCAAAAAGCGAACCCAGGCCAAGCATGTACCTGGTGTTCCGCCCTTTGCGCGCAAGCTGCCTGTATCCATTAATCCTTTAGAGGAATCAGCAGTTCGACCGGCTCTTCCTCCAAATGCTGGTCATCAATATAAAACAGCTCCAGCGACACCCCGTTGTCCTGGCGCACAAGCCCGTTTTCGTTGATCCAGGCATGAAGCTGCTCATAGCCTTCACCGATTCGTTTGTTTGAGCATCCCGCCATGGCATACCGGTGCGACGGAATAGTGAACTGCACCATCCCGGGCGGCACCTCGTCAAGATGCTCCACCTCGTAACAGGCCCAATAAGTAGCGAACGCCTCGTTGCCGAAATTCGGGCTGTACAGCACCGAAGATTTCATTTTGCCGTCCAGCTCATGCTTACGTGTCAAAAACTCAGTTTGCAGCCTGATGGCTTCGTCTGGAAAGGTTGAGTACGGCCCACAATAGCTGATTCCTGCTAAATGGATAGCGGGCTTGGTCACAATCGAGCAATTTTCCACGCGGTTTCCTCCTTTGAGTCTGTCAGAACTTGTGCGAGGGAATGAGCTTTTCTCTTTCACAGTTTACCATGTTAGCCGGGCTATGGGTAGCCGCATTTCTTGCGATGTCCAGCGGGGAGGGCCGCTTCGCTATTCCATCTCCAGCCGCTTCATAAACTCCTCCACCGCGCTGTAGCCCTGCTGCTTTAAATACCAGCTGTTGGCGGCTGCTTCGATAAGCCCTGCCGCATCGCGGCCGGGCTGCAGCTGTATTTCAATGTGCGGCACGCGAACCCCCATATATTCCGTGAATTTTGGCGTTAGCTCAAGCTCGTTGTTCAGCTCATTGTCGCGCCACTTCGTCAGCTCGATATCCAGGGTGATCCGCGTTTCGTCCTGGAACGCCTTGCGTCCGTACAGCCTTACGACATTGATCAGGCCTACGCTGCGCAGCGCCAGAAACTCCTTTGTTTTCTCGTTATGGCTGCCAAGCAGCGTTTGCGCGCTCAGCTTTTTGAGCACGACGATATCGTCTGCGACCAGACGGTGGCCGCGGCGGATAAGCGTATGCGCCGTTTCGCTTTTGCCTACCCCCGATTTGCCCCGCAGCAAAATCCCGATGCCTGATACGTTCAGGCAAACGCCATGCACGGCAATTTCCGGGGCCAGCGCTTTGAGCAAGTAGGCATCGAGCATGCTCAGAAACGGCGCCGTCTTCTCCTTCGTGCGAAGCAGCGGAATACATTCCTGCTCGCAATATTTGGTTAAGTATTTCAACCCTTCCTGCTCGGCCGTCACGATAAAGCAAGGCGGGTGATATTTGACAATATTTCCGATGCGAAGATTGCGCTCCTCCTCGGTAAGCGAGTGCAAATACGTAATTTCCTTGCGGCCCAGCACCTGAACGTGCTCCTGCGGGAAATAATCAAAGTAGCCGACAAACTCCAGACCGGGTCTATAGGCCCGCGCTTTTATGATTGGGCGGTTCAGCCGATCCGCTCCCGCAAGCACCTCTAGCGAAAATTTTTGCACCAACTGCTGCACTTCAATCGTTTTCACTGCATTTGCCCCTCTCTTTGCTGTCGATCGTATTGCCTATATTCCACATCCATGCGGCAATCCCTGCTGCCAACCGTTACGAACCTGTAGACCGATAATGTCTGACGCCGATACGCCAGACGAGCAAGCATGGCAGAATAAAGAGTATGCCGGCCAGCGGCGACATTACGGACAGCCATTCATTTCCGTCAGCACGCTCCAGAATGTACAGCAACGGCAAATAATTGGCGCAGCCGAACGGGATGACAAAAGTAAAAAAGCGTTTGACCCATTTGCGGTATATGTCCAGCGGGTATTGAGACATCTCTCTTCCGCCGTCTGTAAAAATATTGGCGATTTCCATTCCCTGAATCGTCCAGAAGCACATGGTCGCCGCCAGCATAAAAATGCCGGTAAAAATAAAAACGCCGCTCACAACCATAAGCGCAAGCAAAATGGCCTTCCATACGGTCCATTCCACCTCAATTCCGGTAATCGCCCAGCCAAGCACAAGCGCGCTTTGTAACAGCCGGCCTGCCCGCGAGAACTCGAATTTGGAGCCGAGCACCTGCAAGACGGTGCCGCGCGGTCGGACGAGCAGCCGGTCGAAATCGCCTCCGCCGACAAGCGAGGAGAAGTTATCGAACCCTCTCGCGAAGCACTCGCTTATGGCAAACGCCATGTGCGTCACCGCAAAGCACAGCGCCACCTCCGCGAAGGCCCAGCCTCTAATTTGTCCGAAGCGCTCGAACATAAAGTACATCCCGGCAAATGCGGCAAACGGCGTCAGCATTTGTCCAAGCGTGAGCAGCCAGAACGAGGTGCGGTACTGCATCTGAGATTTAAACAGGATCACAATATATTTCCAGAACAAGCCCATTTTTATTAGCCTCCCTGCACGATGACTTTCCGCAATACGGATGACATGGCCAGCTTGCCCAGGATGGCCAGCGCTGCCAGCCAGAACAACTGGACGCCGATGCCAAGCAGAGCTTCCTGCACGCCGATATGTCCCGAGTAGATGCGGAACGGAAAGTCCGCAGTCCAGCGAAACGGCAGCACATAGACAATTCGCTGCAGCCAGTCCGGCATAAGCGGCACGGGAATGACCATCCCGGCCAGAAACTCGCCAAGCACGCCAAACATAAGCAAGGAGCCGGCCGGCGACAGCGTCACGAACACGGATATGTACATCAGCATGGAGATCGCTACAATCATAAGCAGACCGGCGACAAGCGCGATGGCGAACAGCGCCAGACTCGCACCGGACGGCGGCAACGGCATCCGGTAAGGCTCGGGCAGCAGCAGCGCCACGATAAGGATGGGCAGGCTGCGCAGCATGGCGCTGGACAGCCGCTGCGCCAGCAGCTTGGCGTACCATAATCCATAAATGCCGCTCGGACGACATAGCTCATAGGCGATGTTGCCGCTTGTAATCAGCTGGAACAGCTCGTTATCGCGAAACCAGAGCATAACGAGCGCCAGAAACGCCTGCTGCAGCCAAACATAAGCAATCAGCTGCTCCAGCGAGATCGGAAGCTCCCCGCCTGCGCCCGCTTGACTGTAGAAAGCTTCAAACACCATGATGATGATAAATCCCCAAAAAAATTGGGTGGCAACGCCCGCTATCGCGGCCGTCCGGTATTGCAGACCAAGATTCAGGCGCAGCTTGAATACGGATAGATAAGCTCTCATGACAATTCATGCTCCTTGTACAGCTGTACAATCATATCTTCAATCGGCTGTCCCCCGATTTCCACATCCAGCAGCTCCACCTGATTCGAGAGTTGTTGCAGCAAATGCGATATTTTCGTCTCCGCTGTATCGATGCGCAGCTCCGCCCGCTCGGGTGACCATGAGAGCAGCTCGGCTCCTTGCAGCGCAAGCGGACGATCGCAGTGGCTGTACATCGCCGTCATCGTTTTTTTGGTGCCGAATTTGCCGCGAATCTCATCTACGCTGCCGTCATAGAGCAGTCTGCCCTTTCCGATCAGTATAACCCGCTGCGCCAGCGCCTCAATATCGAACATATCATGCGTCGTCAGTATTACCGTTACGCCCCGTTCCTTATTGATCGTCTGGATGAAGTTGCGGACAGCGATTTTGGACACCGCGTCCAATCCGATTGTCGGCTCATCAAGAAACAACAGGCTTGGGCTGTGCAGCAGCGAAGCCGCAATTTCGCAGCGCATCCGCTGACCGAGGCTGAGCTGCCTGACCGGCGTTTGCAGCAGCTCGCCAAGCTCCAGCGTTTCCGTAAGCAGCTCCAGATTGCCTTTGTATTCCGGCTGCGGCACTTTATAGATATCCCGCAGCAGCTCGAAGGAATCCAGCACCGGCACATCCCACCACAGCTGCGAGCGCTGGCCGAATACGACGCCGATATGCCTTACGTAGCTGGTTCGATCCTTCCACGGCGTATAGCCCATGATCCGGCAGGTTCCGCTGTCCGGAACCAGAATGCCGCTCATCACTTTAATCGATGTCGATTTGCCGGCCCCATTCGGTCCGATATAACCGACAATTTCCCCGGGCTTGATGGAGAAGCTGATTCCTTTAAGCGCCTCAACCGCCGTGTATTCCCTGCGCACAAGCGCCTTGAGCGCCTGCCCGAATCCGGCAGAACGCTTTGCTACCTGGAAGGTTTTCGTTAACCCTTCAATTTCAATCACGGTACATGCCTCCTTGTCCTTGCTGGCATCACAAAACGAAAATCGCCCTCATTGGCCTTGGGCCGAAATGAGAGCGATCCTGCTGTGCTAGCTAATATGAAATTTAGAAATTAAATACAAAATCATCATCACTCAGCGGCTCGATATGAATCGTGCGCACGTAGCCGTTGCCTTTTTTCGAGAAAAAGTCATGCTGCTTGGTGTGGGTGCTGATGCCGTTAAAGACGATAGGATTAACCGGTTCCTCCGGGAAGTACGGATCAAAGCCCAAATTCATAAGCGCCTTGTTCGCATTGTAGCGGACGTAGACGTTAACTTCCTCCGTCAGGCCGAGCGGAGTATACAGATCATTCGTATAGACAAGCTCATTCTCGTACAGCTCGTTGAGGAGCGCAAACACCTCTGTCTGAAGCTGAGCCTGCTCGTCCGCGCTGAACGATTGGAACAGCTCCTGCGCCAGTACGCCGACATACAGTCCGTGAATGCTCTCGTCGCGAAGAATGAGGTCGATAATCTCGCCGCTGCTCGTCATTTTCCCTTGTCCCGCCAAATAAAGCGGGTAGAAAAAGCCGCTGTAGAACAGGTAGCTTTCCAAAAATACCGAAGCCGCCATCGCTTTATAAAGCTCCTTAGGTCCGGTAATATTCGTATACCAGGAGGAGATCAGCTTCGCCTTCTTCTGCAGCTGCTCGTTCTGCTCTACCCATTGAAAAATGCCGTCGATTTCCTCGTTGGAAGCGAGCGTGGTGAAAATACTGCTGTAAGACTTCGCGTGAATTTGCTCCATCATCGACATAAAGGATAGAACGGCTTTGCGCTGCAAGCCATCCACATGCTCCAAAATTTTCGGCATGCCGACGCCGCCTTGAATCGTATCGAGCAAAGTCAGACCGCCAAGCACATTTTTGTACAGCGTACGCTCTGCGTCCGACATGTCCATCCAGTCCATCTTGTCGTCGGATAGCGGAATTTCCTCGTCCGTCCAAAACTGCATAACGTTTTGCTGCCAGAACGTTAACGTAAAGTCGTCGTCCGGGCGGTTCCAGTTTACTGCTTTCATGAGATGGCTCCTTTGTTTGCTGCTAAAGCATCATTATATTGGCGTTACACTGCACAGCTCGTGCATTCCTCAACCGAAAGCCGCTTCGTCCGGGTGTAATAAAGCGATTTGAGCCCTTTTTGCGCAGCATAAACATAGAAGCGCGCCAGCTCGCGGGTCGTTACGTTGCTGTTCACATGCAGAACCGACGAAATGCCTTGGTCGACGTGCTGCTGAATTTCCGCGATCAGATCGATCAGCTTGAACTGGTCGATATTGTAAGCCGATTTATAATAGAAATAGTTGTCCTGAGACAGATAAGGCATCGGGTAGTACGTCGTCGAGTTCGCGTATGTCCGCGTCTCAATGTGTTCAACGATCGGCATTACGCTCGACGTTGCATTCTGAATGTACGAAATGCTCTGCGTCGGCGCGATCGCAAGCCGATAAGCATGATACAGGCCGTGCTGCTGCACCTTGGCCTGAAGCTCCGCCCAATCCTGCGGCGACGGGATGTCCATGCCTTCGAACAGCTGCTTGACGCGCTCCGTTTTCGGACGGAAATCGTTCTCGACGTAGCGTGTGAAGTACGTGCCCTTCGCATATTCGGAGCGGTCGAAGTCCTTGAACGTCTCGCCGCGCTCCTTGGCGATCTCCATGCTTTGCTCAATGGAGTAGTAGTTCATCATCATAAAGAAAACACCGGCAAAATCCTTCGCTTCTTCGCTTTCATAAGCGATTTTGTTCTTCGCCAGATAGCCGTTCAGATTCATTGCCCCAAGGCCGACGGAGTGAAGCTCCTCGTTCGCCTTGCGCACGCCCGGCGCGTTGTCGATTTTGGACAAGTCGCTTACCGTCGTCAAAGCCTCGATGCCTACATGCACCGACTCTTTCAGCTTTTTGAGCTCCATTACATTTACGATGTTCAGCGAAGCCAGGTTGCAGCTGATGTCGCGGCGAATAATGTCCTCGTATCCGTAGTCCTTGATCTCGGACGTCTCTTGCATCTGGAAAATTTCCGTGCAGAGGTTGGACATTTTGATAGCACCGATATCTTTAAGCGCATGAATGCTGTTGGCATTCGATTTGTTCATAATATATGGGTAACCCGATTCCAGCTGAATCGAGGCGATTTTCGTAAGCATGTCGCGCGCGTTCATAACCTTTTTCTTCGTAACCCGTTCGTTCGCCAGCAATTCCTCGTACATCTCGTCCATATCCATATCGTCCAAATGCTGTCCATAGGCTTTCTGTACGGAATGCGGTCCAAATACGTATAACGCTTCGTTGCGGGCAGCCAGCTCGTAGAACTTGTTCGGGATAATCAAGCCGATCGAAAGCGTCTTGATTCTCGCCTTTTCGTCAGCGTTAATTTTTTTGCAATCCAGAAACTCGATAATGTCCCAGCCAAAAATATTGTAATAGCCGGCTCCCGAGCCTTTGCGCTGACCCATTTGATCGGCGTAGGAGAATGCGTCCTCCATCAGCTTGAGCACAGGCATAATACCTTTCGCAGCGCCCTCGACGCCTTTGATCGGTTCGCCGCGACCGCGCAGCTTGGACAGATTGACCGCAACGCCGCCGCCGATTTTGGACAGCTGCATGCAGGTTCCGAGCACGTAGTTAATGGAATTGAGCGAGTCGTCCATTTCAAGCAGGAAGCAGGAAACCATTTCGCCGCGGCGGCTCTTGCCCGCATTGAGGAAGGTCGGCGTTGCCGGCTGCAGCCGCTGCTCGATCATCGCCTCCGCGATGCGGAGCGCGCGACCCGCGTCGCCTTCGCCGAGATGCAAGGCGACAATCGCTACGCGATCGGAGTAGCTTTCCAAATACTGCGCCTTGTTGTTCGTCTTCATTGCATAATCCTTGTAAAACTTGGAAGCCGCCATGTAGGACTGAAAAGCGAAGTTGCGGCTCTCCGCAAGCGTGAACACCGCTTCAACCTGCTCGTATGTATACTTCTCGTATACATCGTCGTAGTAGTCGTTCTTGATCAGGTAGTCCAGCTTATCCCGCAAAGAATCAAACTTGACGCTCTTCTGGTCCACTTCCTCCATGAAGGCCGCTACCGCTTCCTTGTCTTTCTCCAACTGATAGAAGCCGTCGGCTCCCCGCTGCATCAGTTCATTGTTCAACTCGATATGTTTCAATGGTTTGCACCCTTTCGACAAAATGTTGCCTATCCTGACTCGTACCGGACAGCTCGAACTTCAGTATAACCGGAACGTCGTACATAGCAGATATAGTATCTGCGCTTTTGGCGAAGCCTGCTCCCCAATTGCGGTTGCCGCTTGCGGAAACGCCGCGAAGCAGGTCTCCCTTGCTCTCAAGGAAGGAGCTGACTTTCTCCGGAACTTGGCCAAAGCCAGTCGTGTACGTCACCAGAACGAACGGCTCATCCACCTTCTGGTATTCGTCAATCGGTATCGCCCGCATATTTAATTTGTTAATAAAACGCTTGACATTACCTGTTTTCGAATCGTATACGACTAACATTTTCCGTTCTCTCCCCCGCCTGATTTGAGCAATGAAAAAGCGCTACCGACCGTCAATTCTGTCAGACGCGCTGTTCGCTATGTATTACCCATCATTTCATAAAATCAACCACTCAAATCAATATATTGATGTTGTTTTTTGATTCTACATCAAGATATAGAGTTTCGTCAATGTGAAATGTTGAGAACATATGAATCTCATTTTAGGGGCACTCGACTATTTTAACAGATACCGATATGATGGGATAGTCTATTTTATTGTTATTTTTGAAGGATGTGATCAATGTGAAAACAAACGTCGAAATAATCCGCGAAGCTCTTGACAAACTGTTCGCAGATGCCGGCTATTCCGCGCCGGAATTGCTCGCGTATATTGAAAAGCTCGAGCAAGACAACCTTGCGCTCGCCGGCGAGGTCAAAAAATGGAAGCGGGAGGCGCTTCGCAAATCGGGTGACCGATCGGGCATGAGCACCCGCCTGACAGACGCTCTGCGGGAATAGCTGCTTTTGGACTACCTACTAGATGTTGATTTCGGCCGATCGGCAAAATACGACAAACAAGGGCTGCCGGAGCCCCTTGCTCCTGAACCAGCCCTTGCACTATTTTCAGCTGAATCCGGCTATTTGACCGCAGCAAAAAACAATCGCTCCGCGTTTTCATCCGCCGGGCGAAGCTCGAAATCGGCATAACGGTCAACGCTGCGAAACCCCGCGCGGCGCAGGGCAGCCTCAATCCAGTCCGGATCGTAAGCCCGCTGCACATGCGTCTCCTCGAAGCGGCGGAAGGAGTTATCACCGCTGCGGGCGAAGATGGTCAAATGATGCTCGATTTCACAGCGCTCCTCCTCCAGCTCGCAAGTCCAGATATACGCAACATCCGGCTCGTCGAGAACAAACGGCTGCTCCTCGGCGTAACGGACGAACTGGCCGGGAGGGTGAACGTCGAACAGAAAGGTGCCGCCATTGCGGAGGGCCGTCCAGGTTGCCTTAAAAGCCGCTTCGACGTCCTCCTCCTCCGTGAGGTAGTTCAGACAATCGCAGAAGGAAATAACGGCGTCTGCGGGCTCCTGAAGCTCCCATTCGCGCATGTCCTGCTGCAGCCAGCGCAGCGAGCCTGCCGACAGCGCCGAGCCTGCGCCTTGGGAATCCTCCCATTTGCTGCTGGCGACGGCAAGCATGTCGGGAGAGAGATCGATGCCGTAGACATGAAAGCCGGAGCGGGCGAGCGGTATCGACAAGCTGCCGGTTCCGCAGCCAAGATCGACGACCGTCCCCGGCATGCCGTACTTCTCCCAGCTTGCCCGCGCAAAGTCAAGCCAGTCCGCGTAAGGCATGTCCTCCATCAGTTGATCATAGACAAACGCGAACTGTCCGTAAGAGTCGCTCATCCGCGATCGTTCCTGTTCGAATCGATGTCGGCACCGGCCTCGGCAGACGAATCATCTTCCTTGTTCGTCTCTGTCAAGTAGGTCCAGCTTCCTTTTTGCGTGACCAGTCCCTCTCTCATCAGCTTGCCGAGCGCGCGTTTGAACGCGCCTTTGCTAATGCCGAAGCGGCTGCGGATCAAATCGGCTTCCGTTTCGTCCGAATAAGGCATGCCGCCTCCAGGGCGCTCCTTCAGAAACTCGAGCAGCCGGTCCGCATCCTCCAGTCGGCCTACCTCCTTGCGCTGCGCCATCGACAAATTCACGCGTCCATCCTCGCGGATAAACGTTACGCGGGCGCGCACACGCTCGCCAAGCCTGAGCGGCTTGACCCGTTCGGCGCGCGGGATGTGTCCATACACGCCAAAGCCGACAACGCCTCCGTCCACCAGCACGAATGAGCCGATTTGCAGCGTTTTGGTTACCCAACCTTCGACCCATTCATTCTGCCAGGTTGACGGAGCCGGAAAGACAAGCTTCGACAAATCCTCCTCAAAAGCGATCTTGGCCACCAATCTGCCAATCTTGTCGTGCTGCATGATGACGAATACTTCATCGCCTTGAATCGGACGGTATTCGATGCTTTCGGGCAGCTCAGACAGCGGCAGCAGAAGCTGACGCCCCAGCCCCATTTCCAGAAAGCAGCCCAGCCGCGGATGAATATCCGCCACGCGAAGACGGGCCAGCTCGCCAAGCTGCAGCAGCGGCTTCTTCATCGTGGCGGCAATCCGGTCCTCGGAATCAAAAAAAATAAAAACCTCAACCTCTGCGTTTACTTTCGGCTTTGAACCGACAAGCTCCGTGTAATGCAGGAGCACCTCCGACTCGCCATCTGTCAGAAAAAAACCGTAGGGTGACACCTCGCGGGCCACCCGTAATCTTGTCGTCGTACCGGCTACAAAGCTCATGCGAATTCCACGACCTTCGCATCGGACCAGAGCCGTTCCATATTATAGTAATCGCGTTCATCGCGGTGAAAGACGTGCACGATGACATCGCCAAGATCGATCAGCACCCAGCGGGCAGTGTCCATCCCTTCCATGCCTCGCACGCGAGCGCCGCTCTTCTCCGCTTGCTTGCGGATTTCCGTTGCGATCGCCTGCACCTGCGTGTCCGAGTTTCCGCTGCAAATGACGAAGTAATCCGCCACCAGCGAGATCTCTTTTAGATTCAAAGCGACAACGCGCACCGCTTTTTTCTCATCAGCGGCAGCCACCGCAATTTGAAGCAATTCATCCGATTGTATCGCCATAGGCTATTTGCCTCCCTGTAAGTTGTCATTCTGGCGCAAGCTAGCGCCCCTTCGTAAGAGGCAGGCCCGCTTGCCTATTCCTTGCATCGCTAATCGTCCCAAGCGTAAACGACTGGGTCGTCATTTAACCGCACAGGGCGTTTCATTCCGGGAAATATGGAGAAAGGGCAGCACAATGTTATACTTTCCCTTATTTGGACAAAGGCTATTTGCGCAGCAAATCATTGCGCGCTTCCATCGTCAGCGGAAAAATACGCTTCCCTTTTGCAATCAGAAACATAAGCGTCGAATCAAAGCCTGCAAGAAGCGCCTCGTCCAGGCTGCTTGCGCTTAGCTCTCGGATGCGCTCCACGCCGGGGAAGTCGCGCCCAGGTTCCATGTAGTCGGCCAAACAAACGACCTTCTCAAGCCCTGACATTCCTTTGCGCCCCGACGTATGATAGCGGATGGCATCAAGCACGCCCTGATCGCTAACTCCATACTCATGCTCTGCGACCCACGCGCCGGTCGGAGCGTGCCACAGCTCCTTGTCATAGTCCAGCAGCTCGGCGGGCAAGCCGTTGTCCACAATCATATCGGCCATGCGCTGCGTCGGCCAATACTTGGTCACATCGTGCAGAATGGAGGCAAGCTCCGCGCGTGACGGATCTTCGCCAAATCGCTCGGCGAGCACGATGGCAGTCTCCATCACGCCAAGCGTATGCCGCCACCTCCGCTCGGGCATTTCCGCCTTAACACGCTCCATCATTTCCTCACGCTTCATATAGCCCGTGCCTCCTTATATAGCCTGCCACCGCATCCGGCACCAAATATCGAATGGACTGCTCCGCAGCCAGCTTCTCTCGAATCAAGGTAGACGATATGCCGATGCCCGGCATTTGCGCCAAGGTAATACTTCTGCGCAAATAAGCAGGCAGCGAATCCAGAAGCACCGGCTCTCCGGGACGTTCAAGACCGATAAACCCGATAAGCGCGGCAAGTTCCTCGATACGATGCCAACTGGACAAATCGTTGATCCGATCCGATCCGATAATATAAAAAAAGGAAACATCCGGATAGAGGCCTGCAAGCTCACTGACCGTGTCGTAGGAATAGCTGACCCCGCCGCGCTTCAGCTCAATATCGAGCACCCGAAAGGCCGAATGGTCCTCTGTCGCCAGGCAAGCCATTTCATAGCGCTGCTCGCTGGCAGCGCCGGGATCGCTTGCTTTAAGCGGCGGGACAAACGAAGGGATAAACCAAACCTCGGCAAGGCCTCCCTGCTCGCGGGCCGTCTCGGCGGCAAGGAGATGGCCGTAGTGGATCGGATCGAAGGTTCCGCCCATGATGCCCACTTTCTTCACATTGTCGCACTCCTTCAACGTAGAACGCTATTCGATTCGGCACGGGAATGGGCCAGGACGCAGGTCTTTCGCACATTCCCGTTCCCTGCCCGGCTGCCGTCTAGCCGCGGGTTGCGCGCGGCAGCTCGATCTGCTTGTTGTCCTTAGATTCCTTGTACAGCACGATCGTTTTGCCGATGACCTGTACAAGCTCGGAGCCCGAGGCCTCCGCGATTTCTGCGCCGATCTCGCGCGGGTCGTCCAGACAGTTGTTCAACACGGAAATTTTGATCAGTTCGCGAGACTCAATCGCATCCTCGATATGGCGCACCAGATGATCGTTTGTTCCGCCTTTGCCAACTTGAAAAATCGGGGTCAGATGATGAGCCAATGAACGTAAATAACGCTTTTGTTTGCCAGTCAACATAAATGCATTTCCTTCTTTCGTGTCATAATTGCTTAAAATGAAGCCAAAACCGTTTCCCGCATGGCCAAGGCCGGGGCAGGCTGTCCAGTCCAGTATTCGAAGGCGAAAGCGCCTTGATAAATAAACATGCCAAGTCCGCCGTGCGTGCGGCAGCCTTGACGCTCGGCCTGCTCCAGAAAGGCCGTTTTGAGCGGATTGTAGATCAAATCGCTGGCCACGGCTCCCGGTTGCAGCCAAGAAGCGTCAACAGGCGTATCGGCAACATTCGGAAACATGCCGACCGATGTCGTGTTAATGACGATATCCGCCTCCGAGCAAGCCTGCTTCAGCGTCTCGTTGCTTATGGCTTCGATATCGGCCAGCGAGCTGAACGACTTGGCCAGCTCCTGCGCCCGCTCCACGGAGCGGTTCGCAATCGTAATGCGCCCCGGCTGCTCCTGCGTCAGCGCATATACAATTCCTCTCGCCGCGCCGCCTGCACCGAGCACGACGATCCGTTTTCCGGCCAGCGACGGCTCGGCTTCTTCCTTGAGCGATCGGACATAACCGATTCCGTCGGTATTATAGCCGATCAGCCGTCCGTTCTCGTTTACAATGGTATTGACGGCCCCGATCGCTTGCGCGCCAGCATCGATCTCATCTAATAATGGCATGATATCCAGCTTGTGCGGAATCGTGACGTTAATTCCGCGAATACCCATTGCTCTGACGCCGGAGACAAAATCCGCCAGCTGCTCTCCTACGATGTGAAAAGCCGTATAAACCCCGTTAATGCCCGTTTCCTGAAACGCCCGGTTCATCATGATCGGCGATCTCGAATGCCGGATCGGATTGCCGATAACCCCAAACAGCACGGTGTGGCTGTCGATGCGAGCGCTTTCCCCGCCTTTCACCAACGCAAGCTCCCCCTTCGCGCACCGGTTCCGCAGGCCAAAGCCGCTATCGCCCTGTCATGGCGAAGCAGCCTTGGTTCGCGTAATCGAATGAGACGATTCTATATCTAAATCTCCAATCGGCAAAGCCGACTTAAATAAGCGAGTCGCGCAGCATAACCTTTACGCCCTTCGGCGCATATACATCGATCAGCGCGCCGCTTGCGGCGTTAACCTGAATCCAGCCAAGTCCGGAAATAAACACGTCCTGCTTCATGCCGCGTTTAATGCGCAGGGAATGGCGGGTCCAAGCGGGAATGTTCTCCAGCTCCTCAAGCGTTGGACCGCCAAGCAGCCCGCCGCGATGATCCTCGTACAGCGATTCCGCACGTTCTATTTTTGTCCGATGGACGTTGAGCGCATTGGAGATGTAGAACGTAAACGAACCGCGATCGCCCTCGACAAAGTCGAACCGGACCAAGCTTCCCATAAAAAGCGATTGCCCGGAGTTCAGCTGATAAACAAGCGGCTTAATCGGCTTGTCCGGCAGCAGGGTGCCAAGAAAGCTTCTAGGCACAACCTCCGTAAGGCGCGTTTCATATACGATGCCCGGCGTATCGATAATCGCCTTGCCGTCGTCTAACGGAATATGAACCGCATCAAGCGTCGTGCCCGGATAACGCGAAGTCGTCAGCTCGCGCTCCATGTCGCTGTAGTCGCGGATAAGCCGGTTAATCAACGTCGATTTGCCGACATTGGTAGCGCCAACCACATATACATCGCGATCGCCGCGGTGCCGCTCCAGCGCTTCAATGACATGCTCGAAGCCGATATTTCGCTTCGCGCTGCACAAAACGATGTCCACGGTGCGCAAGCCCTCCGCCTTCGCCTGCTTCTGCACCCAATTGCGAATGCGATTCACATTAATCGCCTTTGGCAGCAAATCAAGCTTGTTCACGACCAGCAGCACCGGATTGTTCCCAACAAAACGCTGCAAGCCGGAAATCAGGCTGCCTTCGAAATCGTACAAATCGACGATATGCACGACAAGGCTATCCGTGCTGCCGATCGTTCCAAGCAGCTTGAGAAACTCGTCCTGATCGACCGCTACCGACGCCGCCTCATTATAATGGCGGATGCGGAAGCATCGCTGGCAAATGACCGGCTCGCGCCCCATCGCCGCTGCCGGCAAAAAGCCCGGTAGCTCCGGCGAGTCCGATTGAAGCTGCACGCCGCAGCCGGCGCATGCCGGCCCTGTCTGAACCTGTTGTAAACCCCTCACTCTGTTTCCCCCTCGTACCATAACCCTTTTTTGCGCAGGCGAACTAGCGCGAAGCGCTCGATGCGCCTGTTCACGCGCGTCATCATGCCCTCATCCTTCGGCGAAATCGGTGTCACCAATATGGTGTACAAACCCATACGGTTGCCGCCAAGCACATCCGTCAGCATTTGGTCGCCAATGACGACTGTATGCTCGGCCGAGAGGCCAAGCACGCCAAGCGCCTTGCGAAACGCTTTGGCTGCCGGCTTGCGGGCCGCATGAATATACGGAATGTTGAGCGGCGAGGCAAACGTGCCGACGCGCGTCTCGTTATTGTTGGACACGATGACGACCTGAAAGCCGCGTGAACGGACATAATCCAGCCACTGCACCAGCTCAGGCGTAGCCAGCGCTTCCTTTGCGCCGACAAGCGTATTGTCCAGATCCGTAATGATGCCGCGCACTCCCCGTGCATGCAGCTCATCTAAATTAATCTCATACACCGTGTTGACCCGCATATGAGGCAATAGCCGTTCGAACATGATTAATCCCTCTGCTTTCTGCCTGCTATCTTACGAAACTATACCATACAATACAATTTTGTTGCAAAAAAATCCGTCACCATTTGTGAAAAGCAGTCATCCGTCGACGTCTTTCCGCCTGCCGACTGGTCTGCATCAAGCGTAAACGGCAGAAGCCGACTCTCGCTGCGAGGCTAACGTTTCGCGTTGAAATAGAAGCCGATTATATATGTCAAACCTATAAACCCCCATCATTTCAAAAAAAACAGGCTGTCCCAAGGCGAACTGCGTCGCCTTCTTCAAGACAGCCTATCTTTGTAAAGCCCAGCAGCTTAAACCATTCTATTTAAGCTGATCGATTACGGAACGCGTCTTAAGCACAAAACGGTCGGCTTCCTCCCGGGTGGCCATCGTGCTGCCGTACTTCGCTTGCTCGAAGCCGTCCAGAATCGTGCGAAAGTCGCCTTGAAGCCATTTTCGGTCGCCGGACCAGCGCAATATCGCCTCTCTCATCGTTTCATGATCCTGGCGCACGAGCCCGCGCCGCTTCGCGATTCGCAGCAAACGCTGCGTTTCCAGCACGATTCTGTCGTTGTCGGTATAGGAGCCGTGCCGGAGCTTCATCCATGCGGCCGCAAGACGCTGCCTCCGGACATACACGTACCAGCCAGCCGATACGAGGAGCAGAACTGCCGCCGCCCAGCCCCATACGGGGCTCATCGGTTTTTGTTCTTCTACCGGTGTCGTTACCGTTTCCTCGCTCTCTGTCTCCACCTCGGGAAGCGGCTCCACTTCTGCCTCCGCCAATGTGTAAGGGAAGGAGAAGCCGGATGTTGGCTCGAACGATATCCAGCCGTAGCCGTCGAAATAAATTTCGACCCAGGAATGAGCGTCGGAATTGCGCACCGTATACGTGCCCGCTCCTGATGGGTCAAGATTAGGCACGCCGCCAGGCATTTCTCCCGTTGGGTCAAAGGTGCCCGCAGGAAGCACGCCGGGCGCAAAGCCCTTAACCCAGCGCGCAGGCAAATCCAGACTCCTCGCCATAACGATCATGGCGGTGGAAAAATAATCGCAGTAGCCTTCTTTCAGCTCAAACAAAAACTGGTCGACAAAGTCGCCGCTTTGTCCGCTCAGCTTCGATAAATCGGGCTTATTATTATAGAAGAAATTGGTCTGCAAATACGCTTCCAGCAACCGCGCCTTATCGTAATCGGTTGCGCCTTCTGCCGTCACCTCCGCCGCAAGGTCCTTAACCCGCTGCGGCAGCGAGTCCGGCAGCTGTGTATACATCGCATGGCGAGCCGAGCTTCCCGCACCGCTCCAGCCCGCCTCTGTGCTTCTCAGCCCGTCTTCGTCGATAACCGGCACCGTAGAGGTAACCGAATAGACCTCCGGATAACCCTGACTTTGCACAACCCGTCCTTGGAATCTAAGCTCCTGCGAAGCCGGCAGCCAGTTAAGCCCGTTCGTAAACGGACCGTTCTCGCTCCCAATCCAGTTCACCATGGAGGCGGGAGAAGCGGAGAAAAGCACCGGGTAGGCGTCCTTGCGCACCATCGTGACCAGCTGATTCACCTCAATGACGCCTGCCGCAGGCGGAGCGTCCAGACTGGCCAGCTCCTGCCCTTTGCGCACGCGTTCAATCAGCCCGCGATCCTCTGCATCGCCCGCATCCTCCCAGCCCGTTCCATTGTAAAAGGCTTTGGATTCGCCGCGCCAGTAGCTGCGCTGATTCGTCGTAACGGTCATCATCGGCGAATAGTCGAAATCAAATCCTCCCCCAAGCGTCTGATCGTCCCGACTGTAGCCGGAGCTTGCATTGCCGGAGCTGCTAGGCGAGGAGGCATCCAGTCCCTTCTCGCCCAAAAAGGTCGGCACGCTCTCGCCCTTGGACTCCTTCCAAAGGGTATAGGGGTCCTGCAAAATCGGAGAAATCGACGGCATGCTGAGCCCTACCGACATCAGCACGGTCAGCACGACCGCAATCGGCAGAAGGAGCTGAACCGGATAGCCGAGCAGTTCTCTCCAACTGCTCGGATGCTCCCGCTGCAGCCGCGCCATATGGCTTGCGAACAACCATAGCAGACCGACGAATACAGCCACGCCTACCTCGTCCCAGAGCCAAATGGGGCTAAAGGAATCCGCAATCGTCAGCACCAGCAGTGCCGCGCCAGTGAAGGCCAGCAGCCTCGACCGCGTAGTCGTCCATCTGCCGAACAGTGCGACCAGCAGCCACAACGCTCCGCCAATCCAAATATAAGGGCTTAACTGGGCGAAATGGGCCTGAAGCCACCAAATCCAATCTTGCCAACGCTCCGGCTGGGCAACGACCCATTCCATTCTCGCCCAATGAATCGTCACCGCGAATAAGGCGCACAGCTGCACGATCGTTTTGAGCAGGCGCATCCGGTAAGGCAGCAGCACTTCGCTGGCCGCCGTCAAAGCGAGCGTCCAATAGGCGATTTTGTACGTTTCATCCCACCAGAAATTATCAAAAATAGCGATCATCTGCCCCAGCAGAACCGCAACAAATACATAACAAAGCTTCTCGTACCAGTGAGCCGATGCCCGGGCACCAAACGCTTTCACCTTGTGCTTCATGCTATCCCGCCCCTTTCCAATGCCAGCGGCAGCTCCTGAAGCTGACTGATTTCAAACAGCGGCCAGCCCCGCTCTCTGAACGCGTGCTTCCATTTATCGCCCGGACTGCCGCTTCTCTCGGCGATATGCAGCAGACACGGGGTTAAACCCTTCCGCGAAAGCCACTCCATGCTGCGAATCATTTCCGCGCCGGCATCCGCAGAAACAACGATTGCGAAGCTGCCGGGGCCAATCGCATGATCCGCGCTGCGCAAGCTTGCATACAACGGCTGCGGACAATCCGAATCGACGAACGTCAAATGCTTCAGCATGGCGCTTTGCTGCTCCATTCCCGATCCTGGAGCGATCATCGTAACCCGATCGCCCACCGAGAGCAGTCCCATCGCCGTATCATCCTTCAGCCCGCTTTCGATCATCGAAGCGGCTGCGGACACGGCAAGCTCGAATCGGCCTGCTGCATCACCCTCGTACAGACTGCTGCTGCGATCAAGCACAATCAGGGTGCGGGGCAACGATTCGCGCTCAAACGCCTTGGATTTCCATTCTCCTGTTTTAGCCGTTGCATTCCAATGCACTCGCGACAGCCGATCTCCGTACAAATACTCGCGAACTCCGTTAATTTGCGTCGTTTCCTTAGCAGAGCGCGAAGCGGTCGCATGCGAATATGGACCGCGGATGCCTCGCTGCAATCCCTTCCATTGCCGCAGCGGCACCGTTTGCGGCAGCACGCTGAACGTGCTCTCCGCGCCGAACTGGCCCGTATGCTCGAAAAGTCCAAACACGTCGTACGAAATACAATCGGTATGCGTAAAGCGGTACTCGCCTCGTTGCAGCGGCGGCGTCTGGTAGCTGACCTGCCCGCTTCGCTTCCAGCTCGGCACGAAGGACGTTTCAAATGCCAGCTGCTGACCGTTATGGCGCTGAAGCTGATCGCGCACGATGACGTAAGGGAGCGGGTAATAGCCTGGCACTTTAACCTGAAGGCTGACATCGAGCGAGCTTCCGGCAGACAAGGAATGCTCTCTGCCCGATGCGGCCCCTTGGAAGGTTCGGCTGCCGCTGGCCCGCTGGATACCGCTCCAGCGGCCAAGCAGCAAATACAAAATAAGCAGGTTCAGGATCATAAACAGCATGATAGCCGTCTTGCCGCCTTGAAAGAGCATATACAGCAGGCTGACTGCATACATAACGACGACAAGCTGCCATCTCAGCCTTTTCGTGAGCAACGCTTTCATCGCGTTAGCGCTCCAGCCTTACAGGCACCTTCGTCGCCTGAATGACTTGATCGACAATATCCTCCGTTCTGAGCCCGTTCATTCTGGCTTCCATGCGCAGCACCAGCCTGTGCGCCAGAACGAATGGGGCAAGCTCCTTCACATCGTCGGGTGTGACGAAATTCCGTTGCCTGATATAGGCGCTCGCTTTGGCTGCCTTCGCCAGCGACAGCGCCGCGCGCGGACTTGCCCCAAGCATGACCCCGGAATGCTCCCGCGTCCCGCGAATAAGACTAACCAAATATTTACCGACCGCCTCGTCGATATGCACCTGCTGCACCTGCTTCTGAATTTGCAGCATATCTTCTATATGCATCAGCGCTTCAATCCGATCGGAAGGATGCGTTCCTTCATTAGAAGAAAGCACCATGCGCTGTTCATCCGTTTCAGTCGGATAGCCGAGCGAGAGCTTCATCATAAACCTGTCAAGCTGGGCTTCCGGCAACGTGTAGGTGCCCTCGAACTCTATCGGATTCTGGGTTGCCAGCAGAATGAACGGACGCGGCAGCTCGTAGGTATCTCCGTCAACGGTAACGTGGCCCTCCTCCATCGCCTCCAGCAATGCGGATTGCGTCTTCGTTGTGGCGCGGTTAATCTCATCGGCTAGCAATATGTTGGACATGACCGGACCCGGTCGGAACAGAAAGGTCTCTTCTTTCGGATGATAGATTGAAACCCCGGTTATATCGGTCGGCAGCAAATCCGGATTGCATTGGATACGGCGAAATTGACCGCCGATAGACCGGGCAAGCGCCTTTACCAGCTGCGTTTTACCCGTGCCCGGCACATCCTCGAGCAATACGTGCCCCCCTGCTATAACAGCAGTAAACAGTCTTTGGATTTCTTCCTGTTTTCCTAGTATACAAGTATCAAGATTGCGTAGTATGGTTGCGCATAATTGCATGTCTGCAGGACGAATATCCATGGTATAACCTCCCGATAGTAGCATTGCATTCTAGCATCAATACTACTATTTTACAGCACTACCTTTCGCCTGCACAAATCTTTCGACTACAAAAAAAATTGGAGAATCCCACAGGACTCTCCAGCAGCTTGCATTTATCCCTTCGGCCTGACGACAAGCGCCGCCAAAAAGGAAAAAATAATCGCGGCTGAAATACCCGCGCTCGTAACTTTAAATATGCCGGAAATGACTCCAATCCAGCCGGAATCGTGAAGCTCGGTCAAAGCTCCGTGTACAAGCGCGTTGCCGAAGCTGGTAATCGGAACGGTCGCGCCGGCGCCCGCAAATTTAACGAGCGGCTCGTACAAATCGAAGCCGTCCACGATTGCGCCGATAACGACGAGCGTCGACATCGTATGCGCAGGCGTCAGCTTGAGCACGTCGAACATAAGCTGCCCGATGACGCAGATGGCCCCGCCGACAAGAAAAGCCCACAAAAAAATCATTGGCGTCTACTCCCTTCCCGAGCTGATGGCGACCGCATGCGCGATGCAAGGGATGCTCTCTCCCTGCTGAAAGGAAAGCGGCGATAGGAGCGCCCCGGTCGCGACGACAAGTATGCGGTTAAGCTGCCCGTTCTTGATCCGTTTAAGCAAATGGCCGTAAGTCACGACCGCCGAGCATGCGCAGCCGCTGCCTCCCGCCTGCACCTTCTGCCGGTTGACATCGTAGACCATCAGCCCGCAATCCTTGAATACCGTATCCCCCATCGGCACGCCGTTCTGTAGAAGCAGCTCGTTTGCAATCGGATGCCCGACCCCGGCAAGGTCCCCCGTTACGATCAGGTCGTAATCGCCCGGACCGCGTCCCGTATCGTTAAAATGGGCTTGAATCGTATCGACGGCAGCCGGGGCCATGGCCGCTCCCATATTAAACGGGTCCTTGATGCCAAGATCGACGATTTTGCCGATCGTAGCGCATTCAATGACCGGTCCTTCTCCGCTGGCGGCAATAACCGCCGCCCCCGCTCCCGTCACCGTGTATTGCGCGGTTGGAGGCTTCTGCGAGCCATATTCCGTGGGATAGCGAAACTGCTTTTCCGCGGTGCAATTGTGACTGCATGTGCCTGCCATTACGTAATCCGCGGCTCCTGAATCGACTAGCTGGGAGGCAAGCGCCAACGATTCCATCGATGTCGAGCAGGCGCCGAATACGCCCAAAAAAGGGACGCCCAGCGATCTCGCGGCAAAGCTGTTGCTTATAATTTGATTCATTAAATCTCCGCCGATGTAGAACTTCAATTGATCGCGGCTGATGCCCGCATTTTGCACCGCGAACTCGGAGGCTTGCTCGAGCAGCAGACGCTCTGCTTTCTCCCAGCTTTTCTGCTGCATGTCCAGCTCGGGGTGAACAAGGTCGAACTCTGCCGCCAGAGGCCCCTCCCCCTCATCCGGACCTACAACCGTCGCTTCACCGAGAATAACCGGACGGTTGTCAAACCACCACGATTGTTTGCCGCGCAGCATATTACTGTCCCCCCGTCCCGAGAATAAGATGAATAATGCCGACAAAAAAAGCCGCAACGGTTCCATATACGATAACCGAACCGGCCAGCTTGAACATGTTGCCGCCTACCCCAAGCACCAGCCCCTCGCTTCGGTGCTCGAGCGCAGCCGAACACATCGAGTTGGCAAAGCCGGTAACGGGCACGGCAGAGCCGGCGCCTGCCCATTGCGCGATTTTGTCGTATACGCCCAGACTCGTCAGAATGACCGACAGGAGGATAAGCGTCGCCACCGTCGGGTCGCCCGCTTTTTCCCTCGTCATGCCGAGCAAATGAACGTATAGCTCCGTGATCCCTTGCCCGGCTACGCAGATCGCCCCGCCGAACAGGAAGGCTCTGATACAATTGCCAAGCACCGAGCGGGGCGGCTCCATCGTTTTGGCGAAAGACTGATATTCTTTGGCTGACATCGTCATTTTTTTGTAGCGCTGACCGTTTTTGCTAGTAGTTGCCATAGCTCCGTCTCCTTCTCAGTTGCCCCGTTCCATCCAGCCGGAGCAGCCTATTCCACAAATTCTGCACATTTCATTATTTGTTATCCGGTCTGTCCTTATCCATAAAAAAAGGATTGCCCGCCGCCGAACGTTATCGGCCATCCAGACAATCCTCATTTTATAGCGCAACCATAAAGAGCCAAATGACGAGAAGTACAAACAAAACGAGTGCAAGATAAACGAACTTGCGGCGCTGGTGCCGACGCATCATAAGAAGGGCTCCCCTCTTCCGGGCTTCTATCTCCATTGTATGCGTTCGCCCGGAAAGGGAGCCTGTCCACTGCCATCCGGCTATCCCGAAAGGCTGATGATAAACTTTTCCATGATTTTGTCTCCGGCCGTCGACGCTTGTCAGGCTGCTGCTGCATGAATGACGTCAAAAGGAATAGAGGCGAAGGAGCTCGCCTTATTGCTCGAGAATTAAAACGCCCTTCGCTGCAAGCGTATATGCCCCGCTTACCGTTTCTCCGGTCAGCAGATCAAGCTGAGGCGCGGAAGGCAGCTCGATTTCGGCAGGCTCCGCGTTATGGTTCAAAACGAATGTATACGTTTTTCCGTCCTTGCTTCTCCGTGTAGCCTCCACGCCGGAAGGAGCGGACCCTAACAGCGGCTCGATTCCTTTTTCAGCGCAAATTTGTCCGATCATCGCCTGCAGGAACGCTTTGTCTGGGCTGCTCGCCACGTACCAGGCTTCCCCTTTGCCAAACTTGTTACGCGTTACGACCGGCATGCCTTTATAGAAATCGGAGCCATACTCAGCCATTACCTCCGCACCCTCGGAATGGATCAGATCGCACAGGATGCTGCAATCATATTCGCCTTTCAGCAGCCCGTGCTCGCCTTTTATGATCAATTGATTGGATTGTCCTGGAAGCAGCGCATCAATCTCCTCCGCCCAAATGCCGAGCAGCTTGCGCAGCTTGCCCGGATAGCCGCCGGTTGTTACGATATCGGTTTCGCCAACGATACCGCTGAAGAACGTCGTAATAAACGTGCCCCCGCGTTCGACGAAAGCCTCGATCTTCTCGGCGAAGCCGGGCTTGATCATATACATGACCGGCGCGATGACAAGGTCATAACGATCAAGACTCTCCTCCACGCTGATCATATCGGTTTGAATTCGCGCCTCGAACAGGGCATCGTAATACTTGTGCACCTCGTTCACATATTTGAGCGCCACGCTCGGTCCGCTCGAGAGCTCGACCGCCCAGCGGTTTTCCCAATCGAATACGATGGCCGCTCTGGATTCCAGACGGGAATCGAGCAGCTTGTCGGACAGCTGAGTCAGCTCGCGGCCCAGCTCTGCGCATTCGCGGAAAACGCGGGTATGCTCATGGCCCACATGCTCGATGACCGCGCCATGGTACTTCTCGCATGCGCCAATCGAGCGGCGAAGCTGGAAGAACATGACCGTATCCGCACCGTGAGCGACCGCTTGATAGCTCCACAGCCTCATTACGCCAGGGCGCTTGAGCGCGTTGTAAGCCTGCCAGTTCTGCTGGCTCGGCGTTTGCTCCATCAGCATAAACGGCTGACCGCTTTTCAAGCCGCGCATCAGCGCATGAGTCATAGCCGTATAGCTGACCGGCGTATCGATCGATGGATAGTTGTCCCATGAAACAACGTCCATATGCTTGGCCCATTTAAAATAGTCCAGTTCAGGGTACGTGCCCATCAGATTGGTCGTAATTTGAACGTCCGGCGAATGTCTGCGAATCGCAGCGTGCTCAATCAAATAGCAGTCAAGCAGCGCATCGGACTGAAATCTGCGGTAATCCAGCGAGATGCTCTGGAAGTTCGTGCGATTGCCCGCCCACTCCTCGCTAAGCGCATTCGGCGGCACGATCTCATCCCAATCGTAGAACGTATGGCCCCAGAAGCTTGTATACCAGGCCTTGTTCAATTGCTCAATCGTTCCATAACGCTTTTGCAGCCAGACGCGGAAGGCTTCGGCGCAGTTGTCGCAATAGCAGTAGCCGCCGTATTCGTTGGAAATATGCCATGCGACGAGTGCAGGGTGGTCCTTGTAGCGCTCAGCCAGCTTATCGGCAATCAACGCCGAATATTTCAAGTACGCAGGGCTGCTTGGACATGAGTTATGTCTGCCGCCAAATTTGCGTTTCCGTCCTTCGTAATCTACCCGGGTTACATCCGGATAGCGCTTTGCCATCCATGCAGGATGTGCGCCTGTGCTCGTCGCGAGACAGATTGTAATGCCGTCCCGGTGCAATCTGTCCACGATAGCGTCCAGACCGGAGAAATCATATTCCTCTTCGCTTGGCTGAATGCGGGCCCACGAAAATACGTTGACGGTCGCCACATCGATTTCCGCGAGCTTGAACATCCGAATGTCCTCTTCCATCGTCGCCTCATCCCATTGTTCAGGATTGTAGTCTCCGCCGTACCAGATTTTAGGGAGTCTTTCATGAATCACAATTATTCAGCTCCATTTCCAATTCAGTTATGTACCCGGGCCAACGCCCGCGTCAGAGGCCGCTCTGAGGCGGCAAAGCCAGCGCTTAAAAAATGAAACGCTGCGCCGTCCCTCGGACGACGCAGCGTTGTAGGTCGGAGGGTATGCATGAAGATTCAAGCCTCAACCCGATTCATATGTTATTGTAACTTATTCTGACCAAAGTTCAACACGGTCTTTTACCATTTTTGTAAACTCTTCGTTCAGCTTCTTCACGTTGGCTTTTTCCAGATCCGCAAGGAACTCGTCGTAAATACGATCGAAATCCGATGGCTTGGCAAGAATCGCCTCAGGGATTTTTTTCTTCATAATATCCTGCGTTTTTTGGAAAATAACGTTAGCCTGGGAGCCTGTCTCGAACGGAAGAATCCACGCTGCGCCGTATTTGCGCTCAGGGAACGCATCGTCGGCCGGCCAGAAATCCTTGTACACCGTTTTGCCGTAAGCCTTCAACGTCTTTTTGTCCTCATCGGAGTAAGCCGTTTGAATTTGCTCCGGGAACGTTGTCGTATAGTAGTTGCCGCTCGGATCAAGCACGCCGTCCCCGTAACGGGCGGAGATCAGATAGTTGCCGATACCGGTCGTTTTCTTGAACGTGTTGTTGTCATTGGATTTCAAGTTTTGCACTTCTTCAGGAATTACGCGTTTTCCGTCCACTACATTATAATGCTGGCCTTCAATTCCCCACTGAACCAGCACCTGGCCTTCGTCGGATGCCAGCCAGTCAAGGAACTTAACCAAGCGCTCAGGATCTTGCGCGTCTTTCGTAATGCCCACGCCATAGCCGGCCAGGTAGCCTGTGCCTTGGAAGGAATGGTCCTCAAAATCCTCATTCAGCGTTACAGGGAATCGGGCGTATGTCGCGCCGAATTTGCCTTCTGCTTTAAGCGCGTTTTGCGCTTCGGCATAGTCCCAGTCCTGATCGATCAAGCCGACCACGCGGCCGGAGGCGATTTTGGCTTTATATTGGTCATATTTTTGCACAAAGCTTTCTTTATCGAGTAGTCCGATGTCGTTCATATGATTAAGCCAACGGAAATATTCTCTTTCTTCAGGGCGCTGGTAATGCATAATCGCTTCAAGCGTATCCTGGTTCACATAAAACTCGCCGTCATCCGGTGCGCCTGTCGCATAAAATGCCGGATTCGTAACCGAGATGAGAATTTGCCACTCGCCGCCATTAAGCGACATTCCGATACGCGGCTGGCCGTCTTCGGTCGTCGGGTTTTTCTCAAGGAAAGCTTTAATGGCTGCTTCATAATCTTTAACGGTTTTAATTTCCGGATATCCGCCGGATTCAAGCGCCTGATGCTGCAATTGGAAGCCGCCGCCCGCATCGAAGTAGGTCTGTCCTACTCCGGAAATCGGCAGCGTGTAGATCGCGTCGTCGTCCTTGCTCCAGCGCAGACGGTTAAAGTATTCGCCATATACCTTTTTAAGGTTTGGCCCAAACTCTTCGATCAGCGGACGCAGGTCAATCAGCGCGCCGGCGTCAACCAGCTTGCTGGCATTGCCTTTTGGCATAACGAGGTCCGGATAGTCGTCGCTTGCTACCATCAGCGCAAACATATCGCTGTCGGAGCCGCCGATCGGGAACTCCTGCTTAAGCGTAATGCCTGTTTTTTCTTTAATATATTTGCCGATATCGGAATTCATATCGTCCCAGGTCGGATTGTTGTCACCGGACGCCAGACGAATCGTGATCGGCTCCAGCGACGGCTCGGCCGTTTCGGTCGATGTCCCGGTCCCTTCGTTTGCGCCATTGCCGCTGTTGCTCGGCTTGCTGCATGCTGTAACGAACACGAACGTGAGCGCAAGCATCATCAGAAGAGCCGATTTGACTTGTTTCTTCATTGCTTATTGCCTCCCTTTTTTGTATGTTGCATCCTTGAAGCATGTATATAACAGGAAACCTGCTATTACCAACCTTAGCTTTTAACTGCCCCTAACGTCATGCCTTTAACAAAATATTTCTGCAAAAACGGATAGACGAGCAAAATGGGAACCGTTACAACGATGGTAATTGCCATCTTAATCGATTCCGGGGATACCGCCGAAAGCGATTGCTGCGTAGCGGGATCACGATAATCGCTGCCCGTCTGCGTGGACAGAAGCACCTTCATCAGCTCATACTGCAAAGTCGTGTTCTCCGGATTGCGGTTGTTGTACAAATAGGTATCAAACCAAGCGTTCCAGTGTCCGACTGCGATAAACAAGGCGATCGTCGCCAGCACGGGCTGGCAAAGCGGAAGAATGACCTTCCAGAAAATCGTCCAGTCGTTCGCGCCGTCGATCTTGGCGGACTCCTGAAGCGCGTAGGGCAACCCATCGATGTAGGAGCGGACAACAAACACGTTCCAAACGCTAAGCAAAGCGGGAATAATATAGATCGAGAATGTACCGATCAGGCCCAGACTCTTCATTAACAGGAAAGCCGGAATGAGCCCTCCCGAGAAATACATCGTCATGGCGAACATGACAGACATCCATCTTCTTGCTTGAAAGTCGGGACGGCTCAGCGTATACGCCAGCATGGAGGCCGACAGCACGCCGAGCAGGGTGCCGATTACGGTACGAATGACCGAGTTTTTAAAGCCGACCAGCAGTCCTTCAAAGCCAAAAATGGTTTCATAGTTTTTCAACGTAAATTCACGCGGAAAGATCGTAATGCCGCCTCTAACGGTATCGACCGAATTGTTGAAGGAAATCGCCAGCACGTTTAGAAACGGGTATAACGTCAGTATGACAACCAGCGACATGAATATCCCGATAAAAATATCAAACAGCCGATCGCCGCTGCTTTTTTTCAAAGCCCCTTGCATAGCTCGTACCTCCTATATAATCGTTTCTTTGGTGACTCGTTTGTAGATACTGTTCGCAAGGAATACAAGCAGAATGCTGACGATGGAATTAAAAATGCCAATTGCCGCACCAAAGGAATATCTGCTCATCTGAATCCCGTACTTGAGCGCATACAATTCGAGAACCTCAGCATAATCAACGACCAGCGGATTGCCCAACAAAAATTGCTTCTCGAAGCCAATGCTGATCAGATGACCGATCGACAGGATAAACAGAACCATAAACGTCGTGCGAATGCCCGGAAGCGTAATATGCCACATCTTGCGGAAGCGGCCGGCGCCGTCAACCGTCGAGGCTTCATATAATTCAGGATCGATTCCCGACATCGCGGCAAGAAAAATGATGGAATTCCAGCCCATTTCCTTCCAAAGATCCGATAACGTGACGATGCCCCAGAACAGCTCTCCCTTGGCCATAAATTGAATCGGCGCATCGATCAAGCCCAGCCACATTAAAAACTGGTTAACCGCCCCGCCGTCAGTGGACAGCATTTTGGTCACAAGTCCGGCTACGACGACCCATGACACAAAGTGCGGCAGGTAAGAAATCGTCTGTACCGAACGCTTGAAAAACTGCCCCTTCATCTCGTTAAGC
The DNA here is from genome assembly GCF_005222705.1 of Paenibacillus sp. SY21-1. Classification (GTDB taxonomy): domain Bacteria; phylum Bacillota; class Bacilli; order Paenibacillales; family Paenibacillaceae; genus Pristimantibacillus. The sequence goes on along the minus strand of NZ_STGF01000014.1, from coordinate 133,010 downwards.
AGCAAAGCGAAAATAACCGGCACCGTAAAGCTGACGAGCAAACCCATCGTACTCATCGCAAGCGTATTGCGCAATACCAAGTAGAAACGCTCATCCTGAAACAGCTCGATAAAGTTGTCCAAGCCTACCCAGGTCTGATCCCAGATCTGATTTTTGGGCTTGTAGTTCTGAAAGGCTGTAATCCAGCCCCAAATCGGCACATAACTGAAAATGATCAGCCAGACGACAAACGGCAGCGACATGAAATACAAATACTTTTGCTGCAGCGCCCTTGTCCAAAAGCTCTTCCTTCTTGCGACCGTCCCCGATATTGCCGGACTTTCTGTTAGCGGTTTCATCTCGTTGCTCCTTCCAATTGCTAGCTGCGGGACATCGCGTTTTACTCTAGCCGCTTATGCCGTAAGCAACCTCTTTGTTTCTTGTCTGTACCTATCATAACCGAAACCGCCGCAGCGCTTGCACCCGATAAATTAGAGCTAAAATCATGTCAAAATACGCGCTTGTAACCGCTTTAGATCCACTGTGCTCCTTGCTGCGCGCAACGCAAAAACCGCCACGTCATCGCATGACATGGCGGTTTCTCCGCTTGCTTATTCCTCGCCGGTCCTGCTGGCGGGACCCTTGAAGGTAGAGGGCGAAACGCCCTTGTATTTTTTGAATTTGCTGTGAAAATAGTCCACATTGGCATAGCCGACGCGCTCGGAAACCTGATGCACCTTCCAGCCGTCCTGCAGCAGCTTGATCGCATGGTCGATGCGCACCTGGTCCAGGTACGTATTGAAGTGCTCCCCTGTGTGGCTTTTAAACAGCTTGCCCAAATAGCTGCTGTTATAGCTGAACAGCTCCGCCAGCGTTTCGAGCTTGAGATTTTCACTGTGATGGCGCTCGATGAAATCCGTCATGCGCTTCATGACGGAGCTGCTGTCGAGCCGGCCAATGCGCTCGGCGATCTGCTTGAGCCGCTGCTCCACCTGCCTCAGCAGGTCCTCGTAATGATGCGCCAGATACAGCTGCGTAATGATCGTTAAATCCTCCTGAAGCGTCAGCTGCGGAGTCGCGACAGACGTCTTGTTCAATACGGCGGTGAGCAGCTGCGCCCATGCCGATTTGACAGCCTGCTCTCCTGCATGCGACGCGACAATGAGCTGCGAGGCTTCCGAAACCGCCGATACCGTACCTTCGACGCTTCCAATGTCCAGCGCGTAATACAGCTTGCGGATAAGCTCTTCAAGCGTATGCGTCTGGACGGGTTCGGGCTGCCTTTCTGAAGCGGCCGTATCTGCCAAATGAATCTGACCGCCCTCCAGCATGAATCGCCGCTTCAGCAGCGAACGCAGCTCGCCCGCCTCCTCCCTTACCTCTTGCAGAGAGCGCTTGGGCCTGCCCGCAACGGCCGTATATCTGATCCTCTCCCCGCAGCAATCGGCAAGCACGTCCTCCAATTGCGAGCGCGCATCAGGCAGCAGCACATGATCGCATAAAAGAAGGCCTACAAACGGCTCGGACGCAAACACGTACCCATTCTGCTCCTGCGTTATTCTGGTCTCCAGCTTTTTGCGAACCGCCGCCTTCATGCTCATGGAATGCTCGCGGCTGTAAAGATCGATCAGCAGCAATTGATAGTTCTTGGCCGCTTGGCCGAGCAGCGCGTCGGGAGGCTCCGCTTCTCCCTCCGTCGCTTCCGGGTTGCCGAGCGCAAGCTGCGAAAGCCACTCCTCTCTTAGCAAATGCAGCGTTTGCCGGGATGCAGCCTGCTGCTCAAAACGGCGCTTCAACGTCGCGCTTACGCGCTCGATATAGCTCTCCAGTTCATCCTCGTCGATCGGCTTCAGAATATAGCCGTCCACGCTGTGTGCAATCGCTTGCTTCGCGTAAGTAAAATCCGCATAGCCGCTCAAAATTAAAATATGGCACTCTTTATCGGCTTTTCTAATTTCCGCTATGGCCGCCAGCCCATCCATCATCGGCATGCGAATATCGATCAGAATCAGATCGGGAGCCAGCTCGCGATGCTTGTCCACAGCCTCTTTGCCGTTAGCCGCCGTGCCTGCGACAATAAATCCGTATTTTTCCCAGTCGGCAAGCACAGTCAGCCCTTCGCGGATCATGGGTTCGTCGTCTACGATCAGCACTTTATTCACTAAGGTGTCCCCCCATCGGAATCATGAATGAAATACAGGTACCCGATCCGGGCTCGCTCACGATTCGCAGCCCGCTGCCTTCTCCGTATAGCATAATCAGACGCTGATGCACATTGCGCAATCCGATTCTGTACTCCTCCGCTTCCTCCATATCGTGCAGCGATTCGTTGATTTGCCGCATGCGCTCCTTCTCGATGCCGATGCCGTTGTCCCGAACCTCGACGACCATCATCTCTTCATGAACACCCACGCTCAGATGGACGCAACCGCCCGCAGCGATGCTCTCCAGTCCGTGGACAACCGCGTTTTCGATAAGCGGCTGAATAATGAGCGGCGGCATCACCGTCATCGTCGCCTGCTCGTCAATTTCCAGCTTAAAGGTCAGGCGCTCATTGCCGTAGCGGAAGGATTGGATTTCCAGATAGCAGCGCACCATCTCAAGCTCGGCCTTTAACGGGATGCTGCGCATGCCCACCTCGAGACTGCGCCGAATCATTTTGCCAAGCTTGCTGACAATCGACGACAGCTCCTTTTCTCCTTTGATATGAGCTTTCATGCGAATCGATTCGAGCGCATTAAACAGGAAATGCGGATTGATCTGGCTCGCCATCATTTTCAGCTTGATCTCCCGCTGGCGAAGCTGCAGCTGCGCTTGCTGCTGATGGGACTCCTTGACCTCCTCCATCAGACCGCGAATGCTGACAACCATATTGTTGAATTGCTTGGACAGCACGCCGATTTCATCATGGCCGGATATATCCGAGATGACGGTCAAATCCCCCATGGCCACCTTGTTTAAATCCTTGTTCAGCACCAGCATCCGCTTGGCGAGAATGGCCGAGATCGCATAGATCATAATGAGCGCGATAAGCAGGCTGAGCAAAATAATGCCCAATCCGTTCATGCTGATCCGGTTAGCCCCGCTTACAATGCTTTCGATTGGAAATACCGATACGATACGCAAGCCGTTGCGGCTTGATGCCGGCGTCAAATTTTCAATGACAACCTTGGAGGGGTGGCCCTCAAATTTAAACTCATGCGTGCCTTCGTTCATATCGGCGAGATTCTGACCCGACTTCAGCTCGGACACGCCGTGGCCGATCCAATCCCGATTTTTGGCCGCTATCATATTCCCGGAGTGATCGACGATCATCGTATCGAACGTTTCCTGATCAAGCATCGCATTAAGCTCCTGCTGATTGATTCCGATCACGAGCACTCCGCTGGTCCGGTATACGGGGAAGCTGATTTTGCGAACCAGACTGAGCACTTTTTCGTTATTTTTGGTTTCATCGCTGACATACATCCAGTGTATGCCGTCCATTTCCATCGCCTGCCGATACCAGTCTGCTTGCGAAATTTCATCGGTTACTTTGAGAAACTCCCAATTTTCAAGGATGGTATCGTTCGTCGTGTAGAAGCGAATGCTGTAAATTTCACTGTACAGGTGCAAATAATCCTTAAAGTCCGTATAGTTCCAGAAGGCCTGAACGACGTCGAAGGCAGTCTGATACTGGGTATTTACAATATTCGTCAGCCGGTTGTCAACCAGAAGCTTGTCCGATATTTCAATCGGCATTTTGATTCGATCCGCCGTTTGCTTCTTGATTCGCTCGACGTTGCTCGTAATTTGCTGCGTGGCCTGATCGAGCACGTTTTGCCGAAAAGCGGCGGTCAAATAAATGCCGACGATCAGCACCGGGACGAACACGACAAGCACAAAGGAAATAATAAGCTTGTTTTTAAGCCGAATATTATTCATTTTGTGCGCAAGGGCGCTCATCTTTCGAATCATTCCGCCGGCCTCCCGGTAAGCGTTTACGTTTTAATTTTGCAGGCAAACCAACTTTTATTATACAGAAATAGAAGCCATTCTAATACAGCAGGTATTAGACATTTTATCATATGCAAATCCCATATCCGGCCTGACGTCTGCGACAGCAAAAAAAGAACGAAGCAACCCCTCCGGTCTGCTCCGTTCTTTGTGCCCCTCCCGCTACTCCAGCGGAATGCGGTATGAGGAATTGCGTTCAACAATATGCTCGCCTTGCTGATACACCCACTCGAAGCGGTACGTTTGCTCCGTGTAGCCGGTCCGCTGCCGGATGTCGGGCTCGATTACCTGCTCAAAGTTCTCCTCAATCATCTGCTGCAGCGCATTCAATCGCCGTTCGTTCGCTTCCGCCTGCTCCCTGGCCTCCTTCTCATCCTGCGCGGTTTGCAAAAAATAGGCAAGCGCTACCTGATGATCCTCCAGATGCTCGGGGAGCGGCTGACCTGATCCGGCAAATATGCTTTTCACCGTCCGCAGCCAGTCCTCGTATAAATGAATGTCTATTGCTGCCATAATCGGACGTTCAGCTCCCCTCAAAAAATAACATTACCTTCAAGGATAAGGCGGAAGTCCGATAATTGCAACTGCCGACTGGCATGATTTCACATCAGCCGTTCAGCAATCGAATGCGGCTGACGGCGACGCTTCCGCTCAGGCTGACGTTAAGCTTGCCCCGCTTCCATTCGCTCCTGCCGGTCAACGCAAGGCGCACCGTTTGCCACTCGCCGCCCTCGCAAGACGCAACCGTAATCGCAGGGGCTGCTGTCGTCCAGCCGCTGTCCAGATCAACCGCCTCGCTGGCCACCGTGCCGCCTGCCGTACCGCCGGACACCCGAACCTCAAGCACGCTTGCCCCCTTTGTCAGATCGACATCGTCAAAGGCAATCCAGCCCTTGTCGGCGGACAAACGGAGCGTAGTCCCGCCCTCTTCGCTTTCATCGATATACACGCCTTCATAATCGTTATAGCAGATGGCATCGGTCCACTGCGACAAATCGCGGGGAGGAATGACTTCGCCTGTCAGCTCTATGCCTTGCTGCACCTGTATGGCGGCAGAAGAACCTCCGGCCATAAACGTGTAGGCGCCCTGCTCCAGGCAAAAGCGCTGCCTCGACACATCCCAGATCGCCAGTTGCTCGGCCGGTACCAGAAATTCGACCTGTCTCGTCTCGCGCGGCTGGAGGTGCAGACGGGTAAACGCAACTAGCTTGCGCAGCGGCCGTTCCACTTGCGAACCCTCCATGCGGACATAGAGCTGCGCCACTTCATCGGCCGCCCTGTCGGAAGCGTTAGTCACCTGAAGCTTGACGCGCACAGCCCGGTCTCGTTCTATTGCGTCTTTCGTCGCCTCCAGCTCAAGGCCTCCGTACCGGAAGGTCGCATAGCTAAGACCATGGCCAAAAGGATAAAGCGGCTCCCCGTCAAAATAAAGATACGTCCGCTTGCCTTTTCTAATGTCGTAATCCATAATGCCGGTCAACTGCTCCTCGGACTTGTACCAGGTCATATTCAGCCTGCCTGCCGGCGAGTAGTCTCCGAACAGCACCTCTGCCAATGCATGGCCCAGCTCCTGGCCCGCATGCGAGGAATAGACGATCGCCGGTACGGTTGAATGAATTTCGCTTAGCTCAAAAGGATAGCTGCCGACAACCACGACGACGGTATTCGGATTGGCTTCATGCACCGCACGGATAAGCGCGTTTTGCGATTCGGCCAAGCCCAGGCCCGGGCGGTCGATTTCCTCTTTGCCGTTAATAAGCGGATTGTTGCCGACAACGACAATCGCCGTTTCGGCGGAGGCGGCTGCGGCCACTGCTTGAGCAATCCCGTCAGCGATCGTCCGTTTAGTCAATGAAGCGGCTCGGGCTACCGGTGAAGCCTTATCGCCAACGGCGAGCAAAGACGCTCCCTCTTCGGCGGCCTCGAGCACAACCGGCTGGCCATTCCATGTCCGCAGAGAGATCGTATCCTCTCCCTCAACCTCCGGTCTGAACACTTCCTTCACATACCAGCCAAATGCCTCATCGGCGCTAGCCGCAATATGCCGGTCGTCTGCGCTCGACAGCAGCTTGCCCGTCGCTTCGGACTTAAACGTCCAGCTGCCCCAGCCCCAATCGGTCGCTTCCCATATCTGTCCGTCCCCTCCCGGGCCTCCCGTGCCAACAAGGGCTTCCGGCGCGCTCGACGCCTTGAGCACGTCTCCGGTTGCGGCATCGCTGAGCACGATGCGATCGTTGCCGCTGCAGTAGGCAACCTCGCCTCCTTCTGCCTCCAGCTTGCGTTTGATACCGCCCAAAGGCGTTACGCTATACGGCAGCGTGCCCGAATACCAATCACGGTATACGACATCTGCCAGCGGCCCGATAACCGCCGTTTTTTTCAGCTTGCGCTTGTCAAGCGGCAGCATGCCGCCTTCATTTTTAAGCAGCACCACCGATTCGCGTGCCGACTCAAACGATAACGCGGCGTGCTCGGGCGCGCAAAGCTTCGCCTCCGGCGTATTGGCGTAGGGAACAAGCTCCTCGGGATCAAACTCGCCAAGCCGGAAGCGGACGCCAAACGTGTTTGTCAACGCCCGGTCCAGATCTCCCTCCGCCAGCAGCCCCTCTTCCAGCGCCTCGCGAATGGCTGCGCAGCTGATGTCCTTCTCGTCCGTTATGCTGTCGATACCGGCCTTGATGGAATGGGCCACCGCTTCCTTATACGTTTCGTAGTAGGCGTGATCGCGGACGAGACCAAGCAAATCGCCGGCATCGCTTACGATAAAGCCGTCCATTCCCCATTCGCCCTTTACGACCTTTTGCACATCCTCGTGTACGATTGTCGGGGTCCCGTTCACCGAGTTATAGGAGGTCATCAACGAACGCGCGCCGCCTTTCACAAAGGCAGGCTTAAACGCAGCCTGATAGTACTCCTTCATATTGCGGGGATCGATGCTCGCGGAGCAGCTTCCCCGGTTGATCTCATTGTTATTGCCGATAAAGTGCTTGAGCGTCGCAACCGCCTTGAAATAACGCGGATGGTCCCCTTGAATGCCCTGAACAAGCGCGGCCGTCAGCTCTCCGGTAAGCACAGGATCTTCGCCATACGCTTCCTCCGTACGCCCCCAGCGCGGGTCCCGCTCCATATCGACTGTCGGCGCCCATAGCGTAAGTCCGTTTACGGCCGGATTGCGCTGATAGAACACGCGCGCTTCGTCTCCGATTGCCGCTCCAATTCGTTTCATCAGCTCCGGATTCCACGTACAGCCAAGGCCGATCGGCTGCGGAAACGAAGTCGCTTCGCCCAGCCAAGCCATGCCGTGCGCGGCTTCCGTGCCGTGCTTGTAGGGCTTGACGCCGAGACGGGGGATGGCCGGCTGATATTGGACCATGGATTCGATTTTCTCATCCAGCGTAAACCGGGATACAAGATCAGCCGCCCGCTCTTGATAGGTCAGCTCGGGATTTTGAAAGGGATACGCTTTCGTTTGATTGGACATGGGAATAGCTCCTTCTTTTAAGCAAAATAAATGCGATAACGCTCTCCTCGCACCGTTTCAAAGCGGCTGGCAGACGCCTCCGTACCGTCCGGCTTGCGGACTATAAGCTCCCCTGCCGCTGCTAGCCGGCATTCCGCGCCGTGCGTCGATACAATCCCGGCCTCGGCCAGCCTGCCTTCACGCCACGTCATATCGACGATAAAGCCGCCGCGCGCCTTTAATCCGGAAACGCGGCCCTCCGGCCAGGCTGCGGGCAGCGCAGGCAGCAGCTCGATGACGTTCAAATGGCTTTGCAGCAGCAGCTCGGCTATGCCAGCGGTCCCGCCGAAATTGCCGTCAATCTGAAACGGCGGATGGTCGTCGAACAAATTGGGATGAGTGGATCTTTTCAGCAGCGTTTCTATAAAATGATGCGACTGCTCCGCATCGTGCAGCCGGGCGAATAAATTGATCAGCCAGGCGCAGCTCCAGCCGGTATGGCCGCCGCCATTGCGAATTCGGCTGGCAAGCGACCGTTCTGCCGCTAGTACAAGCTCCGGCGTATCGCTTTTATTGATGGAATAGCCGGGATACAAGCCAACCAAATGCGAAACATGCCGGTGCCCCGGCTCATGCTCCTCGAACCATTGATCCCATTCCTGGAGCAAGCCGTCAGGCGTTATTCTCAGTGCAGGCAGCTTATCTCTTGCCGCAGCGGCCTCTCTAACAAAGTCGTCCTCGATGTCAAGCAAAGCTGCCGCTTCCAGGCAATGATCCAGCAGCTCTCTGATTAACGTCAAATCCATAGCGGACGACTGCGCTACGCTGCTTACCGCTCCGCCTTGCATGCGGAATTTGTTTTCCGGCGAGGTCGAAGGCGATGACATTAGTCCGCCTTTCCCGTCGTCCTGCAGCCAATCCAGACAGAACAGCGCCGCGCCTTTCATGACGGGATAAGCCTGCTCCCGCAAAAACCGCTCATCCGGGTTGCACACATAATGCTCCCACAAATGCCAGGTCAGCCATACTCCGCCCATCGGCCAGAATGCCCAGCTGGGATGACCGCCCGAAGGCGTCGACGCGCGCCACACATCGACATTGTGATGGGCCGTCCAGCCCCGGCAGCCATAATGAATGGCGGCCGTGCGAGCGCCAGTCGAACTCAGCTCCTCCAGCATGCGGAACAGCGGCTCGTGACATTCGCTTAAATTGGCGATCTCGGCCGGCCAATAATTCATTTGCGTATTAATGTTCGTCGTATAATTGCTGTTCCACGGCGGCTGTACCCGGTCGTTCCAAATGCCCTGCAAATTGGCCGGCTGCGTGCCCGCTCTGGAGCTTGCAATCAGCAAGTAGCGTCCATAGTGAAAATAGAGCGCCTCCAGCGCAGGATCGGAGGCTCCTTCCCGATAAGCGTTAAGCCGCTCATCCGTCGGAAGAACGCTCGTCGCGGTTTGGCCAAGCTCAAGGGATACCCGGCCGAACAGACTGCCGTGGTCATGGACATGCCGCTCGCGCAGCTTGTCCGCCCCTAATGACGCGGCAGCTTCAAGCACGGCGCGATTCCGCAGCGCCAGCACTTCGGCAGCGGTATCCGGCTGCCGGTCAAAGCCGTTGAAGCTCGTTGCCACGCTAAGCAGCAGCGTAACGCGGCGAGCGCCTTCAATATGGAGGCGACCGTCTTTCCCAAGCGTAGAGCTGCCTTCGTCCAGCCATGCTTGCAGTCTCGCTTGATAGGCAATGCCCCGGTCCTTCTCGTACTGCACCGAACGCGGATGATCGCCCCGGTAGTTGTCGGCAATATGGCTTGGACAGCGGCTATATAACGTAAGCGAGCCGTCTCCCTCCGATGCCACGACAGGTTCAAACGGAGCGTCGAGCGAAATCGCCAGCGACAAGGATGCTGCCCCATCTACCTCGTAGGTCAAGCAGATTACCTGATCGACTGCGCTGGCATAGATCTCCCGGCGGTAAGCGTTGTCTCCCATCCGATAGGAAACCGCCGCGATACCCGTCGCAAGATCAAGCGACCGCTCATATTGCTCCGCTCCCGTCGCGGCGGAGCCGTCAAACTCCTGCTCCACATACCAGTTGCCTAGCGGCTGATAAGCTTGTGTATTGACCGCGAGCATCTTCTGCTCGATCCATTCCTCGGCTTGCGCATATTCACCCGCAGCGATCAGCTCGCGTGAGCGCTTCAAATAGCGCAGCGCCTCGTAATCGTTCGTGTCTCGGGGAAAACCCGACCATAACGTATCTTCGTTCAACTGTATATGTTCACGCCTTACCCCGCCGAACACCATACCGCCGAGCCGGCCATTGCCGATCGGGAGCGCTTCCTCCCAGCGTCCGGCAGCCTGCCTGTACCACAGCTTTTCCGAACAAGTATCTTTCCCGCTATGAATGCTCACTGCGTAAGCCTCCTCTAAATTAAACGTAATGGATTGCAAAACCCAGCTTATTATACATGATAGCGTAGCGGCAATCCCAGACAATACCCTGCAAATTTCACATAAAATCATGCTAAAATCAGTGCCGCGGAAACCGCATCTCCCCTCCAACCGCGCTTTGGACGTTCCACACGGATCGACAGCAGACGAAAAAAGACCTTGCCCTCCGCGTATGAACGGAGAGCGAGGCCCTTGCTTGCAATGGTCTAACCTGAATAGATCCTAATTACTCGAAAAGTCCTGCCGCGCGGAACACTTTATCAAAGCCCGCCTGCGAGCGTGCGGCCAGCTCCTCGGGCGACTCCGACGGGCGTTCCGCCGTCAGTATTTCCTGCGACACCGAGCCCTTGTAGCCAATAAGGCTTAGCGCCGAGAGAAATCCGGCCAAATCGATAACGCCTTCGCCAGGGTACACGCGGCCGTTGTCAAGCGCCTCTTCCACCGGCACATCCGGCGCATCGTTCAGATGCACATGGACGATTTGCTCGGGACGGAGCTTTTCAATATCGGCCACCGTCAATTCGTTGGTGTACCAGTGATAAGCATCGAACAGCAAACCGACATTGCTCTCGCCGATGGCGTCGATCCAGTCAAGCGTTTCCTCCAGCGTCCAAATAAACGGATTCGCCCACCGCGTCCGCAAATGATGCGGGCCAACAAACTCCAGGCCAAGCCTGATGCCGTAGGCGCCCAGAATTTGCGCGCATGTCCGAAGTCTGCGTGTAGCCAGCGCCATGAAATGGGCCGCCTTCAAATCGGTTGAAGGCAAAATATACGTGCAGCAGCTTGTGCAGCCGAGAGCGGCAGCCGCTTGCGCAGCCGTCACCAGCTTCTCCAGCCCTTGACGGAACGCTTCCTCTGTCGTTCTCCATTCAACCGGCAGTCCGAACGAGCCAATGGCTATCCGGTGCCGCTCAAGCAAAGCCTTCGCTTCCTCCAAGCCATGGCGGGCGACAAACCCGGCTGCATCCAGATCGACCGTTTGAAAGCCATGCTCCGAAGCGAGCCTGATCAGCTGCTCATCGCTTTCAAGCTGTCCAAGCCCAGCTCCCGTTAAACCTCTAAGCATCTTGCCATTCCCCCATTCAGCGATTATAGGTTCCAATCCAGCTTCACTTCATGTCCGGTACGCGACGATTCATAAATGGCGTCCAGAATCAGGTTGTTCGTCAGTCCCGACAGCACCGAAGTAATCGGCTGCTTGTTCTCCCGGATACATTCGAGGAAATGGCGGCTCAGACGCGCCCGCTCGCTCTCGTCGTTGTCCGGTCTTGAAATTTCCGTCTCGATCGCTTGATCGAACTTTTCGGTCAACAGCTTGCCTTTGGCTCCGCGATAGCTCGCGCCGCCCTCCGAGCCCATAAGATGGATGAACGGCGTATTGTCGGTATCCATATGCACCGCCCAGCTCACTTCAAGCGACAAGGTGCTGCCATCCTCCATTTTGATGAGCGCTGTCGCCAAATCCTCCACATCGTAAATGCCGTTCCAATCCGGCTTGCCCCATGTTCCAATGCCCTTTTTCTTAGGACCGAACTGTGCATAAGTTGCGCCGTATACCGAAACCGGCTTAGGATCGCCCATCAGGTACAAGGCCAGATCAAGCATGTGGACGCCGATATCAATGAGCGGGCCTCCGCCCGATTGGTTCATTTGCGTAAACCAGGTGCCCCAGCCCGGAATGCCCTTGCGGCGGTACCAGCCGGTTTTGGCCGTATAGATTTTGCCAAGCTCGCCGCGGTCGATTTGCTCCTTGATCTGCATCGGCACCGATTCCCAGCGCATTTGATGCGCAACCATGACAACGCTTTGCGAATGCTGGCTTGCTTGCCATATGTCCCGCGCCGCCGCCGCATCGATCGCCATCGGCTTCTCGAGCAGCACATGCTTGCCGGCCTGAATGGCCTGCAGCGCTAAGGGCGCGTGATATTGATTGGGCACGCCGATGACCACCGCATCTACGTCCGGCCGCTGAATCAGCTCCTCCGCCGTCGCAACGACATTGGGAATGTCGTATTGCTTTGCACGCTCTACCGCCATCGGCAAATACGCGTCCGTAATCGCCGTAATTTCGCATTGCTCCGACAGCAAAGAAAACTGGCTTGCATGCACGCCGCCGATATTTCCCGCCCCGATAATGCCGATTCGAATTTTATTTACACCCGTCACAAGGAATTCCTCCTCAAACTTTTACTTCAGAACAGTGTTGACTCGCTCTTTATGTTAAAATAAACAAAACGAGAAAGCATGCTGTTTTTTCGGTAAAAGTCTCAGTTTTTCGGGGGAAGGACTTTTCGATGACTTATATTCCGGCTTATTTGAAAACGTACCCAAACATGGACACTTCTTCGCCGATTCATCTTAGCCAAAATCGTCTGTATCACGGCTTCCGTCCACACCGACACGACTTTTTGGAGTTTTCCTACGTCATTGACGGACAGGGCTCCGAGACGATCAACGATGTCCGGCATGAGATGCTGCCCGGAACGTTCACCTTTGTGCTTCCTTATCAGGTGCATGAGCTGTTCACGGAGCCGGGAAGCACGCTTGTTCTGTACAATTGCAATTTCAGCATGGATGTGCTGATGCCAAGCGGGCATGAAGAGGCGCTGATGGACTTGATCGGAGAGGACGCGCTTCCTTCTTTTATTCACATGCAAGGCCGGGATAAAGAGAAGATGAACGATTTGATCGCGGATATGTATAAGGAGTACAAGGGCAATGAACCGTGGCGTGAAACGATGCTTCAAATCAGGCTGAAGGAAATTCTCGCTTGTTTCGACAGATGCAGAAGAAAAACGGCGCCGGCCCCTGTTGCGGCATCAAGCGGCTTGACGAAGTCGGGAGCGACGATTTGGCCGGTCATCCAGTACATCCATGGCAACTATCGCGAGGAGCTGGCCTTGTCCGAGCTTGCCGCGCGGTTCTCGATCAGCGCTTCCCGCCTCAGCGAATTGATCAAGCAGACGACCGGGCAAACCTTTGTCCACTTTCTCAACGATTTGCGGCTGCGACATGCCTGCAGCTTGCTGGTGTCAACGGATATGAGCGTAGCGGACATTGCCCTTGAAGCGGGATATGGCTCATACAAAACATTTTCGCGTCTTTTTCGCGAGGCGAAGGGGCTTGTTCCGAGGGATTATCGCAAAAAAAAGCAGCAAGCTAGCGCGCAAACCAAGCGGTAAGCGCGGCGCAAGCCTCTTTTTATGCAGCTCACGCGCTGCTGGGCCCAAGCGATCGGGCTTGGCGTTCAGCCGCTGCGTTCATCAAAGCGTATGCGCCGGTCCGCTTCCGGCAGCAGACTGGCGCATACACGGTACTCAGCAGGATGCCGGGCAGCTGCATGATTGAATTAACGTTCAGAGCGATCGTAATACCGTCCCAGCTCAATAATTAACGCGCCCATCCGCTCCAGCTCGGGAACGACGATTCGTTCCACGCCGAATTCCCGCAGCGCGCGAGCCGTCACCTTGCCTACTGCGCCAACTAGCACTGCGCCTGCAAAAGCGTCAAGAAGCGGCTTCTCCACGCCAGCCTCGCGCGCATAGCCGAACAGGTATTTGGCCTGCACAGCTGTCGTGAAGCATACCGCATCGATTCCCCCGGCGAGCACCTCCGCCACAAAAGCGTGAAGCACATCCGGTTGCGGCGGAACATGGCGGTAAGGGAGAACGACCTCCACTTCGGCGGCGCCGCGGCTGTTCAAATACCGCTCCAGCTCCGGCGCGGCTTCCCCATGCAATTGAATCCACACCCGGGTGCCCGCAATTTCATAGCCTGCCAGCTTTTCGCTTAGCCCCTGCATCGTCCCGTCGTCATCGGTAACTACGGCCTGCAATCCGCTGCGCTTCATAAAAGCGGCAGTTTTGTAGCCTCGTGTCGCAATCGACGCTTCGGCCAGCCGAGCGAGCACTTCCTCCCTGATGCCAAGCTTGTCCGCTGCGGCAACAATGCTGTCCGAGCCCATGCCCGTCGTCAAGATGACCCAATCCGCTCCGCGCGCTGCAAACCTGCGCAGCGGCTCCTCCAGCATTTGCTCGTCGAACATCGTCAGCCCCTGCAAAGAACGTATGATTGGCACTCCGCCTTGCCGCTCGACGATAAGCGACATTTCATCCGTTTTGCGCGAGCCTGCAATCACGATTTTTTTATTTTTCAAGGCTTCCATCGCCATTGTCCTTCGCACCGCGCTTTCATTAATGACTATACTTCCAGCACTTCAGACGTCATTATACCAGAAGCCGTTGAAACGCGCATTACAAAAAACCTTTTATTACATGTAGATGTCAAGCATTCTCCCATTGCTCCTTGATAAACAGCTCATATATTTTCAGCCATACGATTTTTAGAATCATATACAAAGGAATAATAAGCAAAATGCCGAGTATGCCGGCCAAATCTCCTCCGACAAGCACTAGCAGAATCGTTGTAAGCGGATGAATGTCCAGCTGCTTGCCGAACACATACGGAGCGATCAGATTATCCTGAATCTGCTGGGCGACGGTAATAATGACGACCGACCAGATGGCGGTAGCCGGTGAAACGGTAAAAGCGATGATGACAATGGGAACCGAGGACAGAAACGAGCCGATAAACGGAATAAAGTTAAGAATGACCGCTACGACTGTCAGCAGCAGCGCATAGGGCAAATCGATAAACAAAAAGCCGATATACATCAGGACGCCAAGCGCTACGTTCACGATTACGCGGCCTACGATAAATCCGCCCAGGGCGTGATCGATTTCCTTGATAACCTCCGATGCATCCTGCCGAAAACGTCTTGGGGTGAAGGCGATAATCGCATCGCCGAACTTCCCGCCCTCTTTCAGCATATAGAACAATAGAATCGGGAATGTAATCATCACAATCGTAAAATTGGAGAAAAAGGAGAAAAGCCCCGTCATGTACTCCGTCAAGACAGAAAAGCCTTCGTTCAAATAATCGGTCAGCTTGGACAGCGGATTAAAGTTTTCAGGCAGCAAGACGGCCAGAAAGCCGCTTCGCTCAAGCTCCATCACCTGCTCGCTTAACGTATTGAACAGCGATGGCGCATTGTCCGCCAGATTCATGACCTGGGCGCGCAGCATCGGCCAGACAATGATCGTAAAGCCGACGGCTACGAGCGCAAACGCGAGATACAGCAGCAAGACGGCGAGCGTACGCTTCAGCTTGCGACGCTGCATCCAGTCGACAAGCGGCCGCAGCAGGTAATAGAAGAAACCCGCCAGCATAAGCGGAATAATGATCAGACTGAACAGCGACCACAAGGGACGAAAAATAAAATCGACAAGCGAGCACAAATATACAATAAGCAGCACCAGAATGACGGCAACGCATCTTTTAATAAAATGGCCCAGCCGGTGGCGCGTCTTTCCTGGTTCATGGTGTTGTTGCAGCTTCATATGATCGTCTCCATTCCGATACAGCTCCTATGATCTATAAGGAACATGTACCCGGAGCGAAATGGATAGAAACAAGGCTGCCCGCGGCTAACTTTCGACGGACAGCTTTTCCAATCGATTGCAAATCCGGCTGATCAGCGCGTAATCGTGGCTGATGACCAGCAGACCTAGCTTGCGCTTCGCGGCAATCTCGAGCAGGGAATGCCAGATTTGCGCCTGGGTGACCGCGTCGAGCATCGTCGTCATCTCGTCGGCGACAATAAAGCGCGTATCCGGGCCCAGCGCCCGGGCGATGCAGCAGCGCTGCAGCTCTCCGCCTGACAGCTCGCCGGGAAAGCGTGACAGCCAGTCCTGCTGAATGCCAAGCCGCTCCAGCAGCTCTCCATCCGGCTTGAAGCCTTCGGCGAGCGTTGCGCCAAGCTTCCAGCGCGGATTAACGGCACGCTCAGGATGCTGAAAAATAAGCTGGACGGGATCGCTGCCCCGGGCTGCCGCCGCACGTCCATCAATCGTTACCCTGCCTTCCAACGGCTTTAAATAGCCGGCAAGCAGCTTGGCCAGCGTCGATTTGCCGCTGCCGCTTGGTCCGGCCAGACCAACCGTTTCCCCGGGGCTTACCGTTACATTCATGCCGCGGAACAACCACTCTCCGCCTGCGTAACGCCACCCAAGACCGATTCCTTCAAGTCGCATGGACACACCTCGACAGTCCGCCGCGCAGCTCCCGCAGCTCCGGTCTGGCCTCCGCGCAGCTGCTGGTGGCGAGCTGGCAGCGCGCCGCAAAGCTGCAGCCCTCCGACACAGCTCCGCTTCCGGGCTGGACCCCCGCAAGCGGCGAAAAACCGTTCTCCGGCAGCGCCCGCCATAACGCCTTCGTATAAGGATGGCGCAGACGAGCTCCGTCGTCCGCGAAGTCATCGGCCGCCGCCACCTCGATCGCTTCGCCTGCATAGAGCACCGCAACCCGGTCAGCAATACGAAGCGCGGCCGTTATGTCATGCGTTATAAGCAGCACCGCGCAGCCTGCATCCGCAAGCCTGCGAAAATGCGAAAGCGCCTCGCGCACATCCGCATCAGGCATACCCGGAGTCGGCTCATCGGCGATAATCAGCCTCGTGCGCTCGACCGCCGCCGTTGCCAGCAGCACCTTCCGCGCCATCCCGCCCGAGAGCTGAAACGGGTATAGCTTCTCTATCCAGCGTCCAAGCTGAAGCCGCTCCAGCAGGCCGATCCGCTCTTGCCGCTCCTTTGCTCCGTCTCCCGCTGCCGGAAGCTGCTTGCCGATCCGCAGCAGCGGGTCAAGGTAGTCCACCGACTGCGGCACCATGGCAATCTCTTTTCCCCGGTATTGCCTAAGCTGCTGTTCATCGAGCACCACGCCGTCATAGAGGATCGTGCCGGTTTGCCGGGCATTCGCCGGAAGGATGCCCATGACCGCATGAGCGAGCAGGCTTTTGCCCGAACCGCTTGACCCGACCACAGCGACGACTTCCCCCGCCTTCACCGATAGACTAATATTTCTGGCGGCTGCTAGGCTCCTCCTCCGGCTGCCCTTTGCATACCGCTGAAACGAAATCGACAAATCCTTTATTTCAAGCAATGCCATACCATCATCCCCTTTCCTGGCTCGATGTCTAAATATGCGAGCTGCGCGGGTCAAGCGCCTCCCTTGCATGCCGCCCCAAGAGCCCGAACATCCCTACCGTAGCAAGCAGACCGAGCCCGGGGAACACCGCCAGCCACCACATGCCAGTCGAAAGATAACGCATCGATTCGGATAAAATAATGCCGATCGCCGGCTGATGCGGCGACATCCCCAAACCCAGAAACGTGATCGCCGCTTCATGCAGCACCGCGTGCGGGAACAGCATCAGAAACCCGATCAGCAGCTGTGGACCGATGTGCGGCGCCAGATGACGGGTGGCCACCCACAATGGGGAACGTCCCAGCTTGCGCGACACTTGAATATATTCGGCGGACATCAGCTGTATCGCCTCCGCTCGAATCAGACGCGCAAGCGTAGGCCAATGGGTAAGCATAATGCCGATCGTCACGCCCTTTAATCCTCCTCCGCACACAAAAGCAATAAGGATCAGCATGACCAAATGCGGCACGCTTAAGCTGACGTCGATCAGCCAGGAAATGACCCGGTCAGCCGTGCGCCCCAGCGCTCCGGCCATCAGACCGAGCCCCGCCGCAATGAACGTGCTTCCTGCCGCACCAAGCAGTCCTACCTGAATGCTGAGCGCGAGCCCCTGCACCGTGCGGGACAGCATGTCCCGGCCAAGCCAATCCGTGCCGAACGGATGCTGCAGCGAGGGGGCCAAGCTTCGCTCCGGCAGCGATACGGCAAGTCCTCTTTCTCCCAGCAGCAGGCTTGCAGCAAAAATAACGGCGAACAGCAGCGCCGCGGCCGCGGCGGCGAGCAGCATCCGCTGACGCCCGTTCAAATGCGGAATTCCTGTCAACGATTCGCTTGTCGGCCTCGCTTTCATACGCGCTCCTCCTTTCCAAGCCGCATCCGCGGGTCAACCAGCCGGTAGCAGCCGTCTGCCAGCGCATTTCCGGTAAATACAAAGACGGTGCTGCACAACACGATGCCCATCAGCAGCGGAACGTCGCCCCGGAGTCCGGCCTCTACCGCGGCCTGGCCCAGTCCGGGATAGGTGAATACCTGCTCGGCCAGCACCGCGCCTCCGAACAATTCCCCGAAGGAAGCAAACTGCAAGGTAAGCGCGGGCAGCGCTACATTCCGCAGCCCATGACGCCTGAGCAGCGACCAGCCGCGCTCCCCGCGCGCTCTGGCGAAAAGCACATAATCGCTGGCAAGAACATCAAGCAGCTTTTGGCGCGTATGCAGCGCAATAGGAGCGATGCCAGCGGCGCTTAACGTCAGCGCAGGCAGAATCAGGTGGCGAAGCCGATCCAGCCAGGTCACCTGATCGGCCGGTACGCCAGCCGGCACGCCGAGTCCGACAGGCAGCCAGCCCAGCCACACCCCGAACAGCATCATAAGCAGCAGCCCAAGCCAAAAAGCCGGCGTAGAGGCAAGCGTGTAGCAATAGCCGGTTATCCAGCGGTCAAGCAGGCTGCCCTTGCGCATGGCGGCCGCTATGCCGGCTGCAAAGCCCAGCGTACCGGACAGCAGCCAAGCGGAAGCCATCAACGCAATCGAGTTCGCAAATCGCTCGGCGATCAGCCCGGCTACCGGCTCCCGATAGATCATCGACGTTCCCATATCGCCTTGCAGCAGCGCGGAGCACCATTTCAAAAATCGCATCTGCAGAGGATCATGGAGTCCCCAGTAGGCGGCGATCGCTTCCCGCTGCTCGGGGCCTACCCGCATCGTATCGGCTCCAATATACGACTGAACCGGATCGATAGGCGAAGCGCTCACAAGCACAAAGCTGATTGCGCTGACTGCCGCGAGCAGCGCAGCAAGGCGCAGCATTTTGTAGCCGATAAATTTGCCTATGGCAGCTAGCATTTAAATTCCCTCTTTTTTCGTTACTTTTTCCAGCTCCAGCTTTCAATATTGTCGGTAATCGGCCAGCCATGTCCATGGGGCTGTATCCGCTGCTCGCCGATATCGAGCCGCTCGTTTACCAGATACAGATGATCGATGTTGACCAGCCAGGCCCACGGGGCGTCGCCTTGCGCGCTGAAGCCGGTTGTTCCGTCCCACTGAGCCTTTTTCCAGAACTCCAACGCCTCGGCTTCGGTACGCGCTTCAAGCGCCCTGCCAAACCAGCCGTCTACAGCATCATTCGCATAGAAGCCTGTGTTGTAGTAGTCGACTCCGGCAAACGCGCTGCTGTACAAATTGTACATTTCCAGCGGATCATGGCTGCCCCAGCCGAGCAGCACCGCATTGGCATGCATGCCTTTTTCAATTTCATCCCAGCTCTTTCCTTCCGCGACCATCTGTATGCCGGCCTGCTTGACCATTTCGGACGTAGCCAGCGCAAGCGCCTGCCTTGTCGCATCTCCAGCCGGATAAAGCAACGTGAATTGCGCCTTTAACCCGTTTTTCTCGACGATCCCATCCTTGTCATCGTCGGCCCAGCCCGCTTCCGCCAACAGCTTGCGCGCAGACTCCGGATCATTGTCGATAACTTTCGTTTGCCCGTTCCACCAAGGCAGACCATCCACCGCCGTATAGGCCGGCGAGCCGTAGCCTTCAAGGACGCCCTCGACGAGCTGTGCTCGGTCCACCGTCAGATTGACTGCTTGTCGAATAGCCTTATCAGCCGTAACATCATTGCCGATCGGGTAGCCCTCCTCGGTTTTCAATCCTGCCTTGACATAAGGAAAGGCGATGCCCCGGTTATCGACAGTCCCGACGGACTCAAGCCGCATGCCGTTTACCGCCTGCTTGCTGAAGGAGGAAGGGATATAGGCCGCATCTACGCTGCCGGCCTTCGCCGCAGCAAACGCCGCATCCTCGCCGAGAAACAAAAACGTCAGCTGTTTAAAAAAAGGTTTCGTGCCGTAATAATCGGGATTTGCTTTTACGATGAGCTGCTGGCCGCGATCCCACTGCACGAATGTATACGGCCCGGACCCGATCGGCTGCCGGGCGTAATTGTCGGAATACGCATGCTCGGGCACGATTCCGGTCGAAATCAGATAGGAAACGAAGGTGGATTGAGGTTTTTTCAAATAAAACAGCACCTCGTCAAGATTCGCTTCCACCTTCTCCAAATTCGTCAAATCGATCGCCGCTCCGCTGCTGGCCGCCTGCTCGAACGTAAACTTCACATCGTCCGCCGTCAGCGGTTCTCCATCCGAGAACATCACGTCATCGCGCAGCTTGACGCTCCATATTCGGCCATTCTCGCTCACCTCGTACCCTGTCGCAACATCATGGATAATGTTCAGCTTATCGTCTCGCTTGAGCAGCGTGCTTTGAAACAATGGCGAACCGTAACGCCCCCAGCCTTTGATTGGATCAAAGCCCGTTTCCGGCTCCGCACCTATCGCAAGCACAAGCTGCTCGCCGTTCACGCGCTCCGTATGCTGCCCGTTATTTGCTGCACAGCTCGTCATCAACATGATCAAAATCATGGCAACGGACCATGCCTTCCAGCCTGTTTTCAAACCCACCAGCCTCCACGTCATATTATGTAACACGTTTATGTGATATTGTAGCACGATCAACTATGAAAAACACTCTTTTTTTGCATGCTCCAGCGTGCGAGACACCGTGACTTGCCGGAGTACGCTGCCTGCCAGAGACAATAGTAATCTGCAAACGCCCTCCTCTGACTGCAAGGCTGACGTGTAGCGTTTTAATAGAAGCCGATGATAAGTCAGACAAAAAAAACCGCCACAAGGGCGGCTTCAGCTTTTCCATTGCTGCATACGCTCAGCGGTGGTCGTGGGAACCATCATGCGCGTGCTCGTCTACAAAGGTTACCGACAGCTCTGCGTAGGCGACTCCCTTTAACGTTTGAATTTGCCGATGCAGCTCTCTCAGCTCGGCCAGCATTCCCCTTACGACGATGACCTCCAGACACTGCGCATGATTCAGGTGAACATGCATATTGGAGATGATGGCATGATGATAACGGTGCTGAACTTCTGTAAGAACCAGCGGCAGGTCGCTGACATGATGATCAAATACGAGCACAATGGTGCCCGCCACCAGTTCGCGGCCGTTCATGTCGGTCGGCTCAAGCAGCGAACGGCGCGCGAGATCGCGTATCGCCTCGGAACGGTTCGTATACCCCTGCTCATCAATGTATCGGTCAAACCGCTCCAAGAGCGGCCCCGGAAAGGCTACTCCGAAACGGATCAATTCATCTTTTCCTTCGCCCATTTTCGTCAACTCCTCAACAAAATTGCTGCACAAGCTCCCGCTTTCTAGCAGGATGACATTTATTTTAACCTTAAGCCCGTTCTGCAACAAGCATCCGTAGACCTTTGGCGACTTCATTATGCAGAAACTATGATCCGCTTCTGGCTTCTTCCATTCCGTCAAGACTAAAAACCTCGCTTTTATTTGCGCAGCAAGCTGCCCATTCGAGCGCTCTGCCGCGTGAACGGCTCTAAAAGTCTAGCACTGTCAACTGTCTTGCAAGGCTGCCGCACAAGCCATTTTATTATCTTCTTCATATGCTATAGAAGACTACTAGGAAAGGAGCTGACAGCCATGTCCTGTTGTCATGATCCGTTTTGCCCGACCATTCGCGTGTATGACCCGCCTGTTACCGTCGTCAACGACATATACCATCCGCAAATCGTCGAGGTCGTACACGTCATAAACGTCGTAGACCGTCATCACTGCGTGCCTGTGGAGAAACATCTCTATCAATATTGCCGCCATAACGAGGTTGCTTCGCAAACAGGCGGAAATCGCAGCCGCAGCCGCTCCCGCACAAACGGCAGATCCTCGATCTCCAAAGCCAAATCAACCCGCCGCAGAAAAAAATAGCTTCCGCAAATGAGGAATACCGATCCAGATAGACGCAGGTTCGTTGATGTCGCCGTTACGTATGTGGTTAGCTATACGACCAGCATGTCCGCGCGTTTTAAGCGCAAAAAGCCTCGCATTTCGCCTTTTGGCAGAATGCGAGGCTCTCGTTGTGCCCAGCCGATAATCTGGACGTGCGCCGGTTCCATGATCAAGCTAGCCCGATCCGATACGCGCAGCGTTGCACGGCATACGCTGCCTACTAAGCTTGCGTCGTGATGACGCGCCAATCCTCGTCCGTAAGCTGGTTTATTTGCCAGACTGCTACGCCGCGCAAGCCAAAAGCTTTGGCCAAGCGTATTTTTTCTGCCACGCTCTCACTATCTTCATACCACAGCTCATGCGAGCCCCGCACATCTTTAAACGTCATATGATTTAAAAAATAAGGCAAATGCTTGACCGAGCTGGTTCCTGAATCCGCAAGCCTGCTTTCCACCGCCGCGATTGCCGGAGAACGGAAAAACTCCACCGTTCCATCCTCCTTCGTTGACCATTGATTCGCCTGCTTGGAGATGCCTAGCAGCAGCTTGTCCGCCGGAATATCCCGCAGCGCCATGCGGAGCGCATCGGCCGCAAGCGGCAGCGGGGCAGACGGCAGACGGCTCGCTTCATGTGTGAAATCGTAAGCCATCAGCACCACCTTGTCGGCGATTTCGCCGATTCGTTTATAATCATAGCCCGCATAGTAATAAGCGGGAGGAACTGCCACCGTAAGCTCCTTGCCGCTGCCCAGCTCCTTCTTGACGGTCAGCAGCAAATCGCCAAAAGCCTCTTTATGCTCGGACGATACAAGTCCTTCGAAATCGATCACGACTCCCCCATACGGAGCTTGCGGGCCTGCAACTGCCGCGGATATCGCCTTGGCGAACGCTTGATGGGCAGGCTTATCCATGACGAACTCCCCCAATTGCTGCGCCAGCGTATTGCCGAATACCATTAGCGACGCCTTCGTTTGTCCGGCTGCGGCGCTGTCCAATACCTGAGCGCGATCCTGCGGCTCCGCAAGCGTAAGTCCCGCTTCTCCATTGCCATTGTAGGCAAGCTTCGCCCAATCAAAAATAATTTCATCCGCATCGGCCATTCGGTCATGCTTCTTGTAAGGCCCCCCCGCAGCATAAAAGGCTGCAACCTCGATGGTTTGACTCCCCGTGCGCTGCTGGATGATCCGATCGATAATTTTGGCTGCTTCCCGCCTGTTGAGCGGCTTGTCCGGCAAAAAACGCCCTTCTACGTCCCCCTGCATCAGATTGTCCGCAAAAGCTTTATACACATAAGGCGCAAGCGCTTGCTCGATCGCATCGGCATCCCGAAACGCCGCCCGCTCCCGAGCGGCAAGCCAGCCTTCCGTCAGCCATAACGCAATCTCGGTTTCAGCCGCGTCCTGCATAAAGGCATAAGCCGATAGCACCGCCACCTCCTCGCGTCTAATCCCTTCCCCCGGATTTAGTTTTCCGTACGCGATCAGCGTATCCAGCCATCCGGCTTCGAGAGCCTGCTTGATAGCGGCATGCGACCAGCGCGAGGAAGCCACGTCTTTCGGAAAATCATGCCGCTTGCCGTCTGTTTTAGGCGGAATGGCCGAAACGAGCAGCTTGATGAACGCTTCTCTTGTCAGCTTGCTGTCAGGCCGGTATGTCCCATCTTCGTAGCCGGAGATCACGCCATAGCTCATTAAACGGTATATCGATTCCCCTGCCCAGTCCTGCTCCGTCACGTCCTTGTATGGCTTTAATTGCACCTCGTACGCAAGCGCCTGCGATCCGTTTGCCAGCAACGAAACGACAAGCAGAAGCAGCCATGCAACCTTCCCTTTCATCTTCACAATACCACTCTCTCCCTTGAACATAATAAAAATCTGGATAATAAGGAAAATAAAGCAGCCCGCCATGTTCATGACGAGCTGCTTTATAAAAAGGTTGCATATGCTGTAACCCTGTGCCAGTCCGTTACCCTTTATCCTTAATCGGCTCCAGCGAAGGAACCGCATGTCCGTAACGAGGGTAGCTGCGGGCCACAGGCGCCGCCCAGCGAATGCCATTGGCGATTACTTTGCGGATGTCAGGATTGTAGTAGGTAGGGTGCGTTTCGTGGCCGGGACGGAAATAAAACACCTTGCCCGCACCGCGCGTATAGCAGCAGCCGCTGCGGAATACTTCGCCGCCCTCAAACCAGCTGACCATCACTAATTCATCCGGCTGGGGAATGTCGAAATGTTCGCCGTACATTTCCTCTTCCGGCAGCTCGATATATTCTCCGATGCCTTCGACGATCGGATGTCCCGGATTGACGACCCAGATCCGTTCTTTCTCGCGCGCCTCTCGCCATTTCAAATCGCAGGAAGTGCCCATAAGCTTTTTGAAAATTTTGGAGAAATGGGCCGAATGGAGAACGATCAGTCCCATCCCTTTCATCACGCGGTCGTGTACGCGATCCACAATATAGTCCTGCACGTCCCCGTGCGCCATATGCCCCCACCAGATCAGCACATCCGTGTCGTTCAGCACATCCTCCGTCAGTCCATGCTCATGACTGTCCAGCACCGCATATTTGACCGAAAAAGTTCCTTCCAGCCCCTCTCCGATTGCCCGATGAATCCCGTCCGGGTAAATCGACCGCACTTGCTCGTTGGACTGTTCATGACGAAATTCATTCCAGATCGTTACTTTAATCGCTTCTGCCACTGGCTTCACATCCTTTTTATGCTTGTCCTCTTGTCTATTGTAGTGGATATCCCGCTGTCAGCCAATTGCAAAATGCGATAGAGCGCGTTTTAATGGTTCGCAGCCGGAGAGCGCTCTTCCTTGTAATAGCTGCGCATGACTATGTCCTGATCGTAATTGCCGAACCCCCGCCCGAACAACGTCATGCCGCCTCGCCCGCGATCGCTGTCCTCCGCGCTGATGCGCAGCGTCCACTGCTGATGCTCGCCTTGCAAATCGGCAATCTTGATATCCGAAATGCGATTTCCGTCAATAAAAGTACCGTTATCGTTAATACGAAGCACCTTCATTAGGCCATACTGATTAACGTCGGTGTGCCACCAGCTCGGCGACAGTCTGCCGCGAACACCGCCGAAGTCGCCTGGACTTGTCCATACGCCAAGCGGGATGCCATTGAGAATAAACTGAATGTCCGAAGGCCAATGATCGCTTACGCGCGGCGCCTCCGAACCGATCTCAAGCGAAATTTCCAGCTCCTCCAGCTCCTGATCCCGATATAAATAATTGGGTATCTTATATTCGACATACCCGCGCGCGAACCAGAGAATGCCTGCATGAACACGCTCCGGGTCCATAAAATACGTCGGATTGTCGTACTGTCCGATGATCCGCTCCACCGTCGCGAGGCCACAGGTGGGCACTGCCTCGAAATCGGTATAATGGCCAACCGGTACCGACACCTCGACGAACTTGCGCGTCAGCGCCGCGGGCGGGGACAGCTTGATCTGCACATATTCCGTGCTGATCCGGCAAATTTTGTACGTACCGCCGTTGACCCGCTTCATTTGATGCGTCACAAGACCGGCCTCCTGAAGCTTGTTTACATGCGTGCTGACAATCGCGCTGCTTAAATAAAGCTCGGCGGCAAGCTCCTTAATTGCCATTTCCCGCTGAAACAGCTTGTCGATAATGCGAAGCCTGGCCTCGCTGGCCAGCGCCTCATAGACGCGCAGCGACTTGGCATCCGTTCCCAGGTACATAATACCGCTCCTTTGAATCAGTTTTTTAGCTAATCCTAAAATCGTCAATTGAATGTATAACCCTATTATGATAAATATAATGTATAGAATCAAGCTATATAAATTAGCCATTTAGCTAATTCAAAAAAGGAGCTGCTCATATGTCATTGAAAGCTAAAATGTTAATCGACAAAAACTTTAAAATTTCTGAAGTAGATCCAAGATTGTACGGATCGTTTATCGAGCATCTGGGACGCGCCGTTTATGGCGGCATTTACGAGCCTGGACATCCGACTGCCGACGAAAACGGCTTCCGCCGCGACGCGCTGGAGGCGATTCGCGCGCTCAACGTGCCGATTATTCGTTATCCGGGCGGCAACTTCGTATCGGGCTACAACTGGGAGGATGGCGTAGGACCAAAATCCGAGCGCAAGCGTCTGCTTGAACTGGCTTGGTGGACGACGGAAACAAACGAGGTTGGCACAAACGAATTCGCCGATTGGGCAAAGCTCGCAGGTACTGAAGTCATGATGGCCGTCAACCTTGGCACGCGGGGCATTGATGCAGCCCGCAATCTTGTTGAATATTGCAACCACCCATCCGGCTCGTATTGGAGCGATCTTCGTATCTCCCACGGCTACAAAGAGCCGCATCGCTTCAAAACGTGGTGTCTGGGCAATGAGATGGACGGTCCTTGGCAAATCGGCGCAAAAACGGCCGTTGAGTACGGTCGTCTAGCCAATGAAACGGCCAAAGCCATGCGTTGGGTCGATCCGACGATCGAATTGGTCGCTTGCGGCAGCTCGTCAAGCGGCATGAGCACTTTTGCCGATTGGGAAGCAACCGTGCTGGATCTGACCTATGATCAGGTCGACTACCTCTCGCTGCACACTTACTACAACAATAACGCCCAAGACACGCCGAACTTTTTGGCCAAGTCGCTTGATATGGACCAATTTATCGATAGCGTCGCTTCTATCGCCGATTATGTCAAAGCGAAGAAACGCAGCAAGAAGAAGCTCATGCTGTCGCTTGACGAATGGAACGTATGGAATTCTATCGGAACGAGCCGCGCTTCGGAGCTTTGGCAGGTTGCGCCGCCGGAGTTCGAGGATGTCTACACGCTTGAGGACGCGCTTGCCGTCGGCTGCTTTATCATTACGCTGCTGAAGCATGCGGACCGGGTCAAAATGGCGTGTATCGCCCAGCTTATTAACGTTATCGCTCCAATTATGACAGAAAACGGCGGTCCGCTATGGCTGCAAACGACCTATTATCCGTATATGCACGCGTCGCTGTACGGCCGCGGAACCGTGCTGCAGCCGGTCATTTCGTCGCCGAAATACGACTCGAAAGACTTTACGGACGTTCCGTACCTGGAGTCCATCGCCGTACACAATGAGGAAACCGGTGAAATTACGGTTTTTGCAGTCAATCGCCATTTGAGCGAGTCGCTTGAGCTCGATATGGACATCCGCAGCTTCGGCGAGCTGAGCGTCATCGAGCACATCGTTCTCGAGCATGACGACCTGAAAGCTGTCAATACCAAAACGGCTCCAAACACCGTTACGCCGCATCATAACGGCAGCTCGACAGTTGACGGCGGAACGCTGACAGCTCGCCTTGGCAAAGCTTCCTGGCATGTCATCCGTCTGCAAACCAAAGCGATATAAGGAGAGAAGCCCCGACCGGATCAAATCCGTTCGGGGCTTTTTGCCATTTTGATTATACTGCCGTCTGAACTTCCTACAACGCGCCAATTGTGGTCGCAACCGGCTTCAATCGTCCCGCGCTTCCGCAAATCATTTGCGACTAGCTCCGCCATGTCGATTTGCACTTCGCGCACGACCGGCTTTCCCCTAAACATGTCATAGTCTCCGCCGCCTGCCGCCCGGTAATTGTTCATGACAACCTCGAATTTCGTTTCATCCTGTATAGGTTCGCCCTCGTACAGCAGCTTGACTACTCTTTGCCCGAGCGGCTTGCCGGCGTGCAATTCGTACTCAATACCTTCCCACATATCGTAGTTGTAATGCTGCGGCTTTGGCTCGACATAAGCGGGGTTAATTCCCAGTTCGCCCTGCTCATTAACGATGAAATAAGCAGCCGTCTGCTCCAGCGCCGCCCGTATGTCCGCTCCGCTGATTTGAAGCACTGTCAGCGTGTTCGGATAAATAAAATTGGACATAATATCACGCATCGTCACCTGCGGACCAAAACCTTCCGATGCCTCGTTTAGCAGCGCCGCATTGGAAATTTTTACATGGGCCGCCTCCATTTGGACTCGATTCACAAACTCCATAAATGCGTTGTCGGCGCTGCGGCACCGCAGCGGGCTAACGACTCTCATATCGCCAATTACTTTGCCGATCGGCAGATCCAGCCAATGCTGCGTACGCTCTTCGATTGCTTCGACACTTTGCACGATTTCCGGGGCAGCCGGCACTGAGCTGTCGACGAGCATCAATTCAGAGTGCTTTGCCGATATCCGCCAGTCCTCCATTTCCCTCTCCAGTTCAACCGTAATTTTCCCTAACGCCTGCCCGCCAAAGCCCGGCTGAATAACCGTGACGCCGTTCAGCTCGCCCGTTAGCCTGCGATGCTGATGACCGGTTATCAGCACGTCGATGCCCGGAACCTCCATGCACATGGCATAAGCCTGATTCTCTCCGCTTAAGCTGTCTGCCGCTTCTCCGCTGTCCAAATCGCGTTCAAATCCGCCATGATAGGCGACGACCAGCAGGTGAGGATGCTCCCGCTCGCGAATCAGCGGAACCCAGCGCTTGACTGTCTCCAGCGCGTCCCTAAAGGCAAGCCCCTCGATATGGGCGGCATTCTCCCAATTGGGCACGTAATGCGTCGTTACGCCGAGGACGGCAATCCTGATGCCGTTGCCGATGCATTTGACAATGTACGGTTTGCCAAAAGCCGGTTCTTCCGTGTCCGCACTTATAATGCCTGCAGAAAGCCATGGAAATTGGGAATCGCCAATCGCCTTTCGCAGCAGCTCCTGCCCATAATTGAATTCATGGTTGCCGATGATGGCCGCATCATACCCCAGCTCATTCAGCACCCGGATAGCGGGATTGACGTCATCCTTCCCTATCGTTGCCGCATAATACGAAAGCGGCGTGCCTTGCAGCAAATCGCCATTGTCGAGCAGCAGCAGCTCCGGCGTTCTTATCCGCGCTTGCCGGATCAACGTTGCCATTTTGGCCAGTCCCGTATGCTCTTTTTCTCCGGTTCGATAGTCGACAGGCTGGATGTGCCCATGCACATCACTGGAAACCAATATTTCACAGATGTAGCTATTACTGATTTTCAATCTATAAACCTCCTTATGAAGAACCCTTACTCACACCTCGTTCTATATAGTAACAAGTAAATAAATACGAGGAAATTAAAATAATCGCATTTACAAAAGCTTATCCAATCGTTTATGAAGCGATAATAATTATTACTTATTATGGGTCAAGTGTTTAAAATTAAATTTTGGAGGTTGCTCGCTTGAAAAAGATTACAAAATTTGTGCTGCCACTGTTGCTGTCTGTATCCTTGCTGAGCGCTTGCGGCGCTAACAACACACCTAATGCCAACAATGGGGGATCGCCAACGAATAGCGGAGGCGCGACAAACGCACCTGCCCAGACAGAAAAAGCCGAGGGCTACGTACCGGAAACCTTAACTGTACAGTTTGTTCCTTCCCAAAATGCAGATACGCTGGAGGCAAAAGCCAAGCCGCTTGAGCAGCTGCTCTCCACGCAACTCGGAATCCCGGTCGAAGTAAGCATTTCCACCGATTACAACACAATTATTGAAGCGATGGCTTCCAAAAAGGTCGATGTCGGCTTCCTCCCTCCAACCGCTTACGTGCTTGCGAAGGAAAAAGGAGCGGCAGAAGTGATTTTGCAGGCTCAGCGCTTTGGCGTACAGGATGATACGGGCGCTCCTACCGATGAGCTTGTCGATTTCTACAAATCGATGATCATCGTCAAAAAAGACTCGGACATTCAGACCGTTGCCGATCTAAAAGGGAAAAAAATCGCCTATCAGAACGTTACCTCCTCTGCCGGCTTCGTATGGCCTGCCGGCAAGCTGATTGAAGCCGGCCTTGATCCGCTCAAGGATGTATCGCCTATTACCGTGAAGGGGCATGACCAAGGCGTCATCTCGGTTCTGAACGGGGACGTGGATGCAGCCGCCATCTTCCAGGATGCGCGCACGATTGTAGCCAAGGATTACCCTAGCGTGTTCGAGGATACGCGTGTGCTGACCTACACGGAAAACATACCGAACGACACGATTTCGGTACGCTCCGATATGAATGCGGAGTGGGTAGCGAAAATACAGGACGCCTTTATTGCGCTTGGCCAAGATGAAGCCAGCCGCAAAATTATTTTCGACATTTACTCGCACGAAGGCTATGTGAAATCCGAGGACAGCATCTTTGATATCGTTCGTGAATACGGCGAGAAGGTAAAAACAGAGTAGCGCGTCGGCAGGAGCAGCGAATGCATGCGACCGTCACAAGCTTGGCAACGAGCCAGTCCGGCGCTCCGGGCTGGCTCTCTTTTTGAAAATATTTTTTTCCAGAAAAGGAAGGAAGCTTCGATGATTGAACTGAGGAATGTAACCAAGCTGTATCCTAACGGAACAAAAGGCTTGAATGGCATTAATCTGACCTTTGGCGAAGGCGAATTTATCGTCATTGTTGGCCTATCCGGCGCAGGAAAATCCACATTGCTTCGCTCCATTAATCGCTTGCACGATATTACGGAGGGCGACATCCTCATTGATGGCGAATCGATTACACAAGCAAAGGGCAGGCAGCTGCGATTGCTGCGACGCAATATCGGGATGATTTTCCAGAGCTTCAATCTCGTAAAACGCTCCACCGTCATTCGCAATGTGCTCGCAGGCCGTGTCGGCTATCATTCCACGCTGCGTACGCTGATCGGCCGATTTCCTGAGCGGGATATGAACCTTGCATTCGATGCCCTAAACCGGGTCAACATTGTGGATAAAGCTTATTCGCGGGCAGACGAGCTGTCCGGCGGACAGCAGCAGCGTGTAGCCATTGCCCGGGTGCTGGCGCAGGAGGCGCGGATTATTCTGGCGGACGAGCCTGTCGCATCGCTTGATCCGCTTACTACCAAGCAGGTAATGGACGATCTGAAAAAAATCAACCAGGAGCTTGGCATTACAACGATCGTCAACCTCCACTACGTTGACCTTGCCCGGCAATACGCCACAAGAATCGTAGGACTTCGCGGCGGTCAGGTCGTATTCGACGGCCCCGTGTCCGAAGCGACCGACGCGTGTTTTGCCGACATTTACGGACGCCCCATTGAAGCGGACGAGTTGCTTCAGGAGCAGCGCGCATGAAAGAACCGTCCAAATCGTCTTATCCGCAGCCGCCAAGTAAGCTCAAGCATTACGTAACGGCATGTATCGTTCTGCTGCTGCTCTGGGGGAGCTCCGTTCAGACGGAAGCGACGTTTGGCGAGCTGTTCGAGGGCATTCCGGAAATGCTCAAGCTGCTTGCCGAAATGTTTCCTCCGCGCTGGAGCTACTTCGACAACATCGTGCCTGCCATGCTGGAAACCATACGAATGGCCATTGTAGGCACTACGATCGGCGGCTTGCTCGCCATACCGGTTGCTCTGCTTGCCGCAAGCAACTTAAGCCGCAGCTGGTGGCTGCGCTATCCCGTTCGTTTCGCCCTTAATCTGATCCGTACCATTCCGGATTTGCTGTTGGCCGCTATTTTCGTCGCTATCGTCGGCATCGGCCCGCTGCCCGGCATGCTGGCGCTCGCCGTCTTTTCTCTCGGCCTTATCGCCAAGCTTAGCTATGAAGCGCTGGAGGCGATCGATCCCGGCCCGCTTGAGGCGATGACCGCAGTGGGCGCATCTTCGCTTCAGCGCATTTGGTTCGCGGTCATTCCGCAAATTCAGGCGCATTTCATGTCCTTTGCGCTCTATACGTTTGAAATCAACGTGCGGGCCGCTGCCGTGCTGGGCCTTGTCGGAGCGGGCGGCATCGGCCACTATTACGAGGTTACGCTAGGCTTTTTGGAGTACGACAAAACCGTTGTTATCGTCATGTTCACTTTGGCTATTGTGCTGCTTATTGACTACGCCAGCACAAAGCTGCGGGAGAAGCTGCTATGAATAAATCTTGGAACACACACATCACTAAGCCGCGCAAGCGCCGGTTTCGCTGGCTTGTCTACGGATTACTGGCACTCGTCTATATTTGGGCATTTGCCGGAATTCCCTTTAATGGCATCAAAGAGACGGCCATGCATATTACAAAAGCGATAATCACCGGCATTTTTTCGCCCGACTGGCAGTTTGTTTATTTGCCCGAAGGAGAGGATTTGCTGCGAGGCTTGTTGGACACCCTTGCCATTTCCATACTCGGTACGTTTATATCGACCATACTGGCTCTCCCGCTCGCCTTCTGGGCCGCGACCAACATTAGCCGGTCCCGGGCCGTTTCCGGCTCCGGCAAAATGCTGCTGGCCTTTATTCGCGCCGTTCCTGAAGTCGTGCTTGCGCTGATGTTCATCAAAGCAGTCGGACCAGGCTCTTTCGCCGGCGTGCTGGCGCTTGGTCTGCATTCCGTCGGCATGCTGGGCAAGCTTTTCTCGGACGAGGTCGAGAGCATGGACAAAGGACCGGTCGAGGCACTTGTCGCCACCGGCGCGAACCGGCTGCAGATGCTATGGTTTGCCGTTATTCCACAGGTGCTGCCCGGCTTTCTCTCCTATATGCTGTACCGCTTTGAGATCAACATGCGTTCTGCCACTATTCTCGGCGTCATCGGCGCAGGCGGCATCGGCACTCCGCTTATCTTTGCGTTAAGCACCCGCAACTGGGACCGCGTCGGCATTATTTTGCTTGGCATCGTCGTGCTGATTACGATTGTCGATATGCTGTCGGGAGCGATAAGAAAGAAGCTCGTTTAGATTAAAAATAAAAAACCAAGCCTTGACGACTGTAGTAGCCGTTAGAGCTTGGTTTTTTGCTGTTCATGTGGGGTGGAACTTTCTAAAAATTCCATGACATAGCCAAACGACTACATTGGAGAGAATTTAGCAGTATTGACTCGCAGCGCCAACCGAACCACTATCACCTTGTGGCCGCAAAAAAATATCATGCAGGAATTTGAGTACACACGGCCCATCTACGCCCACGGCATCCGTGTGGCAGGCTAGAAACAGCGATTGTCCGGCTACAGACAACTGCCTATAAAAAAAGAATTGCCGCTTGGCAGCAACCTTTTGAATCTAGATACTCGTAGCGAGCTATAATCACATATCTAACTATCCTCTCTCCCGAGAGCTCCAAAAGGCACGCTAATTTCCAGATAACAAATAAAGTTTTAAGTGGTTACTGTTTCTCCTGCTCAAGATTCGCCGCAGCCTTGCGCCGTTTAGGCTTGGCATCGGCAGGCGTCCAGCGCAGAAGCAGCACCAGCTGTTCCTGCATATAGGCGGGCGAATAGACAAAATCGCCCTCGATCCAGTGAAACACCAGCCCGGTGAGCGCGCTCATGCTGTAGACGGTATGCAGCTCGGGATTAATCGCTCCGTGTGCATGCTCCAGCTCCTCCTGGGAAATGCGGCGTATCGCCTCGTACATTTTCTCCTTGATAACCGGCAATACGTCACTTTTGAATAAAATCCGATAAATAGCAGCCCGCTCATGTATGTGCTCAAACAGCTTGATGGCTTGCGCAGGCATTTGTTCAATGAAGAAAACTTCGACCTTATCGTAAGGCGCTCGAAACGATTGAAGCATCTCTTCGATCAGCTCGCTCATAATCTCATTGAGCAGCGCCTCTTTATTCTCGTAATGAGCATAGAAGGTCCCTCTGTTATAATTGGCGTGTTCGACAATATCGGTAATCGAGATGGAGGAGTAGCTCTGGCTCGACATTAACGCCAGCATTGCGTTTTTAAGCGCCTCCTTGCTTCTTACTACACGGCGATCCGTAACCGGCTTACTCATGTTCTATCTCTCCTTGCTTCTCTCCATAACGTACAAAAAGGAACGAATTGTTCAGTAGCGAACATTTGAAAGCGTTTTATATATTGTTTCGTATAAGTCCAGTATACTATACTTGTCCTAACAGATGTACAATAACGTACACTTGTTCATTATGTAGGCATTTTACCGGGCTAATCAAGTTTATATTCGCTTGAAACAGGAGGAGTTTTCATGAGACTGGAAGGAAAAGTTGCAATTGTAACCGGGGCAGCATCCGGCATGGGCAAAGAAATTGCGCTATTGTTTGGGGCAGAGGGAGCCAAGGTCGTCGTGGCCGATTTGTCGGTGGACAACGCCTCGGTCGTGGCTGAGCAAATTCAAGCAAATGGCGGGTCCGCCATTGCGGTTGCCGCCAATGTAGCAAGTGAAACAGATGTTCAGCAGCTTTTCGACCAAACGCTCGAGCAGTACGGCACGCTCGACATCCTTGTCAACAACGCAGGCATTATGGACAACTTCGTTCCGGCCGGCAAGCTGACGGACGAGCTGTGGGAACGGGTATTTGCGGTGAATGCGACGGGTCCAATGCGTACGATACGCAGGGCGATTCCTTTGTTCACGGAACGCAAAAGCGGAGTTATCGTTAATATCGCTTCGGCCGGCGGGCTTCAGGGCTCCCGTGCGGGCGCGGCTTACACAGCAGCCAAACACGCGGTCGTGGGCTTGACCAAAAACGTCGGCTTTCAATATGCCCAGCTTGGCATCCGCTGCAACGCGATCGCTCCAGGCGCTGTTCAAACGAACATCGGCACTACGATCAACGCGCCTGACGAATTCGGGGCGCAACGGGCGATGTCCGGCATGGGCCTTAATCCTCGTACCGGCGATCCTTCGGAAATCGCCAAGGTGGCGCTCTTTCTTGCCTCCGACGATTCCAGCTTTGTGAACGGTACGGTCGTTACCGCCGATGCCGGCTGGACCGCTTACTAAGCCCGCTTTTGAAAAATATTATTCGATGCTCAGCTTACCTGACCACAGCCCCTATCAGATCTCCTGATGGGGGTTTCTGCATAGCAGCCCCCGTTCCCTGTGACTAAAACAAGTATGTCCCAACAGCCCATTTGCAAAATTACAAACCTCTCGTTAAGCCTTTTTTTCCAATAAACAAGGGGCTCAACCTAATAATCAGCGCTTGATCGAAAACAGAGCTTAACGGAGGGGCAAAGGGATTCTGGTGAAACGTCAGTGGTCGCCTTTAAAGCCCGTTTCCTACCTAACTGCCATCAAGCACTGATTTCTTTTTTGAGCCAAAAAAGGATCTCGATTTCCACTTCGAAGTGAAAACCAAGATCCTTTCGCGTACATATCGGGTTGCCCTGTATGAAGGGAACACTCTGAGGATACCCCTTTAAAAGTGCGATATTCAAAAATTAGCCGGATTTTTGTGAAATTACTTGTTGCGGTTCTCGCCCCAGGCTGAACGACGCAAACGCTCACAGACCAGCGAGGCTAGCTTTGTCTCACCCATACCGACATTTCTCCGCACTCGCGATTTGCCCAAGCGTAATAGGGAATAAAAGTGACGTCCTGCGAGGCCGTTCCTTCCTTCTCCGCCGGACGGTACAGACGGCCCGCCCAGCCATCTTCCGCTGTTCGCTCTGCGGTGCCCTGAATAACTGTAATGCCGCCCAGTAGCCCAGAACGATGCTCCTCCTGCAGGGCTGCGGAAGCCGGCAGCTGCAGCTCATGCAGCCGGTTGCCGTTATCCGCTTCCTCGACGCAGTATACGAACGGTCCGCGCTGGAGCGCTACCTTGCCGATCGTTTCGCGCACAAGCGGGTTGGCCTGCATACGGATAATCGGCATCTCAAGCGTCAGCTCGATTTCATCGCCTGCGCCCCATGCCCGCTCCAACACGATGTAGCCCTTATCGCTGAGGCCATCCGTTGACACCGGCTCACCGTTAATCCGCACTTGCAACGCCGGGCACCAGTCGGGCTGTCGGAGCGCGATGGCGAGTACGGCTTCCCCCGACTCCGGATACACGCGAATGATTCCGTCGGACGCATGCGGGAAATCCGTTTCCTGCATGAGCCGCACCCGCCGGCCATCGACATTCAGCGTGCTTTCGCTGCCCATATAGAGGTGAATGTACGCTGTGCGCTCTCTGACGGAGTACATGTATTTGCCGAGCGAAGCGAGCAGTCTGGCTACGTTGGGCGGGCAGCAAGCGCAGCCAAACCAGCCTTGCCTCGTCGGTTTGACATGCTGCTTGTTGTGATGCTCGCACGCCTCCGGCACTACCTCCAACGGATTTACATAAAAAAACGCTTTGCCGTCAAGCGACATGCCTGCCAGCACCGTATTGTACAGCGCACGCTCCAGCACATCCGCATATTTACTGTCCTGCTCCAGACGCAGCATCCGCTCTGCAAAAAAGATCAGCCCAATCGAGGCGCAAGTTTCCGCGTAGGCCAGGTCGCCCGGCAAATCGTAATCGAACGAAAAACGTTCGCCAAACGCCTGCGAGCCGATTGCGCCCGTAATGTACATCCGCTTGCCCGTCAAATTGTCCCATAGCCGTTTGCAAGCTTCCATCAGCCCGGCATCGCCGCTTTCACCTGCGATATCCGCCATCGCCGTATACATGTAGACCGCGCGGACGGCATGGCCGGTCGCCTCGCGCTGCTGTCGCACCGGCTCATGCGCCTGCGCGTAATCGCCGCCAAAATCTTTCATATCGGGAAAAAAGGTTTGACGCCCCCTTTGCTCCCACTCCTCCGTCAAATAATTGGGCGCTTGACCGCGTTCATCGATAAAATAGCGGCTGAGCCTGAAGTAGCGTTTCTCACCGGTCGCCCTGTACAGCTTCATCAAAGCAAGCTCGATCTCCTGATGCCCGTCGTAGCCTCGTATTTTTCCCGGCTCCCGGCCAAACACCGAATCGATGTAATCGGCGAACCTGCACATGACATCAAGCAGCTTTCGTTTGCCCGTCGCTTCGTAATACGCCACCGCTGCCTCGATCATATGGCCGGCGCAATACAGCTCGTGGCATTCCGCCAAATTCGTCCAACGCTTATCCGGTGCTTTTATAGTAAAATAAGTATTCAAATAGCCGTCCGGCTGCTGGGCCGCGGCCACTATCTCAATAACCTCGTCGGCAAGCCGTTCCAGCTCCTCATCCGGCTGTGTTTGCAGGCAATAGCCGACTGCCTCAAGCCATTTGGCCACATCGCTGTCCTGAAACACCATGCCGTTAAATTCGCCCGGCTCCAAGCCCGCGGCAATTCGGAAGTTTTGGATGGCGTAGCTTTTTTCCGCCTCGGGGATGCGATCATGAATCGCTTCGTACTGGTATGGAATGACCGTATCCTTGACCAATTCCGCATATCTGGACCAGAACCTGCTATGAATTCGTACGTCCTTTGATGCTATTCCTTCTGCCAGCGGCATGCTGGCTGCGTCCTTCATCATCTTCGAATCCCTCCGTTATGTACTCCATTAATGGGCGGTGAAGTCCGCTTTGAATGTTTTGCGGTACTCTCTCGTCGTTTGGCCTGTGAATTTTTTGAACAAATAGCTGAAATAGTGAGCGTCGTTGTAGCCGACTTTATAGGCGATTTCATACGTTTTGAGATCGGTTGTCTGCAACAAATGAATGGACTGCTGGAGACGAACCGAGGTAAGAAATTCAACAAAGGTTCGACCGGTCTCCTGACTGAAAATCGTACTGAAGTAGCTGGGACTCATGCCTACGTGCTCGGCTACGAGCAATTGAGACAGCTCATAGCACGATGCCTTCTCGCGTATAAACTCCTTGGCCTTGTTCATTTTGGCCGCATATTTGTTGCTGCCCCGCTCGCGGAAATGCGTTACGCGCTCCAGCACGCCTTCCATGAAGACGGCGGCCTCTTCCGCGCTTTGCACAGCCTCTAAGCTGCGCTCCAGCCGGAGGAGCTCACGCTCGTCCATCGCCTCCGGCATGCCGGAGTCCTTGCAATAGCGGTATGCCGCCAGCACAAGCTCCGTGCAAACAAAGCTGCCAGTCCAGGAAGCGCGCCAATCGATGCCGTCCAGACGAGCCATATAGGATGCGGAAAACGCTGACGCGTCCTCCGGCATTCCCAGCTTCATAAACCTTACAAGCTCCGTTCGATCCGCTTCGATCAGCCGTTCCATTGACAAGCCCTCGCGTTTGGCTAACTGGCTGGACGTCCGCTGCTCGTCGATCTCCTCAGCCACATGGCGCACGACCGTCTCCAGCTCGGCCGAGCTGATCGGCTTGAGACAGTACTCGCTTACTCCGATGCGCATAGCTTCTCGCGCGTAACGGAATTCCTCATGACCGCTCAGCAAAATAATTTTGACGAAAGGCATCCGCACCCGTAACGTTCTGCTTAATTCCAATCCGTCCATAAACGGCATCTGAATGTCGGAAACGACGATATCCGGCTGCTCCTTCTCAATGAGCGGCAAAGCCAGCTCGCCGTCCGCCGCATCCCCGCATACGACGCAGCCAAAGGAGGTCCAGGCCAGCAAATCTCGCATCGATTCCCTCACATTCGCTTCATCGTCGATCAGAAATACCTTTTTCACCGGTACACCTCCTGCCGCCTTAAGCCGCATCGACCGTCCATCCCGCTCAACCTGCAACCTTAACATGTAAGCATTTACATTTGCTTTTGCAGCTTCATCTTATCAACTTTCGAGACACCCTACTATACAAACCGGCACAATGCCAAATAATTTCAACGATTATAAAAATAGTCGAACCGCAAACAAGGCACAAGGCCGTCCGAAGGCGCCTCGCCTTGCCGAACAGCCTTGTGCCGCTTGCTTTTTACCGCTGGGATGGACCGCTTATGCTCATCGCTCGGCCTTGTTTGGCCTCGCTGCAATCTACCAGCTGAATATCAGTCTGGCCAGCGCCGCCAGATCCTCTATATCGATTTTGCCGTCCCTGTTCAAATCTTGTCCCTGCACCGCAGACCAGCCCGGGCTTGCCGACGTCATGCCGTACGATTTGGCCAAAATGGCCAGATCCCCGATGCTGACGCGATTATCGTTGTTATTGTCGCCAGGAATAGAAGTAATGACCAACAATTTGAAGGCTTGAAGCGCCGCATTCAGGCGCTGGGCCGCTTCCGTTACCTCGGCTTGCGACGCCTTCTCATCTTTTGCCACTAGCGAAGCTGCACCGATCGCCTGTAGAAAAGCGGCCTTCGAGCCAGCTGGATATTGCCCTACCTTATTGCCCTCAACCGCTCCATCATGCGTCTGCCTGGATTCTGCGATCAAAGCGTTAAGCGCGGTTTTATCGGTTTTTCCGATTTCAATCGTATGTGAAACGCCTTGCAGCGACGTTTCGGCTCCATTGCTGGATGCTACAATCAGCTCGCTCACCGCCACGCTGGTCATGCCGGCCTCAGCGTCAGCCTTCGCTTTGAACGTCAGCACCATATAATCGGCATTGCCTGCATCAACGCGCTGCTCCAGCAGCGTGCTGAGCAGCCGCAGCTTGCCGCCCGTTAACCGGTAGTCGACGATTTTGAAGGTATCCGCTTCCAGAGCCTTGGCCGACACAAATTCAAGTTTGCTGTCGTCGAATTGCACCGTCAGATCCTGAGCAATTACAGCTTCGCTTGCTCCGCTTAGACCGAAGGTCAGCGCATAAGTAGCGCCGGCCTGGACTTGCCCGGCGCCGGTCAGCCGCGCTCCCGCAAATGCTTCGTTCAGCCTCACTGTCCGCTCGGCGGGGGCCGCAGCATCCTCTCCTCCCGCCCGCAGCAAGTAAGCTCCGGAAGACGGCTCTCCTGGCAAGTAGGTAAATGCAAAAAAGCCATTCGCTCCTGTCGCGGATTGATTCATATAGTCCAGCTTGCCGGCAGGATCGGTGAACGTAAGCGTTGCCTGCCTGCCGCCGCTTTCTCCAAGCTGTCCCTTTACTGTCACAAAGCCCGACGCTTCATCATAGCTGACCGATTGAATGCTTACCTCGGGCTGTCCGGCTGCTGCCGGGCCGGCTGCAAATACGAGCAGCAAGCTCAGCAGCAGCGTAAGCACAACCAGTTGCTTGGTCTTGAAGTTCAATTGAGCAGCTCCGCTTGCTGATCGTTTCTGTGCGACAGGTCGCCGCTTCGCCGCTATGAACGCAACCTGCCGGTCAGGCTTGGTTCCGTCAAAACGGTGAACGTGCCGTTTAACCTGCTGCGCTGCAAGATGGTGCAACATATCCTGCTTCCTCCTTCATTACGCGTTTATTTTGAAATAGGCATGGTAACGGAAATTATGCGCTTCAAACATTGGAACCAATGGAATGCCGTTTGCCGTGAAGCTGTGCGGACCGTT
Source organism: Paenibacillus sp. SY21-1 (assembly GCF_005222705.1). Lineage (GTDB taxonomy): Bacteria > Bacillota > Bacilli > Paenibacillales > Paenibacillaceae > Pristimantibacillus. The sequence continues at coordinate 93,221 of NZ_STGF01000014.1, read as the reverse complement.
CTTCACAATCGACTGCGCAAGCTGCTGCTCGTTTAATTGCAGGTTGATCCATGACGTGCTGTTGCTTTTGCCGACCAGCACAAGCGGACCGTAATAGAGCGAGCCCACCTTAGGATCATCCGGCGTTTTTTCCAGACGAAGGCTAAACGGCATGTCAATATCGACAGTGTCTCCTGTCGTCCATGTCCGGCTAATCGTCACATACGTTCCCGGCTCGGCGTCAATGGCCTGCTTCACTCCGTTGATCGAAACATGATAGCCGTTCACCGCCCACGAAGGCACGCGCAGCTTCATATCAAGCGGACCGTTCCCATCTACCGCGATTTGGGTTGCGCCCTCCTCCGGATAGCTTGTCGTCTGTTTGATCGTAAAGCCCTTCGACTGCCAGTTTAACGTTGAAGGCATGTAAAGGTTGACGTACAAGGTAGACTCGTCGGCCGAATGGAAATAAATCGACTCCTGGTATTTCACATGATTTTCAAGCCCCGTCCCCATGCAGCAGGTAAAGGAATTGTAATCGTTCGAATACGATTTCTGATTGCCCGGACCAAGCGGTACGAAATACGTCGTATGTCCGTGGTCTCCATGCTGCTGCGAGCCGAGTATATGGTTGTACAGCGCCTTCTCGTAATAATCCATGTAAGCGGGATCGGGGTTATGGAAAAAGAGATTGCGCGTCAGCTTGAGCATGTTGTAGGTCGCGCACGTTTCCGCCGTTTTATCGTCAAGAATGGCAGATATCGCATTCGCTGCGCGGAACATTTCGCCTTGGCCGGTGCCTCCGATGTTAAACGTCCGTTTGTCGACGACCATATGCCAAAAATTGTCCGCCACCTTGTAGTAATACGAGTCGTTCGTCTGATCGAACACGCGCAAGGCGCCCGTAATTTGAGGGATATGCTGATTTGCGTGTTTTCCGGTCAGCGTATCCGTATTTTCTGCGGTCGGGTTAAAAAGCGTTTCATTATCGAACAGCCTGGCTGTGTCGAGGTAGCGCTCTTCTCCCGTAATCGCGAACATCTCGGCGAGCACTTCATTCATTCCGCCGTATTCGCCCGCAATATAAATCGACCACATCCGCTTTAGCTGCTCCTTAGGCAATACGCTTAACCGCCCGTGCGTCCAATCGCCCATCCCTTCCACAATCGTCAGCGCCTGCTCATTGCCCGCGTATTTATAAGCGTCTACGAGGCCGGCCATTATTTTGTGCAAGGTGTAATACGGGGCCCAAATGGTCGGATACGTCGTATATTGCTCCAGCTTGATAAACTGATCCTCCGAATAAGCGCTTAAAAAGCCCTCTCCATACCCTTTTTTAGGCATCGCAGCCTGTACCTTGCCAAGCTCGGTCACCATTTCGTCCAGCTTGACCTTAAAGCGCTCGTCTCCGCTGCTGGCATATGCCATGGACAACGCGGATAAATAATGGCCGGTCGAATGGCCGCGCAGATTGGAGTTCGGCGCATCCCAGCCGCCAAGCGCCTGGGCGCCCTCTGTGGACAAGCCCGCCGCCTCGCGGAATGCGTACAGCATGCGCGCGTTATCGACAAACAGCAAATAAGAGTAGGTTCGGTCGCGATTTTCCGTAAACGGGCTTTCCTGCAGCGACACCTGGCTCAAGCTGAACGGCTGCACAGCCCAGCTCGCATCGCCTGGCGCCGATTGGGCGGCTGCCGTTACCGTCAAGCTCCAAGGCGTCGCATGCTCGCCGGCGATTGCCCGCACCGCGTAAGCATGAACCGAGTTATAGATGAGACCCTTATGCTCGTATGGACTGGTTACATTCTTGATTACCGTGCCGTCAACTTCAAGATCATAGCTGTTAGCGCCGTCTGCGGCATCCCATGTTACGCTAATGTGGCTGGTGCCTTCCTTGGGTTCGGCGGAAAGCCCCTGCGGCGTAGTCGGCTCGCCCGCTATATCGGCCAGCTGTACGGCGGATGACAGCGGCTTTAGCTTCGACGTTTGAATGTCATCCCCCTCCCACACAAACACCTTCACGGTATGACCTGCAACGCTTGCCGGCAGCGGCAAGGTAAGCTTCAGGCTTTCTATCGTGCCAGACGCCACCCGTTTGCTGGCGTGTACGGCATCCTTCATCCTTCCTTGCTCGTCAAACCGCGCCACTGAGACGAGTACCGGAACGGGTTCGGCGCTTTTATTGATCGCTTCCACGGTCGCTGCCAGCGTTTTGCCCGGCTCCAGCCGCTTGAGATTGAGGTCTGTGCGGAAGAGCAGCGTCCTGACCCGAACGTCGGCTTTGGCCTTAAGCGACGTACCTTTGACGCTGCCCTCAACTTGAAAGCTGCCCGCTTCGCCATAGCTTGCCGGAGCCATGCTCTCCCATTCTACTTCCATCTGTCGCTGCGTCTCGCCGTCATTGTACTCGGCGATGACTACTTCCGGCAGCACAGGCGCATCGCCGATTGTCGTATCCACATGCACCGCTTGGAAGCCTGTTAAAGCCAGCTGGAACGGCTGCTCCAATACGCGCGCTTCAAACGTTTTTGTTGCCAGTGCCGCCCCCTTCGTCAAGGTTGCCGTCAAGGTGACGACAGCATCTCCTGTGCGAGGCTCCGGTCTGGTCACTTTGCCATCCTTTGAAATGACTGCGCTGTTGCTTGACTTCCACGCAATGACAGAACCGGCTTGGCCGGCCGCTGGCAAGCTTAAATGATCCGTAACCGCCTCCAGATCACCCAGCTCCAGATGCTCCTTGTCGAGCGCCACAATCTCCTGGTCGGACAGCTTGGCAAGCACGGTCGCCTGGAACTCGCGCGCTGCGCTTGCGCCGCCTTTCGTAATATGGGCCGTCAGCACCACGTTGGCATTGCCCATGCCCGGCTCCGGTCTGGTTACCTTGCCATCCGGGGAAATAACCGCCTCATCGCTTGAGGTCCAGGCGATTTTGCTTCCCAGCGGACCGGATGACGGCAGCACAAGATCCGCTTCGACCGTAAACAGATTGCCCAAATTAATGGAATCGCGATCCGATTTCACGGCATCCTCATCCGTAAGCCCCAGCAAGGACGCAAGCTCCGCTGCGTTTAAAGCCTTATTGTAAATACGGAAATCCTCGAACTTTCCACGGAACACCGCATCTCCGCTAAATTGCGATTTTCCGATAAAATTTGCCGTAGTCGCTCCCAGGCTGCCCGCATTCAGCGTAAGCGCCTTGTTCTCCGCTACCTTGACTCCATCCTCGTACAGCGTTCCCGTGTTGCCTTCGATAACAAGCGCAATATGCTTCCAGACGCCAAGCGCAAGATCCGATCCCTTGGTCACCCGCTGCTCGCTGCCCCATCCGTTGATCGTAAGCGCGGCGGCCAATCCCTCCGCTCCGCTATTGCGGCCTGTGCCTGTTACGAACATATAGCTGCTGGTCCCGCTGCCAAAATCGAATAACCGGGCATAGTCCTGAGCCGTATCCATATAAACCCAGGTTGAAACCGTGACGTCGCCCGCTCCGCTCAGCACGTTGCTTGGCATTTGAACGTAGCCGCCCGTCAGCTGGATCGCTTTGCCCCTGCGTCCATCAGCCGCGGCGGTGCTTCCGACAATCGTCGCATCGTTGCCCTTGCCCGACTGATCCTTGATTTTGCTTCCATCCACCTGGCCAAAATCGTATCTCGCGACCAGATTGGCGTCGGCCGCATCCGCGAAAACGTAGACCGACTGCAGCAAGCCGCCGAGCATGGCAGCGATCAGCAATAGTGACATCCACTTTTTTGTGCCCAAAGCTATAGCCTCCTCATCCTTTAATAGGTCCCTGCCTCTTAAGCGCTTACCATTATCGACCTGCCTCCTTTCCTGCAAATGGCTTAAACACGGTGCTGGTAACGCGGTACATAAAAAGCGATGCTGCGGCTGCAGGGGCCGGTACACGCGCTCTGACCGGTACAACATGTACTATAGAAGTCTGCGGAAACGAACTCAATACAGTTTCATTTGAAAAAAGTTCAATTTTTTTCACAACGGTTCGGCGGCCGGCAGGACGGCTTAGCGATACTATCTCTTAACGTGACCCCGCAGCCGGAAGGTTTGTTTTTATCCGGAGTCTGAGCCGGTTATCGAATATTTTTCACCTTTCTATCCCTGAAAGCGTTTGCTATATTGGCTATACCCTTATCTATTCACGAGGATACTTTCCCTGAAAGGAGCATTGGAGCGATGACCCCATCCTACAGCCGACTCCGTCGGCGTGCTGTTCTATGGATGTGCTGCAGCGGAGTGCTGCTGGTGCTGCTCGCGGTCCTGCTGGTGTCCGGCTTCGGAGACGGGAGCAGCGCAACGAGCGGTCAAGCCATGGAGCAGCCGATTGCGACGGTGAACGGCGAGCCGATCCCTCAGAGCAGACTGTACGAGGCGCTGATGGACGCAACGGGCCAAGAAGCGCTGGAGCAGCTAATCGTTGGCGAGCTCATTGATCAGGAAGCTGACAAAAAGGAAATCGCCGTTACCGAGGCGGCCGTTGACGAGCAGCTCGATTTAATCAAGCGAGAATACGAGTCTCCCGAGGAATACCGCAGTCAATTGAAGAAGGACGGCTATACCGACCGTTCCATGCGCATGCAGGTACGCAGACAGCTTCAGCTGCGCGGTCTGCTTGCGGATCGCATCGTCGTAAGCGAGGAAGAAAAGCGAAGCTATTACGAGCAGAACAAAGCGCTGTGGGGGCAGCCCGAAGCGGTTCACGCGGCTCATATTTTATTGAAAAGCCGCGAGCAGGCCGAGCAGGTCGTCAGCCTCTTGGCGGAAGGGCAACCGTTTGCGGAGCTTGTCGCGCCATTTTCATCCGATCCTGGCGCCGCCGGCACCAAAGGGGAGCTGGGCTTCGTAGAGCGGGGATATTTGGAGAGCGGACTCGAGGACGTTCTTTTCTCCATGCAAGCCGGCGATAAAGCCCGGATAGCGGAGTCAAGCCAAGGCTTTCACGTCGTCATCGTAACGGAGCGGCGCGAGGCGGTGCAGCCGTCCTATGAGGACCGCAAGGAGCAGCTGCGCAACGAGTTGGTCGACGCCCGCATCTACGAGCTGCTGGGTCCGTGGATCGAGCAATTGCGTATGGAAGCGAAGATTGAGCTGTTGCAGGGCGCAGGGATAGGCTGATCGATGTACGGCCTGCATAAGGCCGGGAGGAGATGTGAAATGAAGCCATTTTTTCATTTTCAACTTTCAAGAAGCCCGGTTCGGACCGCCGGCTTAGGCAACGCAAACAGCGCGGCCCTTGCAGATCAAAGCCCGGAAGCAAGACCAGCGGCAGCCGTACAAACGGTTCTGAAACAGAAGCCCATCCCGTTGTTTGCAGCCTGGCTTCTCATCGCCGCTGCGTTCCTGCTGCTGCTTGCCGGCTGCGGCAAGCCTCTCGACAAAGAGCCGCTGACGAAGGAGCAATTCCGCGCGATGTACAGCAACGTGAAAGCCTACAAAGGCCGGACCGTCGAGCTGTACGGGGAAATATTCGCCACTCCTCAGCGGCTGGACGAGATGGTGTATTTGCAGGTGTACGCCGATCCCGTCAATCAGGAGCAAAGCGTCATCGTGGCGTTCAAGGAGCCTGGGTTGGATGTGCAAAATGGCGACTATGTGTATGTCAGAGGAAAAGTCAACGATCATTTTACCGGCGTGAACCGTTTCGGGAACAAGCTGCGCGTGCCGCGCATTGTGGCGCAAGAGGTCGAACGAATCGACCCGGCGACGGCGCTGACCCCGTCCAGACGCCGCGTCGGACCATAGCGGCTTGAAGGAACGAGCTCTCAGCGCTCAAGCGGAACCGCGATGGTGACGACGGTTCCCTCGCCTATCGTCGATTGGATGCCAAGACGTGCCCGGCTGCCGTAAATAAGCGCGACGCGCTGGGCGATATTTTTGACGCCGATCCCCTTTGCATCGGTATGCAGCAGCGCCTGCGCCCGCTCCGGCGGCATGCCTTGTCCGTTGTCGGATACGGTGAACGTAAGCAGAGCTCCCTCGGCCACCCCGCAAATGCGAATCCGGCCTCCCTGCTCCTGCGCCTCGAAGCCATGGATAATCGCATTTTCCACAATAGGCTGCAAAAAAAGCTTGGGCACCTTGCAATCGCCGGGCAGCCCTTCAACTTCGTACTCGACGCGAAATACGCCCTCAAAACGGTTCTCCATAATATGCGTGTAGCTCCTTAGCCACTCCAGATCGTCACGAAGCTTGACCATCTCCTGCTTGTTGTTGACCGTGTACTGAAGCATCGTCGACAGGCTTACGATCATTTTGCTGATCTCCGGCTCATTGCGCTCAATCGCCATCCAGTTCATGATATTCAGCGTATTGTAAAGAAAATGGGGATTGAGCTGCAAGTTAAGCGCCATAATTTCCGCTTCCTTCTCCCGCAGCGTGCTTTCGTAGTTTTCCTTGATCAGCTCCTGAATTTTCTCATTCATTTGATTGAACTTTTTAATCAAAATCCGAAATTCAAGCTGCGGCGGCGGCGGGATTTTCGTTGAGAAATCGCCGGCCCCTGTCAACTGGATGGCCACGAGCATTTTTTTGATCGGACGGGTCAGCCTGCCCGCAATAAACGACGCAATGACAATCGAAGCGATGATCATTGTCAGCGCAAGCAGCAGGTCCATATAGCGGACCATTGGCAAATTGCGCAGCAGCTGACTGTAGGGAATGACGGACACCGTCAGCCAGCCCGTAACCCGGGACGTATCGTAGGCGATCAGCAGATCCTGGCCGTTCCGCTTGACAAGCGACGTATCCGACGGCTCCGCATAATCGGCAAGCATCGTCGCCTCGCGCGTCCCCAGCTTCGATAAATCGGGATGCGTTACGATCTGTCCGTCGCGCGACATGATATATATAAACGAGCCTGGGACAGGCAGCGTCTGCTCCACCGTCTGGCGGTAAAACTCCTCGTTAAAATTAATGAGCAGCACCGGCCGCTCAACCTCCGAAGGCCATGAATAGCTCACGCCGTCAATGACCGGAGAGCTGTTGATCATGCGCGCGCTGGAAAATATCATTTTAAACCTGGTGTCCATGTCGACAAGCTGCTCCTGCCCGTACTGCACCGTTAAATCGTATGTCGGCACCCATACGAGGCTGCCCTGCCGCTCCATGACCTGCTCGTAAACGGAGGATTGGCGAAAGCCCTCGGGCGAAATCGAAACAAAGGGCGAATTGGTCGTGTATGCCGGCGCCGCCGAGCCGAAGCTGTAGTAGCTCGTCATCAGCTGAACCGTATAAAAATCCTGATTATGTCCGAAATACTTGTACAAAATGGCCGAGGCTTGGCGATCCATGATCACAAGCTCGTAATCGGTTTCGGGCCTCGGACGGTCGAACAGACGGAACAAATCCGGGTCCGAGATCAGGGCGACGGTGCGCTCCTCAATATTTTTAAAAACGATATCGCCGATTTCATTGTTTTTTTTCACAATTTCCAGAATGCTGCCTCTGGCGTTGCCTACGATAATTTCCGAGCTCGCTTTGTAGTTGATATACGCGTTGACAACGGAGGGCAGCGAAATGAGCAGCACAAAAAACAAAATCAGCTTCGTGCGAAACTTCATATTGTACAGCCGATCCTTCATAAACGTAACCGTAGCCATCGCCTCCCGCGTCCCGCCTGTGAAAGTAGCGGCCGATCAGGCCTGACGCATGCTGCGGGCGATCGTGCGATACTCCTCGGGGGTTAATCCAAACTCCTTTTTAAACACGCGGTTAAAATATTTGACATCCTGATAGCCAAGCCGCGCCGCCACCTGATACACCTTGTCATTGCTCTGCTCCAGCAGCTCCTTCGCCTTCGCCAGTCTGGTCTGGGTTAAATATTGACTGAAATTGATGTTCAGCTTGCTTTTGAAGTAATGGCAAAAATAACTGCTGTTGAAATGGAATTGGGCCGAAACCGATTCCAGCGATAAGTCTTCCATATAATGCTCATCAATGTAGGCAAGGCATTTGTAGATGACCGCCTCCTTGCTGTCCCGCCGCGCTTCCCGGATGGCTGCCGCCAGTCCGTACAGCGCTTCCGCAATTCTGCGCTCCAGCTCTCGCTTCGTGCGGACCGTTTCCAGCCCTGCTGTCAGCTCGCCGGCCAGCGCATCGCGCGTCGCAGAAGGCAAATAATCTGCGGACTCCACCAGCTTGACAAGCAGCTTTCGGCAGGACAAAATCAGCTCGGCGGGGGACGGCAAACGTTCGCCATCGACAAGACGGGCAAGCAGCTTCGCAGCGGCTTGCTCCGCTGCGGCCTCCGCCTCGGCAGCCTGCACCGCCTCATGCAGCAGCGCCTCGTCGCGGGCGCCTGTTTTGATCAGTCTTCGCGGGTCCATCTGACTGCTTGCGCTCTCAAACACCAGTCGGTCCTGTCTGTAAAAGCCTTCGAGCGCTGCCGAACAAGCCGCTCGAAGCAGCGCGGGAGCTTGCTCCGCCAGCTCTTCCGACCAGGCGCTGATGCCCGCGTAGAGGATAACGCTTTCATTTGCGGGCAGCGCAAGCTCCCGCTCCAGCTCTTCCATCAGCGCTAATCGCGTATCGCCCTGCACGGCACAAATCAGAAGACTGCGGTCCTGCTCCGATTGAAAGCTTAACCCGCCGCCAAACCGGTCAAACAGCGTCTGCAGCGAGGCTTTAAGCCGCAGACCGCCGCCGGACTCCAATGCCGCTTCCGTACGGCAGCTAATGGCAAGAAGCGCTCCGCAGCCAGACCACAGCAGCGTCTGCCTGAGCTCCTGTTCCTCGATAGCGGTTAACGGCTCGCCATGAACCCACAAGCTTAATATTCGGTTATGATAAATGGGCATGATGGAATCCAGCCTGGCGCTGATTCGTTCCTTCTCGCGCTGGCTCTCAAGCTCGCGAGCTACGCTGCTCTCGGCTTTTTCCAATACTTGCGTAAATTTATGTAGATCAACAGGCTTCAGCACGTATTCGAAGGAGCCGAGCCCAATTGCCTTCTGGGCATATTCGAAATAGTCGTAACCCGTCAGGAAAATGACCTTCTGAGGCCTGCGGCTGCTCGGCAGCCGTTCAAAAAATTCAAGCCCGTCCATGAGCGGCATCTGAATGTCGCTAATAATAATTTCAAAGCTCGTTGCATAGCAGCTTTGCAGCGCCTCTTCTCCGTTTTTGGCCACCTGCACCCGGTAATCGGGCCGTAACTTGCGCAAAAGCCTGGAAAGTCCCGTCAAATGCCCAGGCTCGTCGTCCACCAGCAATACGTTATACATGAAAGTCGCCCCTTTCCGTCTATCATCCTGCTCCCGCCGCCGCGTCGATGCTTTGTCGCTCCACAGCGGTATATGCTGTCGCATTCTCATCGTATGCCAGCTCATTTTCGTTTGCAATGAGAGGTTTTGTTGAATTTTGCGAGATTTTCGTGTCGATTTAATTCTGCCCTCTCCCCTTGCCGGTGCATAAGGCAGCCGCACATGCGGTTGACCGCTGTACGGCTGCTCATTCTAGCCCGATTCCGGCGCCGGCTGATCAGGATCAGTCTAGCTGCCCGTTTCCTTCCGCTTCTTTCCTTCTCATCCCGTTACTTTCCTGCTTGGATTAGGTTATGAAGCGCATTGGTTTATGAAGCGTCCGCGACTACAACCTGCCGGTCCAGCGTCCGCAGCAGCAGCGTTACCGCCTCCGCCCGGGTAGCCGAATCGTTTGGCGCAAAGCGATTCGCTCCCTTGCCGTGAACGAGCCCCTGAGCAACCGCCTCCGCGATCGCAGGCTCGGCCCATGCCGGAATGTCCCCACGATCGGCAAATGACGTTTGCCGGCCCGGCTCCGTTATGACATTCAGCACTCTGGTCAGAATGACCGTCATCTCTGCGCGGGTGATGAGCTGATTCGCCCGGAACGTACCATCTTCGTAGCCTTTTATATAGCCGCTTGCCGCAGCTGTTTTGACATAAGACAGGGCCCATGCCGGAATTCCGTCCTGATCCTTGAATGCTGTCTGCGCGGCTGGACCGACGCCTGCAGCCGGTTGCGAGCCTGCTGTGCCTTCGGATTCCGTCGCATTCAATCCCAGCGCTCTCACCAGCATGGCCGCAAATTCCGCGCGCGTCACGGATCGGTTCGGCCTGAAGGTGCCGTCTGCATAACCTGCGGCAATGCCTAAATCCGCTGCCCTCTCGATATTCGCTTTGGCCCAGTGACCTGCCAAGTCCGTGAACAACAGCCTTACTGCCGGCTTGCCGATGGAGGTCGACAGCTCTGCGCGCGCCTCGGGCTGCGTCGCCTTAAGCTTGCTGTCCACCAGCTTAGCCGATACAAGTCTGATTGCAGCCTTCCCTTCGGCAAGCGCTTCGAATGCCAGCGTGCTTAACATCACCGCGCCATTCTCTCCGGATACGGCTCCCGTCTTCGTATGAGCGAAAACCATTCTGCCGCTGTCGGCAATCGGCTTGATGGAGAAGCCCTGTAGGCCGGATTTCGCGCCAAGCAGTCTGAGTTTGGCCGCATCGTATTCAATTACCAGCTCGAAGCCGTACATGTCCGCCAGTCCGGTTGCGTCTACCGTTACGGTCACCATTTGACCAAGCTCATAACGCTCCCGATCCTGCTTTATCGAGAAGGCAGGGGCGCCGGCGGCGCCGGCCTGTACGGGCAGCAAAGCCAGGCAGAGCAGCAGCGCCGTCATGGCGGACAACCATTTCCTCTTCCCGATTCCAATTCCCTTCATCATGCCTGACTTCCTCTCTGTCATAAGGTAGGGAAGGCTCTGCAGCCTTCCCCCTCTCCCGTCTATTGCATGCCCTGCAAGCTTACAGGCGCTTTAACCCAGAATCAGTCTGGCCAGTGCCGCAAGATCCTCGATATCGATTTTGCCGTCTTTGTTGATATCCGATTTTTTGATTTGCTCCCATGCCGGATCGGATGAGGTTTTGCCATAGGATGCCGCTACGATTGCAAGATCGCCTACGCTTACGCGGTCGTCGCCGCTCACGTCGCCCGGCTGAGCCGTCACGATCGATGCCTTGAACGCTTGCAGCGCTTCATTCAACTGGGAGATCGCTTGCTCGACCTGTGCGGAGGTTACGCCGGATGCGGCTGCAACCGCCTGCGCCGCGTGAATGGCAGCTTGAAGCTTCGCCTTCGAGCCTGCAGGATATTGCCCTGTTTTTGTGCCTTCAACGGCAGTGTCATGGAGTTGCTGCGCTTCGGCAATAAGCGCTCGAAGCTGCGCTTTGCTAACGCCGTTAATTTGCACGCTGTAGACCGAGGCTTGCAGCTCGGATTCCTCCCCATCCGCATCTGCAACCGTCGCTTTCGCAATCGCGACGTTGGCCATGCCGCCTGTCTCCGTATCCTTCGCTTTGAACGACAGCTTGAGCAGCGGTCCGTTCACGGCAGCCCCTGTCTGCTTGATTCTTGCAACAATCAGCCTGATCTGGCCTTCCTTTTCCGCATCGCCGACGAGCGCAAAGCCTTCGTTCAGCACCATGCTACCTGCTTGCTGCCACTCAAGCTTCTCCTTGTCGTACGTCACAAGGAAATCCTGCGCATACATGCCTTCGTCCGCATCGCTAATGCCGAGCGTAACCGCAAACGACTCGCCGTCCTGCACCTTCTCGGGACCGCTCAAGCTTGTGGACGGCTCGGCCGTTCCATCTCCCTTGACGGTAACGTAAGCCTTCACCTTGGTCGTTGTCGAAGCAATCGTGCCTTCCACGACGAAGCTTCCCGGCTTCGCGTAAGCCGCAGGGGCTATGGCGTCCCACGTCACCGTGTTGTTCACGTTGTCACGGGACCCGTCGTTATAAAGAACATCTGCAGCGAGCGGCAGAACCGGCACCGTCCCTACGTTCGTTGTGACGTTTATATCGCCGATGTTCGTGATCTGAACTGCGTTCGTCACTCTTACGTATACAGTTGCCTCCGCCTGCTGCGGCGATCCGTCCACGATGCCGCTTGCTTTGAAAGAAGAGCCTGAATGCTGCAGCAGCTCCTCATCAATCGGGAACCACGTTACTTTGCCAGCGGACGTGGAGCCGTCCGCGAAGGTTTGCTCTACAGTCGCAGGCAATGCAGGCTGCACGCCTACAAGCGTCGGAACCTTGATCTCCTTCAAGGAGACCGGCGGCTCGGCGAATACCTTCCACTCCAAAATGCCGGTTGAGGCATTGTTGCTTGCCATTACAATGCGAAGCTTCGTAGTCGTCACCGATTTGAACTGTACGTGGTTATAGCCGTTTTTCGTCAGCCCATAGCCCGTTGGCTCAGCAACGTCGACAAGCTTGGAGCCTTCCCAATATTGCAGCTTCCAAGAAGCGGGAAGCTTGACTCCGCCGCCGTCATCCATCCAGGAAACCGACGACTTGCCGATTCTCACAGGCTCCTTCCAGGTGTACTCCACCCATTGCGTCCCCTGCTGGCTCCAGTTGCCATAGCGTGGAATGCCTCCTGCGGATACACCGTTTGGCGGATTCGAGTTCGGCCAATCAAGTCCGTCGTTGACTGCCCCGAGCGTCTCCCAACTGGAAACGAAGGAGGTCGTCGGTGTGGCCGACGGCGCTACGTTGATTTCCGCAGGGAGCGGATCTACCGTAACGGACAGCTCCGTACTGGCGGACAGCTCGCCGTCGCTCGCTTCGAATTTCAGCACGTAGCTGCCTGGCGCCGTAAACGTTGCCGTCGTGCTGCTCGCCTTGGCGTTTGCGAAAGCAATATTGCCTGGTCCGCTCACCTTGCTCCAGAGCACGTCGACCTTGCCGGTCGGCAAACCGTCGTCGAGCGCGCTGCCGATCAGCCTTGCCTGCAGCGGCTGCTTCGGACCGCTGTCCACTGCAGCCGTCACCTCCGGCCGTTCATTGAGCGGTACAGGCGGGATAACCCCTGTCCGGTAGGCCTGAACTTCTTTAAGCGCTGTTTTATTGGCGCCCTTATGGGTCATCAGCACTCTGAATTTGGTTGCCGTAATTTCCGGGAATTGCACTTCGTTTAAATTTGCCTGTGGCACTTTCGGCAGCTTATAGGCTTTTTCCGCTGCCTTCCATGCCGCACCATCCCAATATTCGACTGTATACATGGAAGGCTCGCTGTAGCCTCCGTTAACAAACCGGTCGTTATAGAAATAGAGCTTTACGTGATCCAACGCTGTCGGCTTGCCAAAGTCCAGCTCATACCAATCGTTCGCGTTCGGCGAACCCTTGCTGCCCCATATTGGCGGAGCGAACGACGCCTCGCGCGGCTTGGAGGTTCCCGATATCGTGTGTCCGTCAACCGCCATGCCCACTTGAGTGCCAAAGGCCGTGAAGGAAGCGGATGCCTTGACGCCTTCCGACTTCGCCAAGTTTGGCAGCGTCGCCGTTGCAGGATCAAGGTCGAGTCCCGCTTTTTGGAACATATCCAGCATGCGCTCGCTTGTAAGCGCCACGTCTTTCGCTTCATTCAGATCGCCGAGCGTCTGCTCGTATAGCGCGGTGCCGCTGCCGCCCGGAAATTCAACCTTGCCCGTTTCCGGATTCCACACCAGATGGACAAGCTTATCGGCCGTAAACGCACGTTTGCCGTCGATATAAACGGAATAACCCTCAGGCGTCTCGCCGTAATGCTTCGTGCTGTCGCCCGGCTTATCCCATACGATCGTCAGATCCTGCCCATGATAATTCAAGTTGTTCACCGTAAAATGGTCCCAGCCGATATCCAGCGGCCACAGCTCGATGCTGTTGTCCAGACGCGGGCGCAAGCCGGCCACATCCTCTATCAGCGTGTAGTTGTAATTGCCCAAAATATTATGATGAATCCATGAACGGTAGTCGATTTTTTGCGTTGCCGGATTCCAGTTTGCCCAGAATTCGTTTGCATCCGGATAACGGGTATCCCCGTCATAATACTGCGCCCATGCCGCCCAATACAGCAATTGCTTATACATCTCCGGCGTAATGTACTCGGAAGGATAGTCCCTCAGCGCTTTCGCAAAGAAGCGGAACGTTACCGTGGAATTAATGGTCGAGAAGTTGTTCGAGCCCGGCTCGCCTATCGCTGCCGCGGCAGCCTTATCCTTTTGGTTCGCTGTAAAGAACGGGAAGATCGGATATTCCGCCGAATCCTGCCACAGTCGGAAGGCTTCCTTGTACTGTGCCTCATCCGGCGGAACGCCTTCGGTAAACGGATAGTAATTGTTAATTTCCTTCCATGGGTTCAGGGCATCCGTGCCGATATGGCGATGCTTGAACACCTTGTCCCGGCTATCCCACAGCTCTTCCATAATGCCCTTCTGAATGTTGCCTGCAATAGCCGCAAGCTCCTCTTTTTTGGCATCGTTGCCGACAAAATCATACATCTCCGAAGCTGCCTTCGCGCCGCCGTACACATAAGCGCCTTCGGCCCGCTCCTGATTGCCTGAGCGCCAGTGGAAGGAAACGGCATCGGCGTCGTTGCCTGTCAAGGCGCCCCAATCGTAAGCGATCACCCCGTTATTGTTCTGATCAAAGCGCCGCAGCTGCCCTTGAACGTCCTTCTCCGCATAGTAGGCCAGCTTGTCGACGATTGCCGGCTGTCCTCCGTGTACCTTGTAGCTGGTCCATGCCGCCTCCGACAAATATTGCGTATAGTAGTTGTTCCAGTTGTCCGGCATGCCGGGATTGTCCGTGAAGGCGCCGCCGTTCGACGTTTCCCCTACCGATACCCAGTTGCCGTAAGCGTACATCGGATTGCGCAAATACTGCAAATCCTGTATATGCATAGGCTGCGTCAGGACGATCGCGTTATTGTAGCCGAGTACGCCCTCAATCGAGGTGGGGAACTGAAAATCGTTGCCCGGAATGTTTGCGTCAAGGTAGTTGAAACGGTTTAACCACCAGCGATAATAAGCGATTTTCTTAATATTGTCGTCCGGCACATCGATGTACGGCACGTTGTCCGCCCACCATTTGTTGTAATCCTGTGTCTGCTTGGCCAGCGCCTCTGCATTCGACAGCGATTTGTACTTCTCGTACTCCGTTACGGAATCGGGAATTTCCGTTGTCGTAAAGCCCATCGTCACGCTGGTTTCCGCATTGCCGCCCGCCGGAATCGTGATCGTCCGGGCCAGCTTGTTGTCGGCCGCAGTCATGCCGCTGCCGGACAGCCTTGTTCTGATCTGCGTTAAGTTGCGTGGCGAGTTCAGCGTTCCTGTCAGCTCGCTGCCCTCCGTGCGGGACACAAAGGATGGATTGACAGCAAGCGTTACCGTCTTGGCTTCGGCGCTCGTATTGCTCAGCTCCAGCAGCGTCACCGCAACGTTGTTATCCGTAATGAACTTGTGCTGGACGACGTGCAGCCCCTGTCCGTTATGCTCGCTGCGCCAATGGCTAGGCATTTGCACCCGTTTGTTGACATCCTCCGTCAAGGTCAGACCGGTAAACGTTACGGTATACGCATTGCCGCCCAGCACTTCCTGATAAGCGGTCCGTCCGGCAAAACCAATCGTTCCCGGCGTATGCTCTTTCATATACAGCGCCCTGCCCCGCGTCATCAGATCGACGCCCCGCGGCTCGCGCGCCGGGTCGTTGCCCGGACGGGCAAGCAAGCGGTCCATCCAGAAATCCGTGCCGCCCTTCTCCTTGTCATACATCGCCTGCATCATGCTTTGCCCCGGCGCGAAATCCGCCGGCTCTTGCGGCACGACCGTTACAGGGTTTTTAAATACCGGAAATCCGGGGTTATTGGCGGCCGATGCCAGCGGCGGCATGCCGCCAAACAGCAGCGCAGCGCCGAGCACCAGCGATACAGCCTGCTTTCTTCGTTTAACGAGCTTGACTTTCATTATTTTCCCTCCTTTATTTGGTTGCATGACCTTTGCTGCAAGCTTGCCCAATCATGATAGCGCTTTCCAATAGTTGAAAAAGGCTGTCGCCCGCCGCCAGTGCGGAGCGACTGTACGGCCTATTCCGTTAGCCTTTAATGCCTGTCATGGCAATGCCTTCAATAAAATGTCGCTGCGCGAATAAAAAAATAACAAGCGACGGGATGACGATTACGGCAGTCGCCGCCATCATCAAATGCCACTGCGCCGAATAGGAGCCTTGGAACAGCGTCAATCCTTGCATGAGCGTATAATTTTTTTCCGAGGTAATAAAAGCGAGCGGTCCAAGATAATCATTCCAGTTGGCCAAAAAGGTCAGCAGTCCGACCACGATCATCGCCTGCTTTGCCACCGGCAAAATGATTTGCCAGTAAATCCGGAAATGGCCAGCCCCGTCCACCTTCGCCGCCTCGTCCAAATCCCGCGGAATGCCTAGAAAGAACTGGCGCAGCAGAAAAATATTAAATACCCCGCCGCCGAACCAGGACGGCGCAATAAGCGGCACAAACGTATCGGTCAGATGCAGCGTGTTCCAGAATACGAACTGCGGAATCATGACGACAAAAAAAGGAATCATCAATCCGGTGAGAATAAAACCGAACACCTTATCCCGGCCGCGCCAGTCGATCCGCGAGAAGCTGTACGCGCAAATGGAACTCGACAGCAGCACCCCGACAACGGCCGAGCCGGTAACGATCGTGCTGTTTAGAAAAAACCGTTCGAACGGATAAGCCTCCAGCGCCGTTTTATAATTGTCCCAGCTGAACGATTCCGGAAAAATCCGCGGCGGTATCTGGTACAGCTCCCCCATTCCAATAACCGATGTTCTCAGCATCCAGAAGATCGGAAACAGGCAGAACAGCGTGCCTAGCAGCAACATAAAATAGATCGCGCATCGCTGCGCAAGCGGCAGCTTTCTCATCGTTTCTCCCCCTTTCCTTCATAATAGACGAGGGATTTGGAGAAGTAGAAAATAACCGCCGTGAACAAAGCGATAACGACGAAGAGCAAAACGGATATTGCGCTGGCGCTGCCCATTCTCGACGATTTAAACCCTTCGTTAAACAGGAACAGCACGTAAAACAGACTGGCGTTGTTCGGCCCGCCCTGGGTCATGACCGCCGGCTGAACAAACGTCTGAAAGCCGTTAATAAACGCAATGACTGTATTAAAAAAGATAATGGACGAGCTCATCGGCACCGTAATGTAGATCAGCTTATGCCAGGCATTTCCACCATCGATATCGATCGCCTCGTACAAATGCGAGGGTATGCCCTGCAGCCCCGCCAAAAAAATGACAATCGTATTGCCGAGCGACCAGAAGCTGAATAAAATCATCGTAGGCACGACCGAGGTCGTATCGCCTAGCCAGCTCGAGGTAGGCAAGTGCAGCAGATCAAGCACGTAGTTGACGATGCCGAAATCCGGCTGCAGCAGCCACATCCATACCATCGAGGAAGCCGCAAGCGGAACGATAACCGGCAAATACAACACGCTGCGGAAAAAGCTGCGGCCCGCGATTTGCTGATTGAGCAGGATCGCCGCAAAAAAGGCCAGGATGATGCCAAGCGGCACGCTTACTCCCACATAATAAATCGTCGCCCTGACCGCCGGATAAAAGAACGGGTCCGCGCCGCTGAACAGCCGAGTATAGTTGTCTACGCCAAGCCATTTGGGCGTTGTGCCGACGCTGTAGGACGTAAAGCCAAGGTACAGCGTTGCGGCGATCGGCACGATGACAAAAAACAGATAGCCGAGCAACACCGGCGATGCAAACAGGATGCCGTAGCCGAACTCCCTGGACGCACGCTTCTTGCTGCCGGTACGCTCCTGGACGAGCGAGCGTTCCCGAAAGTCCGCTAATGGTTTCATAAGGATTCTCTCCAAACTGTTAAAATGTCAGGAGCAGACTCGCTGCTCCTTACCGGTTTCCACTACTTTGGTTGTCCGCCGGCTATGCGCCTACGGACTGACGTCATAGCGCCCTTGAATTTCCGGCTGCACCTTTGCTTCAATTTCCTTCATGGCTTCTGCCGCCGTCTTTTTGCCCAGCCATACTTCATCCATGCCGGAGAACGTTATCGCGTTCACCTTGGAGAAGTTTTTAATATAGTAGGAGCCGTTTGGCACGCCGTTGTTCAGCAGGTTGTTCATCATGGCATCCTTGAAGCCCGGCGGATGTGCCGGATTGTTCTCCGCCCACTTGGCGACGAGCTCAGGATCGGTGTACCATTTGGTCATCGTCGGCATCCACAGGCCCCCGCTATACAGCTCAAGCGAGCCTTCCGGATTTTCTAAAAACTTGGTCAGCAGCCAGGCTTCCTCAAGATGCTTGGTAGATTTGTAAATAACCGAGGCTCCGCTGATTCCCATCGGAACGGAGCGGGCCATTTTGGGAAGAACGCCGATATCGTAATTGACCTTCGCTGCGCCAAGATCCAGGTTAATCCATTGACCGTGCATCGACATCGCCACCAGCTTCGATTGCAGCGCAACCGCCTGCGAAGGAATCGACTTCATTTGCACCGGCGACGGAGCGACATGGTGAACGTTGATCAAATCCGCAAGCCGTTGAATCGCTTCCGTTGCTTTAGGCTCGCTGAAGCCGAACTTGCCTTCCTTCGTAATCCATTCGCCTTCGTTGTTAATGACGGTCGCATGGATGGGACCATGCCAGGTTTCAAACGAAACGCCGAATTGCTTGATATTTTTGGGATCGAAGCTGGGATCTGATGCGTTCTTGCCATTTTTGTCGAGCGTAAGCTTCTTCGCAAGCTCTACAAACGCGTCCCAGTCAAGCGCTTCCTCCGGCTTCGCTGGCGGGTAAGCAACCCCCGCTTCGTCGAATAAATCCTTGTTGTAGAACAGGCCAAACGTTTCGCCTGCGGTACTGATGCCGTACGCAAAATCCTCGGACGACTTAAACCAGATGTAATCCAGAAAATCCTCGCGCTTCAGCTCCTCGTCGTTGTCGAGCAACTCGAACATATTGACGAACTTGCCTTCCTTCTGCCAAGGGTCTGCAAGCTCGCCGTGCATGTAGCCTAAATCAGGCGAATCGTTGCCAGCCACCATCGCCGTTATTTTGGCGTCATAATCCGCCTCCGGAATATGGATGGCATTTACCGTAATCCACGGGTATTTTTCCGTAAACTTTTTGGTCGCCTGCTCGATCGCCGTTTTTTCCTGTGGACTGCCCCAGAACGTAAACTTGAGCGTAACCGGCTCTTGATCCGCCTCCTTCGGCTCCTCGGCAGCCGCTCCGGTATTGCTTGGAGCATCGGTGGACTTGGGCGCATTCGTTGGCGTGTTGCCGGACGTTCCGCCATTTCCCGAACAGCCCGCCAGCATCGACCCCAGCATACAGATGGCCAGCGTCGCCACCGTAAGCTTTTTGCGTGTCGTTCTCATAAAAAACCTCCCTTATCCTTGTTAGACGTTAACTTGCTTGTGCTGCTATCCCCCATATTAATGAATGCGGTTACAAATGAGTATTCCAAATTTTCAATAATGGTGGACGATCTTTGGAGACAAGACAAATCGGCTGCGCCATCCTTATGCGCCGCTGTTAAAGCCCGCTTCCTTTCCAACATGGAAGTTAGGAGCACAAAAAAGAACAGCAAGGAGAATGGGATACCTTCCGTTACAATAGCAGGCTTCGTTCGTTTACCTGACTATTCTAAAGGGGGGGTGTATCCGCTCCCTACTGCTCTTTAACTACTTGTCAGCCAATACCGTAACTTATCGCTTCAAGCTTGCTTCGACTGCCGCCACATCCGCCCTCAACCGGTAGCTGCCACGAAGCGGCTGGTAGCCCAGACGTCGGTTGATGCCAAGCATCGCATGATTCAGTGAATCGTTGTCCGTTCTCATATAAGGCGTGTGGCGCTCCTTGGCAAGCAGCAAAGCTTTGATTTTCAGCGCCAGCGCGATTTTGCGGCCGCGATACTCTTTTCGAACACCTGTATATTCATGGTACATCCCGTTTGTTGTGTGATTGCGCAGCACGTTGCTTACCCCCACATAGATGTCCCCGTCGGTTGCGATAATGACTTGTTCCGGCGCATAGCCTTCGGGTTTGAGATACCATTTGCGCCATTCATCGATATGCGGAATGTCACCGGTAAAACCGGGGATATCCACCAGCGTTTCCTGATACAGCTCATACAGCTTTTGCTCCCCTTGCTCCAGCGGCACATCGGCAAGCGTTGTAAACCGAATTCCCTCTGCCTCAAGCCGAGTCGTTATGCTTCCGTCATCGATGCTGTTCCAATCCGCATGTTGCAGCTCGAGTACGGATTGAAACGCATGGCGATCAGTCGAGAATCCTCTTTTCTCCGCAAATCGAAGCGAGTCGGCACTGTCGTCCCAAACATCCGTATAGATGGCCGTCGCGCCAAGTCCAGCGCCCCACTCCACTGCGTGACGGAGCAGCAGATCACCCGCTCCCTGCCTGCGAAATGCCTCGGCCGTTACAATCGTACAGTTCAGATAGCCGGGCTCCGTCCATGGCGCTCGCCAGCACCACACATACCCGACGATTTCCCCTTCGTCCGACACAGCTGCTTGCCTGGTGCGGTCATACCCCTCCAGCAGTCCGTCAGCATTCAAGTAAGTGTGCCCCTGCTCGTAAAGCTTGCCATCCTCCTCTTCCAGTCTGGCCGCTGTAGTCGGCTCCGACCAGTGGGTGTTCAACAGCTCCGCCAAAGCGGCGTAGTCTTCCGGAAGGTTCAGTGGCCTTAATGTGATTGACATGCAATTTCCCCTTTGTTCTTGGAATGATATAGGTATCTTGCATTTATTATGGCATATGCAGCAGGAGCAGCACAGGTAGAATTCCGTTAAAACCATTTTTCCCCATACACTTGCAGCTGCTTGCCCCGCTGCTGCTGATCGTTCGCCGTCACCATAGACGTATTTTCCGATAGCGGTTTACAATTAGCCCACACAAACCGCTGATACAACACCGGCTATGCAGGAGGGACAACCTATGAACTGGTTCAGGCAAAGACGGCTGCAGCCCACGCTAGTCATCTTGCTAAGCTCATTTATACTCATACTTATGCTTGTAGAGGGCGCTGTGCTGTACACATCGACCTCTGAACTGCTGGCCGACAAGGTAAGCGAAGCATCGCTGCGGGAGCTGGAGCAACTGAACAATGGACTAAAGCAGAATATGCGCTCGCTTAAATCCGCAGCTTTGTCTGTTGCCATTAACCCCGATATGATTCAAATTTTGACGCTCGGCGCACAGCAGGATGCCTACACGCAGCTTCGCAACAATGAATATGCGACAAGAATTTTGTCCAATTTAACCAATTCGCGAAACGATATCAGCGAATCCTATATCATCACGGATAGAATGAACATTTACAACTATTCCAACCCGAATGGGCTATACGACCAGGAGCGGGCTCAAAATCAGAGCTTCTGGAGCGAAATGTCGGGCAAACTGGAGGGATTTTTGCCGCCTCGGGACAATGACATTCGCACTGACGGATCCGGAGGCAAAATTATTACGTTTTTCCGCCAGCTCACTCTCCCGGACGGGACCAAACTAGGCTATATGTGTATTAACGTGAACGCCGATCGTTTTCTTTCGTCGCTTGGGCGGGACACCGCCGCAGTCATGGAACGGCTCTATATGGCCGACAGTGGGCGCTCCACTATGTTCTCGCTTGATGGAGCCAATCGAGAGGACGATTTTGCTCCGCTTATGAAGCAAACGAATACGCAAGAAGACGGCGGCTATTCTCGACTGGTCAGGGATTTAAATGATTATCTCGGCATTTATACGAGCCGGAATGTATACGGCTGGCGAATTGTGGAGATTAGGCCATATTCAGAAATCACTGCGGGCATAGGCACCATTTTCAACAAACTGCTTCTCGTGCTGATCTGCTGCTTTCTGGTTGCCGTAGCCGCTGCTCTTTATTTTGCCAGCAGCTTCACCTCTCCGATTAAACGCCTGCTCGGCCAGATGAAAAAGGTCCATTTCATGGGTGCTGCTCGTCGTTATCCCGATTGTCACAGCTGCCGTGTTTTTCACCTCGAAGCGCTGGGTATTTTACGAGAACGACCTGAAGGGGGGCCGCTAAAATGACGATGAAGCTACCGCTGGCCGTACTCAAGCATGCCATGCTGATTGCGCTAAGTTTATGTATGATCTATCCCATCTTATGGCTGTTTCTCGGCAGCTTTAAAGCCAACAACGAAATATTCGCCGTCTCAAGCGTTTGGCCGACGGAGTTTATTTGGAGCAACTACGCTAAGGGCTGGTCGGCCGTGCCGGGCTTCACCTTTGCCGATTTTTTTCTGAATTCCATCACCATCTCGACACTTGTCGTGGTCGGCAGCATCATTTCCTGCTGCTTCGTCGCTTTCCCGTTCGCTCGGATGGTATTTCCGCTTAAAGGTTTCTGCTTATCCTGCTGCCAAATTGCAAGCCCGTCATCTATACGGTAGCGATCTTCTCTTTTTTATGGAGCTGGGACGATTACTTTGAGCAATTGCTTTATTTGAATGAGGTACGCAAGTTCACCGTACCGCTTGCGTTGCAAATGTTTGTCGACAACGCCGCGCAAATTCAATGGGGCTCGCTGTTTGCCATGTCGATTCTGTCCATACTTCCGCCCATGCTTGTCTTCTTCTTCGCACAGAAGCATTTCGTAGAAGGCGTTGCGACGTCGGGACTCAAGTAATACGAATAGAGAAGGTAACTCGTTAACCAAACAAACGCGCCTTCGTATATAGCTGTAGAAGGCGCGTTTATTCATGGGGATGCAAAATTTGCTGAGCTACTGCGCCTGTGGAGCCGCTCCTCCAGCTCCCATCTGCGGCATAAGCTGGACAGCTTCAACCGTTGCCCCGTCCTCGGCAAGCCAAATCATCACGATCGCTCCAGCTTCCAGCTGATCGACCGTAACCGCTGCGCTGTCAGCGTTATTCTGTCCGAATCCGAAAGCACGCACCTCGGTTTCGGCCGAATAAGCGAAGCTCTCTTTGCTCTCGGAGAATTCCATGCTCATCATCCCCCCGCCCTCGGGAGGGTTTCCTCCGTTACGCATCCCATTGCCCGTCCGGGGGTTAGCCTGCGCAGCTCCGTCCTGATTTTGCTCCGGAGCTGCTCCCTGCTCCGGCGGCTGTCCGTCACCGGACATTTGGCCTTGATCTGGAGGCGCCATCTGGCCGTCACCGCCCCCGCCTCCTCCTCTGCCCGGCCGACTGCCCCCTCCGCCGGCCATGCCGCCCATTTGGGAAGGCTCTGCGGCAGATCGCTGGACGACCAATGTACCATCACCGGCGCTAACCACCTTGCCGATCAAATCCGCCGGGTCCTGCTGGGAAAAGCCCCCTTGAGGAGCTCCCTGCCCATTCGCATTTGCTCCTCCCTGATTACCGCTTCCCTGTAGGGTCCCCCCGGCTGCATCCAATGCGGTTGTGGCTGTTGCGCCACCCCCGCTTGAGCAGGCTCCCAGCGCTAAAGCGCTCATTAGCAAAATTGCTGCGCTTTTATATAAAGACTTCATCGTTCATCCGCCCTTTCAATTAGTCATATCTTAATGCATCTACCGGCTTCAGGCGTGAAGCCTTGTTTGCCGGAAAAATGCCGAACGTAATGCCGATAACAAAGGAAAAAATAAAGGAAAGGGCTATCGTATCCCAGGTCATAACCGCCGTCGTCCCTGACTGCGTCAGGAAATAGGCGGCTGCGTAGCTTACCCCGACACCTACGGCACCGCTCAGACCGCTAATGACCAGCGCTTCAAGCAGAAACTGAAGCAAAATATCCTTTCTTTTGGCGCCAATCGATTTGCGAATCCCGATCTCTCGCGTCCGCTCCGTAACCGATACAAGCATAATATTCATAATGCCGATGCCGCCAACGAGCAGCGAAATACCCGCAATTCCCGTCAACGTGTTTGTCAGCGTGGTCGAAACGGAGCTGATCGTCTCAACCAGATCGGCTTGATTAAAAATTGTGTAGCTGTTGTCGGCCCCGCGAAATTTTTTGGTCAGCTCCGTTTCCACGGACAGCTCCGCAAGCTCCAGGCTTGCGTCGTCTGCAGCCTTGAGATAGACGGACCGCACACCGGTCGACTGCAGCAGGCGCGAGCCGCTTGAGATCGGTACAAGAATTTTGTCGTCATTTGAACCGCCCAGCGAGCTGCCCTGCTCCTCCAGCAGCCCAACCACCTTGTAGCGGTTTCCATTTAACGAAATCGACTGTCCTACCGGATCAGCGGCGCCGAACAGATCCTCCGCCGTTCCCGTTCCAATCAACGCCACCTTCTGGCGATATTCCACATCAATTCCCGTTATGTAGCGTCCGCTTTGCACATGCACCTCCCTGACATTCTCATAGGAAGCGGTTATGCCCTCGACTGAAACATTCACATTTTCAGTTTTATATTTGGCCTGCACGTTCCCGCTGACGATCGGCGACACCGACGCGACTCCCTCAAGCCCGCCAAGCGCCTCGGCTTCCTCCAAGGTTAGCGAGCTGACGGCTCCCCGCCCGCTGATGGTGACGGAGAGCAAGTTGGTGCCCAATCCCGCCATCTGTTCCTCGACGTCCTGCTTGGTGCCATTCCCCATAGCGACCAGCGTAATGACGGAAGCCACCCCAATGACAATGCCCAGCATGGTCAAAACGGTACGCAGCTTATTGGCCAGTATGCTTTTCCATGCCATTCGAACGCCTTGGCTAAAATGCACCGATTCCCCTCCTTTCTTCGGTAATGCTGCCGTCCGTTATGCGTATAACCGATTCAGCCCGTTCAGCCACCTCGGGATCATGCGTGATGAGCACGATGGTATGTCCCTTCCTATGAAGCTCCTGAAAAATGCCCAGCACCTCTTGGCCTGTTTTCGTGTCCAGCGCGCCAGTCGGCTCGTCCGCCAACAGAATCGAGGGCTCGCTGACCAACGCCCGGGCAATCGCCACCCGCTGCTGCTGTCCGCCTGACAGCTGCTTGGGCTTATGGTGAAGCTTCTCGCCTAACCCCATCTGGACAAGGGCAGCGATCGCCTTCTCGCGCCGCTGTTTGCCCGACATGCCGCGGTAAACGAGAGGCAGCTCCACATTTTCCACACTTGATAATTGCGACAGCAGATGAAAGCTTTGAAAAATAAAACCGATCTTCCGGTTGCGGATATCCGCCAGCCGGCTGTCGTTCAGCCGGCTGGTATCCTGGCCGTCTACGATATATTGGCCTGCTGTCGGAGTATCAAGGCACCCGATAATGTTCATCAACGTTGATTTTCCGGAGCCGGATGGACCGATAATCGCCATAAATTCCCCTCGGTACACTTGAAGCGATACCTTCTTGAGCGTCGTCACCTGCTCGGAGCCCATCTGATACGTCTTGACAATGTCCTTCATGTCGATGTCAATTATTCTCTCTGCCTGCATCCGCGATCATCCTCCCCGCTGGGCCATGCCGCCGCCCGTTCCGCTCCGCATGCCGCCCCCGCCGAAGCTTCCGCCTGCAGGCATTCCGCCTCCGCTGCCCCCGCCAAAGCCGCCGGTCCCCGGGAAGCCGGTCATCGTCGCCTCGCCGCTCTGGGCCACAATCGTCGGCAGCACAACAGACTCGCCGGCTTCCAGGCCTTCAACAATTTCAATATACGTTTCATTGCTGACGCCGACCGTCACGATCCTCATCGCTCCGCCCGCCGCGCTGCTTGCGGCGGAATCCGAACCCGAGCCTGCGCTCTGCCTAGTTGGCTGACCGTCCGGCATCGTCCGGTCTCCTTGCGCTCCCTGTGGCCGCTGCATCTCCTGTGCGTCTCCAGTTTCTCCTGTCTGCGATTGCTCTGCGGCTTGCCCGGTGCTGCCCGTCGGGCCGCTGTCCGAACCTTCTCCAGCCGCTTCTCCACTATCCGAACCTTCGCCGGACGCTCCGTTTTCATCCGGTCTCGCGCCTTGTGCGAAACCGCCCTGCTGCCTGTCTTGTCCCCCCGCGCTTTGCCCAGTCGCATCGCGAGTCCCTTGACGGCCGCTTGGGAAAGCTTGTCCGCCGCTTTGCGCGCCATCGCCTGAAGCTACGAGCACCATCTTCTGCGTCCCGGCTTCCCGAATGGCCTCGATAGGCACCATCAACACATCCTGCTTGCTTTCTACCGTTATCTCGGCAGATGCCGACATCCCGATTCGAATGCCCTCCTGCGCTGCAAATTCAATCGTTACATCAAATAGGGCGACACCGCCGGAGGAAGTCCCTTCATCGGCAATACCGGTAACCGTACCCTCGATGCTCAAATCCTCCAACGCATCCAGCAGCACGGCTGCCTTTTGGCCGAGCTTTACTTTCGTCACATCAAGCTCATCCACCTGAATAACGGATTGCAGCAAGCTGTAATCCGTAATCGTCAAAATGGCGGCACCCGCTTGCACCTTTTGCCCCGCCTCCGCAACTTTAAGCTCGGTTATCTTGCCCGACATTGTCGCGGCGACGGTAACGACCTTAGCCTGCTCCTGCTTGAGCTCTGCGAGCGACTGATTATTGGCGGCGATATCCAGCTTAAGCGCCTCGATCTCATAGCCGATGCTGTCTCGATCCTCTTCGGCGGCTTGTATGTATTTTTGCTTTAATTGATCAAAATTCATTTCCTGCTTGGCAATTGAGGTCGCCAGCTTCTCGATGTCTGTTTCCAAATCCGGAGCCTCGTATGCAGCGATAATCTGGCCTTTCTCGACGGTATCGCCTACTTTGACCGACAGCGCCTCCAATTGACCGTCCTCGGTCGCCGTAACGTCTTTTTTATGGACGACGGAAACGCTGCCCGAGCCCGATACGGTAACCGTCAGCTCGCCTCTCGTGACCTGGGCGGTGCGGATGGGCGCAGCTACTATCGTCTCTTCCTTCCACAGATAAGCATATCCCGCATAACTGCCGACGCCTGCAAGCGCCAAGCCCAAAATGACCAACAGCCATTTTTTCATTGCTTCTCCCCCTGTTTCACTCGTTCTTTCTTGCCGTTGATTGGCTGCCGCCCCCTGCTCGCCGTTTCATCAGCGGCCGGCTGCCCCGCAGGACATTAGCTCGCTGGTCCACAGCTCCACTTCAGGCAGCCGCTCCTTCAGACATGCTTGTTCATCCCGGGCATCGCGAAGAAGCCTTTTGGAACGGTGCAGCACCATTTTGACGGACGGGACCGTACATTCCATTTCTTCCGCAATTTCTTGATAGGTAAAACGATGTATTTCCGCCAGCAGCAGCATTCTCATCTGCTTGTACGACAGGTGGGCGGCCAGCCATTCCACCAGCGCTCTCAGCTCCGT
The DNA here is from genome assembly GCF_005222705.1 of Paenibacillus sp. SY21-1. GTDB lineage: Bacteria > Bacillota > Bacilli > Paenibacillales > Paenibacillaceae > Pristimantibacillus. The sequence goes on along the minus strand of NZ_STGF01000014.1, from coordinate 66,159 downwards.
GTAATCCGCGCCCCGCTGCACAAGCTCCGCCTCTTCAATCGGGATCATCAACCCAAGCCGTTCCCGTTTGCGATGACGGTCGATCCACAAATGTCTGGCGGTCGTCGCCAGCAGCGCCTTGTTCAGCGCCGGCGGCTCGTGCGACCGAAAGTAGCTTAACAGCTTTAACAAGGTGTCCTGGAACAAATCCTCCGCTTCCCACCTGGAAGGCGATAAATAAAGGCAGTACCTCATCAGCCCTTCCAGCAGCGGATTCACTGCGCTCTCAAAATGCTCATTGCTTCCCACTCCTCCACTCCCTTGCCGGCTTGTACTTTCCTTTATTGTCTTAACGGCGCCTGAAAGCAGGATGAAACCAAACTGAATGTTTGCTGAAACATGCAGCTGGCGGCAAATGGACACAAACGCAAAAAACCGCAAGGGCATCCCCTTGCGGTTTAACGTTTATTTTATTCCCATACCTCAATGCCTGTAGCATATTGCTTAAAAGGGTGCTTCAACGAAGCTTCCATAATATCCGCATAGCTCCAGTGCGTCTTAGGCACATCCTTCCAGCCTGTCGAATCCGGAATGCCGGCCGGACGCCGCTGCAGAAACTTGTTGAATATTTTGACCGCTTCTGCTCGCGTCACTGTCCGATCCGGCTTGAAGCTGCCGTCTGGAAAACCGGCAATCAACCCCGCGGCTTGCGCGCCGGCTATCGCCTTCGCTGCCCAATGCTGCTGGACATCGGCGTATTCGCTTGCCGGAGAATCGCTCCAATCGGCGATATTGGCGAGCGCCTGCGTCAATTCCGCCCGCGTAACTTTCCGATCGGGAGCGAATGAACCATCCTTATAGCCGCTCATCCAGCCTTGCTGAACCGCAAGCGCAATAGAAGCTGCCGCCCAATGCTGCGCATGCACATCAACGAACGACTGCGATGCCGCTCCGCCTTGGCCCGCCGGCATAATCCGGCTGAGTACAGCCGCCAGCTCCGCTCTGCTCAGACTGCGATCCGGTCTGAACGATTGATCGGGGTAGCCCTTCAAATAAGGCGTATGCTCGCCCTCGGCAACCGGCTTAGGGTCGATGGCAAAGCTGTAATGGACGATGGAGGTTCCTACATGTATTAGGCCATCCCGAATATAGCTGTCCAAACCGATGTCTTCGCTGCGCATATCGGTCCGGCTGTCATACGTCACATAGTTATCCGCTTCCGCAACGATGTAGTAGTCGCCGTCCGCATACACCATCCAGCCGTATTGTCCCTCCGCCGAGCTGAATTGCGGATTTTTATTCTGGTTTGGCGCAAAATCGCTTAATACAGGCAACGCGACCGCTTGGCCGGGAATCCGGCCTTTGGCGCGGTTTAACGCCGTATCCGCCCAGTACAGCGTTGCTTTGGCTCCTTCCACCGTTTTGCCGGTTATGCGGTCTGTAATCGTTCCGTACGGATCGATAAGCTCAGCCTCAAGCACGGCTTTTCCCGAGCTGTCGACGGTCAAGCGGGCGACCTGCCCGGCAAGCTTTTCACCGGTCGGCGCCGTTACGGTAAGCACGACCAGATACTGTCCGGGAGCGAGCGCGCCGAACGCAAGATTGCCGTCCTTGCCCACTGCCATGTCAGCAGATAATGGCTTGCCGTCGGCCGAATACAACTTGCCGCTAACCGGCAGCTTGCTTCCGATCAGGTCGGTAATCGACAATCCCGCAGCGGTTTGCGGCAACGCTACCGTCGCTGCAGGCGCTGATGACACGGATGGCGCAAGCGTACGGAATGGAACGATCGGACCGTATGCAATTCCGATCTCACTGACGGCATATGAACGCGCGTAATACAAGGTGCCGCTCGCAAGCCCCGAGAGCGAAGTGGAGAACGGAGCAATGCCGCCCGCTCCAGCCTTCACAACGGTGCCCTCCTCAAGCGACAGCGTTTGCGTCAGGCCGTAAATAATGCCCCGCTCCGTTACGTCGGCTCCGCCGTCTGTTTCGATGGACGTATGCACCTCTGCCGTAGTCAGTGTGATTTGATCCACTTTTGTCGCTACTCCGGCTGCAGGCGTATACAAGATGAAGCGATTATCGTCGAGCAGTTCCTCATGCTCCGGACTAACCGCATTGCCCGCCTGATCATAAGCGGTAAACACGGCAAGCTGCTGGCCATGCGGGATAAACGGCATTTTGGCGCTCAGCTTAAACCGCTTATAGCCATCTTTGGCGAAAGTGGCGGGGTTATCCAGCACAAGCTCGAGAACCTCGCTGCCTAGCGACACCGTCAGCTTGGACGTGTAGGTGGAACTAAGCGCCTGCAGCGTCAGGTCGTCCCCCGGATGAAGAACCGGATTCACATCGCCTTCAATCCAGCCGCTCAGCCTATCTTCGCTAACGGTCACGTAGAAGGAGGTTTTGCTCGTTGCAGTGCCGTCGCTCACCTGGAGCGTAATTTTGGTGCGACCGGTCATGCCCTCGACCGGCGTGATTTGAACGGCGCGATTGGCGCCCGATCCGGTCAGAACGATGTTTGCAGGAGGAACAAGACCCGTATTGTCGGATTCAGCCGTCAGCACCATTTGCTCCGGCCCCACCAATCCGCCTTGCAGCTTGAACGTTAATGAGCCCGTTGTTGTATTGACCCGAATAAACTGGTCGGCAATTGGCGTTATCCGGATCGGCAATACGGTAATGTAGAGCGCGCGATTGCTGATCAGCGTCCCGCCTTCGCCGCTGTTCCCTTGATCGTTAGCCGTAAAGCTCATTTTTACCATGCCGAAATAGTTGTGCGGCGGCGTATAAACAAGCGCGCTCAAAGCATGGTTCACTTGTGTTTTGCTGCCTCGTAGAGTAAGGCTCGCGCTGTCGTTGGCGCCTCCGATAACCGATACGCCCGAGCCCGCCGCGTCAACATAAATCGAACCGAGCGGTACGGAGACGGCCAGCGTTATTTCGGCTCCCGGAACATCCTCTGCGTCAGGGTCGGTCACATACACGCCGTGCAGCAGCTCCTCGGTGCTGCTGTTAGCCATAATCTGTACGGACAAAGGCGCATCCGCATCCTCTACCCAGTCCGCTTCGATAATGTTTCCGCTGATGTCTCTGCCTGTCAAATCGTTAAGAAACGTGCCTTCGCTTTCCAGCATCGGCATGTAACCGACAAGTCCCTGTTCTTGGCCTGTCAAAATTTCGTTTTTATCCTCGGCTATCTCAGACGCGGTTCTGGCTTTATTCCAAAACCGGATATCGCGGATTTTGCCGTTGAAGTAGGCATCCTGCCCCCAGTGGCTTCGGGCGATATAGTTGATCTCCCGCTTCACTTCGGTAATCGTGCCGACTTGGCCGCTTTTTTTGAGGACGCCGTCCCAGTAAATGCTGCCATTGCCGTTCTCGTCGATGACAACCTCTACATGCACCCATTGACTCGCCGGGAACACCTCGTCGACAATAATTTCTCCGGCTACGTTATTCATGGTGTAGTTATGCAGAAACATGCGTCCAGAGCCGCCGTGGAACCCGACCATAATATTCTGGCCAGGGCTGCCGTTGCCAAAATCGAACAAGCGCGACCACGCAGCATAAGGATTGTTGTTGTACACCCACGCCTCAAACGTCATTTCGCCTTTAAGCTCCAGATTGTTGACCGTTACATAATCCGTTGTGCCGTTGAAGTTCAACAGCTTTGGCGTTAACGGAAAAATAACTCGCGGCTCGTCGTTTACCGACTCCACAACGATCGAGGCGGTCTGAGTGGCTGCGCTGTAAGGCGTATTCCCGCCATTGACCGTCACATCATGTTTGGTTCTTCCTTCGTCGTTAGGTCCGCTGTCATTGCGAAGATCCCACGCCCGGTAAGTAATGGTAGCTGTGCCGTGCCAATCCGCTGCTGGAATAAAGCGCAGCTTCACGTTGCTGCCAAGCATACTCGCCCAATCCGGTCTGAGCGGCTCCATGTTCCACCATGTGCCGCCGTAGTAGGCCTCCCACGAGCCTTGGCCCGTCATGCCGATTACCGCTATGCCCTCGGAACCGGTATGGCTTGTTACGGTCCCATTGATCATCTCGCTGATTGCCATCCCGTCATTCCCCAAGGAATCTTCTTTAATGGCTGCGAATACAGGGGCATAAGTGCTGTCGATTGTTGGCGCCGCAACTGGGTCCGGCAATGGCTCCGGCTCCGCGTATGCCGTCCCTCCCAACGCCAGATTCAGCACGAAAGACAAGCTTAGCACCAAGCTCAGCGTCTTCCACGGTTTCCACGGCTTCCATCCTGTTGTGCCCATACCTAATCCTCTCCAGTGCGTAATTTGTCGAATGCGCTCAACAAGCTTAGCACAGCTTTCTGGACATTCACTGGACTTCGCAATCTGCCTTATTGCAAGCCTGAATCAGCATCCGGGTCAGCAATTCCAGCTGCGCTTCCAGGGAAATCGGGTCAAAGAAAGAGAACTTTTCCATTTCCAGCTCAAACATACGATGGAGCCGTACGGCGGGAAGACTGTGCCACACCGAGCCTTCGGAGACACGCTCCGGGCCCGACCCTTCATTAATGACGAATAAATTGTCTGCGCCGCCCGCATATTCAGGCAGCCTTTCGATCGCAATATTTTGCTCGATATGAACGCCTGTCCCCATCATCGCCCGCACGATGTCCGGCGCTTGAAAACGAAATCCCCGGTATAAATGTATAAAAAAACCGCACCATGGCGAGCCATAGGCATGCTTCGCAACGGTGCAGTAGTATAGGCTAACTGTGCAAGTGGAGCTCGAAAGCAAACTTCAATGCAGAATGCCAGACAGAGGGACCTGTCGCATAAACAACCTCCACTCGCTCTCCATGACGGCGGATAACCGGCGCTGGAGCTTCCGCTGCTACGGTTAATGTGAGCCCCGGCAGCGTCCAGCATCCGCTCTCGAATTCGCTCTCTCCCGCCGATTTGCCCTCCAGCTCCCAAAAAAATTCCAGATTCTCGGCCGCCGCCTCGACTGCAACCGCAAGCTTGCGTTCTTCGGCAACCGCTTCAAAGGAGACGCCTTTCACATGTACGCCCCAGTTCCCGCCCGACCGTCTGCGCAGCAGCCGCAAGCTGTACTTGTCGCCTGAAGGCGAGCGCCATTGCAGCGTCGCGGGATGAAGCTGGCCGCTCCTGTTGCGGCTGCCCGCTATGCCGCCTATCATCAGCTTGGATTCGATCCATGCCGTCACCGTGCAAACGTGACGCCTGTCGCCTGGAGCGTTGCGCTCGCATAGCTCGCGGTAGGGCTGCACGACAAGACGATTCTCCGAATGGGCCGTCAAACGCGATCGAACAGACTCAGGCGCTTGAACGCCTGCCAACGCAATCATCACATCGTGCTCTGATTCGCAATTGATGCGTGTAAGATGCTTGTATCGGTCCCCGAGCAGCAAATAGATAAACACGCCCAGCGAGCTGTGCTCCGTCATGGCCATTTCATAGCCTCGCGAGAACGGGCCGGACAGTTCCTCAAGCTCGGGGTTGTAGAAATCAGCGATATTGCGCCACAGCCCCTCTTCCAGTTCGCTTCCGATCTGCTGCAAGCGGCGGTCCCGGCCGTATGTGCGCCAGAGGCCAAGCACCGTTAAATCTACCCCGTAGTAGGTCGAGGAGTTAAATTCGGCAAACGCGCCAAACTCCACGTAATCGAGCAACAAGCTGTCCGCTTCGCGCCGCGCATGCTCCGTCCAGCTTGCGTTGCCGTAGCGATCCCCATAAAAGCTTGCCATAAAAATATGCATCAGCTCAATATTCGAATTCATCGGAATGGCATCGGACAGTCTGCGGTCAATCGACGCGCCGACGCTTCTGACCATTGCGCCGTCCATGCGGGCTACCAGCTCCGATGGAAGCTTATGCTCGAATTCGGCAAAAATGACGGCAAAAATACATGAAATAAATTCGCGCCAATTCGGATCGTAGCTCTGCCACACGGGAGGCAGCACCGCATTGACAGCTGCGGCAAAACGCGCTTGCAGCAGGCTCGCTGCGCTTCGCGACGCCGCTCCCGCCTTGGCCCCGGCCGCTTCGCGACCATCTTCTCTCCCTAGATCGGCCTCTATGTCAAGCTCGCCTGAGCTGCTGTCCGCCAGCTTTGCGCCAATTTGTTCAAACGTTTCCGCCAGAAAATACGCATGCCCGTTTCCAAGCCGCTTCCACGGATAGTTGCCGCGCGGCGGATCGGCGTCCTGCGGCGCGCTTTTGAACGTGCCGTGATAAATTTCTTCCGGCGCATCATATTGCATGTCGAGCAGCTTGTTCAATACGGAGCAAGCCAGCTCCGTATCGCCAGGCTCCCCCCGAAGCAGCAAGCCCAAGGCATAATGCCCGCTGCCGCGGGTATTGTGCCGGCTTAGGTCCTCCGAATCCCGGAGCAGCTTCATCTCCTTATCGTACATGTTATCCATGTAGCTAACCGCAGCAGCAGCCAAATTACGCTTGCGCTCCGGCATATGCTCCAATTGGATGCTCATTCGTTTGTCTCCTTCAGCGTTCCGGCAGACCTTGCCCGGCTCCGGACCGATTTTGTTTAATGGCCAAATACAACAGCGCTGATCCAACAAGCGCGCTGGTCATGCAGGAAACATACATCGTACCGGCCCCGCCAAGCTCATATAAATACCCGTTGAGCAGGTTGCCGACAATGCCGCCCAAACCCGAGAATACCATATAGAACAAGCTTTGTCCCGTCGCTTGCATTTCTTTGCCCGAAGCGACAGCCACATGCTCAACCGCCGCAACGTAGAATAAGCCGAAGGACAAGCCATGCAGCGCCTGTACGGCGACCATGACCGGCGGATACGGAAACAGCCATTGGATCGCCCAGCGAAGCGCATAAGCGATGGAGGCGATGACCAGCGTCCGTTCCCGGCCAAGCTTTTTGACAATTTTGGCCGCAAGCAGCATGGATGGCAAATTGGTCATGGAGGCCAGAAACAGGGCGAAGCCGACCAATGCAAAGCTGCCCCCCACCTCCTGAAACGTTAGCACAAAAAAGGAATTGTAGGCGGTCAGCGTCTGATTGACAAAAAAGCAGGCGAGCAAAAAAAGAACAAAGCTTCTATTGCGCAGCAGCTGCTTGAAGCCCTCCGACAAGCCAAGAGCGTTCCGGCTGCCGCCTCGCTTGTCGGGCAAGGCAAGCACCGTCGCCGCGCCGGCAATGCCGCACAGCAAATAAGGCAGCCACAGCATCGTTATGGCCGTATGCGCAATGTAATAGCCGCCTGCATAACCTCCAAGCGCAGTGCCGAGACTGCCCATCATCCGTATCGTTCCGTAAGAAGTCCCTGCCTCTTTGGCAGCGGCAACCGCATAGGAGTCGGCAATCGGACTTTGAATGACCGAGAACACAATCGACAGCGTATACACAGTCACCAACAACGCAAACAGTTCCACATTGTAAAAATAGGCAAGCAAGGACGGCATCAGCGTGCCAAGCAGCAGCACGAGCCTCGTCTGCTGATAGCGGTCGACAAGATATCCCCAAAGCGGCTGAATCAGGATAGACAACAAGGTGCCTGCCGCCATAATGACGCCAACCTGATCGGCCGTCATGCCCTGATGGACGAACAACGTCGTCAGGTATGGATTAAACAACCCTCCGGCGAGCCCTGTCAGCAAATAGAGCAGCCTCAGCTTGAATAAAGCTTTTCTGCTTGCCATGCGTGCGGCGTTTAGTCCGCTCTCTGCCATAGTGTCCATGCCTGTCATTCGCCCCTTATGCCGGCGGCCGGAAGCTGCCGGAGCGTAAACGTATAATCAAAGGGCGTCATGACATTGACTAGCAGCGTATGGCACTGTTCGGCGCTGGAAGCTCCGCGAACGCTGACAAGGGTGTGCTCGCATGCCGCTCCCGTCAGCTCCAGTCTGTCCCCTCCGGCCTCGCAGATGACGGCGCCCCCCGTCCACCGCTGCGCGCTGCCTGCCCCGGTACGCCATAGTTCTGTCAACTGCCCTTGACTAAAGCGAGTTTCTTCTCCGAACACCCATGCAAGCTGCGTCATGCAGTCGGAAGGCTTATCCGCACGAATCCTTATTTGCCAGCCTGTCTCCAGCCTGCCAACGTCCACCTGAAGCTCAAGCCGCTGCTCATGGGTGAGCGGCCGCTCGTGATGCGATAGCAGATACCACGGATTCGACGGATCGGGCGCTGCGGGAAGATGCTCCTCTGCCAGCGGGCCATAGTAGCCCTTTCGCTGCTCGGCTGCCAGCTCCCAGCCCGACTCCGTGCGTTGCAAGCTGTTCATCGGCACAGGTCCCGGCATAAATTGCGTCGAAACCTCCAGCGCAAGCAGCCTTAGCGCACCATGCCGCAACGAGAAAAACGATGGCGTTTCGGTCATGAGCGTCGCGCTAATCTCTCCGTCCCTGTATCTGGCTACCGGTGCGCCAAACTCCCTATGCAAGCTGCTGTGCCGAATGGCAGGAGCAGTGCCTTTCGCCTCTAGCCGGCTGAGCAAGGAAACGCGCGGGAAATGGCTGTTGATCAACACGTCGTAGCGTTCGGGAAGCTTGCTCGGGCGCACAGCCCGCTGCCGTAAGCCGGGCTCCAGCAGCAGGAGCACAGCCGCGTTGTTCGCCGCTCCTCCGGGATGCGACAAGGCGTCTGCAGCCTGCTCGGCCAACGCTTCGAACAAGCTGCTGCCATCTGCCTGAGCCATGATCGCATAGGGCAGCAAATAAGATTCCAGCGTATGGGTTACGCCGTAATCCTGACGGCCCGAATACTCGGTGACGATTTCCCCGTTCGGATGCACCAGATGCGTCATCATCGACAAATTGCTTCTCACGGCAGCCAGCAGCTCCGGCTTGCCCAGCAGCCTTGCGGCATGAATCAGCATGATGTCGCTGACCGCGTTATAAATGCCGTTGCTTCTCTCCGTCCATTCGCCGTCAGGCGTAATGTCCATGCCCTCGGCAAGCCATAATTCGGCACGGGCGACCGCCTCCGGCAAGCCGAACAGCTTGTTCAGCCACCCAAGCGCGGCAGCAAGCACCCAGCGATGATTAGGGGTATGGCAGCCGCCGGTCAGCATAGCCGGGATTGCGCCGGCTAAAAAGGTTCTAAGCTCGGCAGCCGCGTCTGTCAGCTCCGGGGCATTCTTTTGAACGAGCAGCTCGTACACCTGGGCAAGCCCCACCACGATAAAAGCCGTATCCGGCGGAGAATGAAAATTGGTCCATCCAGGCGATATGGTACCATCCGCATGCTGCATGCGCAGCATGTAGGAAATGGCCAGGCTCAACCGGGCCATTATCGGCTTGTTGAAGTAATAGACGGAATCGGGATTGACGATTGCCGCAGCCCAAATCGCAATGGAAGCTGCCGTCCCGACGGAGTGATTGGGCCAGGCGATCCCGTTCACAGGATCTATTGTACCGCCGTAATAACGGCTATCCGGGTCCGTAACCTGCCGCTCTGCAAGCGGCATAACCCATGCGTCATTGCTTTTGACGGCTTTTGCATACATGTTGTCGCACCTTCTTTGATGTTATGAATAGTACGTGTCCAACGGCCGCACAGCCGTTATCCTTTGACGGCTCCAAGCATAACGCCGCTTACGAAATAACGCTGCAGCCACGGGTACACGAGCAAAATCGGAACGGTTGCGAACACGACGCTTGCCGACTTGAGGCTCTCCGGCGTAATTTTGGGCCCGCCGCTGTTGCCTTCCAGACTGGTCAATTCGGACACCATGTTGTTCTGAATCATTTGATACAGCTTCAATTGAATCGGATACAAATCCGGCTTTGAAATGTACATCAGCGTATCCTGGAAGCCGTTCCAGCGTCCAACGGCGTAGAAGAGGCCCAGCGTTGCCAGCACGGGCAGCGACAAGGGCAGGATAATGCGGAGAAGCGTGCCCAGATGGGAGCTGCCGTCAATGTCAGCCGCCTCCTCCAGGCTGTCCGGGATGCCGTTAAAAAAAGAGATCAGGATAATGAGGAAAAAAGGATTGATAAGACCGGGCAGCACGAGCGCCCAAATCGTATTAAGCAAATTCAAATCTCTGACGAGAATATATTCGGGAATAATGCCGCCGGAGAAAAACATCGTTACCACAATGAAAAACATAATTACTTTCCGGCCGCGAAGCTGTTTCTTGGTCAACGGGTACGCCGCTACAATCGTCATAAGCATGCAAAGCACAGTACATAAAACGGTTAGCAAAATGGTAAATCCAAGCGAACGAATCATCGACATATCCGAAAACACTTTCCCGTAAGCATCCCAATTGAAGCCAACAGGCAGGAGCGTAACCTTGCCGGAGGTAACCGCCAGATTGGAGCTGAAGGAGACGGCAAGGATGTGAATAAAGGGCAGCAGACAGACCAGCACCGCCAGCCCCAGCAAAATAAGGTTTACACTGTCAAAAATACGATTGGCCGTTCGTTCATTCATAGACGTTCCTCACCTTTCTCTAACCTTATAAAATACTCTCGTCCGTAAGCTTCTTGGAGGCATAGTTCGCGCCCAGCACAAACGCCAGTCCCACTATCGCCTGAAAAAGCCCGACTACCGTCGCCAGCGTATATTGACCGGACTGGATGCCGACGCGATATACGAAGGTGCTCAGCACGTCCGAATAATCCCTGACGGCCAAATTGCCGATAATATACGGACGCTCGAAGCCGATGGTAATCATGTTGCCAAGGTTGATAATCAGCAGGGTTACGATTGTCGTTTTGAGTCCCGGCAGCGTAATGTGCCAAATTCGTTTGAAGCGTCCCGCGCCATCGACCTCGGCGGCTTCGAACAGCTCGCGGTTAATGCCGGTGAGCGCGGCTAAATACAAAATCGTGCCCCAGCCGGCGCTTTGCCACACGCCTGTGCCGAGATACGTGACCAGCCAGTCGTTTTTATCGGTCAAAAACGGAATCGCCTCCATGCCCAGCTTGGTAAGAAGGTTGTTGATCATGCCGGACTGCGTGCCAAACACCTGATAAACAATACCGCCGATAATGACCCATGAAATAAAATGCGGAATGTACAAAATCGTTTGCGACATTTTTTTGAACCAGACCCATTTCGCCTCGTAGAGCATGATGGCAAGAATAAGCGGCGCCGGGAACGAGACGAGCAAATCCAGCAGGTTCAGCATCAAGGTGTTGCGGAGCGTCGTATAAAAGTCCTTCATGCGGAACACTTCGGCAAATGCCTCGAAGCCGATCCATTTGCTTCCGTTTATGCCCTGAAACAAATTAAAATCTTTAAAGGCGATTTGAACGCCCCACATCGGCCCATACTTGAAAATGATAAAATAAGCGACCGGCAGAGCCAGAAGCGCGTACAACTGCCAATATCTGCGAAAAAATACGTTTGCCGTCACAAGCTGTCCGCCCTTTCATTAAGGAATCGGCTGCGGGCCGCTCCAGGCGGTCCCGCAGCCGTAAATTGCTGGTCCGATCCAGCGGGCTTTATTTGCCCTCCTGATAGACCTTCGTACGCTCGTCCATCACCGTTTTGCCGCCGCTGGACATGTATTCCGCAAATGCGGCGTCGAACAGGCTGTCGAATTTGGCCGGGTCGGCCATTACGGATTTAACGATCATCTCGTCCAGCTTGCTTTCCAGCGTTGTGCCGTACTTCGACAGGCTTGCGATCGGACGGACAAACGTGACCGGCTTGATCGTATCGATATCCGCAAGCTCCATCGACTTGCGCACATCCGGCTGGTACTTGACTGGGAAGCCGCCAAGTATGAACGCCTCTCTGTTTTTGGCATCGTCGCCGACCACTTTTCCGTTGGCTACGATGACCATGTCGCCGCTGTTGTACACCTTGTCCTTGGCCTCCTGCGTCACATCCTCCTTGACGACAGGAATGCCGTCTATAAGCTCGTAGTTCTCGCCTTCAATGCCGTTCTGCATGTCGATCAGCACATTCGTCTGCGACATCCAGTCCAGATATTTGATAGCCGCTTCCGCGTTCGGGCTCGACTTGGGAACCATAATATACATGCCGTTGGAGGCGTATTCGGTTTTGGCGTGCTTGCCCTCCGCATTTGTAAACGGGTCCGCAGGCGTCAAGACGGCATTGGCATCATTGGCCTGAAGATTCTCATACGCGGCGTCGTTGTAGTAAATGTTGTCGTAATCGTCGCTGAAAGCGCCGATTTTGCCGCTTTGAATGTCCTGCGTCAATTGCTTTTTATCCTGATCAAGGCCAAAATCCTTGCTCATCAGCCCTTCATTATAAAGTTTGTTCATGAAGCGCAAGCCGTCCTTGAAGCCGGGAAGCACGGGCAAATAATCGCGATTGGCCAGCAGCTCATCGGTGGTCAATGCGGATTCCGGTTGAATGAACGACCAAAGCAGCGGCTCGTATTGGCCCGGTTCAATCGTCATTCCGAGCGGTATTACACTGCCGCCCGTGTCTCCCGGGTCCTGCTCCTTGAACGCTTTGAGCGTGTTGTACAGCTCGTCCGTCGTCTGCGGCATCGGCAATCCCAGCTTCTTCAGCCAATCCTCTCTTACCCAGGAGGAATATCTGGCGGTAATGGTCCGCTTGGCGGGAATCGCGAATTGCTTGCCGTCTACCTGCCCGTACTTAAGCGTATCTTCGCCGAGGAAAGCTTTTAATTGTTGCCCATGCTCGTTAAGCAGTTCCGACAAATCGGTAAGGCCGCCCTGCTCGGCATAACGCTCGAACGTTGCCTTATCGTACGTAAATACGATGTCCGGCACATCGGCGCCGCTCGCCATCAGCACGTTCAGCTTGGCAATTTCTTCGGAGCGGGGGATCGGTACATATTCCAGGTTAATATTGTTCGGCTTGGCGAAGTTTTCTTGCGCATAACGCGTCAGGTAGCTGTCCGTAATGGTATAGCCTGCAGGCGTGTTGCCTCGATCAAAAATCTCCACCTTCAGTTTGCCAGCAGCCGCTCCGCCATCGGCGGTCGACTCGCCGCCGTTGGAGCAGCCCGCTACAACCAACACCGCAGCCGCCGAACCAAGCAGCCATTTTCTGCTTCTCAAACCCTTCTTTCCGTTTCTCATCCCTTCACAGCCCCTCTGTTGTAATAAGGCCCGCCTGAGCTTCCTTGCCGCTTCATACAAAAGCAACCAGGCCGGCCTGCAAGCCTCCATGCGTTCCGAGCCATGCAGGCAACCGCTGAATGCGCCGCCTTGCCATCACCATCCCGCTTGGAATGTGCTCAGTATGACACGATGTTAGAAAACATGACAATATGCAGTTTTCCTGCCGCAAATTTATAAAAAAACGTTTATATTCATGCCTGAACAAGCGGAATACAAACCATTTCTCTGGCGAATATACCGTTTTCGGCTATCCGCTTTCGGAATTTTGCATATAAACATGTTAGGTTGAATAACATTTATCCGCCTCCATTTGGCGACAACCGGTATTTAAAGTATCCCCACCGGGTTGGCAGCATAAAAAAAAACCGCCGGATTTGCTCCGGCGGCTCATTCTTTAAACAAATGACGGATGTCCCCTGGCTTCGCTACGCACGCTGCACAGCCCTTTTCCAGTACTATCAACGGTCCGGGAGCAAGCCCGCTCTGCGGAAATCGCCTGGCGTATGGCCGGTTACCCGCTTGAACACGCGCCCAAACGTAATAACATTCGTATAGCCAACCTGCACGGCAATTCCCGCAATCGCCGCATCCGATTGAACGAGCAGCTTCTTGGCATGCAGCACCCGCAAATCGGCGAGGAAATCGACAAACTTCGTTTCAAATTCCTCCTTGAACAGCTGGCTCGCGTATTTGGCGGAAACTTGAAACCGCTCGCTGAGCAGCGTTAGCGACAAATCCGGATTTGTAAAGTTTTCTTCAATGTAGGCCTTCATCTCGCTAACCATCGCCCGATAGCTTTTATTCTCGTTAATGGATACAAAAACGCGATAATTCTCGTTCATCAGCTCCAGCAGCAGCGTATGCATATCCCACAGCTGACCCGCTTGCCTGATGCGCTCACTCCATGCCTCTTTGCCGGCTCCTTGGAAATAAGGATTGAATTGCTCCGATACTCCGGCCAGCTCCTTGCCGAGCATTTGAATAAGCCAATGAATCAGCATATGGATTTCCTGATCCGCAAGCAAATCCCGCTCCATTCGCTTGAACAGCTGCATGACTTGATCGCGCCAAGCGGGGTTAGCCGCTCTGAACATTTTGACGGCGCCGGTCATCATCGGAAAAAAATAATATACATCCCGCTCCGGCTGGGCAGGCACACGGGTTGCCAGCACCATTTCCTCCTCGCCGAGCGCCAGGCGATAATGCATCGCCGCTACTGCCGAGCGGTAGGATTCAGCAAGACCGGAAGCAAAGCGTACGATCACGCCGACACCGAACAGCATAGTCATGTCAAAATGCTCCGCCGTCCAGCGGTTTGCGCTTCTGACGGCATCGCGCAGCCGCTCGAACATTCCGTCCTCGTCCGTGCTGGTGACGATCACGCCAAGTCGGCCTCCCGTTACCCATTCCGCCCAGCCGTCCAGCCCGTGCTCGCGCGCAAGCTCCTGCAGCAAATTCATCAACGCCAGCCGCATCGTCTGCTGCTCCTCGGCGGAGTACCCCTTGCCCGCAAGCTCCTGCGGGCTGAATTCGGAGATAACGACCGCCGCGTGGACCGTTTCGGATGAATGAACGAGCGTACCCAGCTCAACGCAGCGCATCCACGTATCCGCTTGAACATCTCCCTCGATGATATCGATAAATAATTGCCGTCTTCGCACCAGTAGGTTTTCATGGTTGCTGCGCTCGTAGTCGGTGCTCTGCTCAATCAGACGCTCAAGCGCGTGATCGATAAGCGCCAGCTCGTCTCTGCCGGTCGAGTCCATTCCGCGCGGCAGCGCTTGAATTCTGCTCATCATGACCTGGATGGGCCGATAATTTTTGCGCGTCACGTATAGGATATACCAGACAGCAAACGATACGGCGGCGGCTCCGATCAATATCCACACATAGGAAATAACCGATACCCAGGCAAAAAGCTGTCCTGTCCGCAGACCGCTTTCGAGCGTCCACCCCAGCCGCTCCGAATGCAGCGTCGTCAACACATCGCCATCCTGCAGCAAGCTTCCTCGATCCTTGACTTGATAAGGAAACAGCAGATTGCCGTCCGCGTCCTGCACATGCAGAAAAGAAACCTCACCGCTAGCCATATCCGCAATCAGACGGCTAACGGCGTATGCATCTACATTAATGACGACCATTCCTTCATGCCCGAACGGCAGAGGCAATCGCTTATACATCGTAATGACCTGCCTCGGCTTGTCCGCTCCAATCAGCTTGTAAGAGCGCAGCGCCGACCAGCCGCGGTAATCCGGGTGGTCAAGCGCCAAAGCCAGAAAGGCACGGTCGGCAAATGGCGTCCTTCCAAGACCATATTTGCTTAATACCAGCTGATCGGACTCCCGGTACAAGTAGATGGAATCAATGAGCTCATTTCCGCTCTCCAACGCTTTGAGCCCTTTGACCAAGTCATACACATCCTCGTTGGAACGGCCGATGCGGCCCGCCATAAAATCGCCGAATAACGCGTCGTTCTCCATCGTGCGCAGAACATCCATCTCGACCTGCCTCATCGCCTTTTCCAGACTGCCTTCGATAAAGCCCGTCGATATGCGGTTCGCCTTCTGGGTCTCGCTGCGCGAAATTTCGTTGACGACAAGAAACGACAAAAAAATAACGATAGACAGCGTCAAAATAAAAATAGGGAAATAAGACAGCAGCATTTTTCGGTGCCAGTTTCTTGACATGCCTCTCACTCCATATCGTTCTGCAGCCATGTATCGCACATAGACGCAACAAATGTAAGGTTTTCTAACATTGTATCAGATTCAGAAGGAATGAAAAGCTTTATTTTCAGAAAATCGAACGCAATCCAGATGATCCCAGCCTTTTTCACTAATAAAAGCTGACATTACGCAAAAAAGGCATTCTCCGATTTCAATCGAAGAATGCCTTTTACTTATATCCGCTGCGGGATGACTTTGGCCCGGCGGTTTAAAGCTGTTCGTGCGAAATGCCGTACGTCACGATTTCACAAGGTCCAATCCTGGCGTTCAGCCGAGTGCCGCCGCTCGCTGCCAGCTCAAGCTCAGATGTCTTTTGCTCCAATATGGTCGTTTTGTATACCCCGCCGGCTAGCAGCCGGGAGCTTACAGTCAGCTCGCAGGCTTTCGGCGTCATGTTGAACCAGCGCAGCATCAAATCTCCGCTTCCCTCATCCAGCTTCATGGAGGAAAATGCCAACGCTTGCCCTTCCCAAGCCAGCGGCGCCGCTACAGGCGCAAGCTTGCCTTGGTGAACGGACGTCTGCTCCGATGTCCATGGCGTCTGGAACTGATAGGCTTCGGCGAATGCGCCGGATTCCACGCCGCCTGCGGCATGCGGAATAATCATCAGCTCCGTGCGATGCTCCCCCAGACATTGGGCTTCCGGAGTCGGGAACACGCCCCAATCGCCCAGCTCGGCAACCGAACGAAGCAGCGTAACCGCAATCGTATTGCGTCCGTCTCGGAGCACCTCATATTCGTTCAAGCCCAGGTTGGCAATCGTCAAGCCGCCTCGGCCGCTTTCGTCCGTCACATCGACGAATGCCTGCTGATGCTGGCAATTGCTAGGGTTCTCCCACTCGGCAGCCGGCATATTGTCCCGCAGCGCGATTTCGAAGATCGCATCCGCCTTGTGCGCGGATGCCGCCAGATCCGTTGGGAACAGCATGCGCACGCGATGGTCCTTCGCTTCGTTCACGAAAGAGGTTTGCACATGAACGCCTTTGCCGAGTCTTGACAGGCTGACGGTCGTTTCAATGTATAGCGGAACCATGACATCAACCCGCTGGGCCTTCCGTTCAGGGAAGTAGACGGCCTCCTGCTTCTCGCGCTCGAACAGCTCGTCGGCCGAGGCCGGCACCTCCCATTCGTGCACGATGCGGAATGCAGCGCGATAAGGCGTCAGCTCCGTCAGCTCCACAACGGCGGGCAAGCCTTTTGTCGTTCTGGCTTGCTCGCCGTTCGGCTGCTTGTACATATATTCGTTGCCGATATCTCCCGTATTCTCATAGACGCATAGATCCTTGTACACCAGTCCGCTTTGCTTTTCCGTTACGGTCAACGAGCCGTCTTGGTCGATATCCACGCGGATATGCTCATTTTCCATAAACGAACGCCCGGCCTGCAGCGAGCCTGCCGCTTGAACGGCTGCCTGCTGAAGAGCGCCCACTTGGCGTACATAGGCGTAAGCCTTCAGCCCTAGCGCAGGCACCTCTGCCGCTTCAAACGTCAGCTTGACCCTGCGGCACATATAAGGCTGACGGAATTGATCGTCCGGCAGGTCGTAGCCGAACTGCAGCCCCAAATCTTCAGCCTCGCAAGCGACAATGCTGCCGTCATGCGAAACCAGTACGCGGCCTGAGATATCCACCTCCCGCATCCTCCGGTTCATTTCTTCAAGCGAGTGGCCCTCGCGGAAGTAGATGCGCTCCATATCCAGCTCCATGCTGATCACGCCGCTTCTGCTCCAGCCGGTCGTATTAAAGGCGATTAGAGGCAAAGCGTCCTCGCCGTAGCCCGCAAATACGGACGTATCAACCGTATTGGCCAGCCAGCGCTTGCTGTCCTCGGCAATCGACTCGGCGACATGACGGCTTTTGTCGAAGCGAGTCACCATTTCGCGGTGCACTTCGTCCACGCTGCAACCGCAGATGCTGTCGTGCGGATGGTTCTGCATTAAGGTTTTCCATGCATAGGTGAGCAGATGGTGCGGATAGTCCGCGCCAAGCAAGGACGCCCACGAGGCCAGCGGCTCCGCCACTTTCTCCAGCATCGCCTGCCCAAGCCGGTTCATCTGCTTCAAATACACGCGCGCGGAGGCGGTATTCACAAGCGTGGACCAACCGTCTGTCCGCTGGCTGCGAAGCTCGCCTTTAACGACCGATAGCTCACGGACCTGGGAGCCGCTCACCGCCTGCAAATAATCGGCGAAGTTGGAATGTACAAACTCCGTATCCGGGTACAGCTTGCGAGCCGCCGCAAGCGCGGCGGACAAATCGCGCTGGATCGGCTGATGGTCGCAGCCGTTCATGAACAGCAATTGATCTGTCGAGGCAAATTTCTCCGCATCCGCCAGCTTTCTCTCCCAATAGCGGGCGGCTTCGGCCTCGTCTGCCGGAATCTCATTGCCGTTGCTGTACCAGTTCGCAAACAATATGCCCAGCACGCGCGAGCCGTCCGGCCCTTCCCACAGCAGCTCCGAGAAAGAGGATTCATACCCGGCATCCGATACCGTATTGTTAAAGCCGGTAGGCTTAACGCCGCGTCCGAAAACTGCGTTGTCGATGCCCGATTGGCGCATAAGCTGCGGCGCTTGGCCGATATTGCCGAACGTATCCGGGAAGTAGCCGACCTTCGCGATCGTGCCGTAAGCCGACGCATCCTTGTGCCCGATTTGCATATTGCGGACATTCGCTTCGCTGCTGGTCAGGAACGCGTCCTGCAAAATGTACCAAGGACCGATAAAAATTCGGCCTGCGCGAATGTAATGGGCAAGCTTCTCGCGTTTTTCCGGCCGCACCTGCAAATAATCCTCCAGAATAATCGTTTGTCCATCGAGGTAGAAGCTGCGGTACTCCTCGTCTCGTTCTAGCGTATCGAGCAGGGTGTCCATCAGCTTGACGAGCAGCACATGGTGCTTCTCATAAGGCAAATACCACTCTCTGTCCCAATGCGTATGGGAAATAATATGAGCCGTTCGTTTGTTTGTCACGCTTCATCCTCCTCACGGTCTGATTCCGTTATCTTCACTTGCTCCTCGCGATAAACGCCTGTCACCCGGCCCGCCTCGTCAACCGAGAACAGGACGGAACGCTCCTTCTCCAATACAAAGGCATAGGCTTTGCCGGTCATCCGGTCCTTGATCTGAACAGCTGCGTCATTACCCGATTCCGATACGAAAACGAACAGGGAACCATGCGCGAACGAGAGCTTGCGCCCGTATATGCCCGGCAGCTGGCCGCCCCACAGCCAATCGATGTCATTTCCGCAGCCCGCAGCGCCAAGCGCATACCGGTATAATTCGGCAATGGTATCCGTACGCTCATTAAGCTCTACCGGCAGCGGGCTCCAGATCAGCCGGCCGGCACCCAGCGGAAGCTCGATGACGTTGTCGCCATGCTGCGAGACCGTGCTTGCCCCCCTCGTTTCCTTCGCGGCCTCGGCAATCCGTCTGGCTCCGAACGATACCGGCAGCTCCTTGCCGCCCAGCACAAGCGTTTCCTCGCGGCATACGTTCACCGCCCGGCCAATGCCCAGCTCCTTCTCCAGCCTGCCAGTATGCCGCCAGTAAGCATCCAGGCTAAGCGGGCCCGTAATCAGCAGCGTAGAGCCGTCTCGCTTCGCCGCCTCAAGAAGGTTCGCGAACGCCGCGTCATCGATATTATGCGCGCTCGGAACGATAATGAGCTTGGCCGGCTGCTCCTTCAACGCCTCCAGCTGATACTCGCCCAAACCGCGGAAAGGCGTATTCAGCTCATAGGCAAGCACGCGTGTTGCGCGAGTCGTGGCATCAAATGCCAGCTTGCGGTTCGAGAGATCGTTCGAATACGGGAAGATCACAACCGTATCCTCCAGCTCCCGATCGGTGAACAAATCCCGGATCGGCGCCATAAACCGGCCGAAATCGTACGACACGTCCGCCTCCGGCTTCTCCGTGCCGTCCGCCCGCAGCGCGCCGATATGCGATTCGTTAGCGTTATCCATATAGAAATTCGTATTCCAAATCCATTGAACCGCTCCCGCCCCGCCGGTCGAGAAAGCATAGGCGTACTTGCGCTCGAGCATGTTGCGAAGCTCCGATTCCGAGCGCTTGGCGCGGCCCTCCGGCGTTTCCACGTACATAATGCCGGTCTCTTGAATCAGATTCGGCTTGAATGGCGTTTTGGCAAAAATGCCGTCCCACACCAGATGATCATTCAGCCACCAGGAATGAACCGTCGTATAGTCGGAGGCCTGCTCGTAAAAAAACGGCGATGGCCGCTGCGCACCAAGCGCCTCGTCCTGTCCGACGGCAACCAGCTGCTCCGGACATTCATCCTTGATCGCTTCCGCAAGCTGTTTTGCCCATTCATTGTGCATATCCATGGAAAACAAGGCGTAATCCAGCCAGCGCGTGCCTTTTTTGCCCTGGTGCATGTCCTGCACGTCAAAATTGATTTCCTCCGGCTCAGGCGGCACAGCGGCGGTAAAGTCCGGAAGCTGCTCCGGCGTCATATTCCACTTGGCCTGCAGCTCGCCGATCGAGCCGTGGCGTTCCGCCAGCCATTTCGCATAAGCCTCGCGCTCAAACGGATCTTTGGCGGATCGCGGACCGTCCGAGAAGATGCGCGGCGGGTCGAACATCGACGGCTCGTTGATCAAGTCCCAATCCACATGCGAAGCTGATCGGTAGCGCGAAACGATAGACCGAACAAACCGCTTCTGGGCATCGACGCTGCGCGGGTCGAGATATGGATTCAGCCCTTCCCACGTCTCCGGCGTAAAGGAGAAAAAGGTAAAGGTCACCTGCAGTCCGTGCTTCTTCGCCGTCAGCAGAAAAGCGTCAATCGATCGCAGCACCTCTTCCGAGGCATGTCCGTCCACCTGCATCACGTTCCGATAGGCGGTCCAGATTCCTGTACGAATCCAGTTGATGCCCGCCTTGCTCATCTGCGCCATATCGCGATCCCAGACGGAAGCGTTGGGCAAAAATAAAAACTTGCGCGCCACATCCGACGTCATATACGTCATGCCGACAACTGGCAGCGGCCTGCCATCCTTCTGGAAATAGTCGCGGCCGCAGCTCACCTTGCCGCCTTCGGCCATCAATGCCGCGTCAAAGCTCCAAAAGCCCTGCCGCAGCAGACGCGTTTCGCCGCTGGCGGATACTGCCTGGCAATGTACCCGGTAGAAGCCGCTTGTCAATTCCTCCGTCACCGGAATGCGGATGAGCTGTAGCTGATGACCAACGACCTGCTTAACCTCATGCGTCCAGCAGCTTTCGGAGTCTCCATCCTTCGTCATGCTCAGCTTAAACGTCCACTCGGCGGGCTCCTTTCCGCGCGAGGCGGAGCGATGCAAATGCTGCGCTTGCAGCGTGAGCATTGCCCGCTCGCCCGCTTCATAGGAAGCATAGCCAGGCTTCAGCCATAGCTCCGTAACTCCCGACACGCAAAACTGCGCCAGTCGTCCAAGCTCGGCCGCGCCTCCTCCCGTCCAGAAGCGCCCCGTCAAAGGCTGATTGATAAACAGCCAGCGGCCGCCGGCAAAAGCGCCCTTCGTATTTTCCCACAATAGCACAGGAGCCGCTACTTCGCGATTATCTGCGGACACCCCTTTGAGCAGTGCATACAAATGGGCATCCATCGGTCCGGCCGAGCCCATTTGATGAGGAAGATCGCTGCTTTTCGTCACATGCGGCACGAGATTCCACGTATCTCCGCCAGCAAACAAGCTTTCCTTGCCCGCCAGCAGCGGAATTTCCTCGGCTGCGGACAAGCGCTCGGCTCTTGAGCCGTCTACCGGCAGCGTCTCGTGGATATTCAGCTCGCGATGGTAAGCGGTCTGCTCCGCTTCCGCCACCCATCTGCCGTCCTCCAGCCGCACCGGCCGTTTGAAAGGCGCGCCGCCTGCGCTAATGAGACCGCCCCCTCTTTTCAGAAAAGCAAGGATTTCATGCCAGGCCGCCTTCGGAAAATAAGGGGCATGCACATTAACAAATACGCCCCCAGCCTGACTGCGCAGCGCACTCGCCAGCTCTGCCGCATGAACAACGGAGCCGGCATTCGCCAGCTCCTCCGCCGTGATTAGACCAGACGCACCGCTTGCCGGAAACGACGGATCATGGAATATGATGACGGACCCGCTCATAGAATACCGTCCTTCATCGCCTTGTACACCAGCTGGGAGAACAGGCTGTTCGACCAGGCGAACCATTTGCGGGTAAACACGGACGGGTCATCCGAATGGAAGCCTTCATGCATAAAGCCCGTATCCGCATCCGTCGTCTCCAGAAGGCGAATCATCTCAAGCTGCTCCTCTTTGTCGGTCGCCGTCAAGCCCTGCATGGATAACGCCATATGCCAGATATAGCCCGGAGGCGTATGCGGGCTTCCGATTCCTTTGGCAGCCGTCCCTTCGTAATAGAAAGGATTTTCCTTGCTAAGCGCAAATTTTCTCGTATTCTGGTAAATCGGATCGTTCGGCTCGCAGTAGCCGAGATAAGAGATCGACATCAGCCCCGGCGTGCCCGCATCATCCATCAGGCAATAGTTGCCGAAACCGTCGGTCTCGTATGCATAAATGGGACCAAACTCCGGATGGCGATAAATGCCGTATAGCTGTATGCCGTGATCGACATCCTGCTCCAGCTGCTTGAGCTGCTTCACCAAATTGGTGTCGCGGAACACCCATTCCGCAATTTCGCCCATTTGGCGCAGCGTGACAACGGCAAACATGTTATCCGGAATGTTGTAATGGAAATCGCAGGCGTCGTCGCTTGGCCGGAAGCCCGACCAAATCATTCCCGTATAGTTCACCGGCATGCCCAAGCCGTCGCCGCGCAGCGAATCGGTCGGAATGCCGTTATCGCGTACGAAGCGGTACGGCGACTGCTCGAAATGGCGCTGCTCCGTTTTCCACAGCTCATATGCGGTTAGCATGGCCGCCTTGAAGCTGGAGTCGAAAATATCCGTCATTTCGGTTTCCTTCCAGTAGGCGTAAGCGAGGCGCATGGAGAAGCAGATGGAGTCCAGCTCGAATTTGCGCTCCCATACCCATGCCGACATGTCCGTTTCATCCGCCTTGTTCCAGTGCCAGTCGTTGTCGGTTTCATTAAACGCATTGGCATACGGATCAAGCTGGATCATCGCCATATGGCGTTTGATCAAGCCGCTGATGATGCGCTGAAGATCCTTGTCCTCCTTGGCAAAAGGCACATAATGAATCACCTGCTCGACCGAGTCCCGCAGCCACATGGCCGGAATGTCTCCGGTAATTACAAAGGTGGTGCCATCGTCAGTCAGCTTGGTTGTCGTTTCCAGCGTATTGGGGAAGCAGTTTTTGAACAGCTGCAGCAGCTTAGGCCGGTGTGCCAGCTTCTCATCGGCCTCTGCAAGCACATTTTTGATCGCCTGCGGAAGCTCAAGCTTGGGCATCGGAATTTTCGGCAGTCTAAATTGTTCCATAGATGGGGTTCCTCCAGATCGGTCATTAACCGTTTATCGTTAGTTGCATTACTCTTTGACAGCGCCAATCGTCAGACCTTGAACGAAGTAGCGCTGGAAAAACGGATAAGCGAAAATAATCGGCAGCGTCGCCAGCACGACCATTGCCATGCGGGACGTATCCTGCGGCATGGACTGCAGCAGCCCCGTGCTGATCGATGCATTCTGGGCGTTCTGCAAAATAAACTGCATGCTGTTCTCGATTCGCATCAGCATCGATTGCAGCGGCACCAGATTCGGGTTGTCGATATACAGCAAGGCATTAAACCAGTCGTTCCAATAGCCAAGCACGCTGAACAGCGAAATCGTAGCCAGGCCCGGCAGCGAAAGCGGGAGCACCAGCTTGAAAAAGATGCCGAACTCGCCCGCGCCGTCGATTTTGCCCGATTCCACAATCGCATCCGGTACGGACGTCGAGAAGAAGGTACGCATGATCATAATGTAGAAGGCGTTCACCGCAAGCGGAAGGATAAGCGCCCACAGCGAATCCTTCATGCCCAGCAGTTGGGTGACCACGATATAAGTCGGCACAAGACCGCCGTTAAAAAGCATCGTAAAGAAAGCGTAAAAAGCGAAAAAATTCCGGTATTTAAAGTTTTTGCGCGAAATCGCGTAAGCAAACAAGGCGATGGCGACTACGCCGATCACCGTTCCTACAATCGTGATTAGAATGGTCACGCCGTAGGAGCGAAGCAGCTGATCCCCCGCTTTGAAAATGTAACGGTAAGCCTCCAGACTCCATTGCTCCGGTATAAGCCGATAGCCATTGGCGGCCAGCGTCTTCTCGTTCGTGAAGGAAATAATGACGACAAACAGAAACGGAAACACGCACAGGAAGCTGAATATCCCGGCAAACAAATTAAAGAGCACGTTCCAAACGGGCGTTAATTGATGGAAATCGCGATTTCGTTTCGTCAGAGCGGCCACAGCCATCTCTCCTTTCCTGACAGGCTGCCTGAGCTAGAACAGCGCGTTGTCCTTGTTGAATCTTCTTACCACGGCATTGGAGGTAATAACGAGAATAAACCCGACCAGAGATTGATACAGGCCGGCAGCCGTGCTCATGCCGATTTCCCCGGTTGATTTCAAGCCTCTATATACATAAGTGTCGATTACATTCGTTACGGAATACAGCGAGCCGGAATCGCGCGGAACTTGATAGAACAAGCCAAAGTCCGCATAAAAGATTTTGCCGATTGCCAGCAGTGTCAGAATTGTCATCAGCGGCGCAAGCAGCGGAATGGTGATGTTGCGAATTTGCTGCCATTTGTTGGCTCCGTCGATCATCGCCGCCTCGTACAACGATTTGTCAATCCCCATTATGGCAGCCAAATACACGACGCTGTTGTAGCCGACCGCTTTCCACAGAAAGACCAGAATGATAATAATCGGCCAATACGTCGGATTATTGTACCAGCTTATCGGGTCCCAGCCGAGCGAGGTGAAAATTTGATTCATCATTCCGCGGTCCACGCTAAGGAAGCTGAACACAAAATAGCCGACGATTACCCAGGAAAGAAAATAAGGCAGGAACATGCCCGTCTGGTAGAGCTTGGCCAGCCGTTTGTTCATGATTTCAGACAGCACTATCGCCATAATGACGGCAAGCACAAGCCCAAGAACAATAAAGACGATATTATATAAAAGCGTGTTGCGGGTAATGATATAAGCATCGTTCGTGCTGAACAGAAACTTGAAGTTTTGCAGCCCGACCCACTTGCTCTCCAGAATGCTGGCCAGAAAGCCGTCCCTGCTGTAGCGGTATTCCTTAAATGCGACGACCATACCCGCCATTGGCAGGTAGGAAAAGAAAAAAAACCATAACGTCGCCGGAAGCACCATTAGCAGCAGCATTTTGTTTCTTCCGATGTCTTTGACAAATCGCCCGATGGCTTTCACAGGTTCATCCCTCACCTCTCATGGAATAGAAGAAGGCGAATGTCTCCATTCGCCCCCTGCATTCTCTCTTACTTCGACGCTTTCCAAGCATCGATTTGGCTTTGCGCCTCAGCAAGAATTTTGTCCAGGCCAGCAGCCTTAAATTTCTCGTTGGCCCGTTGAAGATATTGTTCAGGATCGACAGTGCCGGTCATAAGCGCCGCCCAGAACTCTTCCTTCACGTTTTGCACGCCTGCGATTTCGGTCGTTACCTTGGACGTATCGAAATTGAAGCCAAGCAGCGGCGCTTCTACGCCGGCGTCATTAAACGTTTTGAACGCTTCCCATTTGTTCGCAGGGTCCGTTTCGTTCAAATACGTAATAAACAGGTTGCCGAGAGAGAACGTAGGCATATCATAATTTTTGGAGTTGTCCAAATTTTTCATGACATTGTCGCTGACTTTCTCGTAATGCGTGCCTTCGATGCCGGAATCCACCATGTTGCGCAGAACCGGATCGGTGTTAAGCAGATTCAAAAATTCCATCGCTTTCTCCGGATACTTCGAGTTGGCGGAGATAGCTTGCATCGAACCCATAACCGACCAGTTGTAGATCAGCGCTTCGCTGGCAGGCGTGGAAACGACCGGGTAGCCGTAGCTGGCGGACCACAGATTTTCGGCGAAAGGCTGGCTTGTTGCACGGTCCATGAACCACTTGCCTGTTGCCTGAACATCCGTCAGGGAATCCAGGCTTGCAGCCTCGGTAGGAATATACCCTGCTTTGTAATATTTGTGCATCGTTTTGAGCGTAGCGATCATCTCAGGCGTTTCGAGCACATTGACCACTTTCAGCGAATCGTCGGTAAGCGAGACCGCCATTGGAAGCTTTTCGATCACATAGTCGTAAGGAACGTAAGGCACTTGGTTTTTGTCTACAGCAAGCGGATATACGTCCGGCTCATTTGCTTTAATCGTCTGAAGCAGCGGCTCCAGGCTCTCGATGGAATAAATGCCTTCCGTGCTCAGATTGTATTTATCAAGCAGTTGCTTGTTGAAGCGCCATACCTCTTGCGCAGGCAGCTCCTTGTTGGCTGGAACGCCGTAGTTGTGACCGTCGATTTTCGAGCCTTCAAGGAAAGCGGGATCAAGCGTCTCGACAATGCCTTTCCCTTGCTCCTTCAGCAAATCGTCGATGGCGAGAAACGCGCCTTTTCTGGCATTTTGCACATAATCAAAGGCCCATGAGGATGTGAACATGATGTCGATCGGCTCGCCGGAAGCTGTAGCCACTTGAAGCTTTTGGGAATAATCGCCCCAATCGATCATCGTCATTTTGACAGTTACGCCGATTTTCTCCGCCGTATACTTGCTCACTTCATCCATAACGACATTAACATCCTTCTGAGGCGTGCCGATGGTGTACCAAATCAGCTCCACCGGTTTTTCGGCCGTTCCTTCAGAACCTGCATCATTCTTGTTGCTGCCGCAGGCGCTAAGCACTAGCGATACGATCATTACTGCGGCAAGAAGCGGCAACAGGCGTCTCTTCTTCATCTTGTTATTTCCTCCCCTAATGTTTCGTCTATTTAAACTTACAGGATTCACCCTTTTACAAATAGGCATTAAATTAAAGGTATCAGGTACAAATTAAAGAAAAAAAGACCGCTCCGCATTTACTTAGAGCAGTCCCTTGTAATCGGTAGGCGAAATACCGACGTATTTCTTGAATTGTTTGTAAAAATAACCGCTCTCATAGTATCCTACCCGATTCGCGATCTCATGCACTTTAAGCGAAGTATCCTTCAGCATTTCCTTCGCCTTGTCAATCCGATATTTGTTAATGTACTCCGTAAAGGATTCGCCCGTTTCCTTGGAGAACAAGTGGCCCAAATATACGGGATGAATATTGTACTGTCCGCTGAGCGTCTTGAGCGATAGCGCCTCGTTGTAATGCTCGTGAACATGGCTCAATACCTGGGCGATAATCGGACTTTTGACGTCGCGAAGCAAAGAATCCACAGTTACTGCCGCCGCTTGGGCGGCAATCGAAGCCAGCTCCTCAAGCGATTCCGCCTGAATGACGCGCTCGAAGCCCGCTTGATAAAGCTCCGGATGGTCGGACTGCTTAATGTCCCGCAGCTCCATCTTGAAGCGGATCATCAGCTCGATCGCCATACTTTTAATCATGGAAGGCGTGATGCCCTCCAGCGACTTAATGCGAATGAACAGCTCCTCGACCCTGTGAAGCAGCTCAGCCTTCTTCTTGGCAGCGATCAGCCGCGCAAGCTCCGGCCAGTCGGCCATCAAGTCATGCTCATTGGCGGTTTGGCCATCGGTTAGCTGCTCGTAATCCATCAAATCGGGCGGGTCCAGCACGAGAAAATATTCCTGCGCCTTCTTCGCCGTAGCATAGCTGTTCTGCGCGCCTGTCGAAACGTGCTCTACGCTGCCAAGGGAGATGCGGATTTTGCCAAACGCCATTCGCTCCCGCAAGTCGGAGAAAGCTTCCAGCGCCTTCATTTTCCCGTCCTCCGGACGGTCCAGCAGCAGCAGCAAGACCAGATCGCCATCCAAATCGACGAAGGAAACCAGATTCGGATGCTCCTCCTCCATCTGCGCCGCCGCCTCGCTAGCTTCACTTAGAAGCTCGCTTGTGCGAATGACAGCCGTTACTATGTAAGGCTTATCCAGACGAAGCTGAAGCAGATCGGCCCGTTCGGCCAGCTCGGACGGAGCAATTCTGCCGCTCAGCCAGCGGGATAAAATGTTGTCCCGCAAAATGCGAATATCATGCCCGCGGATCAGGCGGTCAGCGCCCTCGGCATGCAGCTTCGCTACCGCCGTCTCCAGCGTTTCCTGAAGCTCGTTGAAATTGATCGGCTTCAGCAGGTAGTTCTCAATGCCGAGGCGCAGCCCCTCTTTAATATAATCAAATTCATTAAAGCCGCTGAGCACGATAAATTTCAGCTCCGGCTTCAGCTCCCGCAGCTCGCGAATCAGCTGCAATCCCGTCATCTCCGGCATCGAAATGTCCGTGATGACAATATCCGCCGGCGTTTCCCGCAGCGCTTCGAGCGCTTCCCGTCCATTCTCCGCGGAGCCGCTAATTTCAAGGCCGTATCGGCTCCAGTCCACCACATCGTAAAGCCCGTCTATAATAAAAGGCTCATCGTCTACCAGAAAAACTCTATACATGATCCGCCAACCTTTCCCTGGTGCCGGGCAGCACAATCGTTACCTTCGTTCCCGAACCTTCCTCGCTTTCCAGCCTCAACCCGTATTCGCCTCCGTACAGCAGCCTAACCCGTTCATGGACGCTTCTCAGTCCAAACGATTCCCCCGCCTCCTCCGGCAACGACAAGGCGTGAACCAGCTCTTCAAGCTTTTTCGAAGGGATGCCCGAGCCGTTGTCCTCGGTGGCAATCAGCAATTGTTCATCCGCAATCGCCACCGAAATATGAATCGCTTGATTTTCTTTTCTGCCTTTCAGCCCATGTACGATGTAATTTTCAATAAGCGGCTGCAGCGTCATTCTGGGCATCTCCCAGTCCGCGAGCTGCTCGTCCCACTTAATGTCATAGACGAACCTATCCTTGTAGCGGATGCGGAACAGCTCCAGATACAGCCTGCTGTTCTCCAGCTCATCCCTAAGCGTATGCACGGTTTTCGGCTGAACGTAGCTTTTGAACAATACCGACAGGCTATAGATCATATCCCCCACATCTGTAGCGCCCTGAGACAACGCCCGCATCCGAATCACTTCCAGCGTATTGTAGAGAAAATGCGGATTCACTCGCGCCTGGAGCGCGGCAAGCTCCGTGTGCTTTTGCTTGATTTCCGCCTTGTACACGCTGTCGATATAACGCGTCAGTTCGTCCAGCATTTCGTTGAAGCTTCTGGAAATTTGGCCAAGCTCATCTTCGCGCTCATCTTGAATACGGGCGCTGAGATCGCCGCCCTCCACCTTCCGCATAAAACGCAAAATCTTGTTTGTGCGCTTGGCAAAGTTGACGACAAAAACAGAGGGGATGACGAGCGCAACCACAATGCAAATCGCGCTAATCAGCATAATGGTCTGCTTAAGACCCGCATAGGAGGCCGCAACCTCCGCTAACGGCGCTACGCCAACGACCGTATACCCCGCCTGCGGCTGGGCCAGTGTCGTCACATAGGAAGCCTCCTCAAGCATAGCCGTCTCGTTCAACGTTTCGATCTGGCTCGCATACGGATAAGGCTTCCCGTAATAGCGATCCGAGGAATCAAAAATAACCTGCCCGTCCGGACTAAGCACGACGATATATCCCTGCATCTGATCGCGATAGCTGGCGAGGGCCCGCTCAATGCCATCCGACTCGTAGTAGACGAGCAGCAAGCCGATATTTTTAAGCGTCGTCTTATCGTTGATCGGCGTCCGAATGGAATATAGCTTGGGGTCTCCCTGCTCGATCGCTTGGCGTACCCAGGTATTCGGAATCGATACATTGCCGCTTTCCATCGACATGGCCATCGAGTCTGGAACGTAGGAGCGCGCAGCATTGGTCGGAACCAGCTTGGATACATTGTTTTTTTTGAACACGTACAAGTACTGCTTATCCATGCTGTATAAAATGAGATTCGCGATATCCGGGTCATCGTCCATTTTGTTGTCAAAGTAGTCCAGCCCTTTGGTGGATACCGTTCCGTCGCTTGCCACATATTGATCCAGCCGATTTTGGACATACTCCTCGAACGGCCGGCTCAGAAAAAACGAGATGTTCGTTTGCAGCGACGTATCTCTGTAAATATCGAGCACGTAGGACTGCACATTCTCATATTTGTCGTTCAAAAACGAGCTGACGCTTTCCATCGCTTTTTTCTGATTGTCCAGCTCATTTCTCACAATCGACCCCGACATAACATCGAACATAATATAGGATAGCGTTACGATAGTCGCAATGGTTATCGCAGCAAATAACAGAATCATCTTGATGAACAAGTTGTTTTTCAAATAAGTTCTGTACAGTCTGCCAAGCCTCATGCTGTTTTCTTCCTTCCGTTGCTGCTTTCTTGCTACGCATTATAGCATGAATGAAGCAAATTCGCTCCCGGCTCGCTGGATCAAGAAATCAGTTGATATCGGCTTGGCCCGGATTGCATCCATTCAAAGCAATGCGGCTTCGTGCAAACTGTACATAAAAAAGCCTGATCCGAAGGTCTTCAACCGACCATGGACCAGGCTTTCCAGGATGATAATGAAGTTACAGCAATTTCAAAATCTGATAAATCACAACGGCGGCTTCCGCTCTCGTAGACTTGGCTTCTGGAGCAAAAACGCCAGCTCCTCTGCCGTTCAAAATGCCAGCTTCGTGCATCGATGCCACGCTTGCTTGCGCATACTCCGCGATATCTTCACGGTCTGTGAATTCGCTATCTTGGATATCAGGCCATTCCAGCCCTGCATGCTTCGCCGCACGGTAGGCCATTACTGCCATTTCCTGTCGGCTAATCGCTTCATGAACGCCAAAGCTTCCATCCGGCCTGCCGCTTATGATGCCCAGCTTGGCTGCCGTCGCAATTTCATCGTAATACCATGCGCCCTGCCTCACATCGCTTAACGTTGTAGATGCTTGCATATCGCTTAAATCAAATAATCTCATAAGCATAGCAATAAATTCCGCTCTCGTCGTAAAGCCGTCTGGCGCATAACGGTCTGCTCCAACGCCGTTTACAATACCTCTGGCCGCCAAAGCCTCAATCGGCGCTTTCGACCAGCCCGCCTTTACATCGGAGTAGCTAATATCCTCATAGACTACGGCGTATTGACTGAAATGTTTGGGTCTAAATGCCATTTTTCCCGATTCCAAAAGATAGCGGCCGTTTTTCACGATCTCCAGCTCGCCGTTGTCCTTGACGTAATATACGACCAGCTTATTCGCATCCGCTCCATCTTGCAGCGTATCGTCGATGACAACAAGCACGTCGCCTTTGCCGTCAAAAGCGCTCACTTTCTGGCCGTCTACTTCAAGATTGAAATCAAACACCTTGGACCCTTCCAGTTTTTTCTGCGTTGCTGCCGGCAAACCGCTAACATCGCCACGCGCAGCCACAACTCTGACGGTTTTTGCATTCTCTGCCTGTTTCGCGATCATGCTTGTAGAGATCGAGATAGAGACAAATCCCAAATCAAGCTCAATGCCATGCTCCGGCCGCGAAACCTGATCCAGCAGAGCTGCCACTGGAATATCGACGACCACCTGCTGCACATCCTCGCCTGCGTTTACCCCTATTTTCAATATACCGTCCGATGCGCGCTTTAACGCCTCGCTAACCGTAGCTTCGAGCAATTGAATGGCAGCGGAGCCCTCCTTCACGTTTTGCGGACGCACAACCACTTCGCCGTTGTCTTTAACCTCGGCCTGCGGAGAAGGCGTCGGCGATGCTCCCGCCTGCACCGGCGCCGAAGTCGGCCCCGTCGTTCCCGTTGGCGTCGGCGTCGCTGTCGGCTCCGTCGTTCCCGTTGGCGTCGGTGTCGCTGTCGGCTCCGTCGTTCCCGTTGGCGTCGGCGTCGCTGTCGGCTCCGTCGTTCCTGTTGGCGTCGGCGTCGCTGTCGGCTCCGTCGTGGCCGTTGGTGTCGGCGTCGCTGTCGGCTCCGTCGTGGCCGTTGGTGTCGGTGTCGCTGTCGGCTCCGTCGTTCCTGTTGGCGTTGGCGTCGGCTGATCGATTGTGCCCACATACGTTACCCTGACCCACCCGACAGCAGGTTTGTCCTCGCCTCGTTTCACCAATTTAACTTCCAGCAGGCCATCCGTAACATCTGCCGTAAACGCTTTGATTTCCCGCTTGTCGCCTACCGCATAACTTTCCAGAACCACGTTGTCCTCAATCACAATGTCCATCTTGCGATTGTTGAAGTCCCATGGATCATCAAAACCGAGCTCAACCTTATACCGCCCTTCCGGCACTTCAAAATGATAGGCGAGTCCTTTGCCATTCTCATTTCCGTCATACTGCCGAACGGATAAATATGGATCGCTCGTATCGCTTTTCGCCCAAGTCAAATTGTCGTCCGCGACATATCCCCATTTATAGCCGGTAACCGTATCCGTTCCAAACGCTTGATCGGCAACCGATTGTCTGATTCCGATTGTAACCCCTTCATAAACGACTGGGGCGCCGGCGTCGGCAAAATAGTACATGTTCGGATCATCCGGTCCCGTTAGCGTTACAGAGACTTCCTCCGACGCCTCGCTTACGAGCTGGCCGCGAACGGTCTTGAGGACAAAATAGTACGGTACGTTATGTTGCAGCTCGTTGACGGTAAACTGCTTATGATTTCCCGGGATGTCCGCCTGATTCGTGTATTGTCCGGACACTGTCCCATATTCAATTCGGTAGTCGGCGTTCAACGTTTCATCGAAATAAAGCGTAGCTTGCCGCTCCCCAGTCTGCACCCGTTTAATCGATGGAACATCCGGCGTTCCCTGATCATAAAAGACCGAAATAAAGCTTATCATCGGCTTTTGCCCCGCTGCCTTTATCACTTTAATATCCAGCTCGCCATCTGCAACCTCAACATCGACGATTCGCTTCAAATCCCGATTGGCGCCAATGACGTAATCCGTGAATAACGTTTTGCCTTCAACCTGAATATTCATCCTGCGGTTGGTGTCGTCCCAAGGATCATCAAAGCCTAGCTCCACCTTGTATTTCCCGTTTGGAACCTCGAATTTGTAGGTTAATCCTTGGCCATCC
This sequence comes from Paenibacillus sp. SY21-1, assembly GCF_005222705.1. GTDB lineage: Bacteria > Bacillota > Bacilli > Paenibacillales > Paenibacillaceae > Pristimantibacillus. The sequence continues at coordinate 33,331 of NZ_STGF01000014.1, read as the reverse complement.
GTATTGCCGTCATACTGCCTGACGCTTTCCCATTTGGTTTCATTTTCATTAGCCCAGGTCTTGCCCTCGTCAGCCACATAGCCCCATTTGAAGCCTGTGATCGGGTCGGCTTGGTAGCTCTGATCCTCGACTGAATTTCGCACGCCAAATTCTTCGCCTTCTTCGAGCGCTGTTTTGCTGCTGTCACCGGCATCAACGTAGTACAGCAATTCCTTTTCAACTTTTATCCAGCTCAGCATTGGCTTCGTATTCGACCTTTTGACGACCTTGACGGAAAGCTTTCCGTCCGTGACCGGAACATCAAACGACTTGATCTCCTTATTGGCTCCAATCGTATAATTGGCAAGTGCCGTATTGCCGTTGATGACAACATCCATTTTTCGATTGGCATCGTCCCATGGATCGTCAAAGCCTACGCTCACCTTATACGTGCCGTTTGGCAAAGCGAATTGATAGGCAAGTCCCTTGCCGTTCTCATCACCGTCATATTGCCGAATCGTCCGGTAGGCATCCGTCTCGTCACTTTTTGCCCACGTTTTTCCGTCGTCGGCTACATAGCCCCACAGCATTCCGGATACCGGGTCAAGTCCATAAGCCTGATCCTCGATGCCGTTATAGATTCCGAAGCTTTCATTGTCTTCGAGAACCGATGGCGAACCGTCCCCTGCATCGACATAATACATCAGCTGCGGCTGACTGATGGCTCGCGGGGTTGCCGTTAACTCATTGGAGGCCAACGAAGTGGCGCCTTGCACCGCCTCGACCACGAAATGATAGATTTGGTCGTTTGTCAAGCCCGTTATTGTCGCATGTCCCGCTTCTCCGGCAGCCTCGGCTGTATAAACGCCGCTCTGCGTACCATACTTGATCTTGTACGATTCTGCTCCGTCAACTTCTGTGTATGTCAGCTTAACACGTTTGTCGTCCGCTTTAGCCGCAAGCAGCGTCGGCGATTTCATCGCCGTTTCCGGACGACTCGCTTTCATGTAGGCAAACTCGGCATCGCCCCAGCTATGCAGACCGAGCATCCCGCTAGTATAAGTCGTATCGCGAAGGTCAAATTTCAGTTCTCCGTCCACGTAAGCTTGAATGCGGCTGCCCTCCAGCACGACCTTTAGCTCGTAAATTTGTCCGTTGCTGGCCGCAAACGGCAATAGCTTGGCCAGATTTTCTCCATTTTTTCTTAAAAACAACGAATCGTTCTCGAAACCGAAGGAATAGGCATGATTGTAATCTGTGCCCCGAAACACAATGCCCCAGTCCGCGCCCGGAGATGTATGCTTCGCTACTGCGGTTATCGTGCCATCGATGATGACGGCATCCTTAACCGAGATTTCCCCCTGGTTATTCCCGCCGGAACTATGTTTCAGCATGCCTTGCTCAATGGACCAGCGGCTAACGTCCTGCTTGTAGCGCGCGTTCACATCCGTCTGGTCAAACGTATCCTCCCATATTACAAGCTCATGAGCGGGAACGGCCGTTACTTGCGCTGTTTTTATCCCAAGGCCGCCCTTGCCTTCTGCCGATACTTGGAACGTGTATGCCTGATCGTTGCTCAAGCCCGATACGGTGGCAGCGTTGCTGTCTACAAACTCATTTTTCTCGCCATCGTCCGATTTCCTCTCCAGCAAATAACGCTTGGCGCCTGCGACCGGAGTAAATTCCACTTGAACCTTGTCGCTGCCTGGAACGACAATCAGCTTCCTTGGCGCTTCAATCCGAGGCACGATTGCAGCTTCAGCGGACTTCGGCCCTGTCGCTTCCCCATCCTTGGCCTGAACCGACACGTAATAGGTCGTTCCATTGCTCAAGCCGCTTATTTCATGCTTGAACGTTAACTGGCCGGCTGCAGGAACAGTAACCGATTGATCATACACGCCGGATGCGATGCCCCACGACATAACATATTCCGGCACGTTGGGATCGCTTTCCAATTGAACGGCGAAACCTCCGTCTGTCGGCGTCACTGTTACTTGGCGAGGCGCTTGCAGGGAAGGGGTTACGGCGACCTCGCTTGAGCCTGTGCTATCTCCGTTTTCATTGACGGCTACGACCGATAGATAATACGTTGTGTCATTCAGCAAATGACGAAGCGTAAAGGAAGAATCGGCAAAGGACTCGCTTTCTTGCGTCAACTCCCCTGCCTTCGTGCCGAATTTCACCTTGTACGATTGTGCGCCCGGAACATCCTTGACGTTGATCATCGCGCCTTTATTCAGCGGGACAATCGACGTTACGTCAGGTTTGCCCGGAACTTCCTTGGCGGGGTAATAATCCCCCTGCAAGGTTACGATCGATTTAGGAGGGACGACATAGGCAAAAACGCCGTCTCCATTCGGCACAAGCTTGCTTTGTCTTGTCAAATCCTCGGTTGCCGAGGTTACGTACGGCGTCAATTGATAAACCTTATGATTGTCCGGCAATTCTGCGACATTGATCAATAAAGGCCTTGCTTCATTGGAATAGTTGACGTACACATTCGTAATCGTTTTGTCCTGCTCATGCAAATAGGCCGAGCCCATTAACCCGTACGGCTCATTGTCATTTATGCCTTGCAGCCCGATCCGCTTGGCCCCTGGACGAATGAATTTGCTATAGTTGCCCATGCCCCACAGCATTTTGGATTCGTAAATTGTTTCCTCGTCTCCCGGAGCCTTGTAATCGGTATAGATCAAGCCGTCCTTGTAATCCTCCTTGGATAAAGCGGTCCACCATTGCCAAGCGGATGCATTAGCCTTCGCCAAGTCATAGTGAATCGTTCTTGCCATCATCAGTGCGGGATCGATGCCCAAATCCCTTCCATGTCCTGACAAATCTCCGCCATCGCCAAGAATGGAGTACTCGGTCATCCAGTATCTTGCACCGGCATCAATCTCCTGCAGATTTTGCCACAGCAGCTCGCGCAAATATCCAAGCCGGTCGCCCTTCGATGCATTAACCGTATCCGACCAATACGAGTGGGAAGCAATTTTATGATCGATTTTGCCCGCAATATCCTTGTCGCCAAGCAAGTCCTTCATATATTCGCGATATTTGCCCACATTCAAGCTATTGGCGCCTGAATTGTAGCTCTTGCTGTTCGCATCCGCCGACGTCGATTTGGAGAACAGCTGATAATAGGCGTCATCCAGCAAAGATGTGATTTCTACGCCGTCGGGCGCGCTTATTTTAGCGTCAAGCTTACGCTTCGCAAGCTCGTCATAGAGGGAATGAATCACCTGCTTCATGTCCTCGTTATTGTAGCGGTTGCCTTCTTGCCCCGCCCGGTTCCAATCCCAGGTCGGCTCGTTGATCGGGCTGATGTAGTCAAATTCGATGCCCTTCGTATTTTTAAAATATTCCAGCACATCCGACAGAAAAACAGCAAAGTCATCGACGTATTCCGGTTTAAGATTGGTTGAGCCTACGCTGGAATCCGGTTGGGCATGGCCGTTTTTGGTCATCCACACAGGAGGGCTGTTGGAAAAGGCGATTAGCGTCTCTACATTCCGTTCTTTCGCAGCTTCGAGAAACCATTGCTGGCCGGCTTGCTTGGTCCAATCGTAGCCGCCCGCTTCCGTTTGCTTAAAGGATTCCGCGCGTCTCCACGGGTTCGATATAATCGATTGATCGGTCTCCGTTGAGCCGGCCCCTATATTGAAGCGCCATGAGGACAAGCCGATGCCTTTGTCGACAGAAAAAAGCAGATCCGCCACACGCTCCTTGTTTTCCTCCGACCACTCTTTACCGATTGGATCAAACGACCATGCATCCGAAGCTCCAAAATTTTCGATCGTTTGAAAAACTTGCCCCGCATGAATGGTTACGGCTTTAGCCGTGCCTGAAGCAGCCGAAGCCTGTGGAACATGAAATACCGGAAAAGCGACTAACAGGGAAAGCGCCGCCATCCCAATTCGTTTGAACATGGTTCACTCCTGCCTTTCTATCCTTAAGAGAATGTAATGACCGACTGCCCGTTACTCTTCTATTCCTTGCTGAGCCTCATCGTATTAATCGCTTTCCACCTTAAAAAGAAAACGCTTTCTTTGTCGTGTAAAAAGAAAATGCCGAGGCTAGCTTCAGGATCACTCCTTTTCACCGTTTATGAAACCCGTTTTATGAAACGCATTTCATAAATATATGAAATTAGCTTAATTCCTATATCAAAATATGTCAACTGCAAATTCTCCAGCCCCTCGGCGCGCCACGAAACGGCAAAACCAACCATCCATCTGATAGCTGCAAGCTCAGTCCCTCGTCTACATCCTTGCTCATTATTAAGACTGCTCGAAAAACAGAAAGCCCCTGAACCTGCAAGAAGATCCCGTCAAGGGAGTTCCATGCAGATGCAGAGGCAATAGGCTGCGCAGACAAACAATCGTTACCCGGCCTTGCTTTTGCCGATAAGCGGCGTCAGGGCATCCGATAGCTGCTCAACCGTATCCCATACGATCGGGGAAATGGATGCAAACGGCAGCGCACCCGATTGATCGGCTCCGTCGCGATGCATCGTCCATACAAGCGGTATATTCAGAGCCAGTCCATAGCCCGCCGCAAAATAAACCTCGGGCGTCCGGTTCGTCGCATCCGCAATAATCAGCTTGCTTTGAGCCACAAGCTCGGGTGAGCACACATCCTTGCTCCCTTCCTCCGAATAATGAACGACGCTTGGCACATAGCCATGCTGCTCCAGTCTGGGAAAAATAACCTTTGCCCATTCCAGTCCGTATCGCTCAACCTCCGGCAGAAGCACCAGACACGGCTTTTGGGGCTGTCCGCCAAGCTTTTCCGCCATTTCCCAGCCACTGGCCGTCAAGCTAAGCGTTCCGCCAGCCCGTCCAATCCATTCCTCTGACCGAAGCTTCTCGATAATATAAATCAGCTCCTGAAGATTAGGCGAATAGGTCAAATTATAGTGCTGCGATAAAGGATGAAGCGGAACGGGCGTGCCCGGACCTTCGGAATGCCGGTACAGAAATTGCAGCAGCCGCAGCTGCTTGTCCTCTATGCTATCCGGAATATCCGGCAATTGCGCAATTTGCTCGATATCGGCTAGCGAAAGCGTTACCCGCTGACCGCGGTCCGTCTGCTCGCGAATGTAGGCCGATATGACGGGGAACAGCTCACGCTTGCGGGCATATGAGAAATGTTGAATCGCTGCGTAGCTATCCGAGTACAGGCTGTAATGCTGGCCAGGCGCGCAAAAACAGCCGATAAACCGCTCGAAATCAGCCGCAGGCTCAACAATGACAAGCTCGTTGCAAAACAAACAATGTTTTTTGTGCATCATAGACATCACCTCTGTCTATAAGCTTCGCACAAAGCCGCGATTATAAGGGGAAGATGAGCAACTTCTAATGAAGGGGTTATTTGGCTGCTTCGCCAATCCACTCCGCCATGTCCTTCACGATCTGACCCGAGACGCTGGCAGGCTGCCCATATTCCATCCCGATAGACAGTGCTTTGTATTCCGCCAGCAGATGATTCACATTCGGATAGGATTTAAACTGGACATTGCTTCGCGCCGCCAGCTCCTTTTTCCAGCCTTCATACTGGTTCATCGTCACTTGCCAATCGTTTTCACCCTGCAAAATCAGCATCGGCGTCGTTTGCTTCTTCGCTAAAGCGGCGGGATCGAAATCCCGCTGCTCGAACCAGTAGTAGGCCGGCTGCAGCGGAAACGCAGGTGGCAGATTGTCTGCCGAATATGATTTGTCGTTCACCTGCTCAACGATTCCCGTCCAGGCAGCGACAGCTTGCTGCTGGGCAGCGAGCTGCTCTTCCGGCAGCTTCAATTCGCGCATGCGCGCCAGCGCCTCAGTTTGCTGCTCAACGATTACAGCTGTCAAATTCTCGCTTGGCGCAGACAACAAGATCGCTCCCGCAATCGCGTGCTCCTTGTCGAGATCCAGCAAAGTCGGCATCACATAACCGCCCTGACTGTGGCCGGCGACAAATATGCGCTTCGAATCGATGTCTGCCGAGGCAGCCAGCAATTTAACGGCTTGAAGCGTATCATCAACCGATTCCTGCTTTAGCGTAAACTGCGGCTGCGCCGAAATTTTGAATGTATGCTCCTTCGTCACCTTCTCGTAGCGGAGCACGGCAATTCCGTTCGATGCAAGACCCGCCGCCAGATCCTTGAACACCTTTGTTCCGCCTATCGTTGAATCTCGATCATGCGGCCCAGACCCGTGAACGAGAATGACGGCCGGATGAGGACCGTTTCCTTGCGGCAGCGTAAGCGTGCCCGGCAATGCGAAGGTCCCCTCTCCAACAACCACTTCTTTTTCCGTGTACAGACCCGTGTCGTACGCCGGCTTTGTGTAGGGTGCCGTCCCTGCAGCGGCTTGAATATCGAGATCGTCAATCATGCCATCGCCATCAAAGCGGACTGTGATTTGCAAAGGGGTCTTGTCCGTTTCATAGACCATCGTCACATTCGTATGCACTTCATTTGCCTGTACGGAGGATGTCAGAATACGAACTGGCGAGCCATACACTGACGGGTATTGCGCCCCGATGAAATCGAACGCTTCCTCCGGCAGTATCGGCTTCATGTTGGCGTTTAATAATTGCACGCCTTCCTCCTTGCCGCCGTTAAACAGGTAATAAATAAAGGAGGAGGCTTTGCCTGCATAGTCCTTCTGATCAAAGGCGAGACTGGAGGTATCCGATTGCCAGCGCGCGTTGGTGCCAAACCATTCGTTTAACATGCTCAGCGATATGTACATGCTTCCGTCTGCCATGCGCGCAGGCTTGTCCAGGCGTACGGCTTTGCCGTTTACCTCCGCCGTATCGTCGCCGGCCCTGATAACGATCGTCTGATCGCCATGCAGCAGGGTTACCGCTTGGTCCGTTTGTTTCCAGCTGACCTTCGCTCCGAGCGTTTGCGCGACTTTACGGAGCGGAACAAACCCGGTGAGCGCTTCCTTCGTTCCCGAGACCGCTTGCACTGCGACGGAGGCCTTTCCCTGCAAATAGACAGCCTCCGACGACGCCTGTACGCCTGACGATGCCGTTACGGCGAATGCGATGGCGGCGAGCGCTGCCGCTTTACCCTTCAGCTTGGCATTTACCTTCATGGATGATCCACACCTTCCCATTTTTAAGTTCACCTATTCTTATACGAAAGAAAGCAGGTATTCGTTCACTTTTTTGGAAAAAAAACAATTTAGGATGCCATCGGATCCCGTATTTGTCGCCTAAACGGCCTCACTTTGGCAAAATTTGCAGAATGCTGTTGATTTCACTACAATTAAGGGGAGAGCTTTTGATCAAGCACAGACGAAGGGATGATGGGTAATGAGCGGTTTTTCATCGTGGCTGCAAAAAACAAAAAAAGATTTGAACGATCAAGTCAAGAAATTCAAGAATAAAGATTTTATGGAGGCTGTCGTCGCAGGCTGTGCCATCGTAGCAGGGGCTGACGGCTCTATTGACGCAAGCGAGAAGCAGAAAATGGCGGGGTATATCAGCCGCAGCGAAGAGCTCAAGGTATTCGATATGGGAGACGTCATTAACCGCTTCAATCATTATGTAGGCAATATGGAGTTTGATGCCATTATCGGCAAGCAGGAAGCGCTCAAAGCGATCTCCAAATTTAGCGGAAAGCCTGAAATTGCCCGTGTCATCGTCAGCGTATGCTGTGCAATAGGCGCAGCCGACGGCGACTTTGATCCGCAGGAGAAAGCAGCTGTAAGCGATATTTGCAAAACACTCGGCCTCAATCCGTCCGAATTCAACTTGTAATCCATGCCGCAAACGAAAGGCGCCTCTTGACTGGAGGCGCCTTTCGCCCGTTAACCGGGCATTCCTGTCCGGAATTCCGGTTACGGAGCAAGCAGGGGCGCGATATGCTCGCGGAACACATCCGCGCCAGACCTTCCCCGTTTATACTTGTCGCTGGTGACGACTGCAACGATTTCCAGCATCGGCACCACGACGATGAGCTGTCCGCCGAAGCCCAGCGCATAATAATAGTCAAAAGAGCTCGATGGCGAGTTTGCTGTCGAACCTGTGCCATAGCTATCCGACCACCAATGCCAGCCGTAGCGTCCTCGCCGCGGCGATTCCGCTTCTATGGCCGGTGCGACCGAGCGCAGCAGCAGATCAGGTGAAATGAGCCGCGCTTGCTTCCATAGCCCTTCTTGTTCGTACAATTGGCCAAATTTCAGCATATCCTCCGGCTTCATGCGAAGACCGAACCCGCCTGTATGAATCCCTTGCGGGTCCTGCTCCCACTCGTAATCGGCAATTTCAAGCGGTTCGAATAAATACCGCTCGGCGAATCGGGCCACTGACATGCCGCTCGCCTCCGCCAGCATGAACGCAAGCAGCTGTGAAACCCCGGAGTTATACTCCATGCGGCTTCCGGGCTCATCGGCCATCGGCTGCTCCAGCGTAAACGCAATCCAGTCCCCTGTTTTCGACATGCGGGGAAAGGAATTTAAGCCCCCGAACTCCTGCCATTGAAAGCCCGCCGACATCGTCAGCAAATGCTCGATCGTTATCGCTTGCTTGCGCCGGTCGGCAGCCGCCGCGAGCTGCGGAAAAAATAGCGAGGCTTTGGCAGAAGGCTCGGGCAAAATTCCCTGGTCCATTGCGATGCAGATGAGAGAGGCCAGCACGCTTTTGGTACAGGAATTTATTTTGCCGGGCTCCTCGGCTGTACGCCGATTGCGGTAATGCCGAGCGATGAGCTCTCCGCGATGAGATACGAGACAGCTCCGCAAATCAAGCTGCTCCAGCTGCGGCAGCAGAGATGTCAACTTCATGATACAGCTCCTTACTTGGCAAGATACCTTCATTCTATTGCAAAAGGCAGGCACTTTCAAATCAAACAACCGTTTCTTCAGCTCCGACGGCGCTTCGCGTCGTCGGCTGAAAAAACGGTTGCATGCACTTCCTATGGCGACGTAATCGTGACGGTAGAGCTTGTCTGAGACCAGCCCACCTTCAGCCCCAGCGCCTCCGAGACGAAACGAACGGGGACCATTGTCCGATTGCCGACCACGGTTGCAGGTACGGCAAGCGCTGCAGCTTTGCCGTTAACGTAAGCGGTTGTGCTGCCAATCGCAATAACTAGCTCGTTGTCTCCCCAAGCTGCGGTTACGGTTTTGGCGGTTTGATCCCATTTCACCGTTGCTCCCAGCTTGTTCAAAATCGTCGTGACCGGAACTAATACCGATTGCTGCCTAATAATGGGCTGCTGATCTGCGAACACAAGCTTGCTGCCGTTATAGACAACCGAAATGCCTGCCGCCGCCGCAGGCGTTTCCGCCTGCCCGGTTGAAGCTTCCGGCAGCGGGGTAATAGGCAACCCAAGCTGCTCCTGCAAATTGGCCAGGCGATTCAAGGCAAAGGTCATGATCGAGCTTGCCGCCATCGTTCCCATCCCTTGGCCTTGACCGGGTCCTCCGCCATCGGCATTGCCGGCTCCTTCCGGTCTTGCCGGCGGAGCCGTTCCCTCCATGCCGCTTGGCGGACTCATTCCTCCTGCCGGAACTGCCGTTCCAGGATCGGCTGGCGCCGTCATCCCGTCTTGCGGAGCGCCTCCAGGGACATTCGCCCCGGCAGCGCCGCCCGAAGCTCCTGCAGCGGAAGCGCTATAAGCGATGTTCGCTTCAAACTGCTCCATCGTGTAAAACTTCGTAGGGTCCGCCTGCACATCCGATCTGATCAAACCGGCCAATTCCGTTATCCGCGATTCGATGCCCGATAAGTATTCCACCAGTTGACGGACGTACGTCACATAGCTCGCTTTATACTCGGCTACCTTGAGCAAGTTGTTGATCATCGGTACGCTGTTCATGTCAATGCCCATAACGGGAATATCGACGGATGCGGTTACTGCGTCGGTGTTCCCCGTTCCGGTGCCGGCAGCATTTCTTGCTCCGCCGCTGTAGCCGTTAAACGACATGTTGAAGTCCCAGGGCAGTACGGAAAATTTGCCCGTTTCGTCGCCATACAGCATGTAATTATGGCCCTTGTCTCCGTTGTAGCTGTCGTAATTGCCAAGGACAGCGTTGGCGGCAATGTACTTCAGCGCCGTATCGACGTCGAGCACCTGCTCAATATCGCCCTTCTCGCCATCAGGCATCGCATTGAGCACGCTGATGAAATTTTTGAGCGCAGCTTTGTTTTCATCCTCGCCCAAGTCAACGGTCAGCGTATCGTAGTCGCTGCCTTCCACTTCTTGCAAATAGCTTTTTTCATCCGTGTCGTACAGCACGCCGTTTTCATAGTCTTCGCCGAAGTTTCTTTCCAGATAGCTGTCGTCAATCGCCTCGACGCCGACATAGAAGCCGTAAAGCTCTCCGTTAATGTACAGATTCGTAAAAACCGTCAGCGGCGCGTCGAGACCGATGGCACGCAATGCCTCGTAATGCAAATACTCCCGTAAAAACGACGGATCGGCATAGCTGTTGTTCAGCACCATCTTGTCCAGCCCAAGCAGCGTCTGCGTCTTGTCATACTTGTCAAATTTCAGACGGAAGCTGTAGCGGTCCGAGTCGGTCATGCTTGCGACCGCTTTTAATGTCAAATTGCCTTTTGTCGAGAATCCTACATTGTCCAGCTTGTGTCCGTCTACTTCAACGGTGACGCTTTTGTACTCCTTGTCCAGAGGACTTGCCAGAATGCTGTCCCAGTCCTCCTCGTCGATCGTGACATTGACGTCGATCGTGCGATCGCCCTCGAACAACGATTCATACGGCTGTGAAACGCCTGCCTCCGCAGCGTAGACGTCCGTGGCGCCCGCCCCCGCAATTCCCAGGCCTGCCCCTGCAATCGAAAGCGACAACGCAATCGCTCCTATTTTTCTTGCCCATGTTCCTGCTGCCATCCTTCTCCTCCTTCATTTTTTCTCTGAGCTAACCTTTTTATCTACTCCTCCATTAGGGTAAAGGACAAAGCTGAACGAAAGATTAGCGCTAATTGAAAGTTAACTGAATGTTTACAAAAGGATGCGGGGAGAAGGAAAGCTTGCGGAGCGCAAAGAAAAGGGGATGTCCCCAAATGGCTCGCTTCACGCAGGAGCGTCCCCGTTTCCCGTTTGCATGCGAAAAGACCTCCATTTTCACAAAAAAGTGAAAACGGAGGTCTTTTCAAGAGAAACCTGACACAACCTGGGATCAAAAGAATCGAAAATCGGCTTTTAGAGCGCCCCATTCATCAAGTCGATTCTTCCCGCTCCGGTTTCTTTCGCAATCGCGTAAGCCGAATAGACGCATGGCCTTCCTTGAGCAGCAGCATGGTTGCGCAGCCGATGAGCAGAGCCCAAACCGGTGACGACACCCCAAAAAAGGAGATGTTGGCAATGGCAATGACAAAAGCAAACAACGTGGAGTACCGATAAGTTGAATCAGAGAAAACGGCTTGCAGGCTTCCCGCCAGCACCCCGACCAGCGAGAAGCCCGAGAGCAGGGCTACGAAAGCGGGCGGAAGCACAACGATGACAGCGATGAGCGCCCAGGCGAACAAGCCAAAAAGCATGACAAGCACGCCGCAGAGGACGGAAGCCCAAATGCGCCCTTTCCGTTCGCCCGCCTCTTCGCTGCTGCACACGGTTGTCATCATGCCCCCGACCGTTACCGCGTGGCCCCCAAACAAGCCGACCAGCAGCGTACCGAGACCGGACCACATCATGGTCTGATTTACAGGAGGCTGGTAGCCGTTTTTTTTCAAGGCCGATAGAGCGACTGCAATGTCGTTGCTTATAATTAAGATCGCAACCGGTACAGCGATCGAGATAAAGCCGTTGGCCGTAAATGCCGGCGAAATCCAGCGGGGAGAAACCCATTGCGCTTGCCCGATCGCCGGAAAATCATACGATACGGCCAGTCCGAGCAGCCCCAGCACGAGCATGCCGAGCAGCGGCGGAACTCCCTTCACGAGCTTAGGCACCACGATAAAGCCCAACAGCGACAAGCACCCCACCAGCGGAAGCTGCTTAATCGCCGGTACGATGCCCACGACATAATGAAGCACGATGCCTGCAAGCATGGCATCTATCATCGGTTTGGGAATGAGGGACAGCACCTTACCGAACCATCCGGTCATGCCGAGCAGCGCAATAATGGCACCGGTCATCATAAAGCTTCCGGCTAACTCGGAGATCGGGAAATGCGCCGCGGACGTGCTTAAAAATGCGGCTGCCGTAATCGACTGGCAGCCGGCGAAAGGAACTTTGTACAGCAGGTTGAGCAGCAGGTTTAATGCTCCTCCTGCGACATATACGGCAAAAAGCCAGGAGACCGCCTCCGTCCTGCTTAAACCAAGGCTGTCTGCGCTCTGAATAACGAGCGCCGCGCCGCCCGTACATGCCATTAATGCGGCGACGATGCCGCTGGACACATTTTTGGAATTTAACATCAAGCCGTCCCGCTGCCCCTCTCCAAGCCCGCGCTACATCCTGCTGAATGAGGCATTAATGCTGCTGCTTGTCCATTAATTCTTCGTCTGCTTTGATGATAGCCGCGCCTTCTTTAAGAATATACAAGATTCCGCCAACGAATAACGAGCTAAGGATGATAATGTACATCATGGTCGCAATCCTCCCCTCCGGCCGACAGCTTAAAGGATCGGCCTTGCCAACAGGATAGCCATTTTCACGGCAGTTGTAACCATCCAATTGCTCGGATATTGACCCGACCATTTGGCCGCTTTTGACTTTCCTTTCACTGGATGGCCCAAATTGGAGGGGAATTGGCTGGTTACAAAGCACAGGAAAATGATTAATCTGGATAAAGTGAAAAGGAGGTGGCGGGATGCAAGTGCCTGTGTCCGTATGGATTTTTTCCGCGCTGATTATTGTCGCATTGTCCTGGATCGTTTTCTGGATTACGAATAAAGCCTATTCCAAACGCTGGGAAGACCACGATGACCGAATCGATGGCCAATAAAAAAAGAAGATCCACAAGTCGTCGTCGCACGTTCACGATTTTCGCTTGTGGATCGCCTGTTGCTGCTGCGCTATAGTCTCCCGCAGCGCCTCCGCAAAGCCGGCTGCGCCCGCCTCGATTTGATGCTCTCGGACTCTTGCAAAGGTAAAGCGCACGAAGCCGCTTTCTGAACCGTATACGCTTCCCGGAACAAAGATGATCCCTCGTTTGATCGATTCCTCCAGCAGCTTGCCATCTTGCACCTCGGGCTTCAGCTTGCACCAGAGATGCAGCCCTCCTTGCGGGAGAGCAAACTCCAATTGATCGGACAAAGCCTTGCCCAGCGCTTCCGCCAATAAATCCCGTTTAAACAGCAGCTTCATGCGCAGCCGATCCAAATGAGGCTCCAAATAATCGGAGCGGAGAAAGCTGGCCGCCACCTGCTGCGGAATGACGCTGAGTCCAAAATCCATTTGCTGCCGTGCATCGGCCAGACGTTCAACGATTGCATGCGGAGCTACCATCCAGCCGATCCGCAAGCCCGATGCCGCCATTTTCGAGAAGGAGCCGATGTACAGGACCGAGCCGAGCTTGTCGCGGGCTTTTAAGGGGGATGGCGGATGGCCGTCGTAGCACGTCAGACTGAACGGATCATCCTCCACGATCGGCAGCCCCAGCTCACTTGCTACCCGCAGCACTTGCTCGCAGCGCTCCTCGCTCATGACGCCGCCCGTCGGATTCTGATACGTCGGGTTAAGGAATACCATTTTGATCCGATGCTTTTTATAAAGCGTGCGAATGTCCTCCGGCTGCACTCCCTCTTTGTCCACCGGCAGCCTGAACAATCTAAGCCCGGCAGACTGGAACATCGGCAGCGAGTAGCAATAAGACGGGTCCTCGATCGCTACCGCATCGCCCGGCGCAAGCAGGCACTGCGTAATCAGAAATAACGATTGCTGGGAACCGGACGTAATGAAGATGGAGGAATCCGTCGCTTTGACGCCTCGATACCGCTCAAGGAAAGATACGAGCGTACGCCGCAGCGGAGCATAGCCCTGAGGATCGTCATAGCCTAAGTAGGTCAGCTCGCCCTGCTCCTTCATCAATGCGGAAAGCTCAAAAATCGGAGCCAAATCGGCGGACAGCTCGCCGCTTGCCAAGTCGATTAATTGGGGATTCTGCTTCAGCGCTTCGCGTATTCGCCGCATAAACGGCTGATTCGGCAAAAAGCCTCCGTCCTCCGCATAGCGTCCCCAATTGGGTGTATGTCTTGGCACGGCTCCCCATTTAAACTTGCTGACCGCAGTGCCGCTTCCCTTGCGGCTTTCAATCAAGCCCATCGAGCGAAGCTCGGCGAAAGCGGAAATAATCGTGCTCCGGTTAACGCCGAGCTGCTCGGCCAGCTTCCTCTCCGAGGGCAGGTAGCTCCCTGGCGGCAGCTCGCCGCAGGTCATTTTCTGCTCCAGATAATCGGCAATTTGCTCATATAACGGCGTTGCGCTCCCCCGTTCGGGCTTCCACATCCCCCTCACCTCCAGCAGCTTGTAGAAACGACTTGCCGGCGCAATCGGCTGCTAGACGAGCTTGACCAGACTGTAGCTTTTCTTGCCTTTGCGAATAATGATAAATTTTCCGCCAATCGCATGCTCCGCCGTTACGTTTGCTTCCACATCCGTTACGCGCTCTCCATTCATCGAAATCGCGCCTTTTGTAATATCCTCGCGGGCCTGGCGCTTCGAAGGCTCAATGCCCAGCTCCACCAGCCAGTCCACGATGTTTTTCGTTTCTTGGCTTGCCGTGAAGGTTGGCATTTCCTTAAAGCCCTGCTCGATTTCGTCGGCAGTCAACGAACGGATATCCCCGCTGAACAGCGCAGCCGTAATCCGCTTCGCCTGCTCCAGCATCTCCTCGCCGTGCACAAATTTTGTCATTTCCTCGGCGAGCGCTTTTTGCGCCTCCCGCTTATGCGGCTCGGTTTGCACCTTCTCGTTCAGGGCGTCGATCTCCTCTTTGCTGAGGAAGGTAAAGAACTTCAAGTATTTCACGACATCGCGATCGTCTGTATTGGCCCAGAACTGGTAGAATTCAAACGGTGTCGTCTTGTTGGGGTCCAGCCAAATCGCTCCGCCTGCCGACTTGCCGAATTTGGTTCCGTCCGCCTTGAGCATAAGCGGGATCGTCAAACCAAACGCCTTGGCCTCCGAGCCTTCTTTTTTACGGATCAAATCCAGCCCGCTCGTAATGTTGCCCCATTGATCGGAGCCGCCGATTTGCAGCTGCACGTCTTCATTCTGGAACAGGTGCAAGTAATCGAGCGATTGCAGAATCTGGTACGAAAACTCTGTAAACGAAATGCCGCTGTCAAGTCTGCTGGAAACTACGTCCTTTGCAAGCATCGTGTTAATGCTGAAGTTTTTGCCAAAATCGCGCAAAAATTCGATGACGTTGATCTTGTGCGTCCAATCGTAGTTGTTGACCATCCGCACCTGATTGTCGCCTTCGGTTACGAACAGCTTTTTAAGCTGTGCGGTCAGCGCCTCGACATTCTGCTGCACCTGCTCGAGCGTCTGCAGCGAGCGCTCCGTCTGACGACCGCTCGGATCGCCGATTGTGCCCGTCGCTCCGCCGATAAGAATCACCGGACGATGGCCGGCCAGCTGGAACCGCTTCAGCATCATAAACGGAATCAAATGTCCGATGTGCATGCTGTCTCCCGTCGGATCGACGCCGCAGTACAGCGATACCGCCTTCGTATTCGTCAGTTCGCGCAAGCCTTCCTCGTCCGTTTGCTGGTTAATCGCATCGCGCCATGCGAGTTCGTCCATAATGTTCATCGTTTTGTGCCCCTTTTCCGTTTGGTTGATTAAAGCATTTCGTGCCGCTCCGGGCAGTTTCCGGAAACAAAAAAATCGCCCCTGTGTCCATGACAGACATAGGGACGATCTGATGACCGTGTTACCACCCAGCTTGCATAAACAGCCCTCATTGCGCTGCTTAAGCCACTTTCAGCGAAATATCGTTCGCCAGCCCGCTTGGCATTACCCAAGATGCTCCAGAGTGTAATTCACAGACGTTGTGTGTACCGGGTTCCATCACCCCCCGGCTTTCTATAACAGGGACAAAGCTGCTACTGATCTCCTTCAGCGCATACAACCTATAAGATTAGCAACAGTATAGCGGGTCGAAAATTCATTGTCAATGAGCAAGCCAAACAAAAAGCAGACTATGGGATCATGCCGCTGCCTGAGGGAGGTGAGCTCAGCACGTACTGCGTCGCGCCAATTGTTATGGTGCTCCCGGCTTCCACATTCACCAGCTTGCCTAAGTTTACGCTGACCTTGCCCGGATAATCGGCTGGATCAAACGCAAGGAGCGAGCCTTCCGCTCCGCTTGCGCCAGGAGTAGGCGAAAGCCCAGGCGCTGCCGTCTCCAGCGGGCTCTGCGTAGCGCCCGGCTGCTCCAGTGAGCCGCCCGACGGCTCGGTTTGCAGGGAGCCGTCTGCGGCATCTTCTTCGGCGTTGCCGGCATTCGCCGGCAAATCGGTCGCTGCGCCTGCTTCCGTCTGCTGCAGCTGCTGTTCTCCTTGCTCCGTCGCCGCCGAAGGCGTAGCCGTTGCGCTTGGCTCGGCAGAAGCGCCCGGTCCCGCAGTCGCCCCGCAGTCGGGGACGAATAGCAGGTTAGCGTAATCCGCCGTTTCCCCGCCGGGAGCTTGTACGCTCAGCGAAATCGGCGCAAACCCCGTACAGGCCGCAGCGTCTCTAAACAGAAAAACGAGCGAGGTCGCCGCCGCTTCCACCGACGACGCCTCGTTCTGCTCCGCATAGACGATAACCGGCGGCCGAAGATCCGGCGTTGGGTCAGGCGATGCCGGCGGCAAGACGATTGTCTCGCCATCCTTGGCGTCCTTATCCGCGAAGGACCATGCCAATCCAGCCCCGATCAGAATGACGCCCAGCGCAGCAATCGACATAAACAGCATTCCCCGGCGGCCGCGCAGCAGCCTGCCCAGCGGGGATGCCAGCTCGCGTTCGGCTTGCTTGTACACGTCCGCGAGCGCATTCTCCGCTTTGGAAAAGTATTGCTTGCGATTGGCGCGGCTTTTGAATGCCTCGCGATCACGCTGCTTGAAGTAGGCGATGATCGCCGCAGCATACGACGGGACAAATCCGCGCGGCCGCATGAACAAAGGCTGAGTCTGCGTCCAGTGAAAAAAGCGGTACATCGTTCCATTGTCCGGCGAATTATGATGCAAATACGCAAGCAGTCCGTTATAGTCCACCACTCCGGTATCCTTGCTGCTCAAAAAGGTCAGCACAACCCGCGCGGCCTCCGCCGGCTCTTCGATTCGGTTCTCCAGCAGCCTTCTCACCGCTCGCTGCACCTGCTCGATCTCCGCAGGCAGCAGCTCGTCAAACACCTCACCGGTTGGCTCCGGCAGCGTAATCAGCTGATGCAGGGCAACCAGCTTGCGCGCAGCCGCCTGCTGCTCGACATGCTCCAACCGATCGTGCACCCAGCGCAGCTGATCCTTGTCGGCAAGAAAGTCTGCCTGCTTCAACTGTTCAGCCGACAACAGCTCAATCGCAAGCTTGCCCAGCAAACCGCGATACATGGCAAGCTCAAGCGCCTCCGTCAGCTCGTCCCATTCGGCAAGCAGGCTCGCGTTTGGCCTGCCTGCCCGCTTGCTTGCGCTTAAGCGCCGCAGCTGCTCCAGCGCCCGGTTCACCGCAGGCAGCGAATAGCGCTCCTGATCAAGCTTTGCCGTAAGGCAATCATAGACAAGCGCCTGGAACGGCTCATAGCCGACCAGCTCGGGATGCATGTCCGTCCAGCGCTCGAGCGCATCCAGCACGCTGCCGGCTCCTGCGGCTTCCCTAAACTGCTTTTCAAAATAAGGCAGCAGCAGACGGTCGGCCAAACGCGCATCGGTCATGAGCTTCGCAACAAAAGCCCGGCCGAGCCCGGCGTTCTCGTCAATAGCCTTATAAATCGCGGCGATTGCCCCTGACCGCTCGCCCGGCCTTCCTGCCTCGTTCAACGCATGAACAAACAGGCTGACCAGCTTGTTTTCCAGGTAACGGCCATCCAGGCGATAATAGGCGATAAAGGCGTCGATGACGTACGGCTCAGGCGATGCGCCTTGTCTGACAAGATCAAATTCGTAATCGAAACGCGCCAGAAACAGATCGTTTAAGCGCAGCTTCTCGTCCACCGAGCCGCCTGCTTGCAAGTAGTCGAGCATGCTGCGGAGGACGGTCGGCTTATGCCGGACATATAACGCATCGTTGCCCTCTTCAATCTGGAACAAAACGCTCAGCTCGTGGTAGCTTGACGCCGCGATCAGACGTTCCGGCCCCATATCGGCCAGCATGTGCTCCGCAAATGCAAAAAAATCGTCTGCGCGCCGCGGACGCTCCAAATTATCCCAGGCAAAATCCGGATAAGGCTGCTCCGCGGTGTCCATATCTACGTTCGTAAAACGTCCGCCCGCAAAATCAAACGTAAACTCCTTCTCGATGCTGCGGTCCCCCGGCCTCAGGCTCCCCTTCTCCACAAAGGTCAAATGGACGCCTTTGCGGCTTTGGGGCTCCTTGGCATACGTCATAAAGCCCAGCCTGCTGCGGTAAGCGTAAGGCAAACTGGCGTACAGCACTTTCAGCAGCTGCTTGGCCTGGACGGACAGCCTCCCGATAGGCGCGTCAAGCGCCACATACACCTTCTTTTTGCCGCCGATAGCCGTCATGACCGCATACAGCAGCTGCTTAAACGGCTTTTCGCCAATGCCAAGGAGCGCAAGCGTGGAACGAGCGGAGGGCTGCACCGATCCGGCTGCCTCAAGCGGCAGCTCCGCCAGCTCCGGCAAATCGTCGCCTTCCTCGATGCGGTGGCCGGAAGAAAAGGCCGCCTGCAGCCAATCCCGATAATCATGCGGCCCGCTGTCGCCAGCAATTACGTAGTTATGCGTAAAAAACGCGCTTCTCAGCCCGGTAAAATCCGCCGCCTGAAACACGCTTCGCCCAAGCACAGCGCTGCCGTTCTCCAGATGAATCAGGTGGACGCTGTCGGGATATAGCGCTTCATCCTTCTCGCCCAGCGAGGCAAGCTCTGCAGGGGCGTCGTAGCTGCAATAGGGATGCAGCGTTTTCTTAATAAAAGCAGGGTCCAGACCGCCCGATTTCGCAATCGTGTCATACCCCTCCGTCGCTCTGAAAATGCCGCGTCTCTCTCGCGCGTACATCTGCTGCTGAATCGTCTTGCGGGGCATTGAATCGCGCACTAGTCTCTTCTCCCCTCGATATAATTCAGCTTGTACAGCAGCCAAATAAACGGCTCGTCCACTCGAATCGGACTGACGACCGTTTGCATTTTCTGGTCAACGGGATTGCTGCCGAGCGCCGAAACGGCATAATAGGCCGTATCCTTGAAATAGACGTCCATTGTCCCCTTGAAGGGACGATCAACCTTCTCGATAAAGCGGCGGATTTCACCGTCAATGTTCTCGAATTCGGTCAGATTGAAATAATGGCGGTGCACCATATTGTTAAAAACATTGCTGTTCGATTTAATGTATTCGCCGTCTTCGTCCTTGAGCGAATGCAGCATATCGCTTTTGGTCAACACAACAGCAGTCGGAATATCCGTTTTGTTGTTGTCCTGGTAGGCGATAAAATCACCGAACATCGTAAGAACGACATCGCGCGGCTCATCGTATTGCGATACCCACTCGCCTGGCTGATCGCCGCGGTTGATTCTGATCTTCTCGCGAATGGAGCGAATCTGAAGCGGATCAACCATAAGCAGAATGCCCGCCGAATTTTTTATATGCTGCCCGTGCAAGCCAAGGTAATCCTGCTCGACCATGCCCTCGCCCGCCACATCGAAAAAAACGAGCGTCAGCGGAGGCTTGCTTTCATCCTTGAACACGAATTGGAAAATAAACGGCTCCTGCATTTTCTCCTTCTGGGTCGAAGCCAGCAAGTCGCCGCGCTCGAAGAGAGGCTCCTCATAGTTGGTACGAAATTTGCGGCTGATTTCCGCGTTAAGCGGCATGCAGGCCGCATCGAAATGATCGGCCGTCGTATTCTGCAGCGTATGGATCAGCGAAGTCATATACACGGATTTCCCTACCTGGGACGCCCCAATGATCGAAATGATGTTGCTCGGCACTTTGCCTGCCGTAACCGGCAGCTCATTGTGGCATCTTGGGCATAGTCGCCTGCGCGTGAGCTCGCCGTAGCGGTCAACGATGCCGATCAGCACATGGTCGGAATACTTCCTGTATTCCTCCGGCACGTCGCGCGGATCAAGCACAGCCTCCATATCATGCACGGAATCGAGCCCGAATCTCTCCCGGTACTTATTAAGCGCCTCGTCTTCGCCAAGCGCGTAATCCTCGTCGTCCTCGCGGGAGTGGGCCGCGCGAAAAACAACCTCGTCCGGCTCGAATTTACTGAAGCAATAAGGGCAAACGATATCGTAATACAGCGGTCGCGACTTCGCCTCCGGCTTTTTTTTGAACAAATCAAAAATCCCCATCCGCTTGCCTCCTCTATCCCGAAATTAACTCGTACAATTGTCCATAAGTCCGTCCATCGGTGAAAAAAAGCCGAATATATTCGTCTTTGCCGACTTCAATTGCCGGAAGCGTCGTTTTGCCTGCCGCAAACGGGGCGACAAACGGATACTGCAGCCCATCCTCCTTGTTTGAAGGATAGCCTCCCTGTTTTTTCACGTAGCATAGCACGTCGTGGCCAAGCGGGACCTCGCTCGTCACCGTGATTTGCATCGTTTTGTACTTTTTGAACAAACCGCCTCTGCTTGCGATTTCGTAGCGAATGGCAGCCCTTCCGGCGCTGACCTCTATCCGGTTGCCTGCATTAGACTGAACGAGCAGCTGCGTTCCGCCTTCCGCTTCCCTGTATGCGTAGATGGTAAACACGTACAGACCAACGCCCTCAAGCCGGCCATGATACCCGTTGTTCGCTTTGTACTCGGAGCGTGTGTATAGCTTAATATGATCGCTCCGGCTGCCCTCCCGTTCCGCCTGATCAGCAGGCAGTCGGCCGACATAGACAGCGTCCAGACCGGCCGGCCAGTTCCAACGCAGCGTAAAACGATCGTCCTCTACATGACGGGTCACTCCATTAATGTCCAGCGACCGGTCATCCGTCTCTATAAAATGCATCATGTCAGTCCTCCTGCGCTATTTGACGCCAAAGCTGCGTCTGGATTTCGCGGGATCGCCCATCTCGGCTCGAGTACGGTCGCGAAGCGCGCTGCTCCTGCCACCGACGCGCAGTTTGGTGGTGACATTGTCCTTGATGGGGACAATGAGCGTGAACAAGGCGATCAGCGCGGCCAGCACAAGAATCGCGACAAGCCGCGTTAAGCCGTCTGACAGCGCGGAGCCCGCAAGTCCTGCATCCAGTATAAAGCCTGCAAGCAGTCCGCCAAAGGCGCCGCCCGAGCCAAAGCTGAGCGCAAGATAACGGTTATCGAACACAAGCCCAAGCGATAAGCCGATGGCTGCGCCGATGATGGCCAGCGAAAGCACGCGCAGGAACAAATAAAATTTGCTGTCGGCAAGCTTGCCTGTTCGCTCGGTCAGCAGCGTCTGCTTGTCCAGGTTGTTATAGATGTTCTGAAAAACGAGCGACAGGTCCCCGGCTTCCGCAACATCGTAATAGCTGCCGCCTGTTGACTCTGCGATTTGCTGAAGCAAGGACGCGCCGCCGGAATTCGTCACGTTTAGTCCGACCGTATTGACAACGACGTTTTGCGCTTGATAATTCGCTATTTGCTGCTCCAAGTCGGAATCGCTGAAGCCGTCGGACAAAAGGATGACCATTTTGCCGCGCTGCTTGTCCCCTACGGCTTCAATAGTTGTCATCGCCACTCCGAGAGCTTCTGCGAAGTTCGTTCCGCCATCCGGCGCAGCCAGCCCGTCCAGCGCAGCGTTCAGCCGGTCCCTGCCGTCCTGCCCGCTCATGCCGACAAAAGGCTCAACGAGCTGGGCCGTATCGTTGAACACAACAATCGCCGCACGCTTGTCGCTTTCCATATGGCCGACCAGCTGCCGTGCCGCGGCAAAACGCTCATCCTCCGGGTCGGTTTCCAGCATGCTGCCGGAGTTGTCGATAGCAAGCACAATGTCTTTCACCGGCTTAAGCCCGAATTGCAGGCCATATACGAGCTGCACAAGTCCGCCCACTACAAACAGCAGCGCAAGCGTGGCCGGTACGAGCAGCTTCCAGGAAAGCCCAGTGTAGCGCTGGCGCCATGACTGGCCGTTCAGACGCGGCGACAACAGCTCGGCTAACAGGCTGAAAAGACCGATGAACAACGCGACAATGCCGAAGTATAGTCCAACGACGACGAAACGCGGCCAGCCGTCCGCCAGCTTATCCAGCACAAGCTCTCCGGCAAAAAAACCGATTGCTCCCCCAATCAAGCTGAATAGCAGAAGAAGCAGATTTATTTTTCGTTGCATCATGACAGCACCCTTTCCGCATGCGTAGCTGCGGTATTCTCTGTTTAAATAAGGCTAGCGGAGCTCGGGCAAGCGCGAGCTGTCCAGCGCATGAAAGTCATAGCCGTTTTGGACGTAGGCCTCGTAATACAGCTTGCCGTTGCGGTAATACATTAAATCTTCGATATGGAAGCCGCCCATTAGATTAAGCTTGTCCACGCCGCTGCTTCGTTTCTCGTCCACGCAGCCCAGCTTGTAGATTCGGGTAGTTTCGTCTACCCCAAGCGCATAACGGATAAACTCGCTGTCGCGGTCGCCGAACAAATATTTCTCCTCGTAACGATGCTCATGCGTATAGTCGAGCAAACGGATGTTAATGACTGCCTGCTCCTCCAGCATCCGGTACAGCCGGCGGAACAGCTCGTCCTTGGTCACCGTCTCCTGGCTGCCGTACGCAACCGAAACATTGGCCCGCAGCAGCAGCTCGTCCTCGAAGCTTCGATTGAACGGCTCCGAGGTCAATAATTGCGTGCGACTGACATCGATTAGCCGCGCAAGCAGCCTGTCCTCTCCCAGCGCAAGCAGCTTATCGACCTCCCCGATAAACGCTTCCTCGAACCACACGGCTTTGCCGCGTTTGTCCTCCAGCACGGTCATGGCCGCCATCGTCGCCTTCTCGTAATAATCGAAAAGATTCTGCCCCATCTCGCGATCCGCCAGTCGAATGCTTTGCAGGGCCGACTCTTTAAGCTCGTCTCCCAGCCGCTCCATTTGCCCGACCCGGTGCCGGTAATCCTTATGCAGGCTTTCCAGCTCGGTTGCCAAGCGGCGGTAGAGCGCCAGCTCTGTCTCCAGCCACAACAGCTGCCAGCGCTGCCGGTAAATATCGTCCAGATAAGCGCGAATAAATGCGCGCACATTCTGTTTATCCATAAACGGAAGTCTTGAAAACTTTAAGTCCTCTGCCGGAGCGTCGAGCCTGCGCTCAAGCTCCTCTTGGGCGAGCGAGCATTCTCTCGCAAGATCGCGAATGATCGCACGAATCATATTCAGCGCGCTGCCGTCCACCCGCTCATCGGTCCACTCTGCAATGTGATAGAATCCGATATCGGGGCGCTCCTTGCCGCTTCTCGCAATAGCTTGGACCAGCTCCCGCTCGGCATTGATCTCGCCAAGTCTGCGCGCTGCCGTTTCCGTAAAGTTTTTGTGAAAAAACGCCGCGCAGCCTCCTCCGAACAACGCCTCCTCCGCCTCGCGGAGCGTCATGCGCCGCAGCTGTTCATAGCGGACGCCGCTGGTAAGCAGACCGGTCATATCGGCAAGCCGCTCGGCGGAGGGAACCAGCGCATCGACCTTATCGCCAATCGCGCTGCCATCAAGGCCGAAATAGGCGAGCACCTCCTTGCCCGCGGTTATGGAAGGCTCCTGCAGCCGCAAAGACAGCTGCTTGCACAAATGATAGAGTACCGTCAGGGCGATGGAATAGGCTGGCCTGCGCACCGTTGATAGGCCAGCCGATACAAAACCTTGCCTGCCCGATTCCGCCAGCAAGCTGTTTTTGAAGGTGGCGTTATTATAGCTGCCGTCTATGGAGGAATGCAGGCTTTCCTTGCGCTGCCGAT
The DNA here is from genome assembly GCF_005222705.1 of Paenibacillus sp. SY21-1. Classification (GTDB taxonomy): domain Bacteria; phylum Bacillota; class Bacilli; order Paenibacillales; family Paenibacillaceae; genus Pristimantibacillus. Next base: position 9,377 of record NZ_STGF01000014.1, on the reverse strand, counting down.
TTTTGAGCAGCAGAATCCGGCAAATTAATTCATAGTTGACGCTCATGCCTCCAAGCGCCGTCATCCCTCTCTCATTCCGGTCCGACAGCAGGTATACCAGATCGAACAACGGAGCAGGCTTATGCTCGACCGGAATGGCCAGCCCGTCGCCCGTCAGCTGAAGGTTGGCCGCGAACGTATAATCGGATTGCTGCATCAGCTCAAGCTCGCGCAGGAAGCTGATGCCCGTTGCGCTTGCATAGGCGTAATTGTCCGACTGTTCGCGCTCGCTGATCAAACCGTACAAATCCATTTGCACGGATTTGAACAACTGCAGCAGTATGGAACGCGCCAGCAGGGAAATTTCCGGCACAAGCACGTTCATCGGATCGTCGGCCCTCGTCACAACGGCCAAGTGTACCCTGTCAAAGGATGCGTAAAGCCTTCCATAATCCGCAATTGTATCGCTTGCCTGACGAAGCGACTGGTTTAATCGCAGCAAATGCCCTTGATGCTCATAGAAAGAGCGGGAAATGCTCCGGCGCACCGTTCGCTTGTCTTCATCTCCGGCAATCAGCCCCTCAAGCCCCGCCCGGATGACCTTGGGCGAGGGGGCTGCCTCCTTCGCGCTTTCCCCATGCACATGCAAGTAGATGACGCCTTCGCTGTTGTCCCACTGCAGCTCGTTGGAGCGAAGCATAGGCTCGATAGCCTGTCCTGCTTCGTCTCCGATATACAGAAAAACAGTCGGATAGTGAATGCTGCTCTGGTCGTCCTGAAGCCCTCTGCGTCTAAGCTCCGAAGCCGAGTAATCGGATGCGTATCGATCCAGCTGCATTCTCATCGCTATTTCAGCTTTCTGCGGATTTCATTAAGTTTGGCGGTCATTTCTTTATAAAAATGATGAAGCTCCTCGCCGTTTGCAAGCTCTGCCTTCTCGTATTCAAGCCGTTCGCGCGCATCCAGAAATTGTCCGAACAGCTCTTCCAGCTTGCCGAGCAGCGGCGTTGTGTCCTCGGACGCCGTCAGCTCGCTTACCCGGCGAGACGCCTTGCGCATCAGCGTGCTCCGGCTCTTCTCATCAAGTCCGCGGAAGTTCTCGAACACCTCGTATTCCACATAGCTGCCGCTTTTCATCAGGTTGGCAAACGGCGACCAGGCATCCTCCTCCGGATCACGGTCATATACGTAAAGCGCGCCCTTTTTACCGATTGTTCCCGTGTACAGCGCCTCGATAAACTGATCATACAGCTTTTCCTCGCCCTGATGAATATCAAGCAATTGCGCCAGCTCGTCCGCTTTTGCCGCTATCGCTTCATACTTCGCAAGCTCATCGCGCACTGTCCCCAGCAGCTCAGGCGAACGAATCAGATTGTCCTGTGCCAGATCCTCGTTCAAGCTGCCGAAAATATCCTTGGAGCCGGCCTGCGGCAACCCTTCGGACAGCAGCGCACGAAGCTCGTTCCAAGCCCGCTTCACCTCGCCCAAATTCGGTTTGGACGCGGTTAGCTGCATGTTGTAGACCTTCAGCGCCTCTTCAAGCCTGAATGGCTGAGTGAAGCGGACGGCGTAACGATTGCTCGTCGTGCTATCGATGCCCTTCTCGGCGATAATGCCAAATGCTTCGGCCCGCTTGAATTCAGCGCGCACTCTGGCGTTATAGCCCTGAACGCGCATATTGACGTACGTATCTCCCCATGACTTCTCCGGTATCGGCGACGGCAAGTAGGTCCAGTTGCGCCGCTCCGTCTGCACGAGATGGCGTCCAATTCCCTCTTTGTCAAGAATCGTCCGCTCGTAGCTCTCCTCGTACACCTTAAGCGGAGTATAGACGAACAGCGGAACCCCGTTTCGGGTATTCAGCCAGAAAATCCGGTTTTTAATTTCGCTCTCCTTGATGGTAAAATGCGATTTGCCGATCGAATTGTTCTGATAATTGCGAATGCCGCGCAGAATGCTCGGCGCCTTCACCGGTACAGAAACAAACCCCCAGGAAGGGAAATGCAGGCTGCCTGTGCTGTTGCTCAGGTTGAACACCGGCACCGCCTCGTCATCCAGCTTGCTGGCGATGAACCGCTCGACAAACTTCTCGATCGATTCATCGTTGCCGTATTTCATAACGAGGAAGTCCTCCATCGACTTTGTAATTAAATCGCCGAATTTATCCGTCAAAAACTCGGATATGGCGTTCACGATGTCGATTTCCTGCTCCTTCACCCACAGATTCGAATGATCCAGCAGCTCCTGCGTAAAATCGCGAATCAGGTCGTCCCCATCTTTTTTGTCCATCATACGGCTGATGACATCGGAGATGTCCGGTACGCCGACGATATTCCAATAGTACGTCTTGTTGCCCTTATGATCGGACTGCGTTTCGCCTTGCGTCAGCAAATCGCCATTTTTGGCAAAAATCGCGTTCAGCACATTCAAAATTTCCGTAAATACGTTGTATATGCGATTGTTCTCGTTATTCAGAAGCTGATGCAAATCCTCGTAAAACTCGATAAGCTGCTCCATTCGTTCAACGTCGGAGCGCAGCCAATATTCGTTGATTTTGGCTTCGATATAGGCGTTTTTTTTCTTGTCTTTGGAGACGAAGGCGCTTTTGGCGTCGCCCATCCGCTCCTCCGCCTGCTCTCGTGCCGTTTCAATGTCGCGCGGCAGCCGCAGCAGATTCTCGCGCAGCGTTTCGATATAGGAGAGCAGCATTTTGAGCAAGCAAAAGCCTTTTTCCGTGTAGAGAAGGCGCGAAACATAGAACGGGCCCTGCTCGGGATGCAGAAACGTCCTGCGAATCTGATCGGTAAACTGGCCGACGATTTCTCCCGGCAGCTGCTTCTTGGCTTTAATGTATTCCTCGCGGGCGCGGCTCAAGAAATTCTGCTCCAGCTCGGTGTCCATATTGACCGCCTGCAGCTTGATGACATTCGTATAGCTCAGCCGTTCGCTGTTCTCAAAGCCCGGCAGCGGCTCCGGCACGCGCGAATCGAATGTCTTCATCATCGTCTCCAAATCGATGCCCAGCTTGCGCGCAAACTTCTCCACATCGTCCTGGGACGGCGCCTTCTCGAACATTTTATCCATCTTGTTGAACAGCCTGTAGGCGAGGTAGGTGGTCATCTCCTCGATCGGCAGCACTGCCGATGAGGCGCCGATAATGTTGTAGTCATAGTTAGCGGGATATTGCTTGTTCATCTGGGCGATGTTCGTGCGAATATTGCTGATATAATCGTGTATCGCGAATTCCTCGCCCGACTGCTTCTCCTCGCTGGAAATAAAGTTTGTAATGTTCTCCGCCGTTACATTCATGCAATAATCGTAGGCGTTTTCCAGCAGCTTGCCTTCCGCATTCGTCGCCGAAATCAGATGGCACAAATTAAACGGCGGAAGCGGCGAATTGACGCTTAGAATGTTGCCGTATTGCTGTTTAAAGCGCTCGCCCCTGCTGTCGACATTCATCCAGTAATCCAGCTCTTTAAGCGCCGCATAGCCGTTTTTCTTGATGTATTCGCGCGTATGCTCACTAAGGCTTTTATTGGATAAATTGATATCCGGCGTAAATAAATAACCAAGCGTATTCACCCGATCAATGCCGGCGGAGCCGTGGTCGCGCTCGATTATGCCTCTAACGATATAGGAAATATCGAGGAAGCAGCCGCTGCCCGTTCCGCCTGACAAGCCGGTCAACAGAAACACCATCAATTTTTTGTTTGTACCGACGGAGAGCGTTTTGATTTTTTTATCGATGCTTTGGACGACTTGATTTATTTTGGTAAAAAGCAGCAGTCGCCCCGCCTGACGGACGCCTGCTGCGCCGTTCATCCCGTCTGTAATGCTCAGCTCCGGCGACAGCCAGTCTGTAATGTACGGCTCCAGGATGCTGCGGTTTTGCAGCAGGCCGCCGACCTCGGCGTTGGACAGCAGCACGAATTCATTTATCGGGTCGAGGCCGATCCCTTTATATTTTTTGTTGCGGTCCTGCTCGTTTGTCTCAAAAGCAAGGAATTCCACATTGGCAGGCTTCTCGAGCTTCTTCTTCGAAATCGGGTCCTCCGGCAGCTTGAAGCGCCGGTTGATCTGGTATTTCAGGCGAAGCAGGGCATCGATGCCCGTGCCTCCCAACCCGATAATGAGGATCGGATTATCAATCGTATCCACTCTTATTTTCTCGCTGACAATGCCCCCGCCAAGCGACACATCAAGCTGTTGTATATGCTCTCTTACAATTGGTTTCATCGTATAGTCCCTCCAGAGCTCTAATTAAACGAGATATTCGATATAAATGGTTTTGTCTACCTGCTTGAGCGACACCGTTATCCGGTCGCCGCTTTTTATTTCCAGCTCGCGCGATGCGTCGACCGTTCTGCCCGATTTCTCAATCGTGCAGATGGAGCCGTTCTGCAGCGCGATGCGGTCGTTGCTTGCTGGTCTGAGAATCACCTTCTCCGTCTCCTTTAGCTCCGGAGCTAGTTGCAGCAGCTGATGCAAATGCAGCCTGCCCTTAAACGCGGACAGCTTCTTGTATTGCGGCGGCGTCTTATCGCCCGTATTCTCATCGCGAATTTCCAGGACGAGCTGCCCAACGAAGCCGCGGCTAGCCTGCTTATACAGGCGCATCGCGTACCAGGCCGCAGCTGCAACGGCCAGCACTGCCGCCGCGCCGATCAGCACAGGCACGAGCGGAAACGGCTTGTCCGCCTCCGGCTCTGCCGGTGTAAGCTGGCCTCCGCCTCCCGCTTTGGCAGTTAGGCTGACAGGAGCCGTCTCGCGGAAAAAGCTCTCCTCCTCCGCTCTCACGACCACTTCGTAGTCATGCTCGGCTTCGATTTTGTAGCTGCCTGTGAAATGGTCGCCCGCATGGTTCATCGGCACTTCCTTGGTCGTACCTGCATCCACATCTTTAACGAGCAAAACCGCCTTCATGTTGCTGTATTGCGCATCATCTTCCAGCTTTTTCCCGCCGCTTACGAAATAGGAGCTGAACGCCACGGTGTCGCCCTTCGCATAGGACGTTTTGGCAAGCGGGTCCATGACTAAGCTTAGCTCGTAGTTGAAAATCAGGTTAATATCAATTTTGTCGCGATTTACGCCTTTAATCTGAAGCGTCCAATCGCCTTCCGCCGGCTTCATCAGCTTGAGCAACGAGTAGCTTTTGGACTTCGAAAACAAGACCTGATCCGACGGAATCGGAATGGCTGCCCCGCTCGGATCAAGCAGCTTGGCCTCAATCGGCTGACCTGACATGATCGATATGTTCGCTTCCAGCACGTTTGCATTCGGAACGGTTATCTTCACATTCTGATAGCTGCCGTCGGCTGTAAACGAATCGACAGGCACGACGTTCAGATCGAGATGGCTGGCAAAAATTTCACTTAAAATTTGCGGAAGATCGTCAGCTGTATTCGTAGAAAACGACTTCCCGCCCGTTTTGTCCGATACGGCAGCCAGCGCCTCCTTATTCAGCTTGCCATCTGCGTTCAGGCCGATTGTGTAAATCGGAATGCCCTGTTCGTTGGCCGACTGAATCGCTTTGTCCATATCGGCATCCGAATCGGTCTGTGTCCGGCCGGAGCTGTCATTGAAATCATTGTTGCCGTCCGCCAGCACGATAATCATCGGCTCGTGGCCGGCACCTGCTCCATCGTTCAGTATTTGCACCGCCTCGGTTACCCCGATCGAAATGTCGGTGTACGCTCCGCGATTCAATTGATCGATGAAGCTCTTGAGATTGTCTTTGTCGGTCTGTGATTTAATTTCCAGAAGCGCCTTTTCGCGCTCGATTCGATCCGTATATGCAACGATTCCGACCCTGTCGCCTGCTGCCGACAGCATGTCGATGAACATTTTCATTGCTTCATTGCCGATTTTGGCCGAGTCGCTCGTTTTCATCGAATTGCTCACGTCGAGCACCAGCACGGCGTCAATCTGTGAAGCTTCTCCAGCTGCGTGTGCGACCGATCCACTGCCAAGCGGCAGCCCCAGCAGAACGAGCAGCAAACAAAGCTGCAGGACGGCGTTTTGAAAAATCCTTCGTTGAAAGCCTGATTTCGATTGGTTGTGCTTCATCATCTGAACTCCTTTTTAATAGAACGAGAAAGTATGCGCTGCTTGACCATTTGCTCGTATTGGTAACGGCTCCCGTTAAAATGATATACTAGCTTATAGTTCGAGTATAACGGATCGGCTTCCATAAATCACTTTAACTGTAAGAGAGGAACAGCCTATGGTTACATACGTCTGTCTAGGAACATTGTTTCTTTTTGTATGCATCAGCCTCACGGTCTATCATTTGCGGGGACGGCGGGCGCCTTCTTCCGAGCAATTGGACAAGCAAGTCTTGTCCATCCTCAAAAGCAGCGGGCAGCGTGATCGGCGATGAAGAAAAAACTGCCGGTTGTGCTCGCTCCTTATATTAAAACACGCAATTCTTATGAAAAGCTTAAAATTTGCTCAAGCTGCAATCATTTTACCGTTTTAGGCGATGTTCGCTGCCCGATCTGCGGCAAGCAGACACTCCGTCACGTCGAGCGCAGAGCGCAAAGCCTGCTGAACCGATCCTTCCTAATATCGCGAGCAGCTGTGCTTGTTATTGCCGCAGCAGGCATCGCTTTCAGCGACTCATCCTTGCACACGGCACTAATGGTTGTCGCCGGGACAGCGCTACTCGCTTTATTATGGACGTTGCAAAGACGCTGGACCCCTGCGCTTTTGCATAGCAAACTCGAAAAAATATTTAAAACCGAGGCCCACCGACTCGTCGCCGGACTCACCCATGACCGCGATATGGCGATTGAGGTATTCCAAAGCGGCGACAGGCTGCGCACGTACGAGATGCTTAGGGAAATCGGCGCGCTTGTGCAAACGGACCAGCTTAGGCTGGAGCAAATTTTGCTGCTGCAATCCTTTGTCCTGCGCAAGGATATGGATTTGATGCTTGAACCGCTGCTCATGAACGAATTTAACACCGATCTGGCGGAGTATATGGGCGAGCTTGCCAAAATCCGGCGCGATTTGCTTAAAGAAAACGCGTTTCGTTATGCAACGCTTCATGAAAGCCGCATTCTGCGGATGGAGCACGGAGAAAGTATTATGATCGGCATTGCCGGCGCGGCAATCCGACTGAAGCGATATATTACACTGTATCCTTATCTCATCATGCGTTATGCGGACAAGCTGCCCAAAGAGCGATTTCTTCGGCTTTATCGAATGATCAAGCAAAGTCAAGGAACAGGCTTTGGCCCACTGCACGAGGAGGTCATGCGCGTAAAAGAGGAGAAATACAAGTGGGACGAGGATTTCCGATAAAGGAGGCGACAGAAGTGAGCATGACCTTTCAAGCGCTTGTTGTAGACGGCCCGGCTCCGATATCCGCAGCCGTTCAGAATCTTTCCATAAACCAGCTGCCTCCCGGAGAGGTGCTCGTAAAAGTCGCGTACTCCGGCATCAATTATAAAGACGGGCTTGCATGCTCGCCAGGCAACGCGATCGTCAAATCGTTCCCGTTCGTGCCGGGCATCGATCTGTCCGGCTATGTCGTATCTTCCAGCGACAGTCGGTTCCGCGAAGGTCAAGCGGTCATTGCAACCGGCTATGAGATCGGCGTCTCTCGCTTCGGCGGGTTCTCTCAATACGCCAGCCTGCATGCCGATTGGCTGGTCCCGCTGCCGGAAGGGATGTCGTTAAAAGAAGCGATGCTGTACGGAACGGCGGGTTTTACGGCCGCCTTATCGATTGAACGCATGGAGGAAAACGGCCTGGCTCCCGAGAAGGGAGATGTATTGGTCACCGGCGCAACTGGCGGCGTGGGCGGTGCTGCCATCGCGATGCTGAGCCGAAAGGGCTACCGCGTAATAGCCAGCACAGGTCGGAAGGATGCGGCAGATTACTTGCTATCGCTTGGCGCGAGCGAGGTCATATCACGCGAGGACGTGCTTGAGAACGGAAGCAAGCCGCTTAACAAGCAGCGATGGCAAGGGGCAATCGATCCGGTAGGAGGACCGACGCTCGCTGCTATACTAAGCAAAATCGCCTATTCCGGGACAGTTGCTGTCAGCGGTCTTACAGGCGGAACAGACTTGCCGTCCACGGTCATGCCGTTTATTCTACGCGGCGTCAACCTGCTCGGCATCGATTCCGTCTATTGTCCCGCCGAGCGCAGGCTAAGGCTATGGCAGCGGATGGGCGGGGACCTGAAGCCGGAGCAGCTCTCTTTGCTGGAGGACAGGGAGATTGGACTTCACGACCTTCCTGATGCGCTCATTGACATTTTGCAATCCCGAACGCGCGGCCGGATCGTTGTGAGGCTATAACCGATTTTCCGCATGAAATAATTTCACAAAAATGAATTTCAATGCTATACAGAAACAGGCAGGTATGGAGGAGGAGCATCACGCTTTGCCGGAGATACCCGCAGTGTTGGTATAAATGGAGATATCATGACCGGCTAAGCGAATGATCCGTTTCACTTGATCATCGACATGAGCAGAAAGACCGCGCATGCGGGTGTCGCCCAGTGTGACGTGGATGACTTGAATGGTCTTTAATAAGGCCAGCAGCATTTCGCCTGTTGGCTCAAAGCTTTTGCGTTTTCCAGGCAGAAGGAGTGGTTCGGTCTCTTGCTTGAGATTTTCCCGTACGCGCCATTCCAGCAAACCATAGATCAACAAGGCCATGACAAAGACAACACCAAGGGCTTCCACACGACTTGGTTGCTTCAGGTAGATGGCATCCAAGATGACCGGATCTTTGAGCAGGCGAAAGCGCGTCTCCGCTGCCGCCTGTCCTTTATAGGTTTTCAGTACGCGTGTGCTGTTCCATGCTTCACTTTCGGGATGGCTCGTCGCCAGCACAAAGAGCCCTTGCTTTTGCGCCTGCATGAGCAAGGCTTCCTCGTCATAACGAAGATCACCTACGGTGATGCACCATTGCACGGCCATTTCGGGTAATTCGCCTGCCTTCGGACGCCCTCGCTTGGCACGTGGCAAGGGATACGTTTCCGATTGGGTCATGAAATCGACGGCATGCCACTTCCATTTTTGCTGTTTGCTGAATGCCGTGATGCGTTGCTCGGCATCATGCTCGCAGGCAAAGCGTTCCGCGCCCAAGCTCCGCAGCGCCTGATCGATTTTCTCTTTTTCTTTGCTCATCTGGCGCTGGAGGGTTTCGCGTTGCTTGGCTTCAAGCTGACTAGAATGGACCACGACAAAACGCAGCGCCTGCCCATAGAGCTCGCGGTCAAAGGATTGTACCCGGTAAACCGAGCGCTTCTCCTCTGGTGCATCGGCTTCTACTTCCTGCCAGGCTTCTCGCCACATCGCTTCTTCCTTTAACTCCGCACTCAAGCTAAAGGAGTCGGGTAGCCTTGTGATGAAGGCCAGCCCTTCCTGCTTCATCAGCAG
>NZ_STGF01000013.1 GCF_005222705.1 Paenibacillus sp. SY21-1 | reverse complement strand
TTCTTGTGCTGCCTTGTATCGAATTTCTTTAAAAGCATTATTTCGTTGCCTCATCGTCCCTGCCCCCTCGGTCAAGATTGTACCTTATTTCCCTTTATTCTTTCCAACTTGATTAGGGGGCTTAATAGATATGGGGGCTCTCTGGGTGGAAAATAGTAAGAAAAGTGACTGTAGCGCGCAATTTGGAGCTCTCTGGGTGGGAATTAGGATGTGTCTGAAAACTCATCATTGAGACAATTTGAAGATGGCAGCCACGTATACAAACGACAAGAATGACTTTGCTAACTTGTCATAACGAGTAGCCACACGGCGAAAGTGTTTCATTTTATTGAAAAAGCACTCCACCAAGTGACGTTCTTTGTACCGATACCAATCGACTTTCCAGGGATCTCGGCTGTTTGATTTTGGCGGGATGGTCTAAGACGCCTGCCTAGCTGTAATCCAATCCCGAATCGCATCTGAGCCATAGGCTTTATCGCCAAGAATGTGACTTCCCGTAATATCAAATGCCTGATGTAAATCGAGTGCTGGAACGGAATCGTAAATTTGGCCACCTGTCAGAAGAAAAGCGAGGGGATTTCCCAATCCATCGACTACGGTGTGAAGTTTGGTGGTCTTCCCACCACGACTAATGCCGATGTGTTGATTGACTTCATGTCCTTCAGCGTTTTTTTAGCACCGGCACTGTGTTGGTGGGCTTTAACCGATGTAGAAGCAATACTCAAATTTTCAAAATCAGGTACTATGTGAAGCGCTTGGAAGATCGCGACAAGTAATTCCGTATCTCTCCATTTGCAGAAACGGCTATATACCGTTTTCCATGAACCGTAACGCTCTTCTGGCAAATCACGCCAAGCAGCACCACTGCGAGCGATCCAAAGAATGGCATTGAACATGGTACGATTACTTGATTTTGACGGACGTCCTGTTTGATAGGGAGGGAACATATCTTTAATTTGTTCCCATTGTTCATCGCTTAGTTCATACCTTCTTTGAATCATAGTTGATGCTCCTATCGTTTTTCTCAAATCATACCACAAATTCTTATAGTTTTCAGACACGTCCTAAAACATTTCTATCCCTTACTTTCATGATTCTAATCCAGCTGTAATAGGGGTCTTCAGGCGTTCCGTTCAACTGAATTTCTTCCATTTTGCTTAATTGAACCCGATTCACAAACAATTCCACATTCGATCTGTCCCCGGTCGTTTCCTCATTGATTTTGATGCTATTCCCAAGTACATGTAGTGGCTCGCTTTTATTAGCAAGCTGCTTAAGCGGATATGCAAGTTCCAGCTTTGAATGAATCTGATTTTCCCTAACCATCAAGAAGAGGGGATTGCTGACAGAAATGAGCACCATTAATCCCAATAGGAGCAAGGCTATGCCACTTAGCTTCTTCAACATGCAGCACCTCCTAAACGGTTTTTGGTCAAACCCACCTAGTTAGCAGAAGCCTCTCAATCATACTCCCGCTTTCAGCGGACACGCAGTTCTATCTTTCATAGAACCTTCAAGTAAAGGGATGTGAGCCACTTCCTCATTCAAGAGGATGAGGCGCCGCAGCCCTTTTCACCTTCTAAGTGCCGTCCCTACCATCCATCCCCAACTGTACGCCCCAAAGACCAATTGCCCCCTTCAAATCGGCGTTATTGTACGCTGAACGACGCAAGTGTACCTGTCGCGGGCGGGGCGAAATCCACTATGATCGAGCATATAGAAAGCGCTATCATCCATCATCGGGCAGCGACTTAGGGGGGATTGTTCTGGAAAACGAGGTTGTATGGAAGCAACGAAGGTCAGGACGCGCGGGCAAGCGCAGCATGGCCAAGGAGGCGCGAAGGAGCTTGAGGAAGCATTGGCAGCTGTATCTCATTATGATACCGCCGGTGCTGTTCTTCCTTATTTTTAAATACTATCCGATGCTGAACGCGGTGCTGGCCTTTAAGGACTATAACGTCATCAAGGGCATTTGGGGCAGTCCGTGGGTCGGCTTCAAAAATTTCAAGCTGTTCTTTGACAATCCGATGTTCTGGCCGCTCGTCAAAAATACGATTTACGTCAGCGGATACTTGCTGCTCGCCGGTTTTCCGGTGCCGATTCTGCTGGCGCTCATGCTTAATGAGGTGCGCAGCGGACGCTTCAAGCGGCTCGTCCAGCTCGTGACCTTCGCGCCGTATTTTATCTCGACGGTCGTCATGGTTTCGATTATTATGCTGTTTCTCGCGCCGCGGCTCGGCTTTGCCAATGTGGCTCTGAACGCTCTTGGCTTCGATTCGATCAATTTTCTGGGCGAAGCGGGCATGTTCCGCTCGATCTATGTGTGGTCGGACATTTGGCAGACGGCGGGTTATTCGGCCGTCATCTACCTGGCCGCGCTCGCCGGCATCGATCCGACGCTGTACGAGGCGGCCAAGGTGGACGGCGCTTCGCGTTTTCAGAAAATCAGGCACGTCGACCTTCCGGGGCTGCTGCCGACCATCACGATTATTCTTATTCTGAACGTTGGCAGCGTCATGGCGATCGGGTTTGAAAAAATCTATCTGCTGCAAAATCCGCTCAATATGGTCAATTCCGAGATTATCGCCACCTACGTATACCGTATCGGGCTGCTTAATGCGAATTACAGCTTCGCGACCGCGGTTGGCTTGTTTAATTCCATCATTAATCTGGCGCTGCTGGTTACCGTGAACGGTCTCGCCAAACGACTGACGAAATCGAGTATTTGGTAGAAAAAGGGGAGTGCATCCATGTCGGCAACAAAACAGGCGCTGCGGCAGCAGCCGTTCAGACGGAAAATCAAGGAATCGGCCGGCGACAGGCTGTTTCTGTTCATTATTTATGTCGTGCTGTCGCTGGTGCTGCTCGCAGTCATTTATCCGCTCATCTACATTATGAGCAGCTCGATCAGCAGCCCGGCTGCCGTTACCTCGGGCAAGGTGTGGCTATGGCCCGTCGATATCTCCTTTCGCGGCTTTGAGGTGCTGTTCTCCACTCCGCAGATTATGACCGGTTACGGCAACTCCTTGTTCTATACGACGGCGGGCACGCTTATCAGCGTCGCTTTAACGGTCATGATCGCCTACCCGCTGTCGCGCAAAACCTTTTTTGGCCGCAGCGTGATCATGATGCTGATTACCTTCACCATGCTGTTCAGCGGCGGGCTTATTCCGACCTATATGGTGGTTAAGGAGTTTGGGCTGATCGATTCCCGCTGGGCGCTGCTCATTCCGAATGCGATATGGGTATGGCAGGTTATCATTGCCCGCTCCTTCTTTCAGTCATCGATTCCCGATGAGCTGGTGGAGGCTGCCGAAATAGACGGCTGCAGCGATCTGAGATTTATGCGCAGCGTCGTCCTTCCGCTATCCAAGCCGATTCTTGCCGTGCTGCTGCTCATGTACGGAGTCGGGCAATGGAATGCGTATTTCGATGCGCTGATTTATTTGAAGTCCGCTCATTTGTTTCCGCTCCAGCTCGTGCTGCGCAGCATTATTATCATGAACAACAGCTCCGGGGTGACCGACGCCTTGCAGCAGGTAGAGCGGCAGCAGCTTTCCGAGCTTTTGAAATATTCGCTTATTGTCGTGGCGACGCTGCCCGTACTGATCATTTATCCGTTTGTGCAGCGGTATTTTGTCCAAGGCATGCTGGTTGGCTCCGTGAAGGGGTGACCGGCAGGCGCTGGATTAGGAAGGGAGGCGAGGCCTGGCACGGAGAGCTCTACCGCAAGGCAGACGGCCATTAATGATGAAAAGGGAGCGATCAACAATGAAAAAAAGATGGATGGGCCTATTGGCCATCGTATTGGTGACCGGCATGATGCTGGGCGCCTGCTCGCAGAACAACAAGCCGGCTGGAAATGCGACAAACGCGCCGGACCCGCAATCGGAAGAGACGGAAACCACCGCACCGGTTGAAATTACGCTGTTTGCCGTACAGGAAACGGGCATCGACCTGACGACGAACAAGTTCACGAAGTTTGCGGAAGAGAAATTTAATATCAAGCTCAAGTTTGATACGACGCCGCCGGACGGGGCGAAGGAGAAACGCCAAATTTCACTCGCAAGCGGCGATTATCCGGATGCGTATATGCTTCCTGGCTATATCGACCAATTTTCGCAGGCGGATGTTTTAAAATACGGGAAGCAGGGCGTACTCATTCCTCTCAACGATCTGATTGACCAATATGCGCCGAACATTAAGGCCGCCATGGAGAAGGACGCCGATCTGCGCGCGTTCAATACGGCGCCTGACGGCAATATTTACGGCCTTGTGGCTTATGCCCAATGCTTCCACTGCTCCTACCCGAACAAAATGTGGTTGAATACGAAATGGCTGGATAAGCTGCAGCTGGAAATGCCGACAACGCCGGAGGAATTCAAGGCGGTGCTGAAGGCGTTCAAAACGCAGGACCCTAACGGAAACGGCGTAGCCGACGAAGTGCCGCTAAGCGGCTCCATCGAGGATTTTGGCGTGCGCATCATCCCGTTTCTCATGAACGGCTTCGTCTACAACGACGATCGGAATTATTTGAATCTGACCAACGGCAAGGTGGAATCGGCTGCGCTTAAGCCGGAATGGAAAGAAGGGCTGACTTATATCAAGTCGCTGTATGACGAAGGTCTGATCGATCCGGGCGCTTTCGCGCAAAACGCGGAGGCGTACAAAAAAATCGGCGAAAACGCCGATGCGCAGCTGCTGGGCGCAGGCGCGGGCATGCATCCGGCCATCTTCGTAAACATCGACGCGGGCAACAAGTATTCCGCAGACTATAACCCTGTTCCGCCGCTTACCGGACCGCACGGCTCGTACGCTACTCATGACGGCGGCGGCGTAGCTCCTGGCGCAAAGTTTGTCATTACGAACAAGGCGTCCGAGGAGCAGCAAATCGCGTTGATCAAGCTCGTCGATTATATGTTCACGATAGAGGGACAAACGAACGGCGCTTCCGGCATGGAGGGCATCGATTGGAGAAAGCCGAAGGAAGGCGAGGTCGCGCTTGGCGAGGGCGTAGAGCCGCAGATTGCCACAATTCCTGCCGCAGAAGGCGAAGCGCCGCGCAATGCAGGCTGGAGCGGAACCGCTCATTTCTATATGCCGAAGGAGTATCGCGACAGCTTTGTTCAAGGCACGGATATTTATGATCCTGCCAGCTATGAACGCAGGCTGTACCAGGCGACGCTGCTCTATCAGGGCCATGAGCCTAAGGAGCTGTTCCCGCTATGGGCGGTCTGGGTCGATCAGAACGATGTCGACGAAGCGAGCATTTTGCAGACGAATCTGAAATCTTACATCGAGCAGAACGCGCTGCAATTTATTACCGGCAACAAGAGCCTGGAGAAGGATTGGGACGCTTACGTCAAAGGGCTGAAGGACTTGAAAATCGACCGCTACCTGGAGATTTTGCAAAAGGCGTACGACTCTACGTTTAAGTAAGGCCGGACTTGCAGGATCAGGCGATTAGGACGAGATCATGGCCTGATCCTATTTTCTGAAAAAGGAGCTCGATTATGACCCCATTCATGAAAAAAACACGGCTTTGGCTGCTCGCTTTCATCTTATTTACGACGCAGCTTGGAGTGACGGCACCCGCAATCGAAGTGGCGGAGGCTGCAGACAACGGACTGGCCCAGAAGCCTTACATGGGCTGGAGCAGCTATAGCATGCAGGTGTACACCAACAACGGACAGTGGATTACCGCCGAGCAGATCAAAGCCCAGTCCGATGCGATGCATGAGAAGCTGCAGCCTTACGGCTATGAGTACATTAACATCGATGCGGCGTGGAACGGGGGAATGGACGGGTACGGCCGTCCGATTCCGAGCACGACGCTATACCCCGACGGCTTGCAGGACGTGATCGACCACATTCACGACAATGGGCAAAAGGTGGGTCTGTACGGCATTCCGGGCTTATCTCCGCAAGCCTATGAGCAGGACCTGCCGATCTATGACGCTCCCGGCTGCTCGATGCAAGATATTGCCGCTCAGCCGCTGCGGGACGGCGACTATTGGGGATTGGGCTACAAAATCGATTTTAATCAGCCATGCGCGCAAAAGTACATTGACTCCATTGCGAATCTGTATGGCGAGTGGGGCATCGATTTTCTCAAATTCGACAGCGTGACGCCGGGCTCCGGCATCTCCGATCTGTCGCTGGATGCGCGGGACGACGTGAAGGCCTGGTCGCAGGCGTTAAGGCCGCATAACATCTGGCTGGAGCTGTCGTGGGCGCTGGACATTAAGTATATCGATTATTGGAAAAAGTACGCCAACGGCTGGCGCATCGACTGGGATGTGGAATGTTATTGCGGGTCCGGCGGCTTGACGACATGGTCAAGCATTGCCCGTCTGTTCCCGAAGGCCGAGCAGTTCTGGCGGCATGCGGGTCCGGGCGGCTGGAACGATTTCGATTCGCTGAACGTGGGCAACGGCGCTATGGATGGGCTTACACAGGATGAACGCCGCTCGGCCATGTCGTTCTGGGCCATTTCGTCGGCTCAGCTGTATATCGGCAACGATATGACGAATCTGGACGCGTTCGGATTGGAGCTGCTGACGAACGAGGAGGTTATCGCCGTTAATCAGGCGGGCCGTCCGGGCCATCCGGTATCCACTGCGACCGAGCAGCAGGCCTGGTATGCGAACAATGGCGACGGCACGTATACGGTCGGTTTGTTTAATCTCGGCGGTTCGGCGTCAACCGTAGCCGTGGATTGGAGCGAAATTGGACTGGACGGCCCGGCCAAGGTAAGGGATCTCTGGACGCATCAGGAGCTTGGCACGTTCGATACGGGCTTCAGCTCGAGCAACCTGGCCTCGCACGGATCGCGGCTGCTGAAGGTAACGGCGCTTGAGGGCACCTCGGCCGCCAATGACGACGATACGGGCTTTAGATATTCGGGCGATTGGACGCGCAACGGCGGACAGGAGCTTGCAGGCGGCTCGCAAAATATCATCATTGATGTGAACAATGCGGCTGCGCAGAGCAGCGCTATCGCTCCGGCCGCAGCGAGCTTCAACAAGAAGCAGTCCGAGCAGGCGGACGTGAGCACGACGATGACGCTGAACGGCAATACGCTTGCCGGCGTGTCGGCAGGCGGGACGGCGCTCGTTCAGGGTATAGATTATACGGTAGACGGAGCAACGGTTACGATCGACAAGGACTATCTCGCCAGCCGATCGATCGGCACGCTGAATGTGACCTTTACATTCAGCGGCGGCGCGCCGCAAACGTTGGCCATCGCGATTACGGACACGACGATCAGAGACAGCAGGCTGTATCCGCCGACTGCAAGCTTCGACCGCAATCAGGCGGAGCAAGCGGATGTGAAGCTGACGACCGCGCTCAATGGCAATACGCTTACAGGCGTCAGCCATGAGGGGGCGGCGCTATCGGCCGGCTCGGATTATGAGGTTAGCGGCAGCACGCTGACGTTGAAAAAAAGCTGGCTGACGACGCTCCCGAGAGGGACATCGGCGCTTACCTTCAGCTTCAGCGGCGGGGCGGATCAGATCGTATCGCTCGTTGTCAGAGATACGTCGGCCGGGGGCTCGATTACGCTGAACAATACGGATGCGGCCATCGTGTATACCGGCGGCTGGCATCATAGCTACAATCGCGGGTTAGGCGATTACATGGACGATGTCCATTTCGCCGAGGCGAATGACAACGATTATTTTTCGTATACGTTTACCGGCACGGGCATTGAATATTTTACAGAGCTTGATCCATCCCAGGGCAAGGTCGATCTTTATATCGACGACCAATTTGTGCGGACGATCGACACCTCCAATATCGGCAGGCTGGCGCAGCAGCCCGTATTCGGCATAACGGGACTCCCGGAGGGAGCGCATACGCTCAAGGCGGTGAAGAAGTCCGGCTACTTCCTTCTTCTCGACAAGCTTCGCGTACTGCTGCCGGATCTGGTGAGCGCGGGCGAAGGCGCCTTTGACAAGGCGGCTGGCCAGCAGGCGGATCTTGGCTTCACGGCGACAGGCGACGGAAGCGGGCTAAGCGGCATTGCCAACGGGACATCGGCGCTTGTGGAGGGAACGGACTATACGCGCTCCGGCCATACGATTACGGTGAAAAAAGAATATATGGCCGCGCAGCCGATCGGCACGACGAGCCTGACGTTTACATTCGCGGGCAATGCGGTTCAGACGCTGCCGGTTGAAGTGACCGATTCCTCCGCGACCAACAGCGCGATCGCCCCGGCAGAGGCGGTCTTCGATAAAAAGGCGTCGCAGCAAGCGGACATTGCCGTGTCGCTTACCCTAAACGGCAACTCGCTTACAGGCCTTTTCAGGGGCGAAGCGCCGCTCGCAGCGGGTACGGATTATACGGTGTCCGGCAACGAGGTGGTGATTCACAAGTCGTTTTTAAGCGGCTTGCCGATCGGGACGACTGCTCTGCGTTTCGATTTCAGCGCAGGCGCCTCGCAGAAACTGGCGGTGGCTGTTAACGATACGACGGGCCAAAACAGCACGCTGAGCCCAAGCACGGAGAGCTTTGACCGCAAAGCGGCGGCACAGGCGGACGTTACGACGACGGTCAGCCTGAACGGAAATACGCTTGTCGGTATTGCGAATGGCGGGGTGTCGCTGCAAGAGGGAACCGATTATCAGCTATACGGGGATCAGCTAGCGATTCGCAAAGGCTATTTGGCCGATCAGCCCGGGGGCATGACCAATCTGGCGCTGACCTTCAGCGGCGGTGCCGTACAGACCTTTTCCATCGCAATCAGCGATTCATCGCGAGGTCGCTACGTAGCCCTCAACAACGACGACAGCGGAATCTTGTATATGGGCGCCTGGCAGCACGGAAGGAACCGCGGGCTTGGCGACTATAAGGACGATGTGCATTATACGGAAACAACCGGCGATTATTTGGAGCTTACGTTTACGGGAACCGGCATTTCGTTCATAACGGAGAAGGATTCTTCGCAAGGCGATATGGACATTTATATCGATGGCGAGTTTCAGCAGACCGTAAGCGCCTATCATGTGGGCAGGCAGGTCAATCAGACCGTTTTTGCAGCGGAGGGATTGTCTCCGGGAGAGCATACGCTCAAGGCGGTCAAAAAAACCGGCTATTACATGCTGCTCGATCAGCTGAAATATCGGATAGCCGACATGCTCGTGCCGGATACGGCCAGCTTTGAGAAAACGGCGCCGGCTGACGTTGCGACAACGCTGCAATTAGACGGCAGCAGCCTGCTTGGCGTGAAGAACGGCTCCGAGTCGCTCGCTGAAGGAGCGGATTACACGGTTTCCGGCCAGGCCATTACGATTAAAAAGGAGTATTTGGCCGCGCAGCCTGATGGTACGGTCAGCCTGGCCATTTCCTTCAGAGGCGATTTGCATAATGATTTGCATGGTACCGAAGTCAACGGCGATTACGTCGAGTTTTCGTTTACAGGTACGGCAGCGACGCTGCTTGGGCCGAAATCGGCCGTACAGGGCGAAATCGACATCTACGTAGACCATGTGTTTCAAGCAACGGTCAATGCGCATCATCTTGGCCGAATGACTCAGCAGGCGCTGTATAGCGTAAGCGGATTAAGCCAGGGCGTTCATACGATCAAAGCGGTCAAAAAGTCAGGAGACTACTTGCTTATCGACGGCGTCACGTTTGCGGTGAATGGGCAGGCGGGAGCCACGCCGACGCCTACGTCAGCGCCGACCGCAACGCCGGCGCCGGCAGCGTCCGGCGGCAATGGGGGCAATGGCGGCTCTGCTGCGCCCGAGCTGATCTCGATAGATCTGGGAAACGGCGCCCAAGCTGAGCTTTCCCGGACCAGGCTGGCGGACGGCAGCAAGCGGGATGAGCTGACGCTGACGGCGGCTGCGGCGCGCAAGGCCGCAGAGCGCGCGTCTTCTTCACCGGAGAAGCTCGTGCATATTCAATTACCGGACACGCGGGATGAAGTAAGCCTTACAACATTTAAGCTCCCGCTGGACGCTGCCAAAAGCTTGGCGGACAAAGCGGTAGGTCTGAGAATTTCAACCGCCAATGCGGTGATTGAACTGAGCGGCAGCCAGCTGGCTGCACTGAAGGAGGAGCTGCGCTTTGAGCTGCGGCCGGTCAAGGATGCGGCGAAGCGTGAGGAAATCGGCAGCCGCGCCAATCGGCAAGCGGCCGTGCGTATCGTAACCGGAGACGAACCGGCAGCCGTTGCTGGGCGTCCGGTCAGCATCGAAACGAATCTGCAGGCCGGCGAAGCAACGCTGATTCTGCCGATTTCGGACACGAAGCTTGCCGAAGCGGAGTGGAGCCATTTAGCCGTATATATCGAGCATAGCGACGGAACGAAGCAGCTGCTGAAAGGAACGGTCGTGCCGCTTGACGATAAAGGCGGCAAAGGCATTTCCTTTACCGTGAGCAAGTTTAGTCTGTTCACGATTCTTCATATATCCGAGCTGTCTGCATCGAGTTTCGGAGCTCCGTATTTAAGCGGCTACGGCGATGGAACGTTCAGACCCGATCAGCGGGTAACGCGAGCTGAAATCGCGGCGATGCTGTCTCGGCTGCTAACCCGCGACAAGGAGCAGGCAGAGGATCTGGCCTACAGCGATGTCGCACAAGCCCATTGGGCGAAGGACCATATCGCCAAAGTGACGAAGCTGGGGCTGATGAAGGGCTACGGCAACGGCGAGTTTGGCGCAGATCGGCCTGTTACCCGTGCCGAGCTGGCGCGGCTGGCTTCGCAGCTAGTAGGACATGGCGATGCGGCAGCGGGTTCCGGCTTTAAGGATATCGCCGGACATTGGGCCCAGCCTGATATTCTGAATGTACAGGCGGCGGGCATTATTAGCGGCTACACGGACGGCACCTTTCAGCCGAACAGGCCGCTTACCCGCGCCGAGGCGGCAACGCTTGTGAACAAGCTGCTGGGCAGAGCGGCTGCGTCTGCGGATTCTCAGCCGCTCTGGGCGGATGTACCCGCTACGCACTGGGCTTTCGGCCATATTGCTGCGGCTGCATCGCGCAAATAGCTAATCGCTTTTTTCGCCGAACGCTCTCCCTGGCGGGAAGGCTACCAGGCCGGGAAGCGCTGTTTTCCAAGAAACCTCCAAACTCGCTGCGTGAGCGAGCTTGGGGGTTTCTTATTAAATAGAAAAGCCATAAGCGGTAGCGCCCGCGCGTATTTCCTAAGCATGCCGGATACGCGGATAATGGCGGGCTGCAGGCGCTGCGCGGGAAGAGGCGCAAAAGTTTCACATGACAAATGTGCAAATTTTCGGTATGATGAGCAAGAAAATTTCATACATGAGACAGGTGCCGTTTATGAAGCCGGAGCAACCGGCAGGTGAACGGTTAAAAGGGAAGCAGGTGCGAATCCTGCGCGGTCCCGCCACTGTAATTGAAGAGTCCGCAACAGCGCTGCCACCGGAACGCCGGAGCTGCTGTCGGGATGTTGACGCTAAGCCAGATGACCTGCCTGTTTCATATACACCGTTAACTCTACGATGGATAGGTGGGTGTTTTTTTGTGTGCAAGCATATGCAGCATGCTTTGTTAAACCTCTTAACTATCCTCGTTGAGAGGTTTTTTTGCCGTATTGGACGTTATCGGCTGCCTGGCCGCGTGCGGCTTGCAGGCTATACCGAATCGGCAGCCTTTACCCGCATGGACGGATCGGGCCTACAGTTGAAAGGAGTGACTTACTGAACAAATGAAAAGCAAACGTTTATGGATATGGTTTCTGGTGGCGGCGACTGTTTTTTCTTTGTCTAGCGTAAACGCCGGGAGTGCGGTTTTTGCAGCCGATTCCGAGCGGGACAGCGAGGCTTCAGCTTCTTTTGAAGTGCTGTTCAACGATGCCGATACAATCTCGAAATGGGCTTATGAAGCGATCGGCAGAGCAGCCGGGCACGGCTTTGTGGCAGGGAGCGACGGCAAGTTTAATCCGAAAGCCTACGTTACGCGGGCAGAATTTGCGAGGCTGCTTGCGGTTGTCCTGAAGCTGGAAGCCAAGCCTCTAGCTGCCGGCGTACTGACGGATGTCGCACCGAAGAACTGGCACTATCCGTATGTGTCCGCCGTTCATCACGCGGGCTTCATGTCCGGCTATAACGGCCTTTTTCAGCCCAATGAGAGCATTACGCGCGAACAAATGGCGTCAACGCTCGTTAGAGCCCTGGGAATTCCGGCAGGCAAGCCGACAGGAACAATAAGAGATCTAAACGAAGCGGCGGGCTGGGCCAGAGAGACGATTGAAACGGCCGCGGCTTCCGGCATTATGGTCGGTGAAAACGGCGGCTTCCAGCCTAAAGCGAAGGTAACCCGAGAGATGGCGGCCGTGCTGGCAATGCGCGCGTACGATTATAAGAGCGTCAACGCGCCCGCTGAGCCAGGCGGGCCAGAGACGGCAATTATTGACGCGGTCAAGCGGCAATTGGCAAGCACAGCGTCTTTTGTGCAGAATGCGGTGAAAAATCCGGAGGTGAGCAGCGTCGGCGGCGATTGGACGGTGCTGGCCCTGGCGCGTTCCGGCATCGAGGTTCCGCAAGCCTACTATGAAAAGTATTACGCCAATGTGGAAGCGACGCTTAAAGAGAAGGAAGGCAAGCTTCATAACGTGAAATATACGGAATACGACCGGGTCATTCTGGCGCTGACGGCCATTGGCAAAAACATCGGCAACGTTGCGGGCTATAATCTGGCAGAGCCGCTCGCCGATTTCGATACGCTGATCAAGCAAGGCATTAATGGTCCGATTTTTGCGTTAATTGCGCTGGATAGCAAGGAATACGACATTCCGCTCGTGGCTGGAGTGAAGACGCAGACGACGAGAGACATGCTTGTGGATTTTATACTGAAGCGTGAGCTTGCAGGCGGCGGGTGGGCGCTGGGCGCCAGCCCGACCCAGGCTGACCCGGATATAACGGCGATGGCCTTGCAGAGCTTGACCCCTTATTATGGAACGAATCAGGAAGTCAAAGCGGCGGCCGATCGCGCAGTCGCATGGCTCGGGAAGGCGCAGCAGAAGGAAGGCGGCTTTGCGACCGGAGCAGCGGCTACTTCGGAAAGCATCTCGCAGGTTGTTGTCGCCTTGACAGGTCTGGGCATTGATCCCCACACAGACGCAAGGTTTGTTAAAAATGGCAAGTCCGCCATGCAGGCGCTGCTGGATTTTGCGGCTGCAGGCGGGGGCTTTACTCACATTAAGTCGGGCGGCACGGACAATGGAGGCGCAAAGCCGGGCGAGGTGGACTTGATGGCAACCGACCAGGCCCTGTATGCGCTGGCCGCCTACAAGCGGTTTATCGAGAAGCAAACGCGTCTCTACGATATGCGGGATGTGGCATAACAGCATAATGGCAGCATGGCAAACGGGGCAAGGGCGGCGAATAACCCTTGCTCCGCTGTTGTTTAGAGGAGGGAACCGGAAGTGAACAAGAACAAGTGGCTGGCGGCGCTTGCCGTCATTGCCGTGCTTGCCGTTGCCTTTTTCTGGGGCGGGAATTATCCTAAGCCGGATGCGGAGCGGCAGAGCGCCGTATGGAATCAGGAGGCAGGCGGCTCCGATGGAGGGTTATCCGAGGCAGGCGCGCCTGGAGAAGAGGCGGCTGTCGAAGGCGCAGCCCCGGACCCCGGACAGAGCGGGAACGAAGCTTTAGGGACGGAGAGCGCCGATGCATGCGCCGACGCGGCCGAGCGGCAGGCAGATACAGACGCATGCGCTAAGGAAAGCGGAACGCCAAACCCTGCAGACAGCGCCGAAGGGGGGAGCGGCTCTTCTGCAGCGGAGTCTGGCTCTGACGGCAATGAGCAGGCCGCGGGATCGGCAGCGCCTGACGCAAGCGAGCCTGCGACAGCCAAGCCCGAGCAGTCCGGTGGCGGCAAACCGGAGCCTACTCCTGCGGCAAGCGGCAAGCCGGGGGCAGAGGCGACCAAGACGCCGGTCAAGACGAACGCTCCGAAGGCGTCGGCAGCGCCGAATAAACCGACGGACAACTATTTGACGGAGCCTGTTCCGGAGGGCAAGCCGGAGCCGGTGGAATGGCAGGACACCGAGGTAGACAAGAAACAGGCGCTGACAGCGACGCTGTCCGTAAGCGCGGCTACCATTTTAAACCATCTGGACATGTTCGATGAGGATAAGCTGGAGGTTTTGCCGAAGGACGGCATTATTTTCAAGGCGCGCGAGGTTACCTTTTATGAAGGGGAATCGGTGTTCGACGTGCTGCTGCGCGAGATGAAAAAGGCCAAAATTCATATGGAATTTGAAATGACGCCGGTATACAACAGCAACTATATTGAAGGCATCAACAACATCTATGAATTTGATTGCGGCGAGCTGAGCGGCTGGATGTACAAGGTGAACAGCTGGTTCCCGAATTACGGCAGCAGCCGTTATTTGCTTCAGGACGGCGATGTCATTGAATGGGTGTATACCTGCGATCTTGGCCGGGATGTGGGCGGAGACAATTCGGCTGCAGGGAAGAAGCCGTAATGAGGGACGCATTCTCTGGCCTGCATCCGATTGTGAATATCGTTTATTTTGTCTCCGTGCTGCTGTTCAGCATGCTGTTCATGCATCCCGTGCTGCAAGCGATATCGCTTGTCTGCGCGCTCGTCTATTCGTTTATGCTCAGCGGGAGGCGGGCCGTGGTATTCAACCTTGCCTACATGCTGCCCCTGCTTATCGTAACGGCGGTGCTCAATCCGTTGTTCAACCATGCGGGCGTAACCCTTTTGTTTTATTTGTCTAACGGCAATCCGATTACGCTGGAATCGATTCTGTACGGCGTGTCGGCGGCCTGTATGTTCATTACGGTCATCATCTGGTTTTCATGCTACAACGCGGTCATGACCTCGGATAAATTCATCTATTTGTTCGGCAAAATCATGCCTGCGCTCTCGCTCATCCTCTCGATGGTGCTGAGGTTCGTGCCGCGCTACAAGGCGCAGCTCAAAGTGATCTCGAATGGGCAGAAAAGCATCGGCAGGGATGTGACGCAAGGGAGCCTGCTCGTCAAGGCGCGCAACGGAATGACGATTCTATCCATCATGACGACATGGGCGCTGGAAAATGCAATCGAAACGGCGGATTCCATGAAATCGCGCGGCTACGGCTTGCCGGGCCGCACAAGCTTCTCCATGTACCGCTTTGACGGCCGCGACAAGCTTGTGCTGGGCATTATGCTCGGCCTGATTGCGATGATTGTCGTCGGCGCCTTCATGGGAGAAAATACGATGCGGTTTTTCCCTTCGCTCAAGCTGCCGGAACGCTCGTGGCTCGGCCTGGTCGTCTACGTTGCGTTTGGCGGGTTCAGCCTGGTGCCGGTCATTATACAAGCTGTGGAGGAATGGAAATGGAAACGTATCGCATCGAGAACCTGACGTTCAATTTTCCCGAAAGGGAGAAGGCGGCGCTTACCGCAATCAATATGACGGTGGCCAGCGGCGAGTTTGTTACGATTTGCGGAAAGTCGGGCTGCGGCAAAAGCACGCTGCTCAGGCAGCTTAAATCGGTGCTGACGCCGCACGGAGAGCGGAGCGGGCAGATTCTGTTCAACGGCAGGCCGCTCGGCGAGGCGGATCAGCGCACGCAGGCGGCGGAGATCGGCTTTGTGCTTCAGCAGCCGGACAACCAGATCGTGACGGACAAGGTGTGGCATGAGCTGGCGTTCGGACTCGAAAGCCTTGGCTGCGATACGGCCGTTATTCGGCTTCGCGTAGCGGAGATGGCCAGCTTCTTCGGTATTCAGACCTGGTTCCGCAAATCGGTTACGGAGCTGTCCGGCGGGCAGAAGCAGCTGTTGAATCTGGCGTCCATCATGGCGATGCATCCGTCCGTGCTTATATTGGACGAACCAACCTCCCAGCTGGACCCGATTGCGGCATCCGATTTTTTGGCCACCGTGCGAAAAATCAATCTGGAGCTGGGAACCACCATCATTATGACCGAGCATCGCCTGGAGGAAATTATCCCGGCGACCGACCGGCTGATCGTCATGGAGGGGGGCTCCATTATTGCCGACGGCCCGCCGCATCAGGTTGGCGCGGATTTGGGGCGCATGGGGCATCCGATGTTTCTGGCGATGCCCGCGCCCCTGCAGATTTATGCCGGAGTAACGGGCTTGGCGGCCGTGGACGGGCAGCCGCCCCTTACTGTAAAGGAGGGGCGTCAGTGGCTGGACGGGTACAGGCTTGGCGGGCTGCCTCGTGCAGATGCAGCAGCGGCTTCGGACGAGCCGAAAGCGGTTGGCACGCTGCATGCGGGTGCAAGCGCGGCGAAGCGATTGGAGGTCTTCCCGTCCGGCACAGCGGCAAGCGCAGACAAGAAGCGGAGCGACGCTGCGTTTGGCGGCACGCCGGCCAATGCAGCCGAGGCTCCGATAGCGATTCAGCTCAAGGAGGTCTGGTTCAAGCGCGAGAAGCACGGGGAGGATGTCATCAAGGATTTGTCGCTCACTGTTCGCGAGGGACAATTCTACTGCATAGTCGGCGGCAATGGCACGGGCAAAACGACGACGCTGTCGTTGATTGGCGGACTTCTTCAGCCTTACCGGGGCAAGGTGCAGGTCGGCGGCCGGAATCCGGCCAAGCTTGGCGCGAAAGAGCTATTCACCCGCAATCTGGGCATGTTGCCGCAAAACCCGCAAACGCTTTTCGTCAAAAAAACGGTTGAGCTTGATCTGTTCGAGATGCTTGAGCAAGCCTCGCTGACAAAGGCCGAGAAATCGGAAAAGGTGGCGGAGGTCGTCGCCTTTGCCGAGCTTGAAAATTTGCTGGGCATGCATCCGTATGACCTGAGCGGCGGCGAGCAGCAGAGGGCGGCGCTGGCGAAGGTGCTGCTGCTTGAGCCGCGAATATTGCTGCTCGACGAGCCGACGAAGGGGCTTGACGGCTTTTTTAAAGAAAAGCTGGCGGCTTTTCTTCAGAAGCTGAACGCCGAAGGCACGACAATTGTGATGGTATCGCACGATGTGGAATTTTGCGCCAAGTACGGCGAGGTATGCTCGATGTTTTTTGACGGGAGCATTATAACGACCAATACCGCAAGCCGTTTTTTTGCGGGCAACAGCTTCTACACGACGGCAGCGAACCGGATGGCGCGGCATGTGTGGAGCGATGGCGTAACCGTTGAGGGGGTAATCGCGAGATGCAAGAGCAACAGCGCGCCGACACTCGGCTAAGCCGCCGCACCTGGCTTTCGGCAGCGATCATACTTGTGGCGATTCCGGCTACTATTCTGCTCGGCATGCTTGTGCTGGAAGACCGCAAATATTATTTCATCAGTCTGCTTATTATTTTGTATACGATGATTCCGTTTGCGCTCGTGTTCGAGCGGCGAAAGCCGCAGGCGCGCGAATTGATCGTCATAGCTGTGCTGGCGGCGATTGCGGTGGCGGGGCGCTCCGCTTTTTTTATGCTGCCCCAATTCAAGCCGGTCGTGGCGATCGTCATTATCGCCGGAGTCGGCTTTGGCGCGGAAGCGGGTTTTCTGGTTGGCGCGGTGGCAGGCTTCGTCTCCAACTTCTTTTTCGGCCAAGGGCCGTGGACGCCGTGGCAAATGTTCTGTTTTGGCATCATTGGTTTTATGGCCGGCATTCTGTTTCAGAAGGGGCTGCTTAAACGCACCAAGTTCTCTCTATGCGTTTTCGGCGGACTGTCCACTCTGCTGATCTACGGCGGCATTATGAATGTGAGCACGGTTGCCCTGTTTACGTCCGCATTCTCCTGGGAGGCGCTGCTCGCCGCTTATGCTTCCGGCTTCTGGTTCGACCTTGTGCATGCCTCGGCGACTGTGCTGTTCCTTTATGTTCTTTCAAGGCCGATGCTGGAGAAGCTGGATCGGATCAAAAAGAAATACGGACTTATTGACCACGCCAAGCGCTAGCTCTGCCGCCAGCTAACGGAGATAGGGCTTTTGCGCCCGTATGGAAACTTTTTGTAGCCTCATCGCGTCTATTCTCTATGTGTGTTCATCGGAGAAAAGTCAGCGGCACGGAAGACAAGCCAATATGAAACTGGAGGGTACGGGCAATGAGATGGAGAAGAGCGCTGCTGCTCTTGCTGACGGCAACGCTGATTTTATCGTGGGAGTTCGCGCCTGATCGGACGGAGGCTGCTTCACAAGTACAGATCACGCTCGATGGCAGCGTGCTGAGCAGCGATGTCGCGCCGTACGTGCGGCAGGATTTGAATGTGACAATGGTGCCCCTGAGAGTCATAGGCGAAGGGCTGGGGGCGCAGGTCGACTGGGTTCCATCAATCAAGCAAGTGACCATTAGCCAAGGCAATACCGCGATTCGCATGCTTGCCGGACAAAAGCAGGCGGAGATTAACGGTACGATAATTACGCTGGAGGCCAATGCAGAGGTGGCGGCGGGCCGGATGATGGTGCCTCTTCGTTTCGTAAGCAGTCATCTGGGCGTTGGAGTGGAATGGGACAATAAGAATAAAATCGTTAGACTGAGCAGGAAAGCGCCCTCCCCGACGCCGGCTCCGTCAGCAACCGCAACGCCGGTTGCGACTCCGACGCCTGTTCCTTCGACTATCCCGGCGCAGCCGACACCTCCCGCCGCGGAAACCGAGCTGCGCGGAGTGTGGATCTCGACGATTTACAATCTCGATTATCCATCGGTCTCGTCTTACGGGAAGCAAAGCGTACAGGAGCAGGAGTATATCACGCTGCTTGACGAGGTGCAGGCAATGGGGATGAACGCGGTGTTCGTCCAGGTGCGTCCTTCCGCCGACGCCTTGTACCCTTCACAGCTCGTTCCTTGGTCCAAAGTGTTGACGGGCAAGCAAGGGAAGGACCCGGCCTACGACCCGTTGCAGTTTATGATCGAGGAAACGCATCGCCGCGGCATGACGTTCCATGCCTGGTTTAATCCGTTTCGGGCGAATACGGACAGCAATACCAGCCAGCTTGCGGCTAATCATGTAGCAGTTGCGCATCCGGAATGGATGCTGAGCTCGGGCTCTCAGCTGATCATTAATCCGGGCATTCCCGAAGCGCGCCAGCATGTTATCGATGCGATTATGGAGGTTGTGCGCAATTATGCCGTAGACGGCGTGCATCTCGACGATTATTTCTACCCGTCCAATGCGGTGCTGCAGGATGATGCGACGTTTAAGGCGTTTAACGGCATGAAGCTTGCGACCAAAGCGGAATGGAGACGGAGCAATATCGATACGTTTGTGCAGCAGCTTGATCAAGCGGTGCATGCCGTGAAGCCCGACGTTTCATTTGGCATCAGCCCGTTTGGCGTTTGGCGCAACAAGTCGCAGGATTCAAGCGGCTCCGATACGAGGGCCGGCGTTACCGCATACGACAGCATGTCCGCGGATGTTCGCAAATGGGTCAAGCAGGGCTGGCTGGATTATGTGGCTCCGCAAGTCTATTGGAGCTTCTCGCTAGACGCGGCGCGTTACGATAAAGTAGTAGATTGGTGGTCGGCAGAGGTTGCGGGCACGGGAGTCGACCTGTATATCGGCCATTCAGTCTACAAGCTGGGAACGCAGGAGAAGGGCTGGCATACGTCCGAGGAAATCATTAATCAGTTAAAATATAATGCCGGCCATCCTGAAGTGCAGGGCGATATCTTTTTTAGCGCCAAGGATTTGCGAAGAAATCCGCTTGGCATTATTCAGGCGTTGCAGCGGTACTACGGACTATAGATCGGCCAAGGAGGAAGGAGCAGCTATCGGAGCCTATTGCAGGAGCCGTTGGCTGCTTCTTTTATTTTTTTCGGCTCAAAACAGAAATCAGCGCTTGCCTTCAACGGAGTGGAAGTGCTGCGGGGCAAAGGGTTCTTCCGATCGCTGTTACAGTCCGATTCCCTTGAATTTAGTAGGGTTATGC
This sequence comes from Paenibacillus sp. SY21-1, assembly GCF_005222705.1. Taxonomy (GTDB): domain Bacteria; phylum Bacillota; class Bacilli; order Paenibacillales; family Paenibacillaceae; genus Pristimantibacillus. The sequence continues at coordinate 169,734 of NZ_STGF01000013.1, read as the reverse complement.
CAGGAATCGGTCTTTAAGCTTTGTTTTCTGTCAATCACCATTTCCAGGTTGAGCCTTTTTTCTCTCCTTTACTTCCCAAGCACGGTTAGTATAAAATGAACGCAAATTTACTAGCTATACGCAGCGGCAACGCGATTGCACGTTTGGGAGGGGCTGTGCGAGCGGGGCGCGGAAAACCAGCAACAGCATTAGTTGAATGGGGGCAGGGTCATGCTGAAAGCGGTTGTATTCGACGATGAATATATCGTTTGCCAGGGGTTGAGCAAAATGATCGACTGGGGGCGCTACGGAGTAGAGCTGGTGGGGACGGCGGGCGACGGGTTAGCCGCGCTGGAATTATTCCGCGAGCAACGGCCCGATATCGTGCTGACGGATATACGGATGCCGGGTATGGACGGGCTGCAGCTCATAGAGACGGTAGCCGAAGAGGCCAAGGATACGATGTTTATCGTGTTAAGCGGTTTTAACGAATTTGAATATGTGCGGCGGGCGATCGGCCTTGGCGTGGTCGATTATTTGGAGAAGCCGATCACGATTCAGAAAATTGAGCAGGCGATGGACAAGACGCTGGAGCGCATTATGAAGCAGCGCGCGTTCAGCTCGATGAGACAGGATCTGGAGGCAAGCCGCGAGCAGCTGCTGGAAAAGGCGACGCTCGATTTGCTGCTGGCAGGCGATAAGGCGCTGGAGAGGTGGAAGCGCTGCTATGGGTCCGAATGGAGCCGTGTATGCGGCGTTACGGTGCTTGCTTGTTCGGGGGAGCCGCTGCATTGGCCGGAAAGCGAAGCGTTCCGAATCGTAAATGTGACCAACGGAGAGGAACGTTTGTCCGCGGTATTTCATTACGTGCTGCCCTCGGACGAGCTATGGGGTGTGCTGGCCGCGGCTGAAACCCATGGAGGCGTCATTGCGTCAGGCGGCACCTGCGCTCTGCCGGAGGAGGCGCCGAGAAGCTGCAAGGAAGCGCAGCGCGCTCTGCGGTACGGCAGATTTCTGGAGGAGAGCGGCTGGGTGAGAAGCGCGGACATTGGCGGCGACGACCGGCTGCAGGATAATTTGACGGGACATGAGGAAGCGGTTGTGTTTGCGCTGCGGACAGGTAATAGAAGCGAGCTTGACCGGCTGCTCGGGGAGCTGAAGCTGTGGATGGAGGAGCAGAAGCTGGCCCCCGACAAAGCGGAGCAAAAGCTGGTTCGCCTCCTCTATCTTAGCGTGGAGGTGCTCAAGGAGGCGGGAGGCATTCCGGGAGAGCTTGCTCCCATCGCTCATCAGGAGCTTGGCGGGATGCATACGCGCGAGGAAATGTTCGGATGGCTGGGCAGCAAGCTGGCTGCCATGCTTCCCAGACTAAGCGAGGCGCGACGCTCGACCAAGCATGCGGCAGTGGAGCAGGCGCTCGCCTATATGGAGCATCATTTCGGACAGGATATTTCACTGCAGGAAATAGCGGACCAGGTGGGGCTGAATGCTACTTATTTCAGCCTGCTGTTCAAGGAGGAGATGGGCATTTCCTACATCAAGCATCTAACGAACCGGCGAATGGAGCAGGCGAAGCTGCTGCTGCGGGAAGGACTGCTGGTCGCAGACGTTAGCGAGCGGGTGGGCTATCTCACGTACAGGCATTTTACGGAAACGTTCAAGAAGCAAGTCGGCATGACGCCTAAGCAATATCGCGAGGCGGCTCACACGGAGCATAAGGATGAGGCCGATGAACAATAGACGCTGGCTCGGAAAGCTTCGCTTCAAGCGAATCAGAAGCCGCTTTCTTGCGGCGATGATACTATTAACGCTGCCTTCGATTATGCTGCTTGGCTATATTTCGTTTAATGTGACGAAGGATACGCTGACGGATATGAACAAAAAAACGAATCTCGACCATTTGCGCACGTCCAGCGAGGTGGCGGATTTGCTGTTTCGCAACATTTCGAGCTTCCATTTCTCTATCGTGGTGAACGAAGAGATCAGGCAGAACCTTCGGTTAAGCGGCGAAGCGGACGAGCTCCAGCCGGAAACGGCAAGGCTTACCTCAAACCGGCTGCAAAATCTGATCAGCGGCAGCTCGGCGGACACGCGATACGTAACCTCGGTCTGCTTGTTTGATTTGAAGCTGCGCACCTACTGCTTCGGCCGCTCGGACGATGCTGGCGTCTACGAGGGGGCGGACAAAGCGAAGGCTATCGCCGCTACGGACTGGTACAACCAGGCTTACGAGAACAACGGCAAGGTGGTCTACTACGCGGAAGATATTTTTCAGGAGACGGATAAATCGTTTTCGACGGTCAAGCTGTTTCGGGATGCGGGAGATTCAAGCGGGGAGCCGATTGGACTGCTGGTCGTCAACGTATCCAAAGCGATTTTCGACAAGGTGTTCGGCAGCGGCAACGCAAGCGGCTCCTTTATGGTGCTGAGCGAGTCGGGCAGCGGCTCCGCGGCAGTCTACAACAAGACGGAAGCGGTAGTGGCGGCTGCCGGTTCGACGACGGAAACGCTGGCCGGCTTGCGCGAGGACGGCTATCTGGTCAACCCGTTTCGGAATCAGACGACGAACTGGACATTTGTGCATCTGGTGAAGGCCAAGGAGCTGCTTAGGCAGACCGAGAACATTCGCTGGGCGACAACCGTTATTGCCGCCGTGTTCGCCGTTATTGCCCTGGTGCTGTCCTACTTTTTATCGGGCTCCATTACGAAGCCGCTGCTTCAGCTCAAAAAAATGATGATCGACTGGACGCTCGGCAAACGCGACGTGCCGGCCAGGTTTGCACAGGATGAGGTAGGCGTCATCGGCGAAACGTTTCAGCGCATTGCCCACGAAAATGAGGAGTTGAACGCCAAGCTGATCCATTCCGAGCTGAAGGAGCGGGAAGCGGAGCTGCGCGCGCTGCAATCGCAGATCAAGCCACATTTTTTATACAATACGCTCGATTCGATCTATTGGATGGCGCTGCTTCAGAACAACAACGATGTCGCCCAAATGGCCGTTTCGCTCTCGGAGAGCTTTAAGCTAAGCCTGAATAAAGGCAAGGAAACGATTCTCGTGTACAACGAGCTAAAGCATATTCAGCATTATCTCACCATTCAGAATATCCGCTTCAACAACCGTTTCCGCTATATCGAGGAGGTAGAGGAGTCGCTTAAATCGATCGAAATGATGAAGCTGCTGCTGCAGCCGCTTGTCGAGAACGCGATATATCACGGGCTGGAGCCAAAGGTAGGCGCGGGGACGATCCGGTTGACCGGAAGCTTCGACGGGCCCTTCATTGTTTTCACGGTGGAGGATGACGGGGTCGGCATGGCCGATCTGGAACAGACGGAGCGCGGATACGGCATGCGCAATGTGAAGGAGAGGCTGGCGCTCTATTACGGCCCTTCCAGCTCGCTTGAGGTTTGGAGCGAGGCGGGGATGGGAACGCGGATTACGCTGCGCTTTCATCCAAATGCCGAACCTAAAAAAAACAGACATTCACCATAAAAATAGAGCGCTTACAAATGTGATGCCCAGCCTCTACAATAAACACAGAAGGAAGCGGCAGCCTGGCCGCCAAGGAAGGCGTCAGCCGTTTGCGCTTGAAATATAAGGAAGTACACATGCGATAGGTGTGCTCCGCTTCTATTTCTCCGCGAAACGTTAGCTTACCCGCCATGGATGAGCTCAGCCGTTTACGCTTGTGCGATAATCGCAAAGGGGGAAGGGTCAAGATGAAACAGAAAAGTTGGAAAGCGCTCGCCACGGTGCTGGGTACGGTTGTGATCAGCAGCTCGCTTGCCGCGTGCAGCGGCGGTACGAACAACAATGAGGGAACGAACACGGGAGCGCAGAGCGGAACAGATGAGCCGGCCAAAAAGGTAACGATCTCCATGCTCGTCGACAACGTGCAGGATACGGTCAATCTCGCGAATGCGTATATCGAGGCGTTCCAAAACAAGCATCCGAATATTACCGTTGAGCTGGAGACGCGCCCGGGCGGCAGCGAGGGCGACAATATCGTCAAAACCCGGCTTGCGACGGGAGATATGTCTGATGTCTTCTTCTACAACTCGGGCTCGCTCATGCAAGCGTTGACGCCGGAGAAAAATATGCTGGATTTAACAAACGAAGACTTTCAGGCGAATATTATGGATTCGTTTAAGTCGACCGTCAGCTACAACGGCAAGGTGTTCGGCGTGCCGACGGGCTCGACGAATGCAGGCGGCTGGTTCTACAACAAGAAGATATATGCAGAGCTTGGCCTGAAGGTGCCGCTGACCTGGAGCGAGCTGATCGCCAACAACGAGAAAATTAAAGCGGCAGGCCAGGCAACGCCGGTAATCGGCACGTACAAGGATACGTGGACGTCACAGCTCGTCGTGCTTGCGGATTACTACAACGTGCAGGCTCAGGTTCCAGGCTTTGCCGACGACTTCACCGCACACAAGGCAACGATTGCAGGCACGCCTGCGACATTGCGCAGCTTCGAGAAGCTGCAGGAGCTGTACGACAAAGGTTTTATGAACAAGGATATGCTGGCTACTACTTATGATGCAGGTCTCAAAATGCTGGCCGAGGGCAAAGGCGCCCATTATCCGATGCTGTCGTTCGCCGTACCGGCCATCGTCCAGAACTTCCCTGACAACGTAGACGATATCGGCTTCTTCGCTCAGCCTGGCGACGATGCGGGCAAGAATGGCCTTACGATCTGGATGCCTGGCGCAGGCTATATTTACAAGGATAGCAAGCATATTGAGGAAGCGAAGCTGCTGCTGGCGTTTATCGCTTCCGTTGAAGGAACCGAGATCGCGTCCAAGGTGACGAGCCCGACCGGTCCGTACCTGATTACCGGAGCGGCTATTCCGGACGATGTGCCGGCGTTCGTGAAAGAAATGCTGCCATACTTTGAAAACAATCAAACTGCGCCTGCGCTCGAATTTATTTCGCCGGTCAAAGGACCAAGCCTGGAGCAGATTACCGTCGAGGTTGGCGCAGGCATTAAAAACGCGCAGGAAGGCGCAGCCGCATACGACAAGGATGTAGAAAAGCAGGCGAAGCAGTTGGGGCTTGAGGGCTGGTAAAAGCTGCGAGGAACGCCGGATGCGGCTGCCTGCCGGGCTCGACGATAGTCGGCGCGGCTCCCGCGTGCGGGCAGCCAGTATCCGGCAAGCGCAGCTCTTGCGGTGAACCATCGGCCCTGCTGCCCGCAGGGCCGATTTTTATTAGGAGTTTCAACGCGAAACGAGCTGCAGCTGCCAAGGCAAGCTATGGCCGTTTACGCTCGAAATGAAAGCGAAGATGGATCGAATCCAAGACGGACTTCCATTTCTACGCGAAACGAGCTACAGCTGCCAAGGCAAGCTATAGCCGTTTACGCTCGAAATGAAAGCGAACATGGATCGAATCCAAGACGGACTTCCATTTCAACGCGAAACGAGCTACAGCTGCCAAGGCAAGCTATAGCCGTTTACGCTCGCATGACGAGGAGAGATGCCGGATGAACAGCATTTTCAAGCGAACCTACTCGTACTGGTTTCTGCTTCCTGCCGCTGTTATATATTTTGTTATTTTTATTTTGCCGACGATCATGTCGTTTTTCTTCAGTATGACGCGCTGGACGCTGATGGACTGGGAGTTTATCGGGCTGGAAAACTTTATTACGTTTTTTCAGGAGCAATCGTTAAGCATCGGCTTCAAAAACACGCTAATCTACGCGGTCGTAACCTGCGTACTGAAGGTAGCGCTCGGACTGCTGCTGGGCGTGCTGCTAACGTCGAAAATCAGGACCAAAGCTTATCTGCGGTCTGTTATATTTTTTCCTACGCTGGTCAGTACGATCGCTGTGGGCCTTGCGTTCAGCATGATGATGCATCCGACGCAAGGCGTCATCAATACGGCGCTGGCCACGCTTGGCATCGAAGGACCAGACTGGCTGGGCGATACGCGGATCGCGCTGCTCTCGGTCGCTTTCGTTGACGTGTGGAAGGGAGTCGGCTTTGCAACCGTCATTTATATCGCAGGCATTTTGTCCATCCCGGACGAGTATTACGAAGCGCTGCAAATCGACGGCGGCAACCACTGGCACAAGTTCTGGAACATTATCGTCCCGCTTAGCCGTCCGGCAACGAATACCGTCATTATTCTGGCGTTTATCGGCGGACTGCGCTCATTCGATCTGGTATGGGCCATGACGAAGGGCGGGCCGGGCTTTACGACCGACCTGATCGCGTCCATCATTTATAAGCAGTATCAGGGCGGCTTCTACGGGCTCGCAACTGCGGGCAACGTCATTCTGTTCTTCGTCGTCTCGGCGCTTGCGTTCCCGCTGTACACCTACCTGAACCGCAAGGAGGTAGACCTATGAAAGCGCTCAGACAGTGGAGTCTCGAAATCGGGGCCGTGCTTTTGTCGATTGTCGTGTTCTGGATACCGTTTTATTTCATTATCGTCAATGCAGGCAAGGATACGAAGGAAGCGTCGCTCCTTAACCTTTCCTGGCCGTCCACCCAGCACTATTGGGAAAATATTAAAGCCGTTATCGCGGCACGGGACTATATGCTGATCCGCGCCTTTGTGAACAGCACTGTGCTTACGGTTGTATCGATTATACTGCTCATCGTATTGTGCGCCATGGCCGGTTACGTCCTTCAGCGCCGTACGGGGAAGCTTTCGCCGCTTTTCAACTTTCTTATATTGGCCGGTCTGATTATTCCGCCGGCGATCGTGCCCACGATTTGGGTGATGGACGGGCTCGGCATTTTTAAAACGATGTTCGGACTTATTATGGTAGAGGTAGCGCTTGGCTTTCCATTCGCTGTACTATTGTATAAAGGCTTTATGGCGGCGATTCCGCGCGAGGTTGACGAGGCGGCGGTTATTGACGGCAGCGGAGGCATTCGATTATTTTTCTCGATCATTATGCCGCTGCTGCAGCCTGTAACCGCTACCGTAGTCGTGCTTCAGGCGGTGACCATCTTTAACGACTTCACGAATCCGCTGTATTTCCTGCCCGGCTCGGACAACGTAACCGTGCAGCTTACGCTGTACAACTTCCAGAGCCAGTACATTTCACAGTTTAACCTGTTGTTTACGAATATTTTGCTCATTACGATTCCGCCGCTTGTTTTGTTCATTGTTTTTAACAAACGAATTGTCGCGGGCATGACCGCAGGCGCTGTTAAAGGATAACGAATTTTAAGCCAGGGAGAGGATACGATGTTAAACATTATTGCCGTTAACTGTGAATATCAAAGCGGGCTGCTTGGAGCAGGAACCGCGCTGCCGCGTTTTAGCTGGGTGCTCGATGGCGGGGAGCGGAGGGGCATTGTACAGGCTGCCTATCGGATTCAGCTCGCCGCTGATGGAACGGACTTTGAGCAAAGCGTCTGGGACTCGGGGCGCGTAGATTCGGAGCAGTCGATTCAGCTCGCCTATGCGGGGCCGCCGCTTGCGCCGCGTTCCGGCTATCGTTTCCGCGTAAAGGCATGGGATACGGATGGGATCGAATCTCCATGGAGCGAGGAAGGGCTGCTTGAGCTTGGGCTCGGCGACTCGCATGTGTGGCAGGCCAAGTGGATTACGCCGGATGCCGGAGCAATCGCGCCGGACGCCGAGCCGGCTTACTTGCTGCGGAGGACGTTTGAGGCGGCAGAGGCCATTTCGTCTGCGCGCGTATACGCGTCTGCGCTTGGCGTGTATGAGGTGTATGTGAATGGAGAAAAGGCTTCTGACGATTTGCTGGCTCCCGGCTGGACCAGCTATCCAAGCCGGCTTCAATACCAGACCTATGATGTGACGGCGGCGCTGCAAAAGGGCGGCAACGCAATCGGCATTCTGCTCGGTGACGGCTGGTATAAGGGAGGACTGGGCTTCGAGGGCAAAAACTTTAATTACGGCGAACGCCGTGCGGCTCTGCTCGAGCTTCATATCCGTTACGCGGACGGCTCGGAAACGGTTGTCGCTACTGACGATTCCTGGCAGTCAACGCTTGGCGCGATTCAATATTCGAATATTTATCACGGCGAAACCTACGATGCGCGGCTGGAGCCTGTCGGCTGGAGCGAAGCGGGGGGAGGCGAGTCGGCAACGGAAGGCGTCGGCTGGCATCCGGTCGAGCTGCTGGATTTGCCGTACGACCGTTTGGTCGCCCAAGAGAATTGGCCAACGAAAGTGACAGAGGTTTTGAAGCCTGTGGCTGCCTTTGTTACGCCGGCAGGCGATCATGTGCTGGATATGGGGCAGAACATGGTAGGCCGCATTCGCTTCACGGTTCAAGCAGAGACAGGAACGAAAATAGTACTGCGCCATGCCGAGGTGCTTGATAAGGACGGAAATATCTATTTCGGCAATCTTCGTCCCGCGCGGCAAACGGTATCCTATACGGCGCGCGGCGGGGAAACGGAGAGCTATGCCCCCCATTTCACCTTTATGGGCTTCCGATATGTGCGGGTGGAAGGGTATCCCGGCCAGGAGAACGGTTTGCCGCTCGATGCGTTTGTGGGTGAGGTTATGCACTCGGCCATGCCTTCTACGGGCGAGTTCGAATGCTCGGATGAACGGGTCAACAAGCTGCAGCAAAATATCCGCTGGGGCCAGCGCGGCAATTTCCTCGACGTGCCGACGGATTGTCCGCAGCGCGATGAGCGTCTCGGCTGGACGGGCGACGCGCAAGTATTTATAAGCACCGCTTTGTTCAATTTTCAGGGCGGCCCTTTTTTCACCAAGTGGCTGCGCGACCTGAAGGCGGAGCAGCATGCGGACGGCGGCGTTCCGTTTGTCATTCCCGATATTGTAGGCGGAGCCAATTCGGCGGCTTGGGGAGACGCCGCAGTCATTTGCCCGTGGACGGTCTACCAATATTATGGGGATAAGCAGCTGCTGGAGGAGCAGTACGAGAGCATGAAGCGGTGGGTCGATTATATTCGTTCCCAAGGCGACCAGGAGTTTTTGTGGAACTCAGGCTTTCACTTCGGCGACTGGCTTGGGCTTGATGCCAAGGAGGACAGCTATATCGGAGCGACGCCGACCGCCTTCGTCGCAACGGCCTACTACGCATATTCGTCGCGCATCGTGCGCGATGCCGCCCGCGCGCTGGGTCGCGAAGAGGATGCGAAGCGCTATGACGAGCTGTATCAACGGGTCGTGGAGGCGTTTCGCGACGAGTTTACGACGAAGACGGGAAGAATTGCTTCGCCTACGCAGACGGCTCACGTACTGGCGCTTGTGTTCGATCTGGTTGACGAGAGCGTCAAAGGCAGAGTTGCGGAGGACCTGAACAATCTGATTATCGAGAACGACTACCATCTGACAACCGGCTTTGTCGGCACGCCTTATCTGTGCTTCGCTCTGTCGAGCAGCGGTTATCATACGACGGCTGTGCGGCTGCTCATGCAGGAAAGCTATCCGGGCTGGCTGTATTCGGTGTCCAAAGGCGCAACGACCATATGGGAGCATTGGGACAGCATCAAGCCGGACGGCTCGTTTTGGAGCGACGATATGAATTCGTTCAACCATTACTCCTATGGCGCCATCGGCGACTGGATGTACCGGAAGGTCGCCGGTCTTGACATGGACCCGGCTGCGCCCGCTTACAAACGTATCCGCATCGAGCCTTTGTTCGGCTCGACGCTCCTCACCCATGCTCGCGCCGCTTTCAACTCGATGTACGGAACGATCGAGTCGGGCTGGAAGGTGGAAGGGGGGCGCATCACGGTGAACGTCGTTGTCCCGGCGAATACGACAGCTGAAATTGTGCTGCGAGGCGCCACGCGATCCGGAACAACGGAAGCGGGAAGCGCATGGACTGGCTTAACGGAGCTGGCAGATAAGGGAGCGTCTGCAGCAGAGCTGGAATCGGCTGCTGCGCTTGAGCTGCCTTCGGGCATATTCGCTGCGGAGGATACGGAGAACGGCCTTCAGCTTCACGTAGGCTCCGGCTCGTACAGCTTTGTATACGAGAATTCATCCCTGTTTCAGGAGCGTTACAGCATCAAAACGAAGCTCAGTGAGCTTCTGATGGATGAACGGGCAACCGAAATCGTCGGCCGACATGCGCCAATGCTCGTTAACGGCGCTCCGATGAACATTGCCAAGGGCTTCTCCCTCAAGCAGATTGGCGAAAACGCTATGCTGCGCGTGTCGCCGGAGGCGCTGGATCAAATTTTGCAAGAGCTTGCGGCTTTATAGACAACGACGGCAAGCAGGCCCTCCATCCGGGCAGCATACAGGATACTCCTGTATGCTGCCCGGATTTTTTGAACTGGGGGAACGATCAATCCGATTTTTTGTTTTTTCACTGTCTACTTGACAGGGAGCACTTCACTTCCCTGCCTAAGGGGTTCTTTCTTTACATTTCTAACTAACTTTTCTCCTAGGAGCTCCATACAGCGAGCTACAGTCACATTTCTAACTAACTTTTCTCTTAGAAGCTCCATACAGCGAGCTACAGTCACATTTCTAAACTATCTTTTTTCCAGAGGGACCAAAGCGCAGCCTACTCCATCAATTGTTTTTCTACTTTTTAGCACCGAAACATTTTTTGCCCTGCAGGCTTATGAGCGTTATATATTCAAATTTGTAGTTCAACCTATATAGGGCGTGTCTGAAAACCCGCTCAGAGGCACCTTTCACCGCCTTTTCGCCCCCTGCTTCGTTCCGGTTGCTTGATTTACCCCCGGTACACCTTCACAAACGCGCCTTGCATGGAACGAAAATTAGGCAAAATGTGCTGTCCTCAGCGTTCTCAGACACGCCCTAGTTAAGGAATTTATAGGCTACACACTGATAGGGAGCGATTCGCTCATGGCTGTAACCTTTTAAGCGGATTGCACGTTATAAAATGGAAAACATCTTCCATAGCTTGGAGGTGCAAGAAGTGAAGCATAGGGTACGAATCGCAAAGGTATGGCTGCTGGCGGGCTTGACGATTGCGGCTGGCTGCAGTCAAGGCGATGCTGAAAGGAGCGAACTGGAACGCGGCCAGCCGTCGCCATCGGCGCCCGCAGTCGGCGTGTCAGACGGACAGGCGCGGCCGGAAGCGGGCGGCGGGCTTGTAGATGAGCCTCTTTTGTATACGCAGATCGATGACGTAGCAGGGACGGTGACCGTAACGGCCAATACGGAGGTGAACCGTCATTCTGTCGAGGAGGAGGTCGCTTCTAGCTGGTGGGTAACCGCGCCTTCCGGCGCTTCAAAGGTTGATTATGACATCGAGTTTAGAACGGACAAGGCATTTGTTGTCCGGATAACCGGTCTGGAGGTTGTCGAATCGGTATATTTTAATCTGAACGGCGTTATGTCCGAGGCGGGGCAGTCTTTTGCACAGGACAATGCAAGCCGCAATGAGGTTATCGTTACCGGAAAACAGCAGCTTCAGCGGTTGAAATGGCTGGACGGGAAGGGAGAGCTCGTAAGAGAGCTGCCCCTATCCTCTGCGTTGATGATTCAATCTGTGGATACGGACTCTCAGGCGGGCAATGAAGCTTTGGCTGTGTACAGTCACGGCAGTCAGCGGCTTGTCCAAGCGGAGTCCGGCGAAGCTGCGGACAGCGGACTTGTCAATTGGGCCGGGACGGTTGAGCCCTATGGCAATGACTATGGCTCGGCCATTCTGTACGCCGATCGTTGGTCGGGGGATGTCGTATACGGGATTTACGGAAACAGGGAAGTGTTCAGCGCCAATCGTGCGACAGGAGAATTGAACAAGCACTACGTGTCGGAGAAGCCGATATATGGCATTGCTTCCTCGCCGGACGGCGGCCGATTTGCAATTTTGGTTCCATCGGACGAATTTGTTGGGCCGGAGGCCGACTTGATCGTCTTTGATCGCAGCGGGAAGGAGCAGTGGCGCAAAAATAAAGCGGCATTCTCCGGGCACAGCGAAGGGTTTGTGTTTCCTTATGCGATGTCATGGCCGGAGGAGAACACGATTGTAGTTCCGACAGAAATCGAGGGAGACGATCGTTCCTATCGGGGGAAGGCCTTCGTTTCTTTAATCGGGGACAAGGTGATTAAACAAAGAAATGAAGCACTGCCCGAAGACGTGTTTAATTCATTCTCCAAGGAGATAGGCGAGCAGGATAGGGATAGTCTGAGACATGTTCTGCGGGGCTCCAGGGCAACGAACAGCGAAGGCAAATTCGTCGTGCAAGGAAGCTCCGCAAGCAGTTGGCTCATCGATACGAAAGCGGGCGAGGTCATTTGGCTGGGGACAGGGATGCCCCTGCAATGGAATGCCAAGGGCGAGCTGTTGATGTGGTCGGGCTCAAGCGAGCAAGGGATACAGCCAGTTGGCTTTGAATAACCAATCAGATGGTCCATTTAAAGGGAGAGAGGCGGAGGGTCCGCCTCGTCGAAAACATATAAATGCCATGCGGCGGCAAGCTTTCGGATTGCCAAAGGCAAGGAGCATGCCGCTAATAGCTATGCGGGCCTGGATGGACGAGCATAGCGCTTACGCTCGTTATTTAATGACGCCGCATGCGATTCGGCTTCCGGAGTTGCCTGCCGGGTCGGTTACATAGTCGTCTTCCTTTTCATGAATAACAATCGCTGTTCCGCCTGGCTTGAGGAGAGAATTAGGCTTGCCTTGGAGCAAGCTGGCGTCGGCGGTGAACAGATCCACGGAAACGCTGCCGTCCGCCCCAACCTCAATGTTAGGCAAATCCCCGCTGTGATAGCCTTTTGGATTATTGAAGCCGTGTTGTTTGTCAAAAGGGTTGAAGTGTCCTCCGGCGCTGCTGAAATCGGGCGGATCGCATTTCCCTTCGGCATGGAAATGGATGGCATGCTTGCCCGGCGGCAATTTTTTCGCCTCCAAATGCATAAACAGCTTGCCGTCCTTTTGAGAGAGCTCGGCTTGTCCGATCGCTTCGCCTTGTCCGTTCACAATTGAAACGGTGACTCCCGGCGCTTGGTTATTGGCGTGGACGAGCGACGGCAATGCCGCCGGAACGGCAAGCATCATACTGGCGGCTAAAAGCAGCTTCTTCATTAATGTGGCCTCCTGCTTGTGTGTTTGGCTGTCCGCACATGGACATTCGGCTTAGTATGCGTCGAGTCAATCATTTCCATACCTGCTATGCCCCGTGTTTTTTGAAATTCCCGCCAACAACTAAAAATCGCCTGATCCGCAAGGAATGAAGTCTGTTAGCGTTTTCCTCGTTTCCTCAGCCTGACGATGACGAGGACTGCGATTAAGGCTGCCGCCAGGGTGAGCGCAGCACGGAAGAGAGTCGGCTTCTGGGCTGACAGACCGAATGCGGTATGTGCAGGTTGGGACGGCAAGGATGCCTTCATTGCAGAATCTTCATCAGGAGCGTAGCCGTTGCCCAAAACGCTTAATGGTCCGGCAGCGGAGGAGAGGGGCATCGTTAAATCGCATAGGCTGGTCACCAGCTTGTGCGTTCCGCTCACGTTCGCCGAAACGAGATAAGCTTCGCCTTTTTGAAAGTTTTCGTAGCCGCAGCTCTCTGAATGGAGGGCCGTGTATACGGATGCCTCTGGTCCAAGCGTTCCTTTCCACACCTCGGAAACCTCCAGCACAATATGAATCTGATCCGCAGAAGAAATCACCAGCTTGGAGCGCAGAGACTCGATCCTCTGTACGGTACCGGCAAAAATAACATCCTTCCGCTCCAGCGCGAACTGTACGCTTTCTTCCGAGTTCGGATGAAAGGCGCAGGAGCATGCCAATGCCCGTTCAGGCTGAACGCCGAGCGCGGCAGCAAGCAGGAAAATCATGCAAAATATCCATCCCATCCATCGTTTACAGGAACCTCGTCTTGCCATATGCATCACCTCAAGATTGAAGACGTGCTGGCCGCAAAAATGGTTACAGCAGGCTCAGCAATCTCCGTGGAAATATTTCTTGCCGCAAAGCAAAGAGCTTCCGAAAACTTTTAATTGCAAATTGGAGCGGCTGCTGTTAGAATGGGTTCAAAGAGTTGTAAGCGCATTCAAGGACGCCTAAATTACAACGTTGTAATAATAATGAAACGGAGGTCATTACCTAAAATTCAGTAGATAGAAAAGGGTTAGGGTCGCTTTATACAGTTTTTTTCAAGCGTTGTAAATTTCAGTTGAAGGAGAGTGGCGTTATGGATAAACGTCGGCCGGGATTGCTGAGCCTGATCAAACGGGACAAGTACCTGCTCCTGATGTTTGCGCCGATTTTTGTATTCTATTTCGTGTTTATGTACCTGCCGATGCCGGGCATTCTGATCGCCTTCAAGGACTTTACGCCAGGCAAGGGACTATGGGGAAGCGAATGGGTCGGACTCAAATGGTTCATCCAGTTCGTAGACTCCATTTATTTCTGGCGATTGCTGCGCAATACGTTCCTGCTGGCGTTCTATCCGCTCGTGTTCGGGTTCTCGATTCCGATTTTGTTTGCGGTATGCATTGTGGAAATTAAAAACAAGGCATTCAAGCGTTTTGCCCAGACGGTCACCTACTTGCCGCATTTTATTTCAACCGTTGTAATTGCGGGTATCGTCATTAATTTCCTTTCGCCGACGGACGGCATCGTGAATCATTTTATCGCCAAGCTCGGCATGGAGAAGATCAATTTTATGATGGAGCCCGGCTGGTTCAGGACGATTTTCACCAGCTCGGAAATCTGGCAAAGCTTCGGCTTCAGCTCGATCATCTACATTTCGGCCATCCTGTCGATTGACCCTGAGATGTACGATTCCGGCAAAATCGACGGCGTCAACAAATTTCAAGAGCTTTGGCATCTGACGCTTCCCAGCATCAAGCCGACGATTGTCATTTTGCTGCTGCTGTCGCTCGGAGGGCTGATGAGCGTAGGCTTCGAGAAAGTCTACCTGCTGTACAACGCATCGACTTACGAGAATGCCGACGTGCTGTCTACCTACGTCTACCGGATGGGCATTGAAGGGCAAAACTTCGGACTGGCCACCGCGATCGGCCTGTTTAACTCGCTGATCACGTTTATCCTCGTGTTCGCGGCGAATACGCTGACGCGGCGGGCAACGGATATGTCGCTATGGTAGCGCGTCTGCCTGGCGCCTGCCAACAACCTATCGATAAAGGAGCGCTTCGATGAAAAAATCGGCTGCGGATCGATCATATTACGGCTTTGTCTATTTGGCTACGATATTCGCCGTTCTTGTTACCTTGTATCCGTTTCTTTACGTCATAAGCATTTCATTCAGCTCGGTGAATGCGATTGACAAGCAACTGGTCTGGCTGTATCCGGTGGAAGCAACGGTCGCCGGCTACAAAATGGTGCTGCAATACGATGAAATCTGGACTTCCTATTACAATACGATCTGGTATACGGTCGTGGGCACGATATTGAATATTGCGGCAACCTGCCTTGCTGCGTTCCCGCTTTCGAGAGCCCGCTTTTTTCTGCGGCGGAAGCTGAACTTTTTTATCGCGTTTACGATGTATTTTTCCGGGGGTCTCATTCCTGCCTACATGCTGATTACTTCGCTCGGTTTGTACAATACCCGTTGGGTTATGGTCATTCCGGTGCTTGTGTCTACGTTTAACGTGATGATCTGCCGCTCGGCGTTCGAGGGCATTCCGAATGAAATCTTTGAAAGCGCAAGCATTGACGGAGCAAACGATTTTACGATGCTCTACCGGATCGCGATTCCCGTCATCAAGCCGACGCTTGCCGTGCTGGCCCTGTATTATGCGGTGTTCCACTGGAACAACTTTTTCGGAGCGCTGCTTTATTTGGGCAACCACGAGCTGCAGCCGCTGCAAATCTTTCTTCGGCGGGTGCTCGTTATGGCTTCTCCGGAAATCATGCAAAAAATGGGGGGCGGGATGTCGACGGGCTCGCTTGCTGTGTCGACGATTCAGGTCAGATATGTGTCGATTGTCGTCAGCATCGTGCCGATTATTATGGTCTATCCGTTCATTCAGCGCTACTTCGTCAAGGGCATTACACTTGGGGCAGTAAAAGGGTAATTACACCCTTTGTCTGTATATAAGCAATAAGCGGGGGCATCAATTCATTCCATCGGGAGGCGAACATTTATGGCAGGCAAGTGGAAAAGTATCGGCATGGCGCTTAGCGCGGCATTGGTCGTTGGAAGTCTGGCGGGCTGCAGCGGCGGAGCTGGAAACGGCGAGCCTTCGGCTGCGCCGACAGAGACGGGTTCGGCTTCAACCTACACGTATACCGGCGCGGGACCGGTTACCGACAAGGGCGGCGAGCTATCGATTCTCGCGAACAATGCGTGGACGACGAACGTCGATCTGGCTTCGGCGGACATCGTGAAGGAAATTGTGAAAAATGCGGGGGTTACAGTCAACTGGCAGCTGCTTCCTCCGACCAACTACGCGGACGCGGTGAGCCCGCGTCTCGCCTCGGGCATGGATTTGCCGGACATCGTGTATGCGCCTGACAAAGATCAGATGATGAAGTATATCAAGGGCGGCATTTTTCAGCCGATCGACGAGCTGTATGAGAAGTACGGCATCAATCTGAAAAAGATTTACGAGGAATATCCGGAGCTGAAAGCGAGCCTGACGACCCCTGACGGGCATATGTATTATGTGCCGCAGCGCGTGCTGACCAAAAATTACATGCCTCAGTTCATGGTGAACATGAGATGGCTGGACGCGGTCGGCCTGAAGGAGCCGACTACGCTTGACGAGTACACGGAGATGCTGCGCAAGTTCA
The DNA here is from genome assembly GCF_005222705.1 of Paenibacillus sp. SY21-1. Classification (GTDB taxonomy): domain Bacteria; phylum Bacillota; class Bacilli; order Paenibacillales; family Paenibacillaceae; genus Pristimantibacillus. Next base: position 153,106 of record NZ_STGF01000013.1, on the reverse strand, counting down.
AGACGGAAGACCCGAATCAGAACGGCAAGGCCGACGAAATTCCGTTATCGATTGATCCCAAGCTGCTTTCGGTGGCGTTTGGACCTTCGTTCGGGCTGGCGTTTAATTTGGACGGCGCGGGCAATCAATTTTATGCCGACGATAGCGGAACCGTACATTTTGCCTACAATGAGCAAGCCTATAAAGAATATTTGACGTATATGAACGGCCTGTACAAGGAAGGGCTGCTGCCTACGGATTTCGCGAGTACAACAGCGGACCAGATTACTTCCAGATTCTCGCAAAATGTGACCGGAACGACGTTTAACTTCAGCTGGTATACCTCCATGGTGTTCAGCCCGCTGTTTGCCGATTACGACGTCAACGTTCCGCTTATTCAAGGCCTGCTGCCGCTTAAAGGGCCGCATGGCGATCAATTCTATGTTGGTCGGCAGGCGCTTAGCGGTATTTTCGGGATTACGAAAAATGCCAAAGATCCCGAGCTCGCCTTTAAATTCCTTGACTATGCATCCGGCGAAGAAGCGCAAACGTACTATACCTGGGGCATTAAGGGCGTAACCTACGAGGAGCAGGACGGCAAGAAGGTGTTCACGGAGCAAGGCAAAAACAACGATTTTATTCAGAAGCTCGGCATTGGACCGGTCAACCTGCCGAACACGCAATCGACGGCTTCGGCCGATGTAATGGTGGCTCCGTGGCACGCGGAAAGAGACAAGGAAATCGAGCCGTTTATCAAGGCGCCGTTTCCTTTCGTGTACGGTCTGCCGGAGGAAGCGGAAGTGGAAAATCAGGTAATGCCGGACATTTCGACTTATGTGGAAGAAATGCATTTGAAATTTATTATGGGCAAGGAAAGTCTGGATAACTTCGACAAATATGTGGCTACGCTCAAGAAAATGAATATCGATCAGGTTATCAAAGGCAGACAAGCGCAGTACGATCGTTATTTGGCGGCTTCAAAGGGATAAGGCTGCAGGAGCCAGGGCTGCCTCGAAAAAAAGAGGTAGCCAATGGCTGCCAGTTTGGGTAAGGTTAGTGTAACAGGATGGAAGGGACGTGTACCTGAGGATGATTACGATAAAGGATATCGCCAAGCTGGCCGGCGTGAGCTACAGCACGGTTTCCAAGGCGCTGAACGGCAATCCGCTCATTAAGCCGGCGACGAGAAAAAAGGTGATGGAGATTGCGGAAAAGCACAATTACCGCAAAAATATTATGGCTACCCAGCTGTCCTCGGGACGCAGCCATATTATCGGCTTTGTGCTGGACGAGCTGAGCAATCCGCTGTTCGCGAACATCTCCAAAAACCTGCATCTTGAATTGAAAAAGCGCGGCTATCAGATGATCCTGGTCGTATCAACCGACGGTTACGACATATTCAGTCAGCTTCGGGTGGACGGATGTATTTTTTGGGATTATCGCCTGGATAAATCTGATCCTTTTATGAAGGATTTTTCGAACCTCCATATTCCCTGGTTCTTGCTCGGCGCGGATGAAAATCCCAATTCGCCTTATATAAAAATCGATCGCAAGGAAGGCATCTATAAAGCGGTCGAGCATTTGCAGGAGCTTGGCCACAGCCGAATCGGCTTTATCGGCAATTCGCAGGACGTCAAGGTTGCAGGCTACAAGGAGGCGCTGGCCCGCAAGGGGCTGGAGGTGCATGAGGAATATGTGCTCCCTGCCTATTCAACCTGGGAGGACGGGTATATGGCAGTCCGCAATTACCGGTTTCACCAAGGCTCCCCGACCGCGTTTATAGGCTTGAACAGTATGGTGACTAAGGGGGCGCTGCGCGCGCTGCTGGAGGCAGGCCTCAAGGTTCCCGAGGATATTTCGTTAATCGGCTACGATGATTTGCCGGAAATGCAATATGCCGAGGTAGCGTTGACCACGGTAGGTCCGCCGCTTGACGAGCTGGCGGTCCAGGCGGCCGAGCTCATTGTTTCGCTGATCAAGAAAGAAACCGTGAGCTATCCGGTCGTTATACAGCCGCTTCTGCATGAACGCAGCTCGGTAGCCCGGTGCAAGGAACGGACTCATATAGAGAACAATTAACATAGGCAAGAGGGAGTGGAGCATACATGACAACAGGAGCCGGAGCGGGGCGGGTTGTACGCAAGCAGGTAGTTGTAGCGAGCGACGGCAGCGGGGACTATACGTCAATTCAGGAGGCAGTGGACGCCATTCCCGTTCATTGTCCCGAACGGGTAGTCATCCGGGTCAGACCTGGCGTGTACCGCGAGAAGCTGCATATCGAGCATCGGACGGTTAGCCTGATCGGCGAGGATGCCGTCAATACGCAAATTTATTACGATGATTATGCGATGAAGGCTTTCCCGAACGGGGAGCTATACCATACGTTTCATTCCTACACGGCATTTATCGGAGCGGATGATTTTGTGGCGGAGAACATGTCGTTCGTTAACGGAGCCGGCTACGGAGAGCAGATCGGGCAGGCCGTGGCGGCTTATGTGGACGGCGATCGCGTTTCCTTTATCGGCTGCCGTTTTATTGGGCGACAGGACACCCTGTTTACGGGACCGTTGCCGGAAGTGCCGATGGATCGGTCGACGTTCGGCGGACCGCGGGAAGGATTGCCCAGGCGGGCTTCGCGGCAATATTACGAGTCCTGCTATATCGAAGGCGACGTGGATTTTATTTTTGGCTCGGCCACGGCCGTCTTCTCCAACTGCGACATTTTTTCCCGCTGCCGGCCGTACAATGGGGAGGCTTCTCGCGACGACATTCAAGGCTGGATTACGGCGCCGTCAACGCCGGAGCACATTCCTTACGGGTATGTATTCCTTGATAGCCGATTGAAAAGCGACGCTCCGGCTCGTTCCGTCTATCTGGGAAGACCGTGGCGCATTTATGCAAAGGCAGCCTTCATCAACTGCTGGATGGGCGAGCATATCAAGCCCGAAGGCTGGCACAACTGGGGCAAAAGCGAAAGCGAGGCTACCGCCGTTTTTGCCGAATTCGGGAGCAGCGGCCCCGGCGCCCACGATGGAGAGAGGATAGCTTGGAGCCGAAGGCTGGACGCCGCGCAAGCGGAGATGTATACAATCGGCCGCGTTCTGTCCGGCGACGATGGCTGGAATCCGCTCCGTTCCCGATAGACAGCGCGAGCGGTCCGACAGCCCGCAGCGGCACGGACCGTTCGCGTTGTCTGCTTAGATCAAGCAGTTGCGCAGGGGAGAAATCGGAGGTAAACGGATACGGACGTATCATCGCAGCCGGCTGCATGGAGGCGGCTGCGCCCGGGACTGGCCGACCGCTTAAAGGGAAAGAGCTTGCCGCAAATCGCGGCAAGCTCTTTCCCTTATTTCAGCAGGCTTACAATCCGTCGGACGCCTGTTTAAGCAGGGCGGCGAGCAGCTCGAAATCGGCAGGCTTGCCTTCGCGTATTTTTACCGTTCTACGCTCCTCCGGCCCATCCTCAAACACGCCGTCCGGAATGGACAAGCCGGCTGCGTTGAATATGGTGAAGCTGACCCAGCCTTTCGCAGGAGAAATGACTGCGGCATATTTGCCATTTTTCAAAAAATGGGGCTTTTTGTACTGAATGCGCTCCTGTGCCTCCGGAATGACGCGATGGACAAGCTGGCGCAATTCCTCGGCTAGCTCGCGCTGCCATACAGCCCCGAGTTCCCCAATATAGGATGATACTTCCTCATTCATCGTGAATGCTCCTTCGAATTGCAGTCGTTATTCCGCTGGCTTGGCCTCTGTAGTCACTTGCCACAGCACGCCGAATTTATCCTCCACCAGTCCGAACAAACTTCCCCAGAATTGCTTTTTTAGCGCGTCCAGCACCTTGCCGCCTTCGGCGAGCTTGTCGAACCGAGAGTAAGCTTCCGCCTCGTCGTCGAATTCCAGACTGAGATGCATGCCGTTGCCGCGTTCGATCGGTTGAAACGGACTATCGGACATGAAGAAGGAGATGCCGCCTGCAATCAGGCTCATATGCATGACTTTATCCTTCAGCTGCTCATCCACGTTCGGAGCTTGGGCAAACGTCATCACCGACAGAATTTCACCGCCGAGCGCGTTCGTGTAAAATTCGGCTTGCGTTCTCGCATCCTCCGAGAAAATATAAGGGGTCAGCTTAGCCATTTGGCTTCATCCTCTCAACTGGTTTAGTCGTACATTTCCTCTATAGCATAACACGCGGGAACGCATATTATTTCTTATATTTTGCTAAAATGGCTTGTCCTTCGCTTTCCTCTTCTGCCTTATTCGACGGTCACGAGGCACGTAATCCGGCGGGCTTGCTGCCCCGGGAAGCCGAAATCGGGCGTTCCGTCCTCTTTCCAGCCCAGCCTTTGTATCCGGGCATGGCGGTTAGGGTCGTACAGCGGCTCGCCGTCAATTTCCTTGTACGAACGCGCATGATAGACAAGAATATCCGTTTCGTCCGCCTCGTCCCGCGTAAAGCTGTTATGGCCGGGGCCGTATTCGCTTGTTGCCGGATGGCTGCGGAACACGGGCTCCGGCGATTTGGTCCAGGAAGCCGGGTCCAGCAGATCGCTTGACTCCGCTGCGGTCAGCAGTCCCATGCAGTAGCGATCGTCGGTTGCGCTGGCCGAATAGGCCATAAAGACGCGGCCGTTCCGGACGAGCACGGCGGGACCCTCGTTGACCTTGTGTCCATGCCGCTCCCATTCGAGATCCGGCGAGGATATGCGCACCTGCTTCCCGTCGATGGTCCACGGATTGCTCATGCGCGCGATGTAGAGGCAGGATACCTCGTCGATTTGCGCCCACGCCAAGTAGCGGGTTCCATTGACGACAAAGGTGGTGGCATCAAGCGTGAAGCTTTCAAAATTCATCACGATTTTTCCTTTTTCCACCCAGTGGCCCTCGCATGGATTATCCGCCTCGCATTCCAGCACATACTGGCGAATCGCCCACTTGTCCTCCGCCGTTCCGGCGGCGAAATAAACGTACCATTTGCCGTCAATGAAGTGCAGCTCGGGCGCCCAAATATGATTGCCCATTTCTCCTTCTTCATGCTTGGTCCAAATGACCGATTCGGAAGCGGACGCTAGTCCCGAAAGCGTTTGCGAGCGGCGCAGCACGATGCGGTCGTATTCGGGCACGGAGCCGGTCAAGTAGTAGTAGCCGTCGGTGTGCTTGTGGATATGCGGATCTGCGCGGTTAGGCGCGAGCGGATGGGGAAATTCCCTGTCGGCCAGATTCCCTTGCGCAACAAAAGCGCCCGTCTGCGCATACAACGAAGGCTCCGGCTCCTCCCAGTCTACCTTCACCGTCTCTCCGGCGCCGTTATCGACGTACATCGGCAGCTCAGGCTTTGTTCCTGCGGGAGTGGTCAGCTTTAACTCGCCATCAGAATGAGTGAACATATAAATTCATCTCCTTAGAATTAACTGGAATGCAATCAAAATGCTTGGATTCATTATAATCCACTTGGTCTTTTTCGCCAATCGGCTGTCAGCTTGGATTTTCAAGCGATAATACGGCAATTGACTGGAACAGGGCGTTGTTTCCTTAATCTTGCGCCCCCATACGATTTTTGAAGAAAAGGTAAAGGAGGCGTATAGTAAAAGATAGATGGCTTGAGCGGACGAAATTGAAAGGGAAGAGGGGGATGGCATGCCGTCGTGGAAACGAACGATGTGGATTTTATGGTTTGGCGTTTTATTTTGCAGTTCCAGCTATACGATGTCGGTACCGTTCCTTCCCTTGTTTCTTTTTGACCTGGGGGTAGAGGAAGGCTCGGTTAATTTGTGGGCGGGCGTCGTTCACTCGGCGGCTTTTTTGGTCGGGGCGGTCATGGCCCCTTTGTGGGGGTTGATGGCGGACAAGTACGGGAAGCGAAAAATGGTCATTCGGGCGGGACTCAGCCTGGCCGTTATTTACGCGCTAATCGCCTTTGTGCAGACGCCTTGGCAATTAGTCGGCGTACGGATGATGCACGGTTTCGTCGGCGGTTTTGTCCCGGCCTCGATGTCGATTGTCGCGTCGATCGCGCCCAAGGAGAAGCTAGGCTGGAGCCTTGGCATGATGCAGGCCGGAACGATGACCGGCGGCATTCTGGGACCGCTGTTCGGCGGGCTGCTGGCGCAGGCCTTCGGCCTGAGACGCTCGTTCATAGTGGCCGGCATAATTATTCTGCTGGCCGCAGTTGCGGTCATTGTATGGGTACGCGAAGGCAAGGCGCCGGAGCCGGGCGAGGTGAAAAACAAGAAGGAAAAGCCGCTCACATACCGGATGGCCTTCCGCAACCGGCAGTTGATGACGATGCTGCTCCTGCTGGTGCTGTTCCAGTTATCGATCAACATGTTCCAGCCGCTCATGTCGCTTCATATTGCTGAATTGCAGGGAGGCTTGCAGGGCGCGGTGCTGTCGGCAGGCTTTATCCTTTCCCTGATCGGCATTGCGGGGATTGTCGCCTCGCCCGTATGGGGACGACTGGGCGAGCAGAGGGGGTACCACCGGATTCTGATCGTCTGCCTCATCGCTTCGGGCATTGTCGTAAGCATGCAGTTTTTCGTCAAGGATTTGTGGCTGTTTGCCGTCGTCCAATTCATATTCGGACTGTTTATGGCCGGAATCGGACCTATAACGAATACGCTGGTTGTGCAGAGCACGGATGAACAATTCCGAGGCCGCTCCTTCGGGCTCACTGCAAGCGCCAATCAATTTGGCTCGATGCTGGGCCCGCTGATCGGCGGTTTGTTGGGCTTGGCCATGGGCATTCATTATATTTTTGTCGCTACGGGCGTAATACTCGCTCTTGCAGGCGCAGCCCTGCTGCTAAGGACTCAGAGGGAAAGGCGGGCGTCAGGAGGCGCTCGACGGGCGAGCGGCTAAAATGCAGAATCGCCCAACCGTCCGACAGCGGGCATGAGAACGTCGATGTCGCCGCGTTGCGCCGCGAAAAGGGCGGCTAAAAGGAAAGGCCAATCGCTTAACAGGAGCGGTTGGCCTTTGCTGCGTTGGCCGAGCAGCCGCAGCGCGCAGCAGAATCCCATGAGTTTGCAGCAGGATTATTCTTTTTTCCAAGCCGCTCCGGGCCTATACTTGAAGCAATCATAACGGAGGAGTGGATCAGGATGAAAAAAGGGATGGCCAAGCTGCCGCGCAAGCTGACGATTACGATGTGGGATTTTTCATGGTATACGATGACGCTGCCGGGCGAGCCGTACCACGATTTGGGCGCGCGCTTTAAGGAGGCGGTTGAACGAGGCTATAACACCATTCGGATCTGCGCGATGCCGTTTATGCTGTTTACGGCTGAGGGCAAGCGCCCCGGACCGCTAAAGTTCGGCAATCTCGGCGAGGTAGGGCGGCGGACGCGCTGGTACAACTGCCGCGGCGGCGCGGAGCTTGACGGGCATGCCCATCTGCTGGAGCTGTTCCGCCAGGCGAAGGAGCACGGCTGCTATATCATGCTGTCTTCCTGGGAATACCAGCAAAGCCCAAGCTTCCTTGCGCATCCGGAGCTGCGGGATCTGCTGGCCTCGATTCCGCCGGAGGACCGCTTTATGGCGATCGCGCGATCGCTTGATCAGCTGATCCGGTTCGTGAAGATAGAGGGTTATGCCAGCCAGATCGTTTACGCCGAGCTTCATAACGAGGTGGAGTTCGGACAGCTGACCGCTGTCGGGACGAGCAAGGGGCTCGCCGAGACGGATACGCCGGCGCTTGTGGAGGCGATGCAGCCCTACATTGAGGAAGCGATCGATTTTTTGCGCGACCGGCATCCGGACGTGCTGATGACGGCAAGCTATACGCTGAATGAAGCGTATCCGAAAGCTTATGCAGCCCGCAATATGCAGGTGGCTCATTTCCATTTGTATATAAAAGGAGTGCTGAACGAGCTTATGGATGCGGCGGGACTTAACGATGACGAGGTTCCGTTCCCGAATCCGTTCGTGCAATCGCTGCTGCGCGACGATGCGCCTCCCTTCTCGCAATGGACGCTGCCGTCCGGGCAAGAATGGAGAATGGAGGGAAATCCCGTCGGGATGAAGCTGATCTATTTGCATGACTGGGCTGATCCGGATAAATGGGATTTGTTCCTGTACGACCGCTATAGCGATCATAAGCTGGCGATGCTGCAGAAGGCCGAGCTGCGCTTTGAAGAAGTGCGCGATTGGGTTCGGCATTACGACATTCCGGTTGTAATCGGGGAGGGCTATGTCGGCTATACGCCGCTGCATGCAGGCTTCGAGGAGGGACCGGTCGGCAAGTTCATAGCGGAATATGCGATTGAAAAAGGAATCAGGCTGGGATTCTGGGGAATGACGCTGTGCTCGAACTGCGCCCCGCACCATCCCTTCTGGAACGATATAGTCTGGCAGAAAAAATGGAATGCGCGTATTATGAACTCATAATACTTCCGGGGGGATCGCATGAAGCTGTTAATCGTAGACGATGAAATACGCACGAGGGAATTTTTGCAGCACCGGATAGAGTGGGACAAGGTCGGTATCGAATCGGTGCATGCCGCCAAAAACGGCGCCCTGGCGCTTGAGCTTGCCGCCGTCCTGCAGCCGGATATTATCATTTGCGACATTCGCATGCCCAAGATGGACGGCATCGAGTTCGCCCGCCGCCTGCGCTTGCTGGACCTGGACGTCAAGCTCATTTTTCTGAGCGGTTTTTCGGACAAGGAATATTTGTTCTCGGCCATCCAATTGCAGGCGTTCCAATTCATCGAGAAGCCGATCAATCCTGATATTGTGCTCAAGGCGGTAGGGGAAGCGGCGGCCATCCACCAGGCGGAGCAGGAGCGCAAGCAGGAGGAGCTGCGTCTGAAGGTAAGCTATGACGAAGCCATTCCGATTCTGCGCAGGGAAATGGTGCGCAAGCTGATTACCGATCCGCATTCTCCCCATGTCATGCCGGCGCTGCTGGATCGCGGCACGTTCATGCTTCCCCCGCAAGGGCCATACACCGTCGCCGCCGCTCCATTGTTCTGGAGCCAGTCCGCCCTTCCGAAGGACCCCGGCGTCGTGCAAACCGAGCTTTTGAACGCCTTGTCCGGGCATGTTCAGTTTCATGATTGGCGGGCGATAGCAGGCTTTGATTCCCATAGCTGGCTCGTTATCGTCATGCCGGGCTCGATCGGCCCGGTGTATTCCGATGGAAGAGCGCGGGCAGAGGAGCTTAGGCATGCGCTTAGCGGACTGCTCGACCCTCAAATCCAATTCCATCTGGCTATCGGGCGCCAGGCGGCAGAGCTTGGGGATATCCCCACCGCCTACCGTTCCGCCGTCGAAGCCGGCAATCTGCAGTTCTACAAGCCTTACGGCGAGCTGGCTTTCCCGCCCGACACCGACAGCGGCGAAGCGCTCGAAACCGACTGGGAGGAGCTCCGCAGCTTCCGCGAGGCGGTTCGCAGGGGCGAGCCGGGGCAGGCCGCCGGCATTATCGGCGCATTGACGACACAGGCCAAGCGAAGTCTCGACCTGGATATTATGCGGGTCAAGGACGTGTATTTTCAGTTTTTGCTCATTTTGCTGGAAGCCGCCCTTCAGCAGGGACTGACCGAGCGCGAGGATGAAGGAGAAAGCCGTTATATTTGGAAGGAAATCGATCGTATCCCCGATTTGGAGCGGCTTCATGCTTATGTGCTGTCCTTCCTGTCCGTATTCGGCAAGGAGGAGAACGGCGCGGGGGCGGGAGCCGGCAAAATGAGAGAGATTACGAGAGTAATTCATACCCGTTTTCACGAGAAGGGATTCGGCATTCAAACGATCGCCGATCAGGTGAACTTGAGCGAAACGTACCTGTGCTCGTTTTTCAAGAAACAAAGCGGTCAGACGGTCAAGGAGTATATAACCGCCGTAAGGGTTGAGGAGGCCAAAGCGCTGCTTGCCAATCCCGAGCTTAAATTGTATGCGGTTGCACAGGCTGTCGGGATCGCCGATCCGAATTATTTTACAACCTTCTTCAAAAAATATGTCGGTTTGACGCCTTCGGAATACCGGGAAAGGCTGGGACAGTAGCATGAAGCGAATCAAGCGTCTATGGTCCGATCTAGGCATCCGCTACAAGCTGTTTGCCGCTGTTCTGGCCGCTGTGTCTTTGCCGTTCGCCGCGCTGCTCTATATTCATCTAAGCATCAGCGCCAGCGAAAGCAAGGAGCAGGCGAACCTCTCCGCGCATAAGGCGATGGAGGAAACCAAGTCTTACCTCGAATACAAGGCTGAATCGATTCATGAGGTGCTGAATTTTATTTCCTTCAACGAGCGCGTGCAGCATGAGGCGGCGAAAACGGAGAGCTATTCGGACCCGAACGAATGGCTGCTGAACGCGAGTGTCATTGATAAGGCGCTGCACCAGTTTCCCCATAACCAGGATATTCAGCTTATCCAGCTTTATTTGCAGGCAGGGCTTGCCGGCGAGCCAGGCAACAGGGATTACCTCAAAATGGACAAAATCGCCGATCGGGTGTGGCTGCGCCATTTCAAAAATTCCCGCGAGTACTTCTACTGGCTGCCCTCTACGGCGCTTGACCGCTCTGTATCCGATGACACCATCACGATTTTGCGTAAAATTCCGGAGGAGCACAGCCTGATTCAATTTTCGGGCATGGCGGGCGCCCAAATTTCCGTCTCCTCCCTCCAAAGCGTGCTTAGCCATGCCAAGCTTACCCCCAACACTTCAGCTTTCCTGTTCAATAAGCGAGACGATCTGTTAAGCGCAAGCGCGGGAGCCTCCTTCGAGCCCGGCGATGTGGAGCGCATGCTGAGCGGCATGTCAGAGATGAAGGAGGGCATTGCGAATTGGGACAAGCATGTCGCCTACAAAGGTCGGTCGTACATGGTCGGCGTGTCGTACGTACAGAACCAATCGATGAAGCTTGTCATTATCGTGCCGGAATCGGATATTTTGTCAACGATTTACCAGACGCGCAATCAGCTGATCTCGATTTTTCTTCTGATTATTCCGTTTGTGCTGCCGCTTTCGTTTATCGTGGCGGGCTCCTCGACGAAACGGCTGCGCCAGCTAAGCCGCCATATGCGCAAGGTGAAGGACGGGGATTTCGGCCCGGCCCAACTGCCTGCCGGACGCGACGAGGTCGGTCAGCTGATTCAGACCTACAATGCGATGGTCATGAATATCGGGAAGCTGCTCGATGAGACCTATCAGCTCGGGCGCGAGGTGAAAAATAAGGAGCTTAAAGCGCTCCAAGCGCAGATTAACCCTCATTTTCTGTACAACACGCTTGATCTGATCAACATTATGGCTATCGAAAACAATGAGCAGGATATATCGACCGTAGTCGAGGAGCTGGCGATTTTCTACAAATTAAGCCTGTCCAACGGGCGCGAGAAAATCACGCTGGCGAGCGAGCTCAAGCATGTGGAGGCTTACGTCCGCATTCAGAACATGCGCTTTGGCGGCGGCATTACGCTTGAGCTCGAGGTGCCGGAAGAGCTGAAGGAGCTTGAGGTGCCCAAAATCATTTTGCAGCCGCTCGTGGAAAATTCGATTCTGCATGGCATTCGCGAAAAAGAGGAGGAGGAGGGCGTCATTTCGATTCGGGCCGAATCCTCGGAGGGCAAGCTTCTGCTGTATGTCCGCGACGACGGAGTCGGCATGGACGGCAAGCAGCTGGCGGGAGCCGTGACAGGCAAAAGCAGCAAGCGGACAGGCGGCTTCGGCGTACGCAATATTCAGGAGCGCATCGTCCTGCTGTTCGGGCATGAGTACGGCTTGTCTTATGAGAGCACGCCGGGTATCGGGACACAGGTGACGATCAGGCTGCCGCAAATTAAAGGGTAGCAGCTTAGATTTTCAAAGAAGATCGTAACTTTCTCCGGTAGGACCTGATGCTTAATCCATCTACAATAAAAGCATAGCAGTCGTGCTTGCGCCCCGGCACAGCAGGGACGGGCATCCACTCAGACTAGACAGTAATTAACGGATGGTGATGGCATGAAGGAACAAACCGCCCTCAGGGCAGCGGGCAAGCCGGAGAAGGCGAATCCCGCAAGAAAGCTGCCGATGCTCGGCGAACTCAAAAGACACTGGCCGCTGTATACGATGTTTATTCCAATTGCCGTATACTTTCTGATTTTTGCCTATGCGCCGATGGCGGGAGTTGTCATGGCGTTCAAGGATTTTAACTACCGGGACGGGATTTTCGGAAGCCCGTGGAACGGCTTTGAGAACTTTGAATATTTCTTTTTATCGGGAAAAGCCTGGATCGTTACACGGAATACGATTTTGTACAATGTGGTTTTCCTTGGTCTGTATACGCTGTTCTCGATCGCAACCGCGATTTTGCTCTCGGAGATTATGAAGAAATGGTTTAAGCGCATCACGCAGACCTTTTTGTTTTTGCCCTATTTTATTTCCTGGGTAACGGTATCGGCTTTTGTGTACAACTTTCTGAACTACGAATACGGCATTATCAACGTCATTTTCCGGCAGTTCGGATTGGATGCAATCGATATTTACTCCACAAGCTGGTACTGGTTCATCATTCTGCCGTTCCTCTACGTATGGAAATGGGTCGGCTACGGCAGCATCCTGTATTTGGCGGCAATCGTCGGCATCGATCAGGAGGTGTACGAGGCGGCAACGATTGACGGCGCGACCAGATGGCAAAAAATTACGAAAATCACGCTCCCGCTGCTTCAGCCTACGATGATTATTCTGATTCTGTTGGGACTTGGACGGATTATGCGCGGCGAGTTCGACATGTTCTACCAATTGATCGGCAACAACGGAGCGCTGATGGACGACACGGATATTATTGATACGCTCGTCTTTAGATCCCTTGTCAATACGCAGGATTTCGGCATGGCCTCATCGGTGGGCTTCTACCAGTCCGTACTGACGCTCATCATTATTTTGACGGCGAATTATCTCGTCAGACGCTACGACAAAGATCAGGCTTTGTTCTAAATATGCGATTCTACGACAAGCAGGTGATAAAAGATGACTACTAACAAGCTGAACGCGTCGCCTTGGTTTTCGATGCTTTCTTACGGCCTTATCGGCGTAATTTCCCTCATTACGCTCCTTCCGTTTATCGTGCTGATCGCAGGCTCCTTCTCCTCGGAGAGCGCGGTGCTGAGGTCGGGCTACTGGTTCTGGCCGCGAGATTTTTCGCTTGACGCTTATACGTTTATTTTCCGGTATCCGGCAGAGGTGCTGTCGGCTTATCGGGTGTCCATCATGATAACGCTTATCGGCACGAGCGTAGGCTTGCTCGTCTCAACGATGGCGGCGTACGTGCTGTACCGCAAAGAGGTCAAGTACCGGAATGCGCTGGCATTCTTCCTGTTCTTCACGACATTGTTTAACGGCGGCCTCGCCCCGTTCTACATTCTGGTCACCCGCTATCTGGAGCTGAAAAATACGCTTGGCGTACTGATTCTGCTGCCGATGTTCAACGTCATGTTCATTCTTATTTTGCGCAGCTTTATCCGCGGTTCGATACCGGAGCCGCTTATTGAGTCCGCCAAAATCGACGGTGCGGGCGAATATCGGATCTTTTTTCAAATGGTGCTTCCGCTCTCCAAGCCCGCGCTCGCTTCAATCGGCTTGTTCACCGCGCTTGCGTACTGGAACGATTGGTGGACGGCGATGATGTTCGTGGACAAGGATCATCTCATCCCGCTCCAGTACATGCTCTACAAAATGCTGTCATCGGTCAATATGTCGTCGGCGATGGCGCAATATGCAGGAGCGCTGGATCAGCCCAAGGAGACGTTTAAGCTGGCCATGACGGTTATCGCAACAGGACCTATTCTGCTCGTCTTTCCGTTCGTGCAGAAGTACTTTGTCAAAGGCGTCACGATCGGCGCAGTCAAAGGCTAGTTTCGCCGTTTGATATGAATCCGCGAACCGGATTTATATAGCATGAACTATACTTGCAAGGGGGAAAAGACAAAATGAAGAAAAAGCTGAATGCAGCCATTATGACTCTTTTGATGCTGACGCTTGTGCTGTCCGCTTGTTCCGGCGGCAACGGAAACGCGCCTGCTGCGACAGGCAATGCCGGAAACTCGACCTCGGAGTCGGGCGATAACGGGGGCATCGACAATTCCAAGGAGGTTGCCCTCAAAATGTATCTGCTCGGCGATGCGCCAAAGGGAATGCCCGAGGTGCTGGCCGAAGTCAACAAGAAGCTAAAGGCGGATATCAATGCGACGCTTGATCTGAATTATATCGGCTGGGGCGAGGTGCAATCCAAATATCCGCTCGTGCTGGCATCCGGCGAGGATGTAGACATCGTATTCGCGGCCGATTGGAACTTCTATGTTCAGGAAGCGATGAAGGGCGCGTTCCACGAGCTTGATGTCGACATGCTGAACAAATATATGCCTAAGCATATGGAGAAGCTTGATCCTGCAGCGCTGAAAGCGGCAGAAATCAACGGCATTCCTTATATGGTGCCGACGGCTACTCCTGACCGCAAGGCGGGCGTAGCGCTCATTCGCCGCGATTTGCGCGAGAAATACGGTATCCCTGCGGTTACAAAAATTTCGGAGCTGGGTCCTTACCTGGAAGCGCTGAAAAAGAACGAGCCGGACATGATCCCGCTTAACCTGGACAGCCAGTTCGACCTGCCGACGCCGTGGATTTTCCTCGTGAACGAGAAAATCGCCTATACGGGCGGCCCGATTGATTCCGGCAACCCGATTGCGCAAGGCGTAGTGTACGATTATGAGGACGCTGCGGGCAAGGTGTTCACCTCGGTAGAGGAGCCGTTCCTGTCGGCGAGCAAGTTCGCTGCAACGACTATGAAGGACTGGTACGACAAAGGCTATGTCAATAAAAACCCGTATGCGAACAAAACGCGCTCCAAGGACAATTTCTGCGAGGGCAAATCCGGCGTCGCATTCGGCAACTCGCTCGACGTAGCGGCCGTTACCGAGAATTGCGCGGCCAAAGGCATTGAGGTTGATATTATTACCGGCGTATCTCCGCAAGGCCACGCTGTGCAAAACAGCTGGCTGAATAACGGCCTTGCCGTTGCGGCAAGCTCGGACAACCCGGAGCGCGCTCTGCAAGCAATGGACCTGCTTATGCAAGATCCGTCGTACGTATACCTGGTTACTTACGGTATCGAAGGCAAGCATTACGTTGTAACCGCAGACGACAAAATCGGCATGCCTGAAGGCGTGACATCGGACAACAATCCGTTCCCGGTTGACGCAAGCGGCTTCTGGTTCGTCAATAAGGATATTCTTAAGCCGATGGCTAACTGGCCTGCCTCTTACATCGAGCACCGCAATTCGGTGAGCGACATTCTAAAGCCGGTTCCGTTCGCGAGCTTCACCTTTAACAGCGAGAATGTGAAATCGCAGATTGCCAATATCGCCAACGTATCGACGCAATATGCGAACCCGCTGTATATCGGCGCTGTTAAAAACGTCGACGAGGCCTTCACGCAATTGACCGACAAGCTGAACGCCGCAGGCATCGATAAGGTAAAAGCCGAGGTCGAGAAGCAGACCCAAGAATATTTAAAGTCCGTACAATAAGCCGATAACAAATACCGCTTCGAGATGCGCTTGCCGCTTCGGGGCGGTATTTTTATGATCGTTCGGCCAGTTGGCCTGCCGGCTGTTTGGGGCTGCGCGCATACGCTGGCGAGCCGTCTTCATGTCCGGTTGTCCGGCGCAGCCATTTTAACCTTTTTGTCGCGTGATATAATGTAAGAAGAGTTGAGAATCTAGAATTAGGAGGAGTTGAAGCGTAATGAAGCTGTTAACCTTTGAGATCAATGGACATGCGCGGCTGGGCATAAAGCTGCAGGAAGGCGTATTGGATATGGAAGCGGCCCTGCAGCAGCTGCCTGAAGAAGGCGTTCCCGCAACGATGCGGGAAGTAGTGGCTGGAGGAAGGCAATCGCTTGAACGGTTGGAGAGCTATGTGCTGCGCTTGAAGGAGACGGATACAGGGTTAGAGCGGGCGCTAAGGAGCGAGGAAGAGCTGACATACGGACCATGCGTGACCGAGCCCGGCAAAATCATTTGCGTCGGCTTGAACTACCGCAAGCATGCTGTCGAGACGGGAGCGGCAATTCCTGAATATCCGATCCTATTCAGTAAATTTAATAATGCGCTCGCCGGACATCTTGGGACTGTAACCCTGCCAGGGCGGGTGACGGAGCAGGTCGATTACGAGGCGGAGCTGGCGATCGTAATAGGCAGGACGGCCAAGCAAGTAAGCGAGGAACATGCGCTTGACTATGTGCTGGGTTATTGCAACGCCAATGATTTGTCCGCCCGAGATTTGCAGATGCGCACATCGCAATGGCTGCTGGGCAAAAGCGCCGACGGCTTTTGTCCGTTGGGTCCTTATCTGGCAACGGCAGACGAGGTTGCCGCACCGGACGCGCTTGCCATTCGCTGCCTCGTCAACGGCGAAGAGCGCCAAAGCTCCCATACATCGGATATGATTTTTAACTGCCGGCAAATCATCAGCTATATCTCGCAGCATATGACGCTGCAGCCCGGCGACGTCATTCTGACCGGCACGCCTGAAGGCGTCATGCTGGGCTATCCGCCGGACAGGCGCGTCTATTTGCGGGAGGGCGACGAGGTGACGGTGGAGATAGAAGGACTCGGCAGCCTCACCAATTATTTTGTGCAGGATAAGCGTTAATTGTCCCATCAGCCCTTGCATAGGTTCCGGACTGCAAGACGAAGAAAGCTGCGAAGTTTCGCAAGAGCGCAGGCGAAGGTTTGGAGGAATTGCAAAAGTTTTGTAAAATTAGTGCAACTTCTTAATCCGGTTTGCGTCTAAATGGGGGACTGGCAGAAGGATCTTTCGGTTAGAACGTCCGATCTGTAATATGTAGCAAGGGAGCAATAAATGAAGCAATGAGGATGAAATATGCAAGCCGCAAGCTGATGCTGATGGTCATGACGCTCGTAATGGCGCTTGGAACTCTAGCGCAAGCCGGAGGAGCCGCAGGCGCGATTACGGCAGGTACAACTTATGTGGTCTTTTATCTGGATAAGCAGGAAGCGTTTTTGAACGGGGAGCAGGTGCTGCTGGACGCCGCGCCGATTACCCAGAAAGGAAGAACGTACGTGCCCGCCAAGTTTCTCGGCGACGCCTTCGGAATGAAGGTGGAATGGGTCGGGGCTACCAAAACTATTGTAATGGAAACGCCGGGCTATCTCATTTCCATCGATACGGTGAATAAGTCGGCCTTCGTTAACGGGTACTGGTATAAGATGGACGATGTAGCGGCCGTAGTCAACGGCAGGCTGATGATCAAGCTTGCTTGGTTGTCCGACTATATGGGCGCCAGCTATACATATAATAGCGAGCTGAAAAAAATAGACGTGCTGCACGTCAACAAGCCGCCCGGCATTTACGATCCGGATTCGGACAGCTCCAGCCCGGTTGCGAAGTTTACATTCGGAAAGTCCGTCTACCGGATAGGCGAGCCGATCAAATATGTGAATCTGAGCTACGATCCGGACGCTGAGGCGCTTAAGCTGGCTTGGGAAGGAAAGCAGGATGCCTTTTTCAAAGCGGGCACATACCCGATTACGCTTACGGCGACGGACAAAAGCGGCAACGTCAGCGCTCCGTACACACGCGAGCTGATTATTACCGATGAGGTTTATCTGAATACGACAGAATACCCGATCTACACGGGGGGAGTCGGCAGCTTTATCAAAACGGACTGGTCGACGCTGAATCAGAACTTCTTCCGTCTGGAAAATGTATCCAAAAGAATGCAGGAGGACCGTTCCCGTTCGTTGCTCCTGAGCGATAGCCCGGAAACGTTCACGGAGCTCGGCATACTGTACCAGGATACGGTTGCCGGCAAAACCAGATTGTATGCCAATCATCAGAACGGTATGCAGAAAAAAGTGTCATTTGCCATTCTGGCCACGAATACGACGGATTCGCCTGTCACGCTGACGACGACTCGGAAAGGCGAGGTATATCCGACGTTATACGCTATGCAGATGGGCAGCGAGGCGAGCGTCGATTTTCTGATGAATGATCCGATCGCCGAGAAAATGGTTATTCCGCCAGGCGAAACATTTATCTACAAGCAATTTCCCGATTTTTACCCGGGACAAGGCGTCAATTTGCTTTATGACGTGGAAACGGACGGAGCAGTCAAATATTCGTTTGCCGTAGCGGATAAAGTGTCGACGGATATGGTCAATTTGCCTCAGCTTCCGTACAATCGCCATATTCGCGGAACCTTCCCGATTACCGGCTTTGATTGGGAGGTTGATTTGTCGGCATCCGCACTGACCAAGCCCAAACTGCTCGTGCTTGGCGACGGCAAGGTAGATCCTCATCAGAAAGGGTTCGATCCGACGCGCGGCATTGAGGTGGAGGACCCTGCGAATTACGGCAGCGTGTACCGGATTCATGCGGATAAGCCCGGTAAAATGGCGATTATGGTGCTGGCAAAAGGCGGTCCGTTCAAGGGGCCGTTCAAGGTAAACGGAGAAATTCGCAAGGTGCCCGGCTCGGGCGTTATGACGGCTTTTGACGGCCTCGTTATTCTGGAGAAAACGACCGGCACGGAAGACAGCCTGGAGATTGAGTTTACGCCTCCTGCCGGCTCGGCCTTTCCTATCAATTTGATTTTTTATCCGCTTGACGAGCGGGCGCAATAAAGGCATATTAAGAAGGCATCGTTCCTGGAATGGGGACGATGCCTTTTTTTGTTGATTGTGAGTTTTTGCTTATAAGTTTGCTGAGAAGAGCAGTACGTTTCACTATACAATGTTAATAAAGTTCCAAGCGCAGTGAATTGCCGAACCCTTTCAAGAAAGGAAGTTCTTCTGTCTGGTTTAGTGCAGGTTCTTTTTTTCTTCTGTTTCTCGACCTTCTCTCCTCCACCATCATGGCAATTTTGACGATTCGGTAATGCCCTGATGCTCCAGTGCAGAAATAGATATGATTCCACCAAATGTGGCCTGCATCCAATTGTGCGGAGATTTCCGTATTGGTTGAAGCGCTGGACGTTTTTTTCATTTCAATTAAATATACGGTTTTACTGTCTACATCTACAATAATGGCATCGCAGTCTTTTGGGGGTGTGGCTATCCGTTGATTTTTTTGCAGATAACCGGCCTCGGTTTTTATTTTGGGCAAATCTATATATATTCCCTTTAAGGATTGTGGCTTAAGGCGCACTTTAAGCATGTAGTCTACATTTGCGTCCTGTTCCGTCAATACGATTTCATGCTCAAACTCTGTGTAATACCTCCCGTCCAGCTTCTCAATGATCATCTGCACCCTCTGATGAAGTTTTTAATGCAAGCTGCTCCAACAAATCCAAATATTCCTCTTCAATTTCATTTACTGTATCGTTGAAATTGTTAAAAGCTTCATTGTCATCGAGCAAGTCGATTTCTCTCACTGAGCCATTCTCAAAATTATATACGCCCACATTCGCCGGGGTTAGTCCTTGCTCACGGTTATAAATTTTATTGTGCAGCATCATATTTTGAATTTTTCTGACCAAGAAATCGCTGTGCGTAGAGATAACAGTCTGAATGCCGCTTTCTACGATCATGTCCAGCAGCTTGGCGAATGCGAGTTGATTGGTGGGATGAAGATTCATTTCCGGTTCGTCGATAATCAACACATTCTGTTTCTTGTAATCGATTGTTTCAAAAAAATAATCCAATCCGTATATGGATTTAATGGAGGACGAGGTGACATGCAGTGGTAGCTTATTTTCCTCGTATATTTTTTCATTAGATTGTGACCTGTAAAAGCTCTCTCCTGTGTTGGGGTCAACGTCAAATCTGCCTTTTATTAGATGTTGTCGAATATAGGACGCTAGCGGGTTGTCCGTATCGTTAATTTTATATTCAGTTATCCCGTTGATGTAATTCAAATAGTCTTCAATAGGCTCTGGATAGGCGCTGCTTATTTGACTTTTAAGCTGGAGCAACTCGTTGGATACACTATCGTTATTTGCGATATTGTCCAAGTGCAATCGCTTGCTCATGTTGTCGAACATATCTATTTTGTTTTTATTTAATTGTCTGCGAAATACATTGATTCCGATTCTCTCGGCAGGAAAATAAAAGGTATTAATATTCAAATCAATTGAGCTATAAAGTGTAAATTCAATAATAATCCTCAATTCGTCCGCCTGCAGCTTCGCTTGAGTATCTTTGTTAGCAATCATTAATGTAATACCATCGGCCGTCGACTCCAGCAGGATGCTTGTGCCGGAAGCGTGGACAGTATTGCTGTGAATGTCTACAAATCTCAAAAGCTCATGGAATTCCTCATTAGAGATATGTACCTCTGTATCCTTAAAAGTACCAGGTTTCTGATGGAAGGCTTCCTCCAGAATGGCATCTTTGCGTTTATGTATGTTGTTGGAAATCGTGTTGGTCAGCTTGACTATAAAATTTGATTTTCTAAAAAAAAGTTTATTATTCGCGCGCAATTCTTCAAACTCGTTATCATCTATCAGTCCCCTTAACAAGGACTGGGAGTTTTTTAAAATGCCGTACAAAAAATAAGAAAAATAAGTTTTTCCTTGATTGTTGGCGCCTGTAAGAATCGTTAATGGCTTTAACTGTATTTCTCCAGCATTTAACGGGCCCAAATGATTGATTATCAATGCAGTCCCTCCTTGAATGGTATGAATTCATCATAACCATTATTTCTTATTGCGCATACACACGGAAACAGCTTAGAGGAAAAACGCTCTCAAATAACAAGCACTTACTACCTATTTTCTGTAAACTTCCCATAAGGCGTAAAATCAGCGACAAGCTTGCTCTGTAAGTGTATACGATTTTCTTAACCGTCGCCAGAGTTGCAGGACGAACTCATAAATATGATCCAAGCGGGCATACTGAAGGGTGGAATTATGACAACTTGGCCCATTTGGAGGAAATTGATGCTTTTACATAATGAGCAACTGAAGGAAAAGGCGCGTCAGCTGGCGCTTACGCAAGATCCGTTCATGAAACGGACAGCGAATCGTCGTCTATCGAAGGAACTGTTGAACAAAGTGGAGGGCTTGCGCCAGTTTGCGGAGGAGCTGTACGGCCGGCGCGGGACTTGCGTCCAGCCGGCGGAGGAATGGCTGCTCGATAACGCCGAATTTATTGAAGGCGAAGTGCTTAACCTGAAGGAGGAGCTGCCCCGTTCAGTCGTCAAGCGGCTGCCCTATATAAGCAAGGAGGGACAGCTTAGAGCGTATGCCCTTTGCAACGATTACCTGCAGCATGTGGATGGGCAGCTAGGCGAGGATTCGTTCCGAACGTACATGCAGGCCTATCAGGATGTTTCCGTGCTGACAAATGCGGAAGCGCAGTCGCTTCCTGTCATGCTGCGAATAGCGATCGTTATGAGATTGTCGGAGATTATGGAAACGGTGAGGGAGCGGAGGGGCGTTTGCGAGAAGGTAGAGAAGCTTTTGGCGGGCATGCGCGTTTCCGAGCTGACGCCAGACAAGCTCAAGCAGGCGCTGGAGGAAGCCGGTCAGGAGCTGCCGTTGTCCGGAGCGATGATCGTTCATCTCGTGCAGCATTTGCGCGAGCATGCGGAAGAAACGGCCAACATTGGGGAATGGCTTGTCTGCAAGCTGGAGAACGGACCGGAGAGCATAGACGCCATTATGTCCTACGAATACCGCCTTCAGGCCGACTATCAGGTCACGACAGGAAATCTGATTGGAAGTCTCCGATTGCTTGGCCGCTGGGCTTGGCCGGGGCTATTCGAGCAGATCAGTATGATCGAGCGAACGCTGTCCAAGGAGCAGACCGGGGATTATGTGCGACTGGACGCAAGCAGCAGAGATTTGCTGCGTCTTCGTATAGCGCAGCTGGCGGGAAGGCTTAAAGTGCCCGAGAAGCTGGTCGCATCGCAAGCCGTCGCTCTGGCGGACAAGGCGTACGGGCTTGGCAAGGCGCCCATCGCGTCCCTCCGCCAGGTAGAGAAGAGCGGGGATTACGCGTCGCCCGACGTTTCGGCACAGCTTGCAAAGCGAACGCTTCCGCCGCGCGAAGCCTTTGTCGCCTTTTATGTCTTGGAGGCGGACGGGATGGCGCAGCTGCGTCAAGCGCTCAAGATGTGCGGCAAAACGGCTTCCCTTCCGGAGGTAGGGCTGCTACGCCGGGCGTCGGGCACCTATTTTCAAATGCTGGCAGCCGGTTTCGCGGTATTCATGCTCCTGTTTGCATGGTGGGTCGGCTGGCCGCTTACCGGTACAGGGACTGCTGCAACGCTGCTGCTGCTTGCACTCCCGGCGAGCGAATGGGCGGTGGCGGCGCTGCACTGGTTCATTGAGCGGACCCGGCGGCCGAACCGGCTGCTGCGTTATGATTTTTCGGGGGGAATACCCGAGGATGCCGGAACGATCGTTGTCATACCGGTCATCTGGTCAGGTCCGGATGAAGTAAAGCCGTCGATGGATCGACTGGAGCTGCATTACTTGGCGAATCGGGACAAACGGCTGCAGTTTGCGGTGCTAAGCGACTATAAGGACGGGCATGAGGAGCGGATGCCCGAGGACGAGGAGGTTGTACGGGCGGCGAAAAGGGAGATCAACCGGCTTAATAAGCAATACCCCGGAAACGTTTTTCATTGGTTCCACAGGGGCAGAAAAAGAAATGACGCCGAAGGGACATGGATGGGTTGGGAACGCAAGCGCGGCAAGCTTGTCGAATTCGTCGAGCTGCTGAAGGGGCGCGCCGATACCAGCTTTTCCGATCTGGCAAGCGACCGCAATGCGTGGAGCAGGCTGAACTACATCATTACGCTGGATGCGGATACCCAGCTCCCGCTTGAAAGCGCTCATCGGATGATCGGCGCGATACACCTTCCCTACAACCGGCCAAGGCTGAATGCTGCCGGGACGAGAGTGGAGGAAGGCTACGGGGTGCTTCAGCCGCGGATCGGAATGAGTCTGGCGAGCGTTCAGCGCTCCAGACTGGCATCGCTCTGGGCCTCCGAGCCTGGCGTCGATCCCTACGCATTTGCCGTTTCCGATCCGTATCAGGATGCGCTGGGCGTCGGTATTTTTACGGGCAAGGGCATCTTCGATATTGACGTCTTCCATCGCATTTTGTGCGAGCGTATCCCCGATAACCGGGTACTCAGCCACGATTTGCTGGAAGGGGGTGTCCTGCGCGCCGGCCTGCTCTCCGACATTGAGCTGATTGACGATCATCCGGCGACCTATGTGGCGCATCAACGGCGTCTACATCGCTGGGTGCGCGGCGACTGGCAGCTGCTGCTGTGGCTGCTCCCGCGCGCGCGCAATCGCCGCGGCGAGCTGCTGCCGGTCGATTTGACCCGGCTGACACGCTGGCAAATCATCGACAATTTAAGAAGAAGCTTGCTTGCGCCGTCGCTTGTTGCTGTTGTTGTAGCCGCTGCATGGCTTCCCGGCCTGTCCGGGCAATCGGGCGTATCTTTGCGCTGGCTGGCGCTGGCGGCGGCCACGCTGCTGCTGCCCCTCTGGCGGCAGCTGCTGGCTATTCCCTATACGCTCAAGCATCCGAGAAGCGCGTTGATTGTGCTTGGACAGGTGGGCATCGCATTTCTGACGCTACCGTATCAAACGGCCGTGCTGCTGCACGCGATAACGAAATCGCTGTACCGGTTGCTTGTTTCCAAACGTCAGCTGCTGGAATGGACGAGCCAAGCGGAGGTGGAGCGGGAGGCGGGACGGCAAAGCTCGCGCAAAATACTGGGGCTTTACGGCGGCTATGCGCTCAGCCTTGCCGTTCTGGCGGCAGGCTTGCTTGGCGAATACGCTCCGTTGCAGGCTGCGGCCGTCATCATTGCGCTGGTGTGGTTTTTCGCGCCATGGACAATCGGCTTGCTGGATCGTTCGCCATACAAGACCGAGGACGCCTTTACGTCAGAAGAAAGGGAGGAGCTACAGCGGCTTTCTCGCGAAATCTGGCATTTTTACGAGCGTTACGTAACGGAGGACGACCAGTTTTTGCCGCCGGACAATGTGCAGTTCGAGCCGGACAACGGCATTGCGCACCGGACCTCGCCGACCAATATCGGGCTTTATTTGTCTTGCGTGGTCGCGGCCAGAGATTTTGGGTTTATCGATACGAAAGGCATGGTGGAGCGGCTGGAACGAACCGTTGCGACGGTGGAGCGGCTGGAAAAGTGGGAGGGCCATTTGTATAACTGGTACGACACCCAGACGCTGGCTCCGCTGCAGCCGGTCTACGTCTCCACCGTCGATTCGGGCAATTTGGCCGCCTGCCTTATCGCCGCGCGCGAGGGGCTGGCCGAATGGCTTCAGGCGCCCGATCAGCAATCGGGCTACGCCGAGCCGATGGACCGCGGCCAACGCAAAAAATCCCGCTATGAGGCGGCGTTTGCGGCAGAACTCGCCGGCGGATTAAGGGAAGCCGGTCATTCCGCCGAGCGGGTGAATGGCGGAGTCGCGCGACCTGAAGGCAAAGGGAAGGCGGCAGGCCGGCCTGACGAGCACAGAGGCTGGAGCTCGCGAGGGCGCAGCTTGCTGGAGCGAATCGATGCGCTGGTCTCAGCTACGGACTTTCGTCCTCTGTATGACCATACGGCCAAGCTGTTTGCTCTCGGCTACCAGGTGACTCAGCAGCAGCGGGAGACGGTGCTCTACGATTTAATGGCGTCCGAGGCTAGGCAGGCCAGCTATGTCGCCATTGCGCTGGGGCAAATTTCCGTTTCCCATTGGAATGCGCTGGGCCGCACGCTGGTTAAGCCGGACAAACGCACGGCGCTGCTGTCCTGGTCGGGAACGATGTTTGAATATTTAATGCCGTGGCTATTTATGCGGAACTATCGCCATACGCTGTGGGACAGCACCTACCGGGCCGTTGTCGACCGCCAGATTGCCTATGCGAAGCAGCGCGGAGTCCCTTTCGGCATATCCGAATCCGGTTATTACGCCTTCGATTACCGCTTGAATTACCAGTACCGGGCGTTTGGCGTGCCTGGACTAGGCTTTCAGCGCGGACTGGAGGACGATCTTGTGCTTGCGCCGTATGCGACCATTATGGCGCTTCCTTTTGCCGGGCGCAGAAGTCTGGAAGCTTTGCGGGAGATGGAGCGGCTTGGCGGACGAGGCGAATACGGCTACTACGAAGCGATTGATTTCACGCGCAAAAGAATGCCGGCCGGCCGGCGGCATGCCGTTATCCGCAGCTTCATGGCCCATCATCAAGGAATGAGCATGCTTACGCTTTCCAACCTGCTGCTGCCGCGCACCATGGTCGATCGCTTCCATGACAATAAGCAAATGCAGGCTGCCGAGCTGCTGCTTCAGGAGCGAAATCCGGCCAATCCGAAATGGCTTAGACACCCGGCGCTGCGGCGGAATCATCAGCAAAGCGAGCGGACGACGCAGGAGTTCGGCGAGCCGCGAAGCTGGACGGATCCGCATACCCGGCTTCCGGAGGTGTGCGTGTTGTCCAACGGCAGGCTGACCAGCGTGCTTACGAACAGCGGCAGCGGCTTTACGCGCTTCGAGGGCTTATCCGTGTCGCGCTGGCGCGAGGACCCGGTCAAGGATGGCTGGGGCAGTTATGTCTACCTGCGCGATATCGGCTCCGGTCAGGTGTGGGCGCCTTCCTATCAGCCGTGCCGGACGGAGCCGGAGGAGCAGAACGTCGAATTTCATCTGGATCATGCGGTATTCAGCCGGGTTGAAGCGGGCATAGCGACTGCGATGGAGGTATGCGTATCGCCGGAGCGCAATGCCGAGGTAAGAAGAATCAGGCTGACGAACAGGGGAGCGGAGGAGCGGGTAATCGAGGTTACAACCTTCGTGGAGCTTGCGCTTGCCAGCTCGATTGCGGATGACGCCCACCCGGCGTTCAGCAAGCTGTTCATCCGCACGCAATATGATCAGGATACGGGCTGTCTGGTTGCGGGCAGGCGTCCCCGCGAAGCGAAGGATCGCACGCTTTGGGCCGCGCATCAGCTCTATGTGGAGGGTCAGACGCTTGGACCGCCGGAATTCGAGACAGACCGCGCAGCCTTTATCGGGCGCGGCAGCACGCTTGCGGCGCCGCACGGCCTGTCGACCCGGCTGCACGGGCAAACAGGCTCGGTAGCCGATCCGGCTTTTGTGATGCGAAGACGCGTCAAGCTGGCTCCCGGCGACACGGTTCAGCTGTTCGCTATCACGTCTGTCGGAGCGGCAAGGGAAGAAGCGGTGGAGACGACCGCTTATTTCGCGGCTGCGCATACGGTGGAGCGTACGTTCCAGCTTGCTTGGAACCGGAGCCGGATCGAGCTGCGCCATCTGCAGCTCGGACAGCGCGAAGCGAATGCGTACCAGCAGCTTGCGGGCCAGGTGCTCTACACGCCGCCGCTGCGCGAGGAGCGCGCCCGCAGCATTGCGGCGAACGGAGCGGGCCAGTCGTCGTTATGGGCGTTCGGGATATCGGGCGATCGGCCGATCGTGCTTGTGCAAATTGGCGACCGCAGTCATTTGCCGTTCATTCTCGGCTTGCTGACAGGTCATGAATATATTAGAAGGCTGGGACTGGCTTTTGACCTGGTCATTCTTAATGAGTCTGCAGGCGGCTACCAGCAGCATTTGCAGGAGTCGCTGCAGCGGGCGGTGGAGCATGGGGTCGACCGTTTCGGGGCAGGCTCCGCGGGCGTTCACGTCATCGCTGGCAACCAGCTTGCCGGGGAGTCGCTGAACCTGCTGCAGGCGGCAGCGAGAGTCCGGCTTAAGGCGGGCGGCGCGAGCCTGGCAGCCCAGCTTCGTCTGCCGAAAAGCGAGCGGGCGCTGACGCTGCCCAAGGAGCTGCCTTTAAAGCCGAACGAAGCGGGCCGCAAGGAAACAATGCACGCCGCCGCAGCGTCACCGCACATGCATCAGCTGCTGTTCTACAACGGCTGGGGCGGCTTTACAGAGGATGGATCGGAGTACAGGCTTTTGCTTCGCGGCAATCGCCATTTGCCTGCCCCTTGGATTAATGTAATGGCGAATAAACGGTTTGGCGCAATCGTGTCAGAGCTTGGGCGAGGTTATACGTGGTGGCGCAACAGCCGGGAATGCAAGCTGACGCCGTGGTCGAATGATCCGGTGCTCGATCCGCCGGGGGAGATCGGATTTGTCCGCGACGAGGAAACCGGCATCAGCTGGGGGCTTGCGCCGTCTGGGGAGCAGGAGGAGATCGTGTACGAGGTGGCTCACGGCTTCGGCTATTCCAGATTCGAGCATGAGCGCAGCGGCATCAGCCATCAGCTGACCATGTTCGTACCGTTGGAGGAGCCTGTTAAAATTGTGCGCATCCAACTCGCCAACCGTTCGGAGGAAAGCCGAAACGTTTCCGTAACCTATTACGCAGAGTGGGTAATCGGCGTCATGCGTCATGCGAATGCATCATACATCGTGACGGATTGGAACGATGAGGCGGAGCTGATGACCGCAAGCAACCGGTATCAGGAAACGTTTCGGGAGGCGACCGCGTTTCTCGGCATGTACGCGGCCCAGGAAGATGATGAACGGGGGCTCAGCTGGACCGGCGATCAGGAGGAGTTTATCGGCAGAGGTGGATCGGCCGAGGAGCCTGCTGCGCTGAAGCGCGAGAAGCTGTCAGGCCGGACGGGAGCTTGCTTTGCTTCCTGCGGGGCCATACAGCGAAAGCTTGCGCTTGCTCCGGGAGAGGAGCGCACCGTTATTATTCTTCTAGGCTGCGCGGCGTCCGAGCAAGAGGCGATCGCTCTATCGCAGCGGTATCGAACGTCCGACGCCTGCGATGAAGCGCTGGAGGAGGTGCGCGCCTTCTGGAAGCGCACGCTGCTCCAAACGGTTGTTACGACGCCGTCCGCGGAGATGAACGTCATGCTCGGCGGCTGGCTGCTGTACCAGTCGCTCGCCTGCCGGATGTGGGCGCGTACCGCCTTCTATCAAGCCGGCGGCGCGTACGGCTATCGGGATCAGCTGCAGGATTCGCTGGCGCTGCTGCATACGATGCCCGAGGCGACGCGCGCGCAAATTCTTATTCACGCCGCGCATCAGTACGAGGAAGGCGATGTGCAGCATTGGTGGCATGTCGAGACGGAACGCGGCATCCGTACGCTGTTCTCGGACGATCTCCTCTGGCTGCCTTACACCGTCTCAAGATATATAGAGCAAACCGCCGACTTGACGGTGCTCGAGGAGCAGGTTAGCTACATTACGAGCGCGCCGCTGAAGGAAGGCGAGCATGAGCGTTACGAGGAAACGGTCCGCTCGCAGACCAAGGCATCGGTATACGAGCATTGTCTGCGCGCCATTGACCGCGCGCTTTCGCGGATCGGCGAGCATGGCTTGCCGCTCATTGGCGTTGGCGACTGGAACGACGGCATGAATCTCGTCGGCGACGAGGGCCGCGGCGAAAGCGTCTGGCTCGGCTGGTTCCTCTGCGAGGTGCTGCGGCGTTTTGAGAAGCTGTGCGTACAGCAGGGAGATGAAGAGCGTGCGGAGCATTTCCGCAGGACGAGGGAGCGGCTTGCCGCTGCGACGAATGAGCATGGCTGGGACGGCCAGTGGTATCGTCGCGCATTCACGGACAGCGGGACCTGGCTCGGCTCCATACACAACGGAGAGTGCCGGATTGACGCCATCGCCCAATCCTGGTCCGTCATTTCCGGAGCCGCGCCCAAGGATCGGGCGCTGCAAGCGATGCAGTCGTTCGACCGCGAGCTCGTCGACCGGGAGTTGTCCGTCGTTAGGCTGCTGACGCCGCCGTTCGACGAAACCGAGCCGAGCCCCGGCTATATACAGGGTTATCCGCCGGGCATTCGCGAGAACGGAGCGCAATATACGCACGGCGTGCTCTGGAGCATTATGGCATGGAGCCAGCTCGGCCAAGGAGACAAGGCGTATGAGCTGTTCCATATGCTTAATCCGATTAACCATACCCGCACCGAGCAGGAGGTCAAGCGGTATGTCGGCGAGCCGTACGCAATGGCCGCGGATGTATACACAGCCGAGCCTCATCCGGGGCATGCGGGCTGGACATGGTATACCGGCGCATCCAGCTGGATGTATCAAGTGGGGCTCGAATGGATTCTGGGCATCCGCCGCCAGGGAAGCAGCCTGTACATCAACCCGTGCATACCGAACAGCTGGCCGGGCTATTCTGCGCAATACCGGTTTGGCGAGTCCGTCTATGCAATCGCCGTGAGCCGTCACTCGCCGGCGGATTCTTCTTCCGTCATCGTCCGTTTGGACGGCGAGATGCTGGAGGGGGGTTCCCATGAGCAGGATGCCGCGGTTCCCGGCATTCCGTTACTAGACGACGGCCACAGCCATGCCGTAGATGTGCTTTTGCCCGCGCGCCAGTAAAGCTGCCAGCTGAGCTCATTTATCCAGTGACGGACCGCAGCCATATTTCACGCAAACCAAACACCCTTGTTGACAGACAGTTGTCAATAAGGGTGTTTTACAATGTCCCTATAAGCGGCGACGATCGTCGCCAAGCTTTCATCGAACAATAAAGGACGGGATAACATGAGTAACAAACGAAACCAAATAGGCTGGATTGTGGCAGGTCTGCTGCTATCCCTGCTGATGGCCTCTATGGACAATACGATTGTGGCGACGGCCATGGGAACGATTGTCGGGGAAATGGGCGGACTCGACAAGTTTGTATGGGTCACCTCGGCGTACATGGTCGCTGAGATGGCCGGCATGCCGATTTTCGGCAAGCTGTCGGATATGTACGGCCGAAAACGATTTTTTGTGTTCGGCATCATCGTTTTTATGATAGGATCAGCATTATGCGGGATGGCGGATTCAAT
Source organism: Paenibacillus sp. SY21-1 (assembly GCF_005222705.1). GTDB lineage: Bacteria > Bacillota > Bacilli > Paenibacillales > Paenibacillaceae > Pristimantibacillus. Next base: position 123,385 of record NZ_STGF01000013.1, on the reverse strand, counting down.
CGTCCAGCTTAGCCTTTATCGGGCGGTGCAGGGCATTGGAGCGGGCGCGATGGTTTCAATCGCCTTTACGATTATGTTCGACGTGGTTTCTCCCAAGGATCGGGGCAAAATGACCGGGGCCTTCGGCGCTGTGTTCGGATTGTCCAGCGTGGCGGCGCCGCTGCTCGGGGGCTATATAACCGATTATTTGCGCTGGGAATGGATCTTTTATATCAATCTGCCGCTTGGCTTGCTTTCTTTTGTGCTGGTGGCGTTATGCTATAAGGAGTCGGCTGAGCATTCCCGGCAAAAAATCGACTGGCTCGGGGCTGCGCTCCTGATTGGAGCCATCGTCTGCCTGATGTTCGGACTGGAGCTCGGGGGCAAGGAAATTGCGTGGAATTCGCCGCAAATGGCAGGACTTGCGATCGGCTTCGTCGTCCTGTCGGGCTTGCTCGTGTTTGTGGAACGGAAAGCGGAAGAGCCGATTATATCGTTTAATCTGTTCCGCAGTCGATTGTACACGACCAGCAATCTGATCGCTATGCTCGGGGGAGCCGCATTTATGACCGCCTCGATTTTTATTCCGATTTTTATACAGGGCGTGCTGGGCGGATCGGCATCAAATTCGGGCTACGTGCTGCTGCCGATGATGCTTGGCTCGGTCGCGACGGCTACGCTTGGGGGCTTCCTGATGACCAAGCTGCCTTACCGCACGATTATGGCTTCAACGCTTGTTCTCATGATTGCGGGCCTCGCTCTGCTCGCTTTGTATATCGAGACATCGCCGCGCAGCGTCATTACGATTTATATGGTGCTTGTGGGTCTGGGCATCGGCGCGTCGTTCTCGGTGCTGAGCAGCTCCGCGCTGCAGACGTTTCCGAGAGCGCAGCGCGGCGCGGCAAGCTCGACGCTTAACTTCAACCGTTCGCTCGGCATGGTGCTTGGCATTACGATTTTTGGCATGATTCAAAGCCACTCGCTTGTTTCCAAGCTTGCGGACGCGATGGCTGGAGGAGGCTCGACGGATATAAAAGCGGATATGCTGCTAAACCCGGCTTTCAGGCAAACGATGGACCCGGCTCTGCTGGAGCGCATTACGGAGGGCCTGTCTTTGTCTATCGGCATCACCTTTGCCTGGAGCTTGATTCCTGCCGTGCTGGCGCTGGCCGCTGCTCTGGCGATGGGGAAAGAAAGGCTGGAAATCGTTCATGAGCCAGAATCAGAAGCCGGAGGCGGTCACGAGCAAAAGGACGCCCAAGACCCGTCCGGAACAGCGTTGCTTCCGAACTAAGCTGGACGTCGGAGGCTGCTGTCCTAGCTGCCGAGAAAGCCGATGAGCGATTTGTTAAACGCTTCGCAGTGAGTGGCGTTAATGCCGTGAGGGCCTCCCTTGATGAGGGCGAGCCGACTGTCCGCTATCGCCTCATGAGCGCGTTTGCCGCTCACCTCGAATGGCACGATGCTGTCGGAATCGCCGTGGATGATTAACGTCGGAACTGTGATTTTCGACAGATCGTCGCGGAAATCGGTTTTCCCGAACGCCTGGATGCAGTCAAGCGTGCCTTTCGGCGAAGCGAATGAAGCGATGCTGATGTTGTAGGCGCGGGCTGCTTCGCTAACGAGAACGTTCCCTTCGCCGGCAGAAAAAAAGTTTTTGGTAAACTGCTCCAAAAAGGCCGGTCGGTCCTGCTTAACGCCAGCTTCAAATTCCTTTATGGTCTTCTCGTCGAGACCGCCATCGGGATTGTCCTCGGATGTGTACAGGTATGGCGGGACAGCTGCGGCGAGTACGGCTTTTGCGACCCGTTCGGTTCCGTAAGCGCCGATGTAGCGGGCAACTTCTCCACCGCCCATCGAAAAGCCGACAAGCGTCGCCTCGCGCAGGTCCAGATGCTCCATCAGCTTGTGCAGATCGGCGGCGAACGTGTCGTAATCGTAGCCGTTCCAGGGCTGCGACGATTGTCCGAATCCGCGTCTGTCGTAAACGATTACCCGATAGCCGGCGGCAACGAGCGCAGGCGTCTGATATTCCCATGAACGGCCGCTCAGCGGCCAGCCGTGAATAAGCACGACCGGCTGGCCTTGGCCGTAGTCTTCGTAATGAAGCTCGATTGCCGTATCGTTCTCCAAACCTACCGTAAGTTTAGCCATAATGAATCCCTCCCGGATGGAATTGACAGCTATCCCGCCAGAAGCTTGCGTAACAAGCGGGCTGGCTATCATCTTGCTCTATTATTTACCCGGGCTGAGCCAAGCTAAACACGAAGCGGCAAGGCTGCGGCATGCAGACGGATGGATGACGGCGCAAGCGGGGCATAGACGGAGCGGCGACATTCGACTTCGCGCGGGAAGAAGCGGCCAACTATTAACCACAACGGAGGGGAGGCATGTGCAATGAAGCTTGAACGGCTAATGGCGATCACCATGATTCTGTTGAACCGCAGACGTGTGCAGGCGCATGAGCTGGCGGATCGGCTTGAGGTTTCCCTCCGCACCATCTATCGCGATCTGGAATCGCTCAGCATGGCGGGGCTGCCGATTGTATCGTACACCGGCGGGGAAGGGGGCTACGAAATTATGGACAGCTTCAGGCTGGAGAAGCAGATGCTGAGCTTAAACGAATTGACGGCTATGTTCACGGCGCTGCGCGGTCTGCAGTCCATCCATGCCTATCAGGAAAACGACATTGAGCGCCTGCTCGACAAAGTAGGGGCGATGGTGGCCCAGGCCGAAGCGGGACAGCCTGGCGACCAAGCCAGGCTCCACCTGGACTTTGCGCCCTGGAAACGAAGCGATGCGGATCGGAGCAAGTACCAGTCGCTGCAGGAAGCGGTCAAGGCGCAGCAGGTGGTTTCATTTGCTTATGTGAGCGCGCAAGGCGAGGAGAGCGAGCGGTTCGTCGAGCCGGTCGGACTGGCGCTTAAGGGCTATGCCTGGTATTTGCACGGATATTGCCGACATCGCGCGGATTATCGGACGTTTCGGTTATCCCGAATTTACAAGCTTCAGGTGCTGGAGGAGATTTTTCAAGGCCGGCAAGCGCCTGCCATGAACAATAGGCTCGCCGCATACGGAGCGGACAATCGCATTCCGGTCGTGCTCCGCTTTCAAGGCAACGCCAAGCGCTATGCGATGGATCATTTTGAGGAGGGAGAGCGGGAGAGGTTGCCGGACGGCGCTATTCTGGTGCGCTCCTCGCTGCCTGACACCGCATGGATGATCGGCGTGCTGCTCAGCTTTCGCGCCGAGGTGCTGATCGTGGAGCCGCGCGAGCTTGCGCTCCGAGTCAGGCAGGAGGCTCTCGCCATCGCCGCTTTGTACGAATAATCGCACGGCCATTCTTTCGCTGCATCGTCTAACTGCGCAAGGCCGGTCCGCTTACAGCAGAGCGGCGGCGAATGAGCCATTCGGCGGCCAGCAGGTTCGGAACCCAGCACAGCCAAGCGATTGCTCCGTAATACGTTTCGTAGCTCTCCAATCCGAATAACAGCATCGATAGCGGCAAATAGACCCGGAGCGTTACGGCCGCAAGCGTCAGGGCGTAGCTGCGCAGCATCCATCTGCCGTGAGCTTTGGCGTCGCGTCCGGGCGCTGCAATGGCGTATATGCCCGCACCCGTTGTAACGAGCCATGCAAGAGAGAGGAAGCCGAAGCCAAGCTGGCCGGGCAAGCCTCCCGATGCGAATAAGGACAGAAATACTCCGCTGAATCCCGCAACTCCGATTGCTGCTGCGTAGAGAATGCCGACGCTCCGATGGAGCTGCGGGCGATTGGCGCGCAGCTTGGCGGAAAACTGCAGCCATCCGACCAGCAGTGCAATCGATCCCGAGAGCGCATGCACGACGAGCCATACATACCAGCTCCCACTCTGCAGCATCTCCGCTTTTTGCTGTACAAAGCTCGATTCGCGCCCATCCAGCATGCCGTACATAACGAGACCGTAAAGGGCCACGCCCACCGCCAAAATACCAATTGCCCCACTGCTTATTTTATTTTTCGTCATGAACAACCAGCCTCCATTTCGTTTTATGCGCTTAATTAACCTATGGTTAATTAAGCGCATAAGGCTCAGCGGACCGAAGGCCCGCTTGCCTAACAGCTGGCCGCGCGAATCCGCTCGCGGTGCTGCCAGCCCGGTTTGAACCGCCGCAAGCGGAGACGGCTTAGCGGCACGCTTGCGTCCACTATGTGCAAGCGGCCGCTATGCGGACTCAATACATAGACGATCTAATCGATGCTGAACTTGAGTACAACCGGTAATTCGCTTTGTACGAATGACGTTTTGACGATAAGCGCTTCCTCGGTTCTTTCCCAGACGGGGCGCTCTTCAAAGCCGAGCACGGCAATATCCTTGATCAAGCCCTGGAAGTGATGGGATTTCTCCTTCAGCGATTGAATGGTTACCACTCCATCCTCGGGGTAGACGAGCACGGTGGCGTAGAGAGCGTCGCCTTTAAGCGTAAAGCGGATGTCCTGCGGCGTAAAAGCCGTAGACTTGCCGTCTGTAAACTGTCCCTCTGCTACCTTCGTCGGTCCTTCCCCGTACGTGCGCCAGTACGTCGTGCCATAGATGGCTTCACCGTTGACCTCGAGCCACTGGCCAATCGCCAGCAGAATGTCGCGGTCTTCATCCGGAATCGTGCCGTCTGCTTTTGGACCGATGTTTAACAACAGGTTTCCGTTCTTGCTCACGATATCCACCAAGCCTTGAATGAGCTCGCGCGGAGTTTTATAATGATTGTCAGGCGTATAGCTCCAGGAATTGCGCGCTACGGCCGTATCGGTTTGCCAGTAGTACGGCTTGAGCTCGGCGAATTGCCCGCGCTCTACGTCAGGCACGGCGGAGCCAAGCGCGAATGCGTCATGCTTGTAATTGATAATGCCCTGATAACCCAATTGGGCCGTTTTATTGTAGTAGTATGCGGCCAGCTTTTTCAAATAAGGTTTAAAGGCCTCATGCTGAATCCACCAGTCGAAGTACAGGATCTTCGGCTCATAGTTGTCGATCAGCTCGCAGCACCGAATGAGCCAGTCATCCAAATATTCCTCGTTTGGCGCAGCGTCGTGGAGATCGAAATGATCCGCGGGCTCCGGCATAGCCGGCCAGTAGAAATCCCCGCATGCAAGCGGCTCATGAACGTCCGAAGCAAATTTTTTGCCGTGCGACATAAAAAACCAATGCTCCGCCCGATGGGAGGAGACAGTGAACGTTAGCTCCCGCTGTTCGAAAGCCGCCTTCAGCTCGCCCAGCAAATCGCGTTCGGGCCCCATTTCGTAAGCGTTGAAGCGGGATACCCCGCTTTTGTACATTTGGAAGCCGTCATGATGCTCCGCAACCGGCATTACGTACCTCGCCCCGGAGCGCTTGAACAAATCCGCCCATTCGTCAGCGTTGAAGCGCTCAGCCTTAAACATCGGAATAAAATCCTTGTAGCCGAAGTCGGCATGGTTGCCGTAGGTTTCCACATGGTGCTTAAACTCTTTGCTGTCTTGGATGTACATGTTGCGTGAATACCACTCGCTGGAAAACGCCGGAACCGAATACACGCCCCAGTGAATAAAAATGCCGAATTTGGCCTCTTTGTACCAATCCGGCACTTGAAACCGGCTTAATGAATGCCAATTATCCTGAAAAGGGCCTTGGGCAATAACGGAATCGATAGCCTTTAAATAGTCCTGTCTGTTCATTCGTGAGTTCCCGTCCTTCCCGGTAATGTTAAGCTACAGCCTAAGTCTAACAATCGGCAACGGGATTAAGAATGTGGGGCATTAACTTTTATTTGCATTAAACTAACTATGGAAGCTGGCGGTAAGCATGAATACTCAATCTTTGCTGGGCTACCATTTATCGAATATGAAGGTGGAGCTTTTTACCGCGCAATACGATGCGGTCTCGCCCGGATGGCGGGATATCGACTACACCCCGGACTACAGCAAGCTGTATTATATCGTTGAAGGGACGGGCTGGGTGAAGATCGGCGACGAGCAATACTACCCGCAGCCCGGTCAACTGGTGCTTATGCCTGAAGGAGTCAAGCAGTCCTATTCCGCGACGGCCGGTCAGCCCTATACGAAATATTGGTGCCATTTCAGCGCAAAAGTCGGAGATATCAACTTGTTCAAGCTGTTGAACATGCCTTTCCTGTTAAACGCAGGTCCGGATAAGCGGCTGGATGCGATATTTGCCGAAATGGTCCGCTACGCCAATTCGGATGAAATGTATGCCAAGCTGCTTGCGAAGGCAAAGCTGATGGAGCTGTTCTCCCATTATATCAGGCTGCTGGGGGAAAACGTCGTAAGCTTCACCAATCCGGCGGCGGTCGAGCGGCTGGACGATATTCTGGTTTATATCCATGCGAACATCGGCCGGGAAATAACCATTCACGAGCTTGCCGAGCGGGTATGCCTGCATCCGAACTATTTTATCCGCATGTTCAAGGAGCAGGTGGGAGTGCCGCCGATTCAGTACATCATGAGGCACAAGATCGAGAAAGCGAAGGAGCTTCTTGCCCAAACCTCGTTCAGCGTGAGCGAAATCGCCGATCGGGTGGGCTTCCATGACATGTTCTACTTCTCCAGGCAATTCAAAAAAATTTCCGGCATGCCGCCAAGCGATTTCCGCAAGCAGGCGCGTAGAGAATTCCCGGAGCAGCAGCTTATGTTCCCGCCAGAATAAAATCCGCGTAGGCGGAGGAAACTTCGCTAATTTCCTCGAAGCTGCATGCGCTGTGAATATATTTGGCCACAAAGCCGTGCATGGCGAGAAACAGCATCCAAGCTTTGCGGGCCCCATGCTCGTTTTCCTCATGCAAGCAGCTCTGCACCACTTCCGAGAAACGGTTGTAGCATTTGAACTGATTCGGCTCGTAACGCTGCTCGATCGCTTTGTCGTTGATCATAAACATCATTTCATAGCTTTGCGGACGTTCGATGCCGAAGCGAATATATTCCATAATGACGGTATGCAGCAGCTTTAGATTCGGCTCGCGTCCTTCCACCGTACGGTCAAGCAGCTCCTGCAGCCGGTCGAAATCGTGCAAAATGACTTTGTAATACAGATCGGCTTTATCCTTAAAGTGATAGTAGATGGCTCCGTGACTGCATTTCAAAGCTTGAGCCAGCCCTCTCATCGATACGGCGCGATAGCCAAGCTCGGCAAAGCGTTCCCGGGCCGCCTCCAGAATCTGTTCTCTGGTCAGCTCGTTCTCTGCGGTAGGTCGGGGCGACATAAGAGACTCCTTTTCGTGTGACATCGATGTAATTATTGACCGATGTTCAATAAAAGTCAAGTAGTGAAAGCAACCATGATGAGCGATCCCTTGTATTTAAGTTTCATTAAAGGTAGATCACCTACGATATGTATTGTTATTCAATTACTTTACTTTTGGAGGGTACCATGAAGAAACCTTGGCTTGCAATAATCTGTCTTACACTCTTATTCAGTCTAGTGCTGGTGGCATGCAGCAACAACAAAAACAATGACACTGCGGAGACGGAAGACTCGGTGGTAACACAGACAGATGATACGGGCGGTGCTCCGCCGGAAGGAGGAGCACCTGACGGAGCGCCTGGCGGCGGCCCATCCAGCGGAGACATTCCCGAAAGCGTAACCGACGTTGCGGCGGTCATCGAGGCGGTCGAGACGCCAGACATGTCTGCATGCAGTGCGGATGGCTCGTCAGTTCAGGTTGCTTGTCTGGCGAAAGCATTCAAGGATACACTGACGGAGGAGCAGGCTGAGGAGATACAGTACAATTTGAACGAGGAGAACGCCCAAATATGGTCGAACCTTCCGATTAGCGCTGCAGAGCGGAACGGGGTGATGCTGGGCAGTCTGAGCGAGGAGAGTCTTCAGGCATTTTTCGCGCTGGCGCGCGCGGCTCTCGGGGAAACCGGATACGAGACGTTTAAAGAGGTTGTCCTGGCGGACGATCACCTCAATTCGATGAACAGCGGCATGTGGAGTTCCAACTATTACTTCACCGCCTTTCTGGGAGAGCCGTCCGAAGCTTCTGCCTGGATTCTACAGATCGGCGGGCACCATTATGCAAGCAATCTCGCCTATAACACCCAAATGGCGAGTGCGACGCCTACGTTCACCGGAACCGAGCCGCTCGCCTATACGACGGAAGGCGGTGTCAATTACGCGCCACTGCAAGGCCGCCGAGATGCGATGTACAACATGCTTAGCTCCTTGACCGACTCGCAGCTTCAACAAGCGCAACTGTCCAAATCGTTCGACGACGTGCTTGTCGGGCCAGGAGAAGATGGGGCATTTCCTGCGAGTGAAGGGATTGCAGTCTCTGAGCTAACAGACGAGCAGCAAAAACTGGTCAAAGAAGCCATAATAGCTTGGGTAGAGGACACAAATGAAGAAGTGTCTGCTGAGCTGACTAGCGCGTACTTGTCCGATGAAGCCCTTAGCCAGACGAAAATCTCCTGGTCCGGATCAACGAGTCTTGACGAGCATGCTTCTTACGTACGAATCGACGGTCCGCGCGTCTGGATTGAATTTATTTGCCAGACAGGAGTCGCTTACCGAGATCAGATCCATTACCACACCATCTGGCGCGATAAAGAAGCCGATTATGGTGGCAGCTTCAGCAGCCGATGAAGGCAGCCGCGCGTAAGCTTCTTGTCGTATTTGCCGTTACGATTTGTCTATGCTTGAATCTGGCTCAGACCATATCTGCGCACGAAATGCCTAGCTCAGCGGTATCGTTGAATTTTGAAGAAAAACGAGTGACAGCAGAGCTTATACTTCCAATAGATCGACTCGAGGTCGCTTTCGGCAAAAGGCTGACCGATTCACCGTCCGAGGTGATAGATAGCTACAGAGAAGAGCTGGAAGCTTATTTTATACAGCACGTAAGACCGGTTAGCCCCGAAGGCGAGGACTGGAGCGTTTCTGTCATCGGAATGTCACTTCAGTTAAACGTAGAGCCTTATGATCTGATCGTTCAATTGCTGCTGGTGCCTCCGGATAGCGCGCCGCTGAATCGGTTTACCTTAAACTATGACGTCATTATTAACCAATTGATCACGCACAAGGCTTTTGTATCCGTCAGCAGCGACTGGAACAACGGCGTTACGGCGAGCGCCCCCCTGTTGCTCGGCACGCTTCGGGCAGATGTGACCTCAATCGAAATAAATCAGAGCGGGGGGAGCTGGTGGCATGGGTTCGCCAATCTCACTCGGCTCGGTATCTCTCATATAGCGGAAGGAACCGACCATCTCATGTTTTTGCTAGTGCTCCTTCTTCCGGCGCCGCTTCTGGCCAAGCGCAAGCGTTGGACCGAGTTCGGCGGAATTCGTCACAGCGTTACTCAACTATTCAAGGTTGCGACAGCATTTACCATTGGTCACTCGCTTACGCTAATTGCCGGCGCTCTCGAATGGATTCCGGGCTCGAGCCGCTGGGTTGAAACACTAATAGCGGTTTCCATACTGGTATCCGCCGTTCATGCAATAAGGCCAATCTTTCCCGGTCGAGAGTCACTTATCGCCGTTGGTTTCGGACTTATTCATGGAATGGCCTTTGCGACCTTAATAGAAGAGATCGGAATCAGCCCATGGAGGCTGGCTTCCAGTCTGCTTGGCTTTAATATAGGCATAGAGCTTATGCAGCTTGCGGTGATAGCAATGACGATGCCTTGGCTGTTGCTCATGAGCGTAACCCGTGTCTATCGATACATTCGATTGATTGGGGCCGGAATCGCGATTGTAGCGTCAATCGGTTGGATTCTCGAGCGGTTAAATCAGGAGACCAATCCGGTTGCCTCCGCAGTTAACGCTGCAACCCCGTATGCGGGATGGCTGATTGCGGCGCTTGCGGCCATTGCGATCATTGTAAGGCTGATGCCAACAAATCGCTCTAAAATCGTTTGACCGTTTCATAGGTTCCCCGCAGTTTCCAATGGGGGAACCTTATTTCAATTTTGCGTTAGTTAATGGCTGTCTGTTTACGTCATACTGCTTTTCACCTCTGGTCCAATGACAATCAAAATATAGCTTTCTATTCACAAATCAGGGTAAAGCAGCGCTTACATTCGTGATGCTACAATGGGACATAAGGCAGGCAAGCAAAATAAAAAACGAGAAGGCGGCGATTTCTATGAAACGATCCAGCATTGCGGTACAGCTCTATACGTTGAGAGATTTTTGCAAAAATGAAAGCGATTTGGAGCAGACTTTCAAGCGGGTCAGAGACATTGGCTATGAAGCGGTGCAGGTGTCCGGCATCGGGCCGATCGCGCCCGAAACGGTTAAGCGGCTGGCTGATGAGGCGGGGCTGAGCATATGCGCGACTCATGTCAGCTTTGATTCGCTTGTCAACGATTTCGAGGAAAATGTCCGCAAGCATAAGCTGTGGAATTGCAAATATGTCGGTATTGGCGGCCTGCCGGAAGCATACAGGACGAGTGCGGAGCGATATGCCGAATTTGCGCGCGAGGCGTCCGACATCGGACGGCGCTTGAACGAGCACGGACTGCAATTTGTTTATCATAATCATGAGTTCGAATTTCAGAAGTTCGACGGGAAAACGGGTATGGACATTCTGGCTGCGGAAGGCCATCCCGAGCATTTCGGGTTTGAGCTGGATGTGTACTGGGTACAAGTCGGAGGAGCCAATCCGGTGGATCGCATCCGTGCGGTCCAAGGACGCATGGGCGTCATTCATTTGAAGGATTTGGAGATTGTTGGCCGTACGCAGCATTTTGCCGAGGTGGGGCAAGGAAATTTGAATTTTGAAGCTATTGTGGCGGCCTGCCGCGATACGGGTGTAGAATGGTATGTAGTAGAGCAGGACGAGTGCCGTCGCGATCCGTTCGAAAGCTTGGCAATCAGCTACGAATATTTGAGCAAACTCGCACTCGACTAGGTTGTCTGAGAACGCTGAGGACAGCACATTGTGCCGAATTATCGTTCTATGCAAGGCTCGTTTGTGGTGGCGTACAAGGGGTACATCAAGCAAACGGAACGAAGCAGGGGGCGAAAAGGCGGTGAAAGGTGCCACTGTACGGGTTTTCAGACACGCCCTGGCAACGAAAGGAGAATATACGATGCAAGTCGGCGTTATTTGTCACGATTATTGGCACCCGGGAACGACCATTATGGAGGGGCTGGGGCCTCTGGCTGCGGAAGGAATCGTATTTGATGCAATCGAGGATGCCTCCTTGTGCACGCGGGAATGGCTGGAACGCCAGGACGCGCTTGTCATTGCCAAGGCCAACGAGGCTTACCAGGACGGCTCGCTGCCTTGGATCACCGCTGAGCTCGAGCGTCTGCTGCTGGACTTTGTCGAGCAGGGCAAGGGGCTGCTTGTTCTTCATTCAGGCATTGTCGGATGGCGGGAAGAGCCGGCGATGCTGAAGCTGATCGGCGGCGTGTTCGCCCATCATCCGCACGCATGCCCCGTTACGATGACTATAGGGACGGATGCAGGGCCGGTCTTTGGCACCGCCGAAGGCTTTACGGTGCATGATGAGCATTATTTCGTCGAAACGCCGGACGATCTCAATCGGGTGTTTATGACGTCTCATTCCGAGCATGGCGTTCAGCCTGCCGGCTGGGTAAGAGAGCATGGCAAGGGACGGGTGTGCGCGCTCACTCCGGGTCACTTTTTGGAAGCGCTTCGAGAGCCCGGATATCAGAAGGTAATTTCTCGCGCTTTGCAATGGTGCGGCAGCGGCTCTATGTGGTAAAGTATGGGGAGCAGTACATGTCATTCATCCACTTTTACCGATAAAGGAGCTGGATTGATCGTATGTCAGTACAGACAATTAAATGGGGCATTTGCGGCCCCGGCTGGATTTCGTCCAAATTTGTGAAGGATTTGCCGTTTGCGGAGGGAGCCGAGCTGGTAGCGGTTGGCGGAAGAAACTTGGAGAAGGCTAAAAAGTTCGCCGAGCAATACGACATTCCACGCGCCTACGGCTCAGTAGAGGAGCTTGCCCAGGACGCGGATATTGATATCGTTTATATCGGGACGCTTCATCCCGCTCATAAAGACAATGCGCTGACTTTGCTGCGCGCAGGCAAATCGGTGCTATGTGAAAAGCCGTTTACGATGAACGAAGCGGAAGCGGCGGAAATGATTGAGGCTGCGCGCGAGAATCATGTTTTTTTGATGGAGGCGATGTGGACGCGCTATTTGCCGCCGATTCGCCGCGTAATGGAATGGCTGGCTGAAGGCCGTATCGGCGAGGTTCGCATGCTTAAGGCTGAATTCGGTTTCAATATGGGCTGGCAGCCGGAGAGCCGCTTGCTTGATCCCGGAAAAGGAGGAGGCGCGCTGCTGGATGCGGGCATTTACCCGATATCGTTCGCTTCGCTTATTTTCGGCTCGCAGCCGAAGAACATCATGAGCTCCGTCAGAATAGGACAAACCGGCGTGGACGAGCAGTTCTCCCTCTTGTTTGAGTATGAAGGAGGGCGCAGTGCCGTGTTGAACAGCGCGGTCCAGCTCGATATGGTTAACGACGCTTATATTTATGGGACCAAAGGTCATATCCACATACCGTCCTTCTTATTCGGCAAGTCGGCAACGCTGCGTGTGAGCGGCGAAGAGCCCGAGGAATTTGTCGACAGCCGCGAATTCGCCGGATACGCTTTCGAGGCGGAGGAAGCGATGAATTGTCTCCGTCAGGGCAAGCAGGAATCGGCGATCATGCCGCTTGCGGAGACGCAGGCAATCATGGCGACGCTCGACGAGATTCGGAGGCAGTGGGGGCTTCGATACGAGGCTGACGAGTAGGCCATGAGTCAAAAAAATTTCCAGGTCAACTTACAGGGTATCATCGACCTGCTCTCCAATCACTTGTATTCCGATCCCGGCGTATTCGTCAGAGAGCTGCTGCAAAATGGCGTCGACGCGATCACAGCGCGGAAGCGGCTTGGCGACGAGGTGGAGGGGAAGGTGGTCGTCGAGGTATTTTCCTCGGACACGATCTCCGTCTATGATAACGGCTGCGGGCTGACGGAGGCTCAAATCGAGCAGTTCCTGGCCAGAATCGGCAGCTCAACGAAGCGGGGCGAGCTGGATTCGTCCGATGATTTTATCGGACAGTTCGGCGTAGGCCTGCTTTCCTGTTTTGTCGTCAGCGACGAAATCGTCGTCATCACCCGCTCCGCTGCTGGCGGCGGGGCGCTGGAATGGCGCGGCAAGCCGGACGGGACGTACCAGCTGAAGCCGATTAAACGGCAGGTTCCCGTCGGGACGACCGTTTTTCTCAAGGCGAAGCCGGATTACGAGGATTACTTCATGTATTACAGGCTGGCGGAGCTTATGGAGAAATATGGGCAGTATTTGCCGATTCCGATTCATCTGGCAGACGGCAAGGACGATAACCGGATTAATGAGGACCGGCCCGTATGGACAATGGATGCGGCGGATGCCTTCGCTTATGTGGAGAACATGATCTACCGCAAGCCGATGGGCATTATTCCGCTTCGTTCGATACTGGGAGGCGTCGAGGGCATCGCCTACATCCTGCCTTACGCGGTAAGCCTGCAGGAGGAAAAGAAGCATCGCGTCTATTTGAAAAATATGCTGCTTTCCGACAAGCTGAACAATATTTTGCCGCCGTGGGCGTTTTTCGTGAATGCGGTGTTAAATACCGACAGTCTGAAGCCTACCGCTTCAAGGGAAGCATTTCAGGAAAATGACTTGTTTTTTAACGTTCAGGAGGAGCTGGGCGAGTGCATCAAGCGTTATCTCGTGGAGCTTTCGGAGCGTGATCCGGCAACGTTCAAGCGCATCATTATGGTGCATTACGCCTCGATCAAGGCGATGGCAGCGGAGGATGAGCGCCTGTACGAGCTGTTTATCCGCCATTTGAGCTTCGAGACAACAGAGGGAACGCTGGAGGTTTCCAAGCTTCTGCAGAAGAGCAAGTCGATTCTCGTCACGGCGACGCTCGATGAATTCAGGCAAATCGCCAGAGTTGCGAAGGCGCAGGACTTGCTGGTTGTAAACGGCGGCTACGTGCATGATCTGGAGCTGATCTGCAAGCTGCCGGATGCGGAAGCGGACGTGCAGGTGACGGTGCTGGACGTGCTGACCTTTGCCTCCCGCTTCGCAAGGCTGGATGCCGAGGAGCGTCTGGAGGTTCAGGACTTCGTGGAGCTGTCCGACAGGCTGCTCGAGCGTTTTCAGTGCCGGGCGCTCGTTCGCTGGTTCGAGCCTGCCGACCTGCCGGTCCTGTATACAACAAACCAGGAAGTGAATTTTCTCAAGCTTGCGGAGGAGGCGCAGCAACAGGCAGGCGAGCTGTTCGGCGACATTATCCATGTCGTGCGCAGCGAGCTATATGAACAGCCTCTCTCGCAGCTTTGCTACAATTATAACAACCCGATCGTGCGCAAGGCGGTCGCTTCGGCCGACCCGGAGCTGCAGCAGGTGTGCATCGAGCTGTTTTACACGCAGGCGCTGCTGATGGGCAATCATCCGCTTGGGCCGGAGGAGCTCAGACTGATGAACGCCTCTCTGCTGAAGTTTATGAATTTGGGTCTGGAAGCGGGCGAAGTCCGATGAGAGAGCGATACTACAAGCTGCGCAGCGAAAGCTGGAATATGGAGGACGGCAAGCAGAAGCTGGCTGTCCTCGAGGAAATGATCCTGATTGCGGATCGTCACATGACGGTGCAGGATGCGTATACGGCAAGGATGAATTATTCCTCGGCCGTGCTGGAATGCGGTTGTCCGGAGCGGCTGTTCGTATCCTTCGGCTGGTGTCTCGGTCAGTTCGAGCAGAATCCGGGCGACTATTCGAGCCATGAGATTTTGTGGCATTACAAGTGGGTGCTGGGCCAAATCTGGCGCATGCCGCAAATTTCTACGGCTCGGATTGATCGCGCCTTTGAGGATTTTAAGCAGAAATGTATCCAGCACGGCTTCAGCCTGCGGCCTTATTACCAGAAGCTGCTGCTGTACAAGCTGTATCAGGGCGACAAAGCGTCCGCAGCGGACTATTTCAAGCTTTGGCGCCAGAGCAAACACGACTATTTGTCGGATTGCAAGGCGTGCGAGCAGAATATGTTCGGCAAATACTATTTTGAGCTAAATCATAATAAAAAAGGCATGCAGGCTGTAAAGCCGATTCTGGAGGGAAAGGTCAGCTGCAGCACGGTACCGCAAAATACATACAGCCAGGTCATTTCGCCGCTTCTCAAGCTGGGAGATTACGAGCAGGCTTCTGCGATGGCCCGCAAAGCGCTGCGTGCGCTCAAGGGCCCGCAATATTTGTGGGAATATGGCGTATTTATGGAGTTTTATACGGTAACCGATATGGCCAAGGCGGTCAAGCTGTACGAGTCCACCATCCGGCTAGGTCTGGCATGCAGAATGCCTTGGGACCGGCTGCATTACTTGCTGTCCGTTCGTCTTTTTATGCAGGAGTGGGGCCGGAGCAGGCGCAGAAAAAAGCTGCCGGAGTCGGATCAAGTGACGCCCGAATGGCTTGACGGCGAAATCGCATCGCTGGCATCGGCATTTAATGAGCGAAACGGCAACGAATACGTCCACGTTCTGATCGAGGAGAAGCAGCTGAATATGCAGCGTTTGCTGAACGTATACCGCAAGCAGGCGCCAGGGAAATAATCTGTACATTCGTAGGAGGAATAACGTATGCCGGCCATAGATATGCCGCTGGAGCAGTTGAAGGATTATCAGGGAATCAACCCCCGTCCAAGCGATTTCGACGCTTATTGGGATCGCGCGCTTGAGGAAATGAGAGCGATCGATCCGCAAATCGAGCTGGTGCCAAGCGAGTTTCAGGTGCCGTTCGCAGAATGCTTCGATCTGTATTTCACGGGTGTGCGCGGCGCGCGCATTCATGCCAAATATATACGCCCCAAAAACGTGCCCGACAAGCATCCCGCAGTGGTGCAGTTTCACGGCTATACGGGCTCGTCCGGTTATTGGCAGGACAAGCTTGGATATGCGGCTCTTGGCTACTCGCTGTTCTCGCTCGATTGCCGCGGTCAGGGCGGCTACTCGGAGGATACCGGGGGAGTGAAGGGCACGACGATGAACGGGCATATTGTTAGGGGTCTAAGCGACGGTCCGGAGCAATTGCTGTTCCGCCATATCTTCCTCGATACCGCGCAGCTTGCCGGCATTGCCATGAATATGCCGGAGGTGGACCCGGAGCGCGTAATGGCGATTGGCGGCTCGCAGGGCGGCGCGCTGGCTATTGCCTGCGCTGCGCTGGAGCCGCGCATATGCAAGCTGGCGCCCGTGTTCCCGTTTTTGTCCGATTACAAGCGGGTATGGCAGATGGACTTGGCCAAGGACGCTTACGCGGAGTTGCGCACGTACTTCCGTCAGTTTGATCCTCAGCACCATCGCGAGGATGAGCTGTTTGAACGGCTGGGTTATATCGATATTCAGCATTTGGCTCCACGAATTAAAGGCCAGGTATTGTTCGGTATCGGTCTGATGGATACCATTTGTCCGCCTTCTACGCAGTTTGCCGTCTATAACAAGATTACGGCAGAGAAGCGGATGGAGATTTATCCGGACTTCGGACATGAGGATTTGCCCGGTTTTAACGATAAAGCGATGCAGTTTTTGCTTCAGCCTTAATAGCCCGATAGGGTGGGGGTATACCCAAGGAGTTCGCCTACTACGGGGACGTTCCAAATGGCATGCGAAAGGACCTCGATTTTCACTGAGAAGTGGAAATCAAGGTCCTTTTTCTTTGGCAATCCGGCGCAGCAAGCGACCTAGAACACGGCAAAATCGCAGCTGGGATAGCTTTATTTTATTGATTTGTCCTCGTACAGCGCTAAAAAATGACACGAAAGGTCGAAACCACATAGTTTGTACAGGAAAGGATTGTCTGTTTGGTAGGTCGGTGTTATAATAGCTCACATAATGGTATATTGTGTTTAGTATATTGTATACATATTGTCGGATTAGCTCACATTTCAGATCCGCTGCGGATCAGAGGGAGACTGGCGAATGATCGGACGTAATAAGCTGGGGCGCATCGTAAAAGGAAGCACGGCATGGAGTCAGATGAAGAGAGTGAACATCACGATTAGCCGCAAGCTGTATGGCAGCTTTTTTATTGTCGTAGCGCTTATTTTGGCATTATTCGGCTTTGTTTGGCTGAATGTCGAGCGGGTCAATTCCTCCTACACGGAGTTAATTGAACGAAATGCCGCTTTGCGCGAGCTGATGGGCGAAATTCAAACCCAGGTCGTTCAGATGAACGGTAGCTTTCTGGATTACATGCTAAGCGGCAACAAAGCGACGGAGAAGGAAGCGGCGTCCATCCGCGAGCAGATGAAGGAAAAGCTTCTATCGGCGCAAGGGCTGCTTGAGGACGAAGCTCATCAGGACAAGCTGAGTGAGCTGATGGAGCTGAACGAGCAATATGGGACGCGGGTTCAGGAGATGGGGAAGCTGGACCCGGCGAAAGCCCAGTCTTTCGCCCGAAGCCGTATCCTCCCACTAGCCAAGCTGATTCAAGCCGATGCGAGGAAGCTTGCCGAGGAGCAGGCTGTCTTGATGGAGGAGCGGGTAGCGGCGAACAACCGGGAGGTGACGACAACGAATCTGTCGATCCTCTTCGGCAGCTTGCTGCTCATCGCAGCTACGCTTCTGCTTGGGACATGGTTATCCCGCAACATTTCGCTTCCGATCAAACGTCTGTCGCAGCTGGCGGACGCCGTAGCAGACGGAGATCTGAGAGCGGCGCCTGTCGCGATCGGCAACCGCGATGAAATCGGGGCGCTTGCCGTCGCTTTTGCCAAAATGAGAAGCGGACTGGAAGGCATGATCCGCCAGGTCGAGCACGCTTCACGGCGTCTCGCGCTAAATGCGGAGGAGCTGCAAGCGGGAGCGGGGCAAACGACGAAAGCAACCGATCATATCGCCCAGTCTATTCAGCATGTTGCAGAAGCCTCGGAGCGCCAGCTTCACGGCTCCCAATCGATTGCGGGCTCGATGGAGGAGGTGGCCGCAGGAATTGAACGAATTGCGCACTCCGCTACAATCATGGAGGAGGCTGCCAGTCAGACCGTGCTTGTCGTTGACTTGGGAGGCAGTTTGCTTGAGCAGACAAGACGCGATGTCGATGCGGTAGACCGGATTGTATGCCATGCCGGAGCGTTTATGGAAAAGCTGCAAACGAGCGTACAGCAAATCGGGCAGCTTGCCGATCTGATCGGCTCCATCGCAAGCCAAACGAATCTGCTTGCGTTAAACGCAGCGATTGAAGCGGCAAGAGCGGGGGAGCACGGACGAGGCTTTGCGGTTGTCGCCGATGAGGTAAGGACGCTCGCCACGCAGGCGGAGGAAGCCTCCAAGCAGGTCGCCAGAGCGATTGGCGCGGTAAGAAGGGAAACGGACGAAGCCTCGTCCATGATTCTCGCAGGCCGCGAGGAGATAGAGAAAGGCGTAGCCTCCGCTGCCAGCACAGGAAAGCAATTTGAGATGATTCGTGAAGCGATGCGCGAGGTTGCGGGACAAATTCAGGATATTACCGTCTCATGCGAGCGAATTTCGGTTGGGACCAAGCAAGTTGCCGTGTTAACGTCGGACAGCGCCAGGCAGGCGGTGGATGCGGCGGCGCTGTCGCAAAGCGTATCAGCCGCTGCCGAGCAGCAGCTCGCCTCGATGGAGGAAATGACCGCCTCGGCCATTTCCCTTCATGATGTTGCCGGCGAGCTGCGCAGTCATACGGCGCGGTTTACGACCGAACTATAGCAGCAGCTCGAGCCATTGCTCCTTCGTAATGGGGCCGAAATAAAACGCGAGGTCCAGGCGATCCGCCAGCGCGTCCAGCGCGGAAGCTTCATAACGGGAGCCGATGAGCTGAAGCGCGACCTCTGCAGCGTCGCCGCGCCCAAAAAAGTCGCCGTAGACGGCCGCGCTGGCTATGACGCCTTCTTCGACCTGAAGCCGCACATCAAACGTGCCGACGCCTTCAATTCGCTGCTTCTGCTGCACGTTAAACGCGGGCGAACGCCCGTAATTCCATTCCCAACTGCGATAACGCTCCTCGGCGAGCTTGCGTACGTTTACCCAGTCCTGCTCCGTTAAAGCATAATAGGGAATATCGGCGTCGGAGCCAAAAATAGAGCGGAGCAGCCGCTCGCGGAATTGTTCAATTCCCATGGGCTGGTCGAGAAATTCCGAGATGTTGGCGACGCGGCTGCGTATCGATTTGGTCGCTTTGGAGCTGTATTTATCGGCGTTAACCTTTAACGCCGACACTACATGCTCAATTTCCGAGTCGAACAGGAGCGTGCCGTGACTGAACATTTTGCCTCGAGTCGAGAACTGGGCATTGCCGGATATTTTGCGTTCTCCAACCTGCAGATCGTTGCGCCCGGTCAGCTCGGCTTCGACCCCCATTTCCCGCAGCGCGACGACGACAGGCTCGGTGAACTTGCGGAAGTTATGGAACGATTGGCCGTCGTCTTTGCGAATAAAGCTAAAGTTGAGGTTTCCTAAATCGTGGTAAACCGCTCCGCCCCCGGATAGCCTTCTAACGACGTGAATGCCGTTTCGCTCTACGTACTCGCTATTGATTTCCTCGTGCGTATTCTGATTTTTGCCGATAATAATAGACGGCTCGTTTATATAGAACAACAGATAATCGTCTTCCCCCGGCAGCGAACGCAAAATATATTCCTCAAGCGCCAGATTCAGCGCCGGATCGGTTATGCCTTGATTGCTGATAAACTTCATCTGTATAATCCTCCCACTGTTGCAGCGTATGATCCGATTATACTGCTACAGGCGCCTGTTTTCAAAAACGGGGGGCCGTTTCCTGCCGCGCTCTATGCAGCCGAACCTTCAGCCAGTATAATCTGAGAAGGCGACTAGCGAAGACAGGGAGAGATCGAGATGGAAGTTAAGTTTTGCACAAGCTGCGGAGATAAGCTGGAAAGCCGCGATATAGACGGCACGGTTCGCAAGGCGTGTCCAAGCTGCAGCTTCGTACATTGGGGCAGCTATAGCGTGGGAGTCGGAGCGTTGGTCATGAAGGAGGACAAGCTGCTGCTCGTTCGCAGGGCGCAAGAGCCTGGCAAGGGATTCTGGACAAATCCGGGCGGCTATATCGAGCAGCTGGAGCCGATCGATGCGACAATCGAGCGCGAGGTGCTTGAGGAGAGCGGAATTCGGGCAACGGTCAAGGGCGTTGTTGCGCTGCGCGACCAGCCTCGCGGCATTCATAACGTATATATTGCTTTTGATATGGACTATGTAGACGGAGAGCCGACACCCGACCAGACAGAGGTGGACGCGGCCGGCTTTTTCAGCCTGGAGGAGATGGAGGCGATGAATGTCGCATCGTTCACGCGGTGGCTTGCCGATGTCGCTTTCCGCCGGAGCAGCGAGGGCTTGCTCGCAGATGAAACGCCGATTGTGCCATTAAACGGGTACCGTCTATACCGCGTATAGCCAAGTTACCCAATAAGCGAGAAGAATGAGCGTTACGATAACGGTGACGGGTATGACGAGCATAGTGACCTTTAAATAATCGCCCCAGCTGAGCTTGACCCGCCCTTGGCGAATCAGGTGCATCCACATCAAGGTGGCCAGTGTTCCGATAGGCAGAAGCAGAGAACCGATATCGCTGCCGACGACGCTGGCGAGGTAAGCGATTTTTAGGGTGAGCGGATCTAGTCCCATCCCGGTCAGCGTTATCGTGCCGACCATAAGCGCAGGATGGTTGTTGAACAAGTTGGACAGTATGCTCATCAAGACGCCCATGCCGACGCTCGCTTCCAGCAAGCTGCCCGAGACGAGCGGCTGCAGCAGCCGGATAAGCCAGTCCGTCAGGCCGATATTGTTGAGCCCGTAGATGATAATGTACATACTGAAGGCGAAGATCAGAATATGCCAGGGCGTTTTGCGCAGCATGTCCGCGGGAGATACCTTTAAGTACATCCAGCGCCATCCCAGCAAGAGGCATGAGCCGATAACAGCCATAAGCGAAACGGGGAAATGGAGGTAGGAGGCGGCAAACAAGCTGAGGCGGACGGCGAAAACAAATATGAGAATATTTCGCATCAGGGCTGTACGATTTTGCAGATTGGGGCTGTCCTGCAGCGGATGGCTGCCGGGAAGCAAGCCTGTTGAGGGAACAGCGGGAAGCTTGCGCGGGATGGCGCGGTAGAAAACGGCGAACAGCAGCAGGGACAGAAGGACAAGCCCCAGCGTGGCTGGCACGAACATCATCGCTGTGTGCATGTAGAGGTCCATATGCACGATTTTTAACGCGATTAAATTAACGATATTGCTTACGCCGATTGGGGCGCTGGAGGCGGTGGCGATCAAGGCGCCGGAAAGCAGATAGGGAATTTTTTCATGGTTTTTCAAACCGATGTGGCCGAGCAGCAGGAGCAGGATAGGCGTTGTGATCAGGATGCTTCCGTCATTGTTGACGAACAGCGTCATGAGGAAGCAGAACAAATTCGTCAGCCAGAACAGGCGGATGCCGGAGCCGCGCGCGAGGGCAAGCAGCTTTTCGGCCGCCCAATAGAAAAATCCGAAGCTTTCCAGCACGATAGCCATTACGATCGTGGCCACGATCGTGACAGCCGCCCCGCTCACCGTCTGCATGATATGGCCGAGATCCGCCAACGATACGCTGCCGCAGAGCAGCACGAGCAACGCTCCCGCGGTTGCCGGATAGGCCTCGTTGACTTGCGGCCGCCAATAAATAAATCCGATCGTAAATAAAAACGAACACACCGTAAGGATGACCATTAAATCATGCATGTTTTAACCTCTTTTCACGAATAACCTCTCTTGCCTATTGTCATCGACACTCCTTCTGCATAGTTTCCAAGTCTATGAAACTCTCTTTCTTCAAGCCTCCTTTCCAACTTCTATGACTACGATGTACTGTAAGTATACGTGCGAGATATAGTCTGCGTACTGGCAAATACCCTGCAACCTATTAAAATCTGCTAGTGTCAATTCGAGATAATTGTCCTCTCATGATAGATTGCGAGAAGGGGCAAACGCCCGCAAGCGCGGAGGCTGAAGGAAAGAGGCTGGAGTGCGGAGGTATTCCGCACTCCGTTCGGAATGGTAGAGCGGGTCGTTGAAGAGGTTTATGCCGTATACGGGTTGTGGCACCGTCATTTTCTCCCGCCATGCGTCTGTCGATCAAAACGGCAGAGCCAGAATTTCCCGAATGTCCTGCTCGGTCAACGAAGACAGCGAATCCTGGCCAGGCTGAATGACTTCGTCGATCAGGTTCTTTTTGCGTTCCTGCAGCGCGTACATGTTGTCCTCGACAGTACCTTGCGCTACCAGACGGATAATCTGCACGACATTTTTTTGTCCAATGCGATGGACGCGGTCTGCGGCTTGCTGCTCGACGGCGGGATTCCACCAAAGGTCGTACAAAATAACGGTATCCGCGCCGGTCAAATTAAGCCCTGTTCCGCCCGCCTTGAGCGACAGCAGGAACAGCTCGCTTTTGCCCTCGTTGAATTGCGAGCACAAGGCGACACGCTCCGCAGCAGGGGTTTGTCCATCCAGATAAAAATAGGAAATGTCTCTGCGTACGAGCTCTCGCCGGATCATTCCCAGCATGTCCGTAAATTGCGAAAAAATGAGCGGCCGTCTGCCCGCAGCGCGGCAATCCTCAAGCATTTCCATCAACTGCTCGAATTTGGCCGAGCTGCCCTCATAGTCTTCTATAAACAGGGCAGGGTGACAGCAGAGCTGACGGAGACGCGTAATGCCCGCCAAAATTTTAATGCGATGCTTTTCAAATTCGTTGTCGGCCAAATGTTTGACGGTTTCCTGCTGCAGCCTTGCCAGCATGGCGACATACAGCTTTTTCTGCTCGGGCAGCAGATCGGCGGCGTGCACGGATTCGATTTTTTCCGGAAGCTCCTGCAGCACATCGCGTTTCAAGCGGCGAAGCAGGAACGGACGAATCCGCCTCGCGACGCTCTCGCGCGTAAGCAGATTGAACAGGCTGCGGGCCGGCAGCAGCTCGGGAAACACGGCGCCATAGATCGACCACAGCTCCTCCAGCGAGTTCTCGATCGGCGTTCCCGTCAGGGCAAAGCGATAGCGCGCCTGGAGCGCTTTTACCGATTTGGAGGTTTGGGTGGCGTGATTTTTAATCGCTTGCGCCTCATCGAGAATCATCGTATGGAAGCTGAGCTTGACATAGCTGGCGATATCGCGGCGAAGCAGCGGGTATGAGACGATAACAATATCCGCAGAGCTTTTGCGAAGAGCGTCCATCCGCTGCATTTTGCTTCCGTCTGCGATGACGGCCTTCATCTCCGGAGCGAATCGCTTCAGCTCATTCAGCCAGTTGTACAACAGCGAGGAAGGAGCGACGATTAGCGCCGGCATGCCCTCGTTGCGAATTTCCGTCAGCATGGACTGGAGAAAGGCGATCGCTTGCAGCGTTTTGCCAAGTCCCATATCGTCGGCCAGAATGCCTCCAAAGCGATAGGCTGCGAGCGTGCGCATCCATTGATAGCCATACTGCTGGTAATCCCGCAGCACGGGGGCAAGCGTCTCCGGCACGGGGAAATCCAGATGGTCCGGGTTGCGGAGGTTGTCCTGCAGCTTGCGCAGCGACTTGCCCAGCTGAATCGTAGTTCGTTGCCTGTCGGCTTCGCCAAGCGTCGCCGCCCGTGATGCGGGCAGACGAAACTCGGGGCCCTCTACCGCGCTCAGCGGGATGCCCGATTCGTTCAAGAAACGCACAATTTCCTGAAACTCCGTTGTATTCAGGGGCATAAGCGCCCCGCTTGCCAGCCTGTAAAATTTCCGTTTAATCGCTAAAGCCTCGACGAGCTTGCGGATTTCCGCATCGGCTACGCCTTCCATCGAAAATTTGAATTCCAGCCAATCTGTCCGCTCATCGATATTAACTCGAATGGAGGGCGGAGCATGCTTGGCGACAATTCTTGTTTTGACGGCGGTTGTGGCATGGATCGTCAGCAATCGCTCGAGACGGGGCACAAGCTCGTATAAAAATTCAAATTCCGACTCCTCATCCTCCATAAAAAAGCCTTCTTCGGTCCGGGCAAACTTGCTTTCCTCCATCAGCGCCATAATCTGCCGCTCATGCTCGCCGTCGCGAATCAGGATGCGATCCGACTTCCGGCTTCGTTTGTCCGCAATAAGCGGATTGATGATCATGTCTCCGTACTGAAATTCCAAACCGGCAAACAGCCGGTCACGGACCCGGTCCAGATACAGCCTTGCTTGCAGCGGGGCTTTCAGCATGCGCTCGGCAATCGATTCATCGAGCTTGACTCTGCCAAGCTTCATGAGGCCGGGAACAACTTTGTCCATAAACGGCTCCATTTGCTCCGGCAGGATGTGAATGGGCGCATTTGCACCCGATTTAATCATGCGCTGCAGCTCAGCCAGTTGATGAGCCGTATCCGAGCGCAGCGCAATAAACTGCCCGCCGATGACGGCGAGCGAGTAGGCTTCGAGTATGAGCGCTTCGCCAAGTCCGGCTATCTCAAGCTTGTAGCTGCCTTCCTTATGTTCGGAGAATACGAAATCGATCGGAGCCGAGGTTTCATCCGCGATACGCAGTCCGCGGTAGGTCTCTCCCCGAGCTTCAATGATGACATTCGCTTGCTGAAGAAGCGGGGCAAGCCGTTCCCAGAAAATCGGTGAAACAAGAAGCTGCCGTTCCCGGGCTCCCGAAGCATAGAGGGAGGAGCCGTATGACAGCGTCTCAAGCATTTGCTTCTCGCTCTCAAATGCTTGAATCAGCACTTGGATAATGGAGTGGTCAACTTCCGTAAATCCGTGATGCGCGGGATCGTACGTAAATAATTTGGTGAAGGGCAAAGAGCTGCCCAGTTTCACCGCTTGCAGCAAATCGCGTATTTTGGAAACGACGTACAGCCTTTCCGCTCCAAGTCTCAGTTCGATACTCGGCATTAGCTTGGTGTACGCGAAAGAATGGAATCGCAACGTCATTTCCAGCGTCAGCGTTTTTCTGACATCAAAGGAGCGGATAGCGGCAGCAGGCGGCTGAGGAGAGGCGAACAGCCGAAGCAGCTGTCCGGCAGCTTTCAACTGGTGGCTTGGCGCCGCTCCTGCCGGTTCCCGCTGGACGAGAAAGCCGTCTGGAAGCTCCTCCTCCTCCTCCTCCTCCCGAGGCGGCTGATTCTCGGGGTGCAGCAGCGAAGGGAAACGGCGCGAGGCGGATTGACCGGCTTCGGTCGCCTGCATAAGCTCCAGCAGCGTTGCGGCAACATGAGCGCAATAACGGCCCGGCGGGCCGGAACGGCCGCAGGTGCAGCGGGCCAGAAGCTGCCCGGGTCTGGTTTGATCTATCGTAACCGTGTGCGTCTGATCATCCTGAACCGTTGCCGATACACGATTGGCCGAAGCTTCCTTGCCCAGAATGGCGACAGCGCCATTGAGCCAGGCAGCCTCGCCAATGCCAAACGCAGCGTGGCCGCATAACAGCTTGATGATGGGGCGATCTAGCGATTTGCTCATTTGAAGAACCTCCTGACATGCTGCGATAAAGCTTGAGCCATGATAGGTCCATCATATCAAAATGAGCGGCATTAGGCGATGCGCGGCGCAACTGTCGTGTCCGCCGGAGCGCGGCGTCAGCCGTTCCCGCTTGGATAGTAGGTGTAGCCGGGATACTTGACGACCGGCCATTTCTCCTTGCGCAAGGCGTCAAGCAGCTCCGGGCTCGCCCGCAGATTGCTGTGCACCAGCGCTTCCGGCGTTAAGGCCATCCATTGGTTGAGCGATACGTCCTGGAATCTGTCGCTTTTGAACATTTCAAGAAACCATAATGAGCCGCTGCCTGTATTCTGAATGTAATGCCCGAAAGCGAACGGCACATAGCCGACATCGCCTGCCCGGTAATCGAACGTTCTTGCTGCGCCGTTGCCGGCGAATACGGTCATTCTGCCTTGCCCGGCAAGATAGTACTGCCATTCATCATTGTTGGGATGCCAATGAAGCTCGCGCATGCCGCCGGGCTCGATCTCGACCAGGGCCGCCGCAATTTGCCTTGAAACGGGAAAATTGGACGAATCTACGATCCGGACGCTGCCCCCCGGCGTTTTCAGCGGGGGCTGGGCAAGCAAGCAGTGTTTGAAGGTTTGCGGAACGGCCCCGTAAGGGGAGCTTACAGCTTGTGTCTGAAGCGGGCCCGGCACTATATCCTGATAAATATACAGCTGCTTGTCAGGGAGATGGCGAAAGGCATCGACCGGAACGCCAAAATTGGCGGACAGCACTTCCTTCGGCGTATGCGCGAACCAGTCGGATATCGATAACGTATTCAAATCCGAGAAGCTTCCGTCGTCAAAAACGAGCAGAAACTCGCAGCCCTCCTCAAGCCCTTGTATGGAATGAGGAATGCCAGGCGGAAAATACCACAGGTCCCCCGGTCCGACGTCTGCGATAAAATTGCGTCCATTCTGGTCGACTGCCGTAATTCTGGCGCGGCCAAGCAGCATGTAGGACCATTCGGCTTGCTGATGCCAGTGCAGCTCGCGAACGCCTCCTGGCGTCAGGCTCATGTTGACGGCGGCGAGCGTAGTGGCAATCGGCAGTTCGCGCGCCGTAATCTCCCGCGACCATCCGCCTTCGTTCAGCTGCATATGGGTATCGGAGAAAGAGAAGCGCAGATTGGGCACAAGACCTGAATCCGTAACCGGAGGAACCAGCATATCCGGGTTCTGCCGATCTCTCATGATGTCTCTCGGGCCTCTGTCGACGGCTCCCGCCCCGTCGCTGCGAATCGGCTGCGGAATGTCGTCGGAGGGGAACGGAGAATGCTCTGAATTTCCCATAGGTCACCTCGTTTTTTGTAGGGCGAGTCTGAAAAACCCGTTCTGAGGCACCTTTCACCGCCTTTTCGCCCCCTGCTTCGTTCCGTTTGCTTGATGTACCCCGTTACACCTTCACAAACGCGCCTTGCATGGAACGAAAATTAGGCAAAATGTGCTGTCCTCAGCGTTCTCAGACACGCCTTAGAAAATTAAATCATCCATGTATATGTTTCGGTCCATTGATATAGAATCGCAAGCGGAAGCCCCACCAAGCCAGTGAAAGGCAGGAAGGGGCAGCGCGTCAAGCGCATGTAGCCGAATGGGGCAAGCGTGATATAATGGACGAACGTGGTGTAAGGACGTAAAAAAAAGGAGCTGACCGAAATGAAGAATCGCCGTTTGGGCGGAAGCGGGCTGCATGTGTCGGCGCTGGGGCTGGGCACGAATTCATTTGGCAAACGCGCGGATGATGCCGAGTCCGCCCGGATTCTCGATACGGCCATCGATAGCGGCATTCATTTTATCGATACGGCCAACATTTACGCAGGCACGAACTCGGAGCGTATTATCGGCCAAGCGCTTGCCGGCAGCGGCAAGCGCCAGCGAATTGTGCTGGCAACGAAAGCGGGGCTGCCCACCGGCAAGGGAGCGAACGAGCGGGGCTCATCGCGCTACCATATTCAAATGGAGCTCGAAGCGAGCCTCAAGCGGCTGCAAACGGATTATGTGGATCTCTATCAAATTCATACGTTTGATCCGTCAACGCCGCTTGAAGAAACGCTGCGGGCGCTGGAGGACATGGTGCGTTCAGGCAAGGTCCGCTATATTGGCGCCTCCAATTATTATGCCTGGGAGCTGATGAAAGCCGTCGGTATAAGCGACAAGCTGGGGCTTGGCCGTTATGTATCCACCCAAATCAGCTATTCGCTTGCGGACCGGACGCCCGAGCGTGAGCTTGTGCCGATGTGTCTGGATCAAGGCATAGGCATTATTCCATATTTTCCGCTTGCGGGGGGAATTCTGACGGGCAAATACAGCGAGCGGGGAGAGAAGCCTCCGCAAGGCTCGCGGGCGCAAACGGACCCGAGCTTCGGACGGTTCCTCGATGAGCGGACAATTGCGCTTGGCGAGCAGGTTGGCGCTATGGCTTCCGAGCTTGGCTGCAGCGCGAGCGCCCTATCGTTGGCTTGGCTTATGCATCAGCCGGCTGTATCGACCGTTATCGTCGGCGCTACCAGCGCTGGGCAGCTTGAACAAAATTTGCGGAGCGTGGAGCTGGAGCTGACAGCGGATCACTTGAAAAAGCTGGATGAAGCCAGTCTTTCATTCCGGCAAGGCGAGCCTTTTGCCATCTATAGGTTGGGCTGAGCATCCGCATAAATGGAGCATAAATATATAACAGGAGGTGCAGCATGACAGTAGGCTCACAAGCAGACGTCGATCGTTTGAAGGAAATCGGCCAGATTGTAGCGATTGCGCTGCAGGAAATGAAGAGACAGGCGGCACCGGGCATGACCACGAAAGAGCTGGATGAAATCGGCGGACGGATTCTGGCCAGCTACGGAGCGGTCTCCGCTCCCCAGAAGGCGTTCCAGTTCCCGGGGTATACGTGCATCAGCGTGAACCATGAGGTGGCGCACGGCATACCGGGCGACCGCAAGCTTAAAGCCGGAGATTTGGTTAATATTGACGTGTGTGCGGAGAAGGATGGATACGTAGCGGACACCGGCCATTCCTTTCAGCTTCCTCCGTATGACGAGCGACTGACGAGGTTGTGCGAATATACCCATCAGACGATGATGAAGGTTATCGGCTCGCTGAAGGCCGGAGTCAAAATCAACGAGATCGGAAGAATGATTCAGGAGGAAGCGCGGCGCGGCGGCTATAGCGTCGTAAGCGATTTATGCAGCCACGGCGTTGGCAGAGCGGTGCATGAATGGCCGCAAATTCAGCCGATATATAATAAACGCGATCAGCGCAGGCTGCGGGAGGGTTTGGTCATTACCATTGAGCCGTTTCTGTCGACAGGAGCCGAAGAGGTTGTGCTGCATCAGGACGGCTGGACGCTAAGCACGCCGGATCGCAGCTACGTCGCCCAGCATGAGCATACGATTATCATTACCAAGGATAAACCGATTATTTTGACAGTGGCCTAGCCGCTGTCTTTTTTTGTTTAAAGACGTTAATAGTTTCATGGCTGTCATCAGCTTCTATTTCAATGCGAAAGGTTAGCTTGCCGCCAGAGGAGGACGTCAGTCGTTATGCTTGTGTTTGCGAGCCGCTCAAGCTTGCCACCGGCAAGCGTTAAGAAGAGCTTGTCTCGGCTTTCGCTTAAGTGATAGATATTGCCCGCTGAATAGCCCATCCAGCCAAAGGACATACTGGAAAATAAAACAAAAAGGTCCGGGGAGCTGGGTGTACAGAGATGGCAAACGGAAACGGAAACCCGCAAACGGGCGGTCAAGAAGTCGGATCGACGCTGCAAAAAAATATGAGTCCTGACGAGGGTGTAAAAGCAAGACCGATCTCCACGCAGATCGATCACAATTTGCGAGAGCTGGAATCGGTATTCAGCCATTGCTCCGACCTTATTTTTCAACACTGGAGCTACGGTCCGGAATTGCGGGATCGGGCGTGCTCGATCTATTACAGCTCCCTGATTCAGGAAGACACTGTAAATTATATGAAGCAATCGCTTCAGGACTTGGTGACGCATGAGGTTGGGCCGGGCATGGAGGTTTTGCCGGAGGATGTTCGTTATTTTTTTGAGCATCAAGGTGTGGCTGAACGCAAGCCAACGCTGATTGACGACCTGGACAGCTTGATATCAGCGGTTTCCAGCGGACGGCTGCTGATCATTTTCGACGGCTGGGACAAGGCGCTGAGCTATAAGGCGCAATCCGTGGAAACCCGCCAAGTGAACGAGCCTGTCAATGAATCGGTTGTCCAGGGACCGAGAGAAAGCACGGTCGAAAACCTGCAAAAAAATCTGGGCCTGCTGCGGCTGCGTCTTAAAACGCCGAAATTCAAAATCGAGCTGCTAAGCGGGGGCGGTCAAACCAATACGACGGTAGCGTTCGGCTATCTTGAAGATGTGGTAGATCCCGAGCTGCTGAGCGAGTTTAAAAAACGAATGGAACGGATCAAGGATGTTGAAATACTAGAAACGTCGTACATTGAACAGCTGATCGAGGATGCAAGCTACTCTCCGTTTCCGCAGCATCGCTATACGGAACGAACCGATATGGCGGTTGCCGGCATGCTGGACGGCAAGATCATCGTGCTTGTGCAAGGGACGGGCAATATGCTGATCTGTCCGGGGATGTTCACGGAGTTTTTCCAGTCCAGCGAGGATTATTACCAGCGGACAGCCATATCCACGATGGTGCGCTGGCTGCGTGTTTTTGCCTTTATGATTGCGTTGTCGCTGCCAAGCGTATATATCGCCTTATCGACCTTTCATCCGGAGCTGATACCTACGGTGCTGCTGCTTGCGGTGTTGAACGCCCGGGAGGGAATCCCGCTCCCGGCTTTTTTTGAGGCGCTGTTAATGGAGTTTTTTTTCGAGCTAATGCGCGAAGCGGGGGTGCGCCTGCCTCGGCCGATTGGCTCTGCCGTCAGCATCGTAGGCGCGCTCGTCATCGGCGACGCAGCGATCAGCGCGGGCATCGCCTCGCCGATCATGGTCATTATCGTAGCGCTGACGGGCATTGCCTCGTTCTCGATTCCGCAATACGGTATCGCAATCGCGCTGCGCGTGCTGAGGTTCCCTTTGATGATAAGCGCCGCTTTGCTCGGAGGCTTCGGCATGATGATCTGCTTTCTGTTTATCCTGCTTCATCTATGCAAGCTCAGAACGCTCGATCAGCCCTATCTGGCGCCGCTTTCGCCGCTACGCATGACGGAGCTGCGCGACGTCGTGCTGCGCATCCCGCTCAAGCGGCTGCTGCGAAAGCCGCGCAATTTGCACAGACAATAGCGTTCAGGAATCGGACATACATTCCAGAAGAGGATGGGACAGCATGAGACGAATCGGGTTGGCGATCGTACTGGCGGCGCTTTTGCCTCTTGCGACAGGCTGCTGGAGCAAATACGAGCTGCCGGAGCGGGGCTTCGTGATGGGAGCGGCTTTGGATGAAACGTCCGAAGGGAAAATTGCTCTGCTGACGCAGATTTATCGCCCCATATCGGCGGAGTTTGGCCAGTCGGCCACAACAGCCACGTCAAGCGTCAACATAAAGACAAGCGATGATACCGTAATGGAAGCGATCCGCGATATCCCGATCCATCTTGGCCGCAAGGCGCAATGGAGTCATTTGCGCGTAATCATCGTTGGCGAAAAGCTTGCGCGCCATCAGGATCTAGGAAAGACGCTTGATTTGTTTTTCCGCGATCATGAGCCGCGCAGCAGCATCAAGCTGTTGATTTCGAAAGGGCCCGCCTACAAAATTTTTGAAATGAAGCCGCTTATTGAACAGACGACGGCGCAGCAAGTGCTGCGAACGGAGGAATTCAGCTTTCGCAACTCGGGCAAAACCGTCGATACCTCCTTGCTGGATTTTACGATTCAGCAAGGCAGCGCGAATACAGACGGCATGCTGTCCTATATTTACCAGGACCCTCACGACAATAGCGTGCTCTCTTCTGCGGGGATCGCCCTTATTAAAGACGGCTTGCTCAAGACGGTGCTGCCTCCGAACAAAGTAGAGGGCCTGCTCATGCTGAGAAATGAATATAGCTCGGGCGTGCTGGAAATTCGATGTCCCGGGACGAAGACAGAAAAGGAAACGGCAGAGGTGCTGTCGCTGCAAACAAGCCGCAAGCTGCAGATGAACGACGGGCTCGTCGGCGTAAAAGTGACAATAAAAGGGGAACTGGCCATTTCGGAGCTGAAGTGCTCGACGATTGCGACCGTGGAGGACGAGAAAAAAGTGCTGGACCTGTTCGCGGCGTCGGCCAAAAAACAGATCGTCGAAACGCTCGCTTTTCTGCAGGCTCACAGGATGGATGTCATCGGCATCGGCAATCAGCTTTACCGTCACAATCCCCGCCTGTGGGCGAAGCTTTCCCCGCAGTGGGGCGACAGCTTCGCCCGGGCTCCCTTTGACATACAGATCGACTTCAAGCTGGTAACGGGCGGCACGTTCGACAACAAGCCCGCATCGTAGTCACAGGGGCAGCCCTAAAAGGCGAAGCGAAAGGAGAACTGGCCATGCTGGAGCGGCTGGTCATAGCGGCGGCGGCGCTTGGAGGCATGCTGCTGTATGACGGGCTTACGCTAAGAGGAAAACTGCGGCGGCAGGAGAAATGGCTTTATGCCGCCCTGGTCTGCGTAGGCTTATATTTGGGAGTGGATTATGTCGTGAACCAGGATTGGTTCGATTTATACAATATCGTCGACAAAGTGTTTGGAGCCGCCGCGAAGCATATGGTCAACATGCTGAAAGCGTAAGCGGCCCGTCGGCAGCCCAGGAGGAAGGAGAGGCGGCAGAACCTTATGAATAGGCAGGTTATCAGTTCTTTTCAAATTGGCGTGCTGCTGTTTGTGTTTCTGACCGGCTCTGCCATCATCTTTGTTCCAGGACCGTTGATCGGCAAAGCCGGCACCGGCGCATGGCTATCCTTGCTGCTTTCGGGCTCTGTGGGCTTTGGCATACTGGGCATGCTGCTGTATATGAATCGCAGATTTCCAGGGCTCGATTATGTGGAATACAGCCGCAAGCTCATCGGCAACGCGCTTACGATCGCGCTGGGTGTGATAACCCTGTCGTATTTGCTGCAAATGCAGTCGGCCATCGTCGTAGGCGTCGGGCTGTTTATGATCGGGGCCATGATGAGGGAAACGCCGATGTATGCATTTACGCTGCTGGTGTTCATTATAGCCGGGCTTACGGCTCGGGCGGGCATTGAGGTGATCGCCAGAATGTTCACGCTGATCATGCTGCTGACGACTTTTTTTGTCGTGGTCGTGCTTATATTCGCCATCCCGGATTATCGTGTTGAGCAGCTGCTGCCCATGCTGTCCAAAGGGGTAAAGCCGATGCTTGGCGGAGCTTTGTATACGTTCGGCTTTCCGTTCTCCGAGGTTTTTCTGTTCGGCATGCTGCTGCCGTTCGTTGCCAAAAAAGGCTTGCCGACGCTGGGACGCAATTTAAGGCTGGCCTTGGGCGCGAGTCTGCTGGCAATTACAGCGGTGACCGTCTGCTCGATTATGGTATTTGGCCCCAGCTCCGCAGCCCGCCCCTTCGTGCTCTATTCCGTTGGCCGCTTAATCGAGTTCCAGGAAATTATTCAGCGGATTGAATCAGTAATCGGAATATCGCTCATTCTGGGCTCCTATATGAAGACGACGATTACGCTGTTTGTCATCAGCCTGTTTCTGACCAGGCTCTTCGGCCTGCGCGACTATACGCCCTTTGTTATGCCGCTCGCGCTGATCGGCTTTCTGATGGGTCTGGTCACCTTCGACAGTCTTACGCATTGGAGCAATATCGTAACGAATGTCCACCCTCTTTGGACAGGGGTATCTCTTCTTGTGCCCCTTACGTTTATCACGCTAGTGGCGCTGTTTCGGCCTAAGAAGCGCTAGGCGCTGCGGCTTACGTAAACCAGATGTCCTTGAAACGCACCCATCCCAGCGATTCCAGCGAAATGCCCCGTACGGACGGATGATAAGCCGTCTTGAGCTGCTTGCGATAGAGCAGAAGCAGACGGCTTCTGTGTCTCAGCCCGGCCTCCAGTTCCCGAAAAATAACGGCGCGACGTTCGGGCTCAGGCTCGCCTAGCAGGCTGTCCAGCTTATCTTCGAGGCCGGCGCGGACCGACTTGGGCGCATGCTGCTGCATGCTGCGATACAGATCGATCAGCCGCAGCTCGCGGTGCTCGTCCAGCATGACGGCGAACAGCAGCAGATCGGCTCCCATGCGCGCCTCGCCTTTGAATTGCTCTGCGGGAATCAGCCTGACCTCCAGACAGACGCCGGCTTGTCCGCAAAGGCGGCTGATCATGTCGGCATCCGACTTGTACTGGGGAATCGTCGCAAGCGTGAGCGTCTGGCCTTCATAGCCGGCTTGTCTCAGCTGCTCCCCGATCTTCATAGGAAGCTCCTCTGCATGCGGTCGGGCAGCCCATGAGGCATCCTGCATCGTCTCCCTGCGCTCCTCAAGCTCGGGCCAGAAGCTTTCGGCAGGCCCGGTAACGTCACCATCGAGCAGGCGCAGCAGCTCTGTCCGATCGATCGCCTTGTCGATGGCTTGACGAATGGCGGGGTTCGCAAGCAAACCTCCTTGACGTTCATTGACGGTAATGAATTTGCAGGTCGTGCCGGATTGGCGAATTTGCTGCCAGCGCCGGGCAGCGCTCCCGTCCAGCCGAGCATTGTGCATAATTTGAAACGCCGGCTGTAAGTCTTGCTTTTCCCGCTCGTTTTCCTCAGACAGCGTCCATACCTCCACGCGGTCCAGAAAGGCCCGCCCTCGGAAATAGGAAGGGAACGCCTCCAGTATCCATACATCCTGCTGCTGTCCGGCCAGCTTGAACGGTCCGGTTCCGATCGGCTGTCTGCCAAATAGGTCGCCTGCGGCCTCGCAGGCATCCTGCGGCACGACGGACGCCCGATTGCTTGCCAAAAATGGCAGAAACAGCTCGTTTCGCTCGTGCAAGCTGATGCGAAGCGTTGTATCGTCAGGCGTCTCGATCGCCGCGATGCCCATATATACCCAGCTGAACAGCCCTTGAGGCGCAAGCCGCTGCAGCCGCTCCAACGAATATTTGACGTCCGAGGAATCAAGCTCCCGGCCATGATGGAACAAAACGCCCTTCCGCAAATAGAAGGTCCAGCATGTTCTTGATTCCGATACATCCCAGGCATGCGCCAGATGCGGGAGAATCCGGCCTCCCTGGGGATCGATGCGCACAAGACCGTCGAACAGCTGATTGACGAGATGGGACTCGCCGACATAATGGATGGAGGCCGGGTCAAGCGTATAGACGGTTTGCGGCAGCGGAAAGCGCAGGATGTCGGTTCGCCGTTTGCCCTCCAGGTTGGATTGGAAGCCGAATTGGCCGGAGAGCCATGTCTGGAGCTGCGCGCGCAGCCGCTCGGGCTCGGCCATTTGTCCGACCAGCGTCAGCGCCGCCTGCAAGTGCTGCTTCTGCACCAGCTCTTGCGCTTCCTGCAGCGCAAGCTGCTCGGCTGATGCGAGGAAGACGAGCTGCGAGCGGTTGCCGCGTCCGCGCTTGGGTGTCCAAGCCAGCCATTGCTCCTGCTGCATGCGTCTAAGCAGCAGCACCATATTGCGCTGCGTACATTGCAGCAGCTCGGCCAGCTCCTGCGTAGTGGAATCGAACGCCTCCTGCTCCTTGATCGAAGGAAAAGCTTGACGCAGCGCCAGGTAATGCCTCCGTATTTTCATGCTTGAGCCTGCCTTTCATAAAACATGAAATTTCTTGAATGGAACTTGCACTTTTTGTTCTTGTTTTCTAGGTTACAATAAAAGGGAAGAAAGAACAAACCTAGTACCAATTGGGGGATATTAGACATGAGAGATCCGGCTCCTTGGCAGACCAAATATACGAGAATGGTTGGCTATGCGCTTCTGTTTGGCTGTATCGGCCAATATTTGCTGGTCGGAGCGGCGGCGGGTCTGTCCGTGCCGCTATTTATTGCCTGCTTCTACGCCTTGTTTTTGTATGCGGTGCAAGGGCGAATCGGCGGCTTCGAGCGCTGGCGCGGCCAGCTAAGCTCAGGTTGGCTGTTGTCCATACCGATCGTTATGCTTGCGCTGTCGTATGCGATTTTTGCGGGAGAGCTATTCAGGTGGCTGAATACGCCGGCGCTGTTTGCGCTTATCGTGGCGCAGACGGTGCTGCTTACGCGCAGCAGCGAACGTCCTTGGCATCGCGGCGCATTTTATGGCGATCTGCTGTTTCTTAGTATGATTCGCCCGATTTTTTATCTCACCACACCTTTCAAGATTGTTTATGACCGGCTTAGATTAAGCCGCGGGGCAGAGGGAGATAGCGGCAAACGCGGAACGTTTGGCAAAATAGGCTTAGGCCTGCTGCTCGCAGCCCCGTTGCTGCTCGTCATTATATCGCTGCTTGCATCTGCGGACAGCATATTTTCTGCCTGGGTCAATAATATTCCGAATCGTCTGGAGGGAATGCTTTCCGGCGAAGTCGTGTTCCGCTTCATTGCCGGCGGGGTGATCGGCTGGTACGCTTTTTGTTACATTTGGAGTCTCATGTTTCGCATACCGCCTGGCAGGGCAAAGACGGGGGGAGCGGGAGGGCTGACTGAAACAGAAGCCGAGCCGAGCGACAGCGAGCTGTGGAAGCCCTATAGGTCGGAACCGCTGCGGATTGATCCGGTTACGGCGTCAACGTTTCTCGTCTGCATCAATGCGGTTTATGTGCTGTTTACGGTTATTCAATTTTCCTATTTATTCGGAGCGGCAGACGGTCTGCTGCCCGAGGGTGTGGCGTATGCGGAATATGCCCGTCGCGGTTTTGCCGAATTGGTGCTTGTCGCTTTGCTTAATATTGCGCTGCTGCTCGCCGGGCTGCATGGAATCAGGCGCGCAGGCGTGCAGGCGGAACGGATACGCAAGCTGCTTTTAACGGTGCTGATCGGCTGTACGGCTGTCATGCTCGTCTCCGCATTCAGCAGGCTGTCTTTATATGAAGACGCCTACGGATTTACGCATACAAGGCTGCTTGTTCACGGCTTTATGATATTTTTAGGCGTGCTGCTTGCAGTGGCGGTATATCGAATTTGGCGGGAGAGCTTCTCGTTGGGCAAGGTTTACATTGCTGTGTCCATCGCGGCCTATCTCGTTATGAACTATATCAACATCGACGCTATGATTGCGAATAAAAACATTGACCGTTACGAGCAATCCGGGCAAATCGACCTGCCGTATATGGCCATGCTGTCAGCGGACGCCATGCCCGCCTTGGAGCGATTGCGCGAGCGGCACCCCAAGCTAGCAGGCCTTGACGATATATTGCGGCAAATGCGGGCGGACGCTAAACAGGATCATCGCTGGCAGTCGTGGAACTGGTCGAAGTGGCGGGCAGGCAGATAAGGCGGCGAGCCGATGAGGAGAAGGGAGGCCGGATATGAACGCGAACGGGGAAAAGAAAACAATCGGGCGGCGTGCAAAGGCATGGTCAGGGCTGCTTGCGGCCGTTTTGCTTGTCGTTGCTTTTCTGTATGACCAGAATAACGGCCTGTCTGTCACGGCTTACAAGCTGCGCTCGGACAAGCTGCCTGACGACGGGGGCAGCTTTCGCATCGTCCATTTGACGGATTTGCACAGCAAGGAGTTCGGGAAGAATCAGCGCAGGCTTGTCCGCAAGGTAAGCAGGCTTGAGCCGGATATCGTTGTTGTCACGGGAGATCTCGTCGATAGCCGGAAATATGACGCCGAGGCCAGTCTTGAGCTGATGGAGCGAATGCTTGAGCTTGCGCCTGTCTATTATGTAACGGGCAATCATGAATGGTCTTCCGGCCGCTATGAGGAGCTGGAGCGTGAAATGCTTCGGCTCGGCGTGCGGGTGCTTCGCAATGAACATGAGCTTATTTCGTTTGGGACGGGCTATATTCGGATAGCCGGTGTGGACGACCCGATTTTTAACCGTCAAGCGGATGGCGATGCAGATAAGCTGAACGAGCATTTGCAGCAAGCTATTGGCGCAGCGGCGGAGAATGGGGAGGGGTCGAGCGAAATGGAGCCTTATACGATCCTTTTGTCTCATCGACCGGAGCTGCTCCGTGTTTACGCAGAGCGCGGCTTGGACCTTGTATTTTCCGGTCATGCTCATGGCGGGCAAGTGAGGCTGCCGTTTGTAGGGGGAATCATTGCTCCCGGCCAAGGCTGGTTCCCTGTCTATGACGCGGGCAAATTCCTTGAACGGGAAACGACCATGATGGTGAGCCGGGGGCTTGGCAATAGCGTTGTGCCTCAGCGCTTGTTTAACAGGCCGGAAATCGTGCTGGTAGAATTGTCGCAATAGCGCTGTGACGGCTGGGCAAGGCCGTCTAAGCTGCACGGCGCAATGGGAAACCGGAATATATTTGGAGGGCAAAAAGAGACCCACAGCAACGGTGCTGTGGGTCTTCACTATATATATTACAAAAGGGGGTTGAATATAGTATAGGCGATCAGTATTAAAGATAGATGAAAATTAGATTTCAATAATATTACATTTTAAACCGCGGCTTTGCGTCATAATCGCTTGTCCTGCTCCGTATACATAGGCAGAAAGCAACTTGTCCGTAAATACCGAAGGGGGACGCGTTATGGAACTTGGAATGGAGAAGCCCATTGCAATATTGGGAATCGGCACCGCGCTGCCGGCGCACCGGATGGATCAGGCGGATACTGCGCGCAGGCTGAGCGACGCCCTGCATGACCGGCCGGATTCGGCCAGATGGGCCAGGCGCTTGTTCAAGCAATGCGGCGTAGCCACCCGATATACCTGCGAGCCTGATTTGCTGGAGGAGGCGGGAGCTTGCCGCTATTTTCCCAGCGGTTTGAAGGAGCACGCTCCTTCCACGGCGGAACGAATGTCCGTCTATAAACGGGAATCGATACCGCTTGCCGTTAAAGCAGCCAGACGAGCCATGGCCGATAGCCGGATTGCCGCCTCCGATATCTCCCATTTGATTACCGTTAGCTGCACCGGGCAATTTCTCCCCGGTCTGGATACGGTTCTGCAGCGGGAGCTGGAGCTTGGGGAAGCGGTAGTCAGGCTGCCGCTTACTTTTATCGGCTGCGCTGCAGGACTTAAAGCGATTGGATTGGCGAAGCAGCTGGCAGCGGGACAGCAGGGCGCGACCGCGCTTATCGTATGCGTCGAGCTGTGTACGCTTCACATCCAGCCAAGCGGAGACAGGGATTCGTTGTTCGGCGCTTCTTTTTTCGGCGACGGGGCATCGGCGTGCGTCGTCGGCACACCGGGAGCGGAGCACGGGGCGTTGTTCACGCTCGGCGATACCCGATCCGTACTGCTTGCAGGAGGAGCGGAGGAAATGGTGTGGGAGGTTGGCAACTTTGGCTTTGACCTGTATTTGTCGCCTCATATTCCGAAGCTGATCGCAGAGTTTGTGCCTCCCGAGCTTGAGCGGCTGTGCGGCGATGAGCGTAAGGAGCTTTGGGCCGTCCATCCCGGAGGCAAGGGCATTATTGAGACGCTTCAGTCCGAATACCGGCTGACAGACGAGCAGGTCGCTCCAAGTCTTCATGTGCTAAGAAAAATCGGCAACGTATCGTCCGCGACCATCCTCTTTGTGCTGGAGGAGATGCGGTCGCGGCTGCAGGAGCAAAAATCTGGCGTGAAAAAAGGCTTGGCGCTTGCATTTGGACCCGGCCTGACTGTAGAGGCGGTTAAAATTGCGTACGAGCCTGCAGCCTTAGTGGAACGTTCGCTTGCAGCCGACGAACAGCTTGTATAGCCGGCAAATCGGGGGATGCGCAGGCATGCCGAAAATGTACGGCTATCCGAATAGAGGAGGAACGTCGACATGTTTACCATACTGAAGCGGCGCGCTCTGGCTGCCGAGCTGATGGACGATGTATCGCATGGCGGCGCCGAGCTGCGGGAGGCACTTGGAGAATTGCGGCTGCTTAATCGGCTGTTCGGCGCAGCGGGTCCGACCTTGTACGGCGTGAAGCGGCTTTGGCGGCAGGCTGGCAAGCCGAATAAGCTGACGCTGCTCGATGTCGGGGCCGGCTCCGGCGACGTAAACCGCAAGCTGCTGCATTGGGCCGATGCGAACGGCGTACAGCTATCGATTGCGCTGCTGGACGTGACGGAGGAGGCCTGCGCCGAAGCGGCCAAGCTGTACGCCGGCGAGCCGCGAATATCGGTGAGCCGGGGGGATCTATTCGAGCAGAAGGAAGGAATCGCGGATATTGTGACGGGAACGCAGCTGCTGCATCATTTTACGGGGAGTCAGCTGGAGGAGGCGGCTAGGGCGATGGTCAAGGCGTCGACTATCGGAGTCGTCATCAACGATATCCACCGTCACTGGCTTGCATGGACTGCGGTGTGGCTGGCGACCCGGCTGCTGTCAACCAATCGTTACATCCGGCACGATGGGCCGTTGTCGGTGGCCAAAGGTTTTCGCGGAGAGGATTGGCGCAAGCTGCGAGGGTCGGCTCAGCTGGAGCGTCTGACGTATGTATGGCGTCCATTGTTCCGTTATTCGGTGGTCATTCCCCAAGCGGCTTCAAGCGGGGCGAAGCTCCAGCCTGCCCCTTCTATAGCTTCGAGCGTTCGCGGGGGAAAACGATGATGCAACTGCAGGCCGATGCGGCTGTGCTTGGCGCCGGCTTGGCGGGCAGTCTCATAGCCAAGGCGCTGGCGGATCAAGGCTGGGATGTTGTGCTCATCGATCGGCAAACCTTCCCGCGGCATAAGGTTTGCGGCGAGTTTTTGTCGCCGGAGGCGCAGAGCACGCTGGCCGCTTTTGGCCTGCTGGATGCGGTCATGGAGCTGGCTCCGGTCGCGGTGAATCAATCCAGGCTCGTGTTTGCAGGCGGTCAGGAAATCGCGCTGAAGCTGCCCGGAGAAGCATGGGGGATTAGCCGCTACAGGCTCGATGAGCGCCTGCATCAAGCGGCGGCAGATTCAGGAGTCAGGCTAATGACCGGTACGTCCGTCGTATCCGTCCATTGCGACAGGGAGGGCTACTATATTGAAGCGAAACAAAATGGGCAGCCCCTTATGCTGCGAGCGAAGGCGGCCATTGCTGCTTGGGGGGGCAATGCGCGCGCCGGTTTGCCGGGCAGCCCCCATACCGGCGAAGCTAAAAGGAAACTTCGTCGGCCGCTTGGGAAGGAAATCGCGTATGTAGGCGTAAAATCGCATTTTTCCGGCGTAGAGCTGGGAGACAAGGTAGAGATGTATTTTTTTCGCGGCGGGTATATGGGGCTGTGCCCCGTTGGCGAAGGCAGGGTGAATGCTGCCGCACTGCTTGACCGACGCGCTTTTGACGGCGCCGGCCGGCCGCTACTCTCCTTTATGGAGGAAGCGGCGCTGCGGCAGCCTGCGCTGGCTCAGAGGCTTGCCGGCGCTATTCCGATAGAGGGCACGCAGTCGGCTGTCGCTCCGGTGCGGCTGCGAAAATCGCCTGGCGCCTGGGACGGTCTGCCGCTGCTCGGCGATTCCGCGTCTGTCATCGCACCGCTGTGCGGGGACGGCATGTCGATGGCGCTTCGTTCCGCCGCCCTTTGCGCTCCGCTCGCTGACGGGTATTTGCGTGGCAACCTATCCTTGCCTGAATGGAGCCGATTGTATGCGGAGCGGCTTCAAGCGGAGTTTGCCGGACCGTTGCGATGGGGGAGTCTGCTTCAGGGGATGCTGAGCTGCGCTGCGGCAGGCCCGCTGCTGCACGGAATGTTCCGGCTGGCTCCCCGGCTGGCCGAGCGGCTGGTCAAGGCGTCGCGACTGGCCCCTTATGGCGGATAGAACGGCGGATAGAACAAAGCTGCGGGCAGCCTGTATCTGACAGGCTGCCCGCAGCTTTGTTTGAATAGAGAAATTACGATTGTCCTTCCATGCGGGCAATCTCCTTGTGAACGATCGGGGCGACCTTGGTGCCAAACAGCTCAATCGCGCGCAGCACTTCGCGATGCGGCATTGTGCTGACGTCGATATGCAGAAAGAAGCGGGTAAGGCCAAGGTTTTTGCGCAGCAGCACGATTTTTTCGGCAACGTACTCCGGATCGCCGACATACAAGGCGCCGCGAAGGCTGCGCGAGGAATCGAACGCCGCGCGATCGTACGGAGGCCAGCCCCGTTCGCGGCCGATAACGTTCATCTGAGCTTGCGTATGCGGGAAAAACGCGTCCGCCGCCTGATCGGTCGTCTCTCCTATGAAGCCGTGAGAGTGCGTTGCGATTTGCAGCGTCTCCGGGTTATGTCCGGCTCTTGTCGCCGCTTCCTTATACAGGGAGACAAGCGGGGCAAAACGCTCCGGCATGCCGCCGATAATCGCAAAGGCTACAGGAAGGCCGAGCGTGCCTGCCCGCACGGCGGATTCCGGGTTGCCGCCGGTGGCGATCCAAACGGGCAGCGGCTCTTGCACCGCGCGCGGATAAACGCCAAGGTTGCGGATGGCTGCGCGGTGTCCGCCGCGCCAGGTCACTTTCTCCGAAGCGCGGATTTTGAGAAGCAGCTCCAAATTTTCATCGAACAACTCGTCATAATGGTCGAGACTGTAGCCGAACAACGGAAAGGATTCGATAAACGACCCGCGGCCCGCCATGATCTCGGCCCGGCCGTTCGACAAT
Source organism: Paenibacillus sp. SY21-1 (assembly GCF_005222705.1). Classification (GTDB taxonomy): domain Bacteria; phylum Bacillota; class Bacilli; order Paenibacillales; family Paenibacillaceae; genus Pristimantibacillus. Next base: position 81,327 of record NZ_STGF01000013.1, on the reverse strand, counting down.
CCGTCGACCGTGGCAAAATCCTGATAAACCCGCACCGGATCGGCGGAGGACAGCACCGTAACCGCGCTTGTCAACCGGATATGCTTGGTTGCCGCCGCAGCGGCCGCCAAGACGACAGCCGGCGAGGAGCTGGCGTAATCCGCCCGATGATGCTCCCCGATGCCATACACGTCCAAGCCGACTTGATCGGCCAGTACGATTTCCTCCACTCCTTGCCGCAGCCGCTCGGCGTGGCTTACGCCAGGTCCCGATACCGGATTTGGTGTCGCCTCCAAAAATGTGCTAATTCCCAATTCCATTTTAAATGTCATAGTTGCCGCCTCCGTTTTCATTCCACAAAGCTGTGTTTGTTTGTATTATACTAATAAATATATAGTTTCTCAACTAAAGTAAGCTGGTGCTAATCGTCGTATTGTTTAAAGCTGCGCTTTTTATGGTTATTTCCTACTATAAAGGAGTGAGCGCCGATGAAACGAAATGCCAAGCTGATCTCATTTTTTAAAAATATGTACTGCCGCTTTCGCGACGATGATGTGCCTGCGCTGGGCGCGCAGCTCACGTATTATTTTATTTTATCCTTTTTTCCGTTTCTGATTTTTGTCGTCAGTTTGCTCAGCTTCGTCCAATTATCCGGCGATGGCGCCGTTGCCGAGCTGATTCGGCTGTTGCCGGCGCAGACAGGAGAAGCGATCAACGGCATTCTGGAGGAAGTAACGGGAAATGGCAGCGGAACGCTGTTGTCTGTCGGAATGATCGGAACGCTCTGGTCGGCTTCCAACGGAGTAAATGCCGTTATCAAGGGAATCAATAAAGCCTATGATGTGGAGGAAACGCGTCCGTTCTGGAAGGTCAGGGCCATTTCTCTAGGAGCGACGATCGTGCTGGCCCTTGTCATCATGCTTGCAATCGTGTTGCTTATTTTTGGCGAAGTGATCGGGCAGTTCCTGCTGTCTTGGCTCGATTCTCCGTCCGATGCGGGCTTCCTGTGGGGAACCTTGAAATATGCGGTGCCTATTGCAGCCATGATCGTTGTATTCACTCTGCTGTACTGGATTGTGCCTAATCGCACCCTTCGTTTCAAAGCGATCCTTCCCGGAGCTTTGTTCGCTACCTTCGGCTGGATTGCGACTTCGCTGCTGTTTCAATTCTATATTAACCATTTTGGCAATTATTCCAAAACCTACGGCAGCATCGGCGGCATTATCGTTCTCCTGATCTGGCTTTATATCAGCTCCAATATCATTATCCTTGGCGGGGAGCTGAACGCTGCGCTTGCTGGCGGACGAATGAAAGCGGGCGACGACTCGACGATGCCAGACAGCGGCGGCTTGCGCGCCAAAGGAGCGGCAGCCGGGTTGAAATCGGGTTATTAATGGAAACGATAACTTCACTTGACCATCCGTTGCCAGCTGGATAAACTTGTCTAGAACGATGAATGCGACAACTGAAAGGGTGAACGGAATGGCTGTGCTTGGCATGGTTCTGGTAGCGCTTGTTGCACTGGAGCATATTTACATTCTGGTGCTTGAAATGTTTTTATGGACGACGGCGAGAGCCAGGCGGGCGTTCGGCACAACGGAGGCGTTTGCCAAGGAAACGCGCTCTCTTGCCGCTAATCAGGGCCTCTACAACGGCTTTCTTGCCGCAGGATTAATATGGGGCTTACTGCACCCGGATGCTGCGACAGGCTTTCAAATTCAGCTGTTTTTTCTGATTTGCGTACTGGTTGCCGCTTTGTATGGAGGTTTAACCGCCAAAAGGTCGATTCTTCTCATGCAAGGCGCGCCCGCTCTTATCGCGCTGCTTGCTGTTCTGATCGCCCGCTGACAGACCCGTATTTTCTTAAAGCTTGCCCATAGGGGACGCATGCGTGCAATTCCGCGCGTAGCGTCCTCTTTGATTGGCGTTTCGGCATCGCCTCAGCTGCTCTAAACGGGGCTGCTCGCTTCAAGCTGTCGGCGTACGGCCTTCCATTGCGAGGCGCGAAGCTCCAACGTCTCGATGTATTGGTCGACGGCCTGGGCAAGCTCGGCCAGCTGCTCCGGAGCCAGTTCAGATCCGGCAGGCGCGCCTTCCGGCAGCATGTCGTTCAAAGGAGGCAGCGCGGCGGCAAGCTGACGCAATGCCGCAGGCAAGGCGTAGGCAGGAGTGGCGTTTGCAGGCGCTTTGGCAGCGGTTGGAGCTTCCGCTTCCGCCTTGATGGCCGACTTGTCTGCTGGCTTGGCTGCGGCAGCCCGCGGCGCGGCTTCTTTAGGCTTCGCGCGCTCCGCTTTATTCTGCTCATGCGTCGACCAGGTTTCAATTAGTCCGCTGCCGCTTTTGAACAGCAGCTTGGCCTTTGTGCTCTCCGATATCGTTTTGTCCTTAAACAGCTTGGCGATTTTCTTCACATCGCTTACGGGAAGCTCGTCCCTGGCCGCGATTAACGCGAGCGGATCACGGTATTCAAGGGGGAGATCCCTGAGCGGCAGCAGCTGGTCCTCGGTCAGCTTGTCCTTGCGTATTTCCGTGCCGGAGACGATCAGCTTTTTGACGGGGCTGCCGAACTTCAGCAGCTCGCATTTGTTTTTAATATAGCTTTCGGGCTTGCCGAGCTTGCTTGACAAAAACTTGACGGAGCTGCTGAATTTCGGGTCGTTCATCAGCTTATGGAAAGCTTCTGCTTCCTCGATCGGAGAAAAGCCTTCTCTCGTAAGGTTCTCCGCTATTTGCTCCAAATAGATTTCCATATCGTCCGTTGCGGTAGAAATAATGCATGGTATCGTGGAGCGGCCCAGCATTTTGCTGGCTTTGTAGCGGCGGTTGCCGTAGATGATTTTATAACGTCCGTTGTCCAGCGTTCTTACTTTTATCGGCGATAGAAGCCCTAGCTCCTCAATGCTTTTCATCAGTTCATCAAGCGCCTCGCCATCAAACTGATAACGCGGCTGATCCGTATCCTCGTCAATGAGGCTCATGTTTAATTCAACAATATTCATGGCAAATCTCCTTTGGTAGAGTAGCTCTTCCATTATATCGCAACAGGGCTTTGGTGAACATTTAACGACGTGTAATATTTTTTAACGCAAGCTGCTGAAACGATGGTATGATGTACAAAAATGGCATATTATCATCGGCCGCAGGAATAGGAACAAAGCGGCGAAAGCGGAGAGGGAGCTTACGGTATGGTATCGTTTGTCAGGCATCGTTTAATTGTTCGAATTTTGTGCGCCATGATCGGCGTCATGCTGCTAATAGCGGCAGGTTACATTGGAGCGCAGGTGATCCAGACCAAATCCGCGGTTGAACAGGCGATCAACAGCTACAATATGCGAATCGCCGAGAGTTTTGCGGCCACGCTTCAGCCGGAGGAGTTCGCGCTGTTTATCCAGCAGCCTGCTGAATCGGAAGCCTATTGGACGCTGAGAGAGCAATTAAACGAGTTCAGAATAGAGATTGGCGCTCGTTACGTTTATTTTGTGCGAATCGCTGACGGCGGGCAGCCGCATATCATGATCGACGGTCTGCCTCGTGGCGATGACAACGCTTCGCCGATAGACGAGGTGGCGGATATGCCTGCAGATGCCGTACAGGCTGTGCTTGCCGGCAGCAGCGCAAGCTCGCCTCTCATTGAAAACCCTGTATACGGCTCCTATCTTTCCGCTTATGCGCCGCTGAAGGATGCAAACGGTCAATTGATCGGCGCAATCGGGATCGATACGGCCGCAGCGGTGTTTCAGCAATTAGCCAAGGATGTCGTCTGGGAAAGCGTGCCGCTTTATGCGGGAATGCTGGTAATTACGCTGCTGCTGATCGCGCTGATCGCCTGGTTCGTCCAGCGTTCCTTGTCCCCGCTGCAGATTGTAAGGCAAAGCGCGGAGCAAATGGCGCGGGGAGAGCTTGCCCTGGCGAATAAGACGCTGCTAGGCAAGCCGGTTCGTTCATCCGACGAAATCGGCTCGGTCTATGCGGCGATGCTGAAAATGTCCGGCCAATTGAACGAAATGGTGCGCGATATGGTTGTTAACGTGGAGAAAACATCGGAGCAGCTGATCGAGTCCTCGCAAGCGTTCTCCGGTCAGGCTGACCGGATGGTTCATATGAGCGGGACCGTCAACGCTTCGATACAGCATATATATGAGGGAGCGGAAGCCCAGCGTCAAAGCGCGCGCGATACATCCGTGGCGATGGAGGAAATTACGCTGGGCATTGTCCGTATTTCCGAATCGTCTGCTACGGTGTCCGATGCGGCTGCAGCCACGCTGGACATCGCAGTTGCGGGCGAAGCGGCGGTAAAGCGGATGAGCAGCCAGATGCGCGGCATCTCCGCCTCGGCCGAGCATACCTACACGCTGGCCAATCGCTTAAAAACGTACAGCGCCGAAATTGAAGGGGTCGTGGATGTCGTTCGCGGATTCGCCGAGCAGACGAAGCTGCTTGCGCTTAATGCCTCCATTGAAGCGGCGAGGGCCGGTGAGCACGGCTCGGGCTTTATGGTCGTTGCCCGCGAGGTGCGCAAGCTGGCCGACGCTTCTGCGGCTTCCGTATCGGAAATTGCGGAACTGCTCGGAAGCATTGAAGCTGAATCCCAAGGCATCAGCCAGGAAATGGAGCAGGCGACGAAGGCCGTTGGCGAAGGCGCGGCGCTCTCCGGCGAGGTGGAGCAGGCTTTCCTGCAGGCGGTTGAGGCGTTCAGGCTGGTAAACGAGCAGATCATCGAGGTGTCCGCCGCTACCGAGGAGCTGACGGCCAGCTCCGAGGAGGTTGCCGCGACCATAAGCGCGATTGCGCACATCGCAGGCAGCGTGTCCGAAGAGACGGGGCAGATCCGCCAGCTTACGGCTGAGCAGCTAGGGGCGATGCAGCAGGTGCATAAAGCTTCCGAATCGCTTAACGAAAGCACGCATAGCATGAAGAAGGCGATTTCCCAGGTAAGCGTGTAAGGGTTTGTTCCTCCGCCGTCCCGGCGGCAGGCCGGGGCGACGGAGAGTGGCAAGCAGGGACGATGGAAGACGGTACGCGAGGACGTGCCGGCATATGCGGCAGCGCGCAAGAAGCGCTAATCGTGAGCGCGCAAAAACGCTGATCGCCAGCACGCAAAAGCGCTAATCGCCAACGAGCATTCGTTTGCGGTTAAATGGCTGCGGCTTTGCGGGCTGCGGGCGGACAAGGCTGTCAGAGGCTAAAATAATAGCCGTACGCGCGGGGCGGCTTGTACTATGGTACAGGCGGCGCTCAAACGGGATGGTTAAGCCCCAGCTTTTTTTGGAGAAAAAGAAGCGCCTTGTCCGTACACACCTCTTCCAGCTCGGCTTTAAGCGCGGCTTGCGCATCCGGAAACGGGGAGTCGGCGTTTTTTCCCGCAGCGGCGAGCCACTGCCCGGACGTTTCATAGCTCATGCTGCTCCAGCCGTCCTCGTTCTCCGCCGCTTGCGTGCCTGCAATGACGATGTATCCGCTGTTCTGCAAGTCGACCAAGGCGCGTTCATACTCTTTTTTCTGATCTTTGTGGGTAAGACCGGATAATTTGCGGAGCTGGCGCGAGTCAATGCCGCCCGTTTCCTGTATAATGGAATAGAGCTTTAACGCAGAGTGCGACAGCATTCCGCCCTGATAGCGCGCTTCGATGCTTTGACCGCGGGATAGCAGCGTTTGGACGAGAGGGAACAGGTCCGTACGTACAAACAATAGCTTGGAGCCGATGAATTTACCGTAAGCGGCGTGGCCGTCGGTTACGATTTTGACCCGCCATAGCCAAGGGTCCAGCTCATTGCCGGTGTGCCAGACCTCCTCAGGCACGGAGGCGGTGAGCGATGGATGCTCCGGTATAAGGTCGGCAAAGGGCACTATTTTATACTTTTGGACAAGCGCTACAAAATCGGTATACGTAAACGGGGACATAGGCTCCCTCCTTGCACAGGTTGTTATACCTATTCGACTTTTGCGCAAGCAATCCTGCGTATGATGGACAAATGCCGGAAAGGAAGGAATGCGAGATGGAAAAGAAGCTTTTTACGCTGAAGGAAGCCAATGCGCTGCTGCCGGCGCTCAAGGAGGATCTGCTGAAGCTGCAGCAGCTGACCGAGCAGTTTGAGCAGCGGCTGCTGGAATATCAGAGAACGAAAGCGCATCGTCCGCAAGCATTTCGGCCTGGTGCGGACAACGCCGACCCTTTTTTCGAAATGGAAAGCAAGCTGGAGTTTATGCGAATGGAAAACGACCTGCTCATCGGCAATTTCAGCCGCAAAGGCGTACAGCTCAAAATGATTCAGCCCGGACTCATTGATTTTCCCGCTATGCTGAACGGCGAAGAAATTTTGATCTGCTGGAAGGAAGGCGAGGAGGCCGCCACGCATTATCACGGCTTGCATGACGGCTTTATTGGCAGGAAGCTCTTCCCGGAGGAAGAAGAGTAGTTTTTGGCGCGGAGAAAATGGAGCTTTTTTGTAAATAATAGTTTCAGAGAGGGCAGTCGCACGACTGCTCTTATTTGTATATCGTAAACTCTGCGGCCAGCTTGGCGTCTAGCGAGGTATTATGTCCGCTGATCTCCTTAACCAGACGATAGCGGCCTGGCGCGAGCCGGCTTGGATAATAAACCTTCTCTTCATACGTGTGGCCGGGAGAAACAATGATACCGATCGATTCTACCGCCAGCTCTCCCGGCACGCTGCTCCATGCATCCCCATCCTCGTAGCTGTACAATGCGTAGCCTTTGCCAAAAAACAAGTCTGTCGGGCCCGCGTTGTAGAGCTTAAGCCGCGTAAGCATTTCATCCTCATTTGCATCGCCGACGCTCAATTCCGCGTTTATTTCTTCATATGGCACGTATAAAGCGCTTAGAAGCGTATCCTCTACTTTTCCGTCTGCCGCGAGCATCTCGATGCTAAGCAAATAATTGACATTAGGCTGCTCAGGCAGCTTGACGGAGAAATCGGCTCTTCCGCCCGCCGTTTCGCCGGATACAGCCGTATACTCGCCGATTAGCTTATCGCGTTTTCCATCCGCAGTTCTGCTTGTCAACTGGAATCTGATTTGACCGACATTCGGCATAACGTCAAACCCTGCCCCGACGTCTGTACCCGCTTGCTGCTCGCCTGCCGAAAAATGATTCAAAGGTCCTAAATTGTTTACTCCTCTAAACCAAACCTCTGTTCGTGGGCCGTAATCATCAGCAGCTTGAAGCAGCGTCTCCGATGACAGCATACCGGAACGCTTGATTGCGCTCGTATCCCCGATCGTGCTGCTCAACTGTCCAATTGTCGGATCGTTTTGTCCCGTCCGTTCCGTAGGCTCCGGCCTGATGCCGTTTTCTCCCCCACAGCCTGTCAGCAGAGCGGCCAGCGCCGCGCTGGTCAGCATGAGTAAAACCTTGCGCATGCTCATCGCCTCCTTAAAGAACGGACGCCAACCAGTAACGATTAGTTGCAAAATAATCATAATTTGGCATGCAAGCGCAGGCTATTCACGGATGTAAAAAGTCAGGATTTTCTGGGGATTTATACATTTCCATGTCACATGTTTAGAACCTGTACAGTGCCATTTGGTAAACTAAACCTATGGTCGAAATTTGTCTTCATTGAATGAAAAATGTCGGTATGGCGGGGTGGGGTTCTGACAGCAAAGTATATCATGAGACAGGAGAGTAGTTCAGTTACTAGGCCGAAAGGAATGGATTTTAAATGGAGGTCATGAGGACTATGCACAATGCGAGATTTAGGAAGTACTTGGCGATGTTTTTGTCATTGACGCTCATCATCGCGCTATTTCCGGTTGGAGTACAAGAGGTTAAAGCTGCGAGAGCGGCCGATGACGAAGTTATTTTCGGAGCAGGCACAACAATAGGCAATTTGAGCTACGATGCGACTAATGCTTTTATCAATTTCAATAACGATATGACCGTTGGCTTCCGTCAGACGAAGAAAGATTCCAACTCCACTATTGACTGGGGAAGCGGGGATGTCTACACGGGCAAGGGAGACAATGGCACGGAAGTGAAATTCCGTATTAATGTGGCCGACAATCCAACATTAAAGGATTTCGCCATGAGCGATCATGCTGAAATGCTTGTTGGCTGGAACCATCTTGTATATTATGAAGGCTCGTTTCTTGGCATTCCGACGTGGACAAGAATTTCATCAGTCAATGTTATTGTAGACGGTCGCAATGTTCTGTCCGGTCACTCCGGCGGCGACAATACGGCAGGAAAGCATACAAAGGTAGTGATTAAATCCGATTCAGTTATCGAGATCTCCGTATACGGCGAAGGAGATGACGATGGAGATTTAACCGGCGTTAGAGGTTTTTATATTAAGTTTCAGGATAAAGAAAGACCGAAATTGACGAATTATACGTTTACCGGGAACGGCAACGAACGCCTTAATCCCAATAGCGGTCAAACCGAGCTGTACGTTAAGCAACAAGAGAACATTACGATGACCTACAATTTCTCGGAGCCTGTTAAGCCATCGCTTCTTAACAATGCTTTCTATGAGCATTTTCTTCGTCATCCATTGTTTGTGAATCCTGATGGCACCGGTTATCCTGCGGCTGGTCAGCAAATGTACTTTACTAACCAGACGTATACAAAGGACAACATCAAGAGCCTTCATAAAGATATTGAATTCAAGTACACCGGTGTAAGGTTTCACAATAGCGGGAATAACCCGTTGGAGCCCAAAATTACCGGTTCGGTAAGCGGTGTTGCCCCAATGGATATGACCTTGGAGCAGAAAATTACTGAGGCCAAAATGACGGATGGCGCAGGCAATGTCGCTGATACAGATTTTCCGTTCAATCCGGGGTCAAACAGCAATAACTATCTTAGGAACAAATCCGTTAACCCGTTTGACTACAAAAACGGCGGTTACCGCGTCATCGTGGACGGTGTAGCTCCGCGTTACACGAAAACCGGTAATGGGATTACACCGGAAATCGTTACAGGCGTGACCGTGAATAAAAACGATTATATGGAATTTACCATTAAGTTTACCGAGGAAGCGACCATTCGAAGGGGCTACACGGTAAATGATACGTTCATACATTTTAACAACGGAATGAAGGCCCGCTATTTGTCCGGCAATAATACCGATACCTGGACCTTTGGAATGGATATACCCGACGGCAAGGAAGTTGAAACTCCGCTATTGAAAGTAGTGGCTTTGACTAATGAGGGAAGGCTAGCGGGAGGAAGCTATCCGGATATCGATATCATATCGGACTATGCCGGCAATTTGCTTATTGAACCGGCCAACCTCAAAGATAAGTTTACAGACCGTTACGCATTAAACAACACAAGCGACACAACATTGGTCAATTCGACGATTGATTGGGCACAGCTGGCTATCGACAATACAAAGCCGGATATTGCATTCCGATTTGAAGCTGGCGGGGCGACTAACCAGCTGTATATGCAAAACGGAAAAGTGACGATTGACGCTAACGACCCTACCATTAAAATTCCTCCTTTGGATCCGATTGTAGAGATTCGTGGCGAGGAGCGACCAAGCCAAGGGATTTATCGTCCTTCAAATATGACCGGAGACGCTTCTCCAGCTGTAGGCTTAGTGTACTACTATTGGAGTCAGGATCCGTCTGATCCTTTCGAAGGAAAGGAAGGCGACAATTTTGCAGCCATTAAACGATATTCGCTGTCGGCGAAGCAGCCTAGCGATGAGCTTTACCCTAATGACAACTTGGGACACGTGCAGCTTCAAGTGGCAAACAACAAAACCAATATGATCGCCCCTCCTGCGAAGGCTCGTACGGCAGAAGCAAGCGGAGAGTGGTATCTGCATAGCTGGACAGCGGATATGACGTGGGATTCCGCCCGGGAGCTCATGCAGTATGAAAAGAAAAAAGAGTACGTTAAGACTCATGAGGAACAATACGAGGCTTGGAAAAAGGAGCTTACTTCAGGCTCAGAAGCAGATCGTATATTTTATGCGGACAACAAGGCTCTTGCCGCAGTAGGCCAGTATGGCGATATCGAGGTATGGCCGCTTGACGATTTCGTACAAGAGGATTCCAACTGGACCTATAATAAGACCGTTTTCCTGTTAGACAATCAGGCTCCAGCGATTTCGTTTAGCGATCTATCCGGGGACGGCACAATGGACGTTCGCGTCACAACAAGTATATCCGATGCGCATAGCGGAGTAGCTACAAACAACCAAAACTCGGAAACGGCAGCTTATCAGTGGGTAAAGGCAGGCAATGCTCCGACCGAAATAGAGTGGAAAAATGTATCTTTAACAGGTGGGAAATTCACGGTTACTACCTTGAACGAAGTTTTTGAGGATGGCGAATATGAATTGTATGTCAAAACCTCTGATAAGGCTGGAAATGCAAGCTTGAAGAAAGCAGAAAAGCTTGCAGTTGTGAATTCCGCAGCGACTGTAGTTGGCGGCTTCGATCCGGAATCCAATGAAAATTATGTGCAGAGTCATGATGTTCTTTTCTGGCTCAGCGGAATCGATCCAGATTATGTCGGTTATGCTTACAGCACCAGTCAAGCTAGACCTGCTTCGGTAATGGGATACAGCCAGTTAAACGCATTGGCTCAACCTTTGCTATTGAGTGACAGCCCTCTAGCAGATGGCAGTCTGCCTGCTGAAAGCGACGGTTTAGAAGCTCCGAAAACGGAGGGCGAAGTCACGGTGTCTAGCGCAGGAGAAGATAGCGGGATAAGCAATTCCGGGAATGAAGCAGGTAATAACGAGGAGCCGGATAACAATCCGGAAGCAGGCAGCGATAATGCAGGCATCGAGAACGGTGATGAGCCGCTTTTGAATGCTGCTCTTGCTCTGCCAGCTAGATACGATTATTCAATACCTGCCGATACAAGCAAAAACGGTACGCAATATATACATGTTATGGTGAAGCAAGGCGATCGTTATTATTATTTCACTAAGGCGTATTACTTTGACAACGTAGCCCCAGTCGTTACCTTCAGCAAGAACGGAGTCGCCTATCCGTTGGAGCAGCAGGATACAACCGTAACGATCGAGGAAACGTACAGTAAAACAGGAGTCGTTAAACAATATCAATGGGTTCAAGAGGGTTCAGTTGTTCCAACTGCAGATGGAAGCGGCTGGTCTGATCTTCCTGCAAACGGAAAAGCAGTCCTTGACAACTCGTCGCTTACGGCAGGAACGACTGCGGACTTCAAGTTGTATGTTAAAGCGATTGATGGCGCAGGCAATACAACCCTAGCAGCAACAACGGGAATTTTCAAAGTGTCCAAGCCAGGCGGCAAAGATACTGCTCCTGCTAAAGCTCTAGCGAAGCTTTTATACGTATTTGGTGATGCGACAGAAGGCTATCAAGCAGTAGCCAGCTTGGATATCGATACGCAAGACAAGCGCGGCTATGAATATTCAATTTCGCCGGATGACGGAGCTAGCTGGCAAAAATGGAGACCGTATACGAACTTTGTATCGGTTAAAGTGGACAGCGGCGTAGCGTCTCAAGTGAAAATGAAAGTTAAATTTAAAACGCCTGCCGGCAATATTGGCGAACCTATCGTATTTTCCGCAGATTTGGTAAGCGCAGTAGAGCCGGTATATGCAACGGCAACGCTTAGTACGCTTAGACCGGTCAATGCAGACAAAGGAGTGGAGATTGCAGTGTCGCCGCCGCTAGGCATCAAGGTGTCGCCTTCCGCTTCTAATCTGGATAAGCTGGTCCGCAAAGGAAATACGTTTACCGTTCATAAAAACGGATATTATGCTTTTGACCTAACCGATCTTAATGACGCGCAGCGCAAAGATACGTTGTATGTCGTAGTGAACAACTTTGACGACATCGCTCCTGAGGGAACGGTGGAGTACATGATGACAGCTCCGACCAGTGGTAACGTAACGGTCCAGCTTGCTTCGACTTCCGAGCCGGTTACTGTTATTTCGGGATCGACAAGCTATACATTTACTGAAAACGGAAGCTATACCTTTAAATTTATGGATGAAGCAGGAAATATCGGCGAAGCGATTGCGACAGTGAACAACATCGACAAATCCGCTCCGAAGGTAAAGATTGCCCGTTCATACAATTATGGCACAGGCGGAACGAAATCATTTAATACGATTAATGATGTTAACGGCAATGTGCTGCTTGCTTCCGGCGTATTGCTGGAGGTTCAGCTTGACGAGCCTGCCGGTTCCTTGAAGAACAAGTTGTTCGGCGTAGATAAAGGAATTAGCCTAATTGCGAGCCGGAACGGCGATTATTCCTTTGTAGTTGCGGATAACTTCGGAAATACAACAAAGATCGAGGCAGTCGTTGACAACATTGAGACGTTGTCGCCTGAGCCTAAAGAAATTGTGTATGAATTCGTCGATAACGATGAGAAGCCGCTTCCTGCCAATAAGATTGTGACGATCAACGGCCAGGAATATGCAAAAGGAAAAATGAAAGTCACGCTGAAGGGCGAAGCGACTGCTCCAAATGCGATTTTTGCAGGCGTTCAGCCGATTAAAGAGAATGGCGAGTATACGAACCAAATCAGCGAGGAAAACGGAACCTATGCATACAGCCGAGTTTATTCCGCAGAAGGCACCACGACAATCGGGCTTAGCGATTTGCTTGGCAATGTAGCCAAGGTTCAAGTGCAGGTGAAGGGCATTGATAACAAAGCTCCAGAGCTTGTCCTTAAATCGGCTTCAACGGCTATTTCGCAGAACAAAAAGGATTTTGATTTCCGCAAGGATTTGGGCGGTTTTACCGTATCGGATAACGTATCTTCGAACGAGAACATCAAAGTGGAAATCAGCGGACTTGACTTGACCAAAACAGGTCGGAACCGCGTGAAGTACACGGCGACTGACCAAGTAGGCAACGTAACCGAGGTCTACCAGGATGTAGTTGTTGTGAGCGATGCGGGCATGCTGATTTTTGCCAATAATACGCTTATCTCGGCGAAGAGCGGCGAAACGGCTATCTTTGATACGAACAAGCTGACCTTTGATGTGTCGCGCTATAACAATATGACTGTAGGCGGTCAAGATCTTATCAACGAGTGGGGAACGTATGATCTTCTCTACTACTCAGGCTTGTTCCGCGAAGGTCAAATGAAATATATTGCGACGAAGCTGACCTATAAAGAGCTAATGAACGGCAAGTATGAGGTTACTTTCCCGAAAGCGGGCTGGTACACGATTGTCGTACGTAACCAAGAGCGCGAGCGTGAATTCGCTACCTTCTTCATCAGCAAGACTGAATAAGCCGCACAGATGGAGCTTGTGGGCAGAACGGGCCGCCGTTTTGCTCACAAGGGGCTCCGACTGCTGCGCCTGCAACTCTATTAATCTATGTAATGGTGAGGCAAGCAAAAGATAGGAGGCAACTTGAGTGAAGCTGTTAAAACGCTCCTGCGCTGTGTTATTGGCCGTAGCATTGTTTGTTAGTACACTCACAAGCGGCATCGAGACTGTTGCTGCTGCTGTCAGCGGCCCTAAAACAACAGTGCTGCAAAACGATTTTGTAAAGGTAACCGTCGATAATGCGACAGGCCGGTTTGGTATTCGTACTGTCGAGGGCCAACCGATACGTAAAAAAGACCAAAACGTTGATCTGATGTTCCGCGGAGACGATCCGGAAACGTCGTTTACGACGTTTAAAATTGATGGAACGGATTATATTTTTGGCAATCCTTATAAATTCGGAGCAAGCTTTTTCTCGGAGACGACGACGCCTAAAATCGTCAACAATCCTAACGGCACGAAGCAGATCGAGACGATCTGGTCAATTAAAGGCGTACAGATCAAGCAAATCTTAATGCTGTACACCGATGCCAAGGACAAGGCCAATGTCGGGAATGTCAATATTCGCTACGAGGTGCTTAACAACAGCGGTGCGGATGTGCAGCTTGGTTCACGTATCCTGCTGGACACGATGGTTGGCGGAAACGACGGCCCGCAATTCCAAATCGGGACGACTTACCGCAGCCCTCTTACAGTAGAACGTAAGCTGGTTCATGATCCAGAAGCGATCGGCATACCTTCAAGCGACGTAGCTTACTACAAGCTGCCATCCTACTGGGTCATGCGCGACAAGTTTAACTTAAACGATCCTCAGGCGACAAATGTTATCGCTTATGGCTTTAATAATATTGCGGAGCAAGGCATTAATATTGTAGACGAAATGATTGTTGGCCATTGGAACTCGCTGGCAAATACCAAATGGGCTTATACGCCAAACGATAATTTGGATTTTACGCGCGATACAAATGATTTCGGAACGGCTGACTCTGCCGTCGCCTTCTATTGGCAGCCAGATAAGCTGGAGAACAAAAAAGCCCAGAGCTTTGAAACGATTTACGGGCTTGGCGAAATCATTGAGCCGGATAAAGTGTTCTCCATTCGATACATGGACCCTGTTCAGCAATTGGCAACTTTACCGGATAACAGCGGTTATGTAGATGAAGGCGTCTTTAAGATTACAGCTGAAATCGAAAATCTGGCGATGTTCGACATGAAGCATAAGACAGTCGATGTAAAGCTGGAGTTGGAAAGCGGACTTAACTTTGTCCGACTTGACGATCAAGGAAGGATTGTCCGCGACGGCAGCGGGAAAGTGGTAACGGAAGCCTTCCGCAGTCAAGTGCTTTCAAAGAAAAATATTCCAACGCCGGAAGAGCTGGAAAACAATATTGATTCAACCTATAAGCCCGGAGATACATTTACTGCGGAGTTCTATGTGCAAGCGAAGGGCAGACCTTGGCCTACGACCCGTCAGTATCTGCTTTCCGTAAGCAGCGAGGCCACCCGCCAGAAGCTGGAGGGCGTTGAGGATGAAGGGATCAAGGCACAGTACGAATCTACCAAATCCAACTTTATTTTGCTCCCGCCAGTAGGAGAAGCGGTTCCGACATACATTTATGGCGTATCGCCGGGTGAAGTATTCAGTTCGGATGTCAAGTATATTACCGTCAACTTGTCGAATATAGAAGCTTATACGACAGGAGATGCGACGACTGCTCCAAACTTTGATCTATTCCTTAAGGAAACGATGACTGGTGACCGTTATAAGGTGTCAGTTCAAAGCTCAGTGCTGATGCAAACGACTAACGATGGCTACTCTGGAGATATGCGCATCACGTATCGCGGCGGCGAACTTGTTGACGACAAAGGGGCGGCCATCGATCCGGAAGCGGATAAAGAGCGGGGACCTGAGCTGCCGCTTGGCGAGTATCAGGTTGAACTTGACTACAAGGGAGACGCTGGCGGCGACGAGGAGATTGCGGCGCTGTACGACATTACGTCGAAACAGACGTTCGTCGTATCCGACAATGAGGATACACGTATTCGCGAAGCGAATTTGCTTGCGCTTTATAAGGAAACGGTCGATCTGAGCAGTCAGGAGCATGCAGGCTCAATTGACGAGGAGTTGGCAGAGCAGCTAAATACGTTGTTCCCAGGCGAACCATTCACTGCAGGCTCAAACTTGTATGCTCAGATTACGCTGTATAAGCAGGCAAAGGCACTTCTTGCTCCTGCGAACAAGGCAGTGGACCCGAGCTTTGATATAAGTGCGTTTCTTGACCCTGAAGCGATGAAAGAGACACCTTTGTACCAATACCGACTGTTTGAGTCGGAAGAGGACATGAATGACTTTTTTGACGATGAGGATTTTGAACGCGAGAAGCTCGTAACGGTGCGCGGCATGATCAAAGAAATCGGTACAGGCGCCGAATTAAGCGTAGTCGTAGATACCACAACCGAACCGGCTATTATTAATGACGCCGTAGCTTACAAAGGCAAGGATATGGTATTTGTACGCGGTAATTTGGATATTTTCGGGATGAGTGAACAGGCCAAGGAATTACCTTTCTTCCAAACGCTATTCGCTAAGGGCGAAGGCACGCTGAGCGTAGCGAGCAGCGGCTTTGTGTTCCATAAGGGTGAATGGACGCTGGACTTCTTCAACGGCTTTAACAAAACGTTGGGCGATGACGAAGGCTACACCGTAGAAGAGGACGAAATGCCTGAAAGTGATGACAATGAAGAGGACGAAAGCTTGAACGGCTCCCTTGAATGGGCAGTTGGCGGGGTAGGCGATCGATTGAATCCGTTCAGACAGCTTATGCTGGGAACGGTGTACTTCAACCGTCACAGCTTGTTTGCTGCACCAAGCTTCTCCATTAACGGATTCGGCTTCAAGCTTAACGATTTTATTTTGCGGAATGGCGGCATTTCCTTTGGCGGAACGCTTTCCTTGAAGGTTATTGAAGGTGAAGTTCGCAACGTTATTTTTAATGACGAAGGCTTTGTCGGCGTGGATGCCGGATTGAAATTTGATTTGAATGAAAGTATGGGGCTATTTGGTCCAAGCGATGATGACGAGGATGAAGACGGTAATCCGAAGGGTGAAATCAACGTCGTTCACTATGTAGTTGATCGGAATAATCCTAAGTATGCCAATATGGAGATACCGAACAACGAATATGGTCTGAAATTTGAAGCTGAAATTAAAAGTATAGGCGTATCGGTTGAGCTTGCATTTAAGCAAGTGGATGACGGACGCATATTGCCTGATGTAATAGGTTTTGGAGCGAAATTCGGTGATCCGGGCATTTTGCTGACAGGAGCAACCTATCTGACAGGAATTCGCGGCGCTGTTCGCGAACTTGCCGATACGATTGCAGGCGGCACCAAGGACGATCCATTCCCGCTAACGGTTGAGGCGGGCGTAAGTTTGAGATTCGGCATAGCGCCAGCATACTTCCATGGCGATATCGATCTTACGGTCAAACGAACGGGCCTGAAGGTTGAGGGGAAAATGGATTTCTCCACAATGGCAGCCCCTGAGGATGACGATTTGATTCCTATGCTTACACATGCTCTCATAGAAGCTCAATGGGTTACTCCATGGTTTGTTAGAATGGAAGCAGAAGTGGACATAGGCGGTTGGGATGTCGTTATAGGCAAAGCCGGTATTTTTGTAGGCCAAAACTTGGAGAAAAACCGAATTGATTTTGAAGGTTTTGTCGGAGCCAAGGTGCAAATTCCGGGCAGCGTCCCTGTTGTTGGCGGTATGCCGCTATCCAGCGTATTCTTCGGAATTAATAACGATAAAGTGTGGGGAAGCATCGGCATTCTCTTTATATCTCTGGGAATCACTTATTACTGGGGCGGTGGAGTCGAGTTCGGCACTTCCGGTGAAGACTTGCCTGAGGGCTTTGTACACTTGCTCGTTGAAGATCCTGAGAAGGGACCAAGGCTGGTCGTTATCGGCCAAGGCGTAGAAACACTGGCGACTTCTTGGATTGATACAGAGCAGGATGCACAAGAAATTGTGTACCGTGAAGTGGCAGACGGAGTAAAAATCGTCGAGAACGGTTCGACCAAAATCGGCGTAGGCGGAATTACATCCAGCAACGGCGGAAGACAGCATGCGATTCCGATGACGGCAGTAAACGGAAACGCCATTATTGAAGTCGATTATGAAACCAAGGATGTGCCGGCACTGACGCTGCAAGACGGATCCGGAAAAAATTATCCGATTGTCTACGACAACACGAATACGAAACCGAATGCCAATGCATTCACGCAATACATTTCGGCAGCCAATTCGACCGATGGCGTTGATTCGCGCAAAGCGTACATTATCGTTCCGAAAGAGAAAGCGACAGGAACATGGACGCTGAAATCGCCGGTAGGCGTTGAAACCCGCCTGCTGAACGTTCCGACGACGCCGGAGCTGACAGAAGCAAAGCTGACGAAAAACGTGTCCGACCCGAATAAATTTACAGCTTCTTGGGCGGTAGCGAATGCCAAGCCGGGCGATAAAATCAATTTGTATCTGACTGAAGATGCAGTGACTTCGCAGACAACAAAATTGGAAAACGGTGAAACGGTACTGGAGCCGGGAGATCCAGGTTTGCTAATCGCCAAGGATCTGAACGTAGGAACAAACGGCAAAGGCAGCACTGTCATTGACGTCTCGAGCGTTTCCTTGCTCGGCGATACCGAGGATATCCGCGGTCTGCTGGGTCAAGGCAACTACTATCTGCGTGCAGAGCTTAGATCTGATGGTGCCTACGGAACAAAAACGTCTGCAGAAAAAATTGAAATAGTTGATCCGCTCGCTCCAAAAGATGTGACGGATGTAACGATTGAGCCTGCAGGCAACGGCTTGTTCGCAGTATCCTTCAAGCCCGGTACGAAAAAATCGAACAACGCAGGCTTTGAACATAGCTTTGCGTTTGAAGCATTTGAAGAGGTAGGCGGCAAGCTGGAGTCTTATCCGAACTTTGGCGAGGTGTTGTTTACCGAGGAGGAGCTTGCTCCGTATTGGAATGCGACAACTGGAAAGTATGAAGGTATTTTGCTTGGCGGCTGGAATGCAGTATCAACTTCTGAAGAAGTGGATACGAAGAGCTTGAAAGGCAGTTCGATCGCCAGTGAGCAAATTCGTTACACCGGTCTTGAAATAGGCAAGGAATACGTGCTGGGCGTTTCGGCCGTAACCAAACCGACAAAAGATAAAGACAAAAATGAAAACTATCATTTTGCCAACCAGGTGAACAGTGCGAAGAAGCTGCTGCCTATTCCGGTGAAGCCGAAGCTGACAGCTGCAGCGGGCTCGAAAATAGTCAATCAGCCGCATTTCCTGGAGCTGCTGACAAGCGAGACGAAACAGGAAATCAGCTTGAGCTCGACGCAGAAGGATATCGAGGTTGAGGCTTTCTACGGCGAGCAGTCAGTCGGCAAGGTGAGCTTCACGAACAATGCCAACGGCAGCAGCGGCAAGCTGACGCTTGACCAGTTTACTGTTGATGGCCCTTACGCCATTGAATTGAAGGCAAGAAACAAGAAGACGAAGGATCTTTCCGTGACGATGCTGTATCTGACTGTCGATACGATAGCGCCTACGCTCTTTATCGATGAGCCGATTACGGGAACTCGCACGAAGGTGACGGAGCTTCCGGATAAAACGAAGACAAATACGATCGCCGTTAAAGGAACGACAAGCAACGATGTGAAGTTCTTGCTTGTGAACGGTCAACAAATTCCTGTCGCCGCCAATGGTGCCTTCGAGGGCAGCGTGAACGTAGACTCGGATCAGCCTACGGTTGATTTGAACTTTGTTTCCCGCGATGCGGCGGGCAATGAAAATACGGCAGTCGTGAGCATTACGAACGATGTGTACGAGGTGCCATCCGCGCTCGTGCTTGAGCTTCCGAAAGTCATCAAGCCTGGCGAGGTTCACTCAATCGTTGCGAAGCTTAAAGTGGCTGACGGCAAGAAGGACGGCAAGCCGAACTTTAAAACGGTTGACATCCCGGCAGACAAGCTGGACCAGCTAAGCTTTAACGTAACAGCGGGGGATTCGGCAGATGTATCCGGTAGCGGCAAGGTTGCCGCATTTGTAAGCGGAGCGACCCTGATCGAAGCGGAATACAAGGTTTCGGATGACGTAACGCTGACTGGCATGGTTGTTGCCGATGTTCAAGAGCCTAAGCCAACCGTTCTTGGCGCTATTCAGGCTTCTACAGCTACGATTAGCGGCAACAGCGGCAAAACGAAGCTTGCCGTAACGCTTCCGCAAGACATGGCAGGCAAGCAACTCGTCTATAAGCTGTTCCCTTCAGGAACAGCAGCAGTTCTTCCAACGCTTGAGCAGGATCTGAGCGACTGGAGCTTTGTGCCTAACGATAACGCGATTGCAGCGGCGGAAGGCAATATTATCATCGTAGCGCTTCGCAATTCGCTGGACAAGAAGGCGATTGCCGTTTCAGCCAAGCTGAATGCCGCATTGTGGTCTGCTGCCGGAGGCAATCCGGGAGTGCCTGGCGTACCGGGAGTTCCAGGGGTTCCTGGCGTACCGACGCCATCTCCGACAACGGAGCCGACGCCATCCGAGCCGATTAAGCTGGATGTAAACGGAACTCCGCTTGAGGCGGAATGGAAAGGCACAACGGCAGTTCTTCATGTTTCGTCCAAGGACGTGACAAACGGGGAGTTGAAAATTAAGACAACGACTTCGGCCAAAGGCTATCAGTTCAATATTGACGCCGAAGTTGTACAGCAGATGCTGAAGGCAGGCAAGCCGATCGAGCTTGATCTTCCGACCGCCAAGCTGACGATTACACCGGATATGATGAAGGATGTAAAAGGCAACCTCAGCTTTGAGATTGTCTCCAACAGCGCAGCGGCGAAATCGTCACTGTCGAAAGTGGCGACAGGCCTGAAGGCTACCGCGCTTGGAGCGGCTGAGGGAGTCACCATTGTATCCAACCTGACGAAAACCGGCTGGGCGCATTATGTGAACACGCAAATCGCCGTGCCTGCAGGCGTGAAGCCAAGCGATATTACGGCAATTGTGCAGCAAGGCGCTGACGGTAATTGGACGACATTGCCTTGGACGCTTGAGCAGCAAAACGGTGCAGCGTTCGTAAATGTTCGTTTAACCGGCGAAGGCAGCCTGATGTTCCTTAACAGCGTTCCTGCATTTGGCGATGTGAAATCCGGCTATTGGGGCGCGGACAACATCAAGGCTGCAGCTGAGAAGCTGTTCGTGATGGGCAAATCGTCCACCGCCTTTGATCCTGAAGCAAAGGTAACGCGTGCCGAATATCCGACGATCCTGCTGCGTGTAGCTGGATTGATGAATCGTGACGCGAATAGCTCGTACACAGATGTGAGCGATTCAAGCTGGTACAACCGCAGCGTATCCATTGCCTCCGAGCTTGGCATAGTAGCGGGCAATAGCGACGGCACTTACTCGCCGAACGCATCGCTGTCGAGAATGGAAGCGATGGTAATGGTTGGACGCACAATCGGAGTGCTTGGCATTGCCGAGACGCTTACCGAAGAGGAAATCAACCAGCTTCTGGGCACGTTCGAGGATGGTGCATCCGTACCTGCATGGGCGCGCGCTACGGTCGCGTTGACGATCAAGCACGGCATCATTTTGGGCGAGAAAGGCCGTATCCATACGCAAGCTCCGCTTAACAGGGCGCAGGCTGCGGCGATTGCGGTTCGTCTGGATCAATTGATTAGAAAAGAGCAGTAGCATCTTTTCAGGCCTATAAGCATGCGCGGGGTTTATGCATGCAACGGATTATATGTCTAAGCGGAAGGCTGTCTTATGCCGTGTAACGACGGCTTTGGACGTTTTCAGGTGCTTAAAGAGCAGCCATAGGGTTCGGATTTCTTTGCAACTGCGAAGATGCCGGACCCGAAGGCGATTTTACAGGGAACGTAGACAGACAATATATTGAGGCGGTGTGGAAATGGTTCTGAAGCAAAAATCAATCATCGTGATTGGGTTTGCTGTCATCTGCGCAATTGCAGCAATGCTGTTCGGCGGAGTGTTCACCAGCGGCGATTCAAGCCGGTGGACCTACCATGCAGATACGTCGTGGTATAACGAATTGCAGCCAAGCTTTACAATTGATACGCCTGAAAAGCTGGCGGGACTTGCAAAGCTCGTAAATGAGGATCTTAGTCCAGATGTGGACCCTGATCCCGAAATCGTAAAGCGGAACGTTATTAACGGCTTTGCGGGCAAAGTTTTTGATATCGACACAGATCTGAACTTGTCCAGATATTTATGGGAGCCTATCGGAACCCCGGAGCATCCGTTCAAAGGAACGCTGTATGCCAAAAATGGCGGTTCATTCACAATCTCCGGGCTTAAGCTGGCTCCAGGCGAAACTTATGCCGGCTTAGTAGGCTATATGGATAACGCTACCGTTGGCGGCCTGATCTTTGCTAACAATGGAAGCATTTCCTTGCACAACAGCTGGAAAGATGTATACGTGGGGGTTGCCGTCGGCAAGATGGTCAACAACAGTACCGTATACAACATTACGAACAGGCTTCCAATCGAGGTTGGCTCGAATAACGCCACTGTTTTTGCTGGCGGTATCGTCGGCTCCGGCGACGGCACGATCTCCAACTCCTTTAATGAAGCGGCGATTACGGCAAATGCTTCTACCGTTTATTCCGGCGGCATTGTCGGACATTCGGAAGGCACAAGGCTGATTGTCAAAAAAGTGACGAACAGCGCGGCAGTAACCGCACACGGCTTTGATACGACGGGTCAGGCTTTTGCCGGCGGTATTCAAGCCTATGCAGGCGCTACTTTAGTGATGGACGAAGAAGAAACGCCAATCGAGAATAAAGGCGCTATCTCCGCCAATGGCGGCGGCGCAGCTTATGCGGGCGGCATCGTCGGCAAAGCGCAAAGCGAAGTCAGCTTCTCCAACAAGACGGCCAATAGCGGCGCGGTCAAGGTGAAAGCGGAAGCGGCCAAGGAAAGCTATGCGGGCGGTCTTGCAGGCTCCATTGCGGCTGTACAAGCCGATCCGACGTTTATCGTAACCTTTGACAGCAGAGGGGCGGTTGAGAACGTTGGCGGAACCCGCGTCTACACGGGCGGTATCGTCGGTTATGCCGGAACGGCTTTTTCCTGGCAGCAGGATTTTACCGGCTCCGTTCCTGTAACGGCGACAGGCACGAACGGCGTTTATACCGGCGGTCTGATCGGCTATGCAACAGGCGACGTTCAATTCCGCGGACAAGCGAAAAATACGGGCAGCGTTACGGTAACAGGCGCTCCCGACGAAGCGTACAGCGGCGGTTTGATTGGTTACGCAGGCAGCCGTTTGCTGCTGGACAACACAGCCGCAGGCTCGTATGAGAATAGCGGCGGCTTGCAAGTAACAGGGGGAACCGGCGTTTATACCGGCGGCATCTCCGGCAACAAAGCTTATGCGCGTACGAATGAGACGCCTGCGAGCAATGTGGGCAGCACGGGCGCGATTAAAGTAAACGGCAAGGCGAATGTTTATACGGGCGGCTTTGTCGGCGTAATCAAGGACGGCTCCCATTACAAAGTGGATGGCGCTGCGTTTGCCAGCACCATCGAGGTCGACGCTTCTGCGGCGACTGCACAGCAGCCGGTCTATACGGGCGGCATTATCGGCTATGCCGAGCGTTTGGAAGCTGAAGGGGCCTCCTTTACGGGCGAACTGAAGGTAGTAGCAGGCTCGAACGCCTTTACGGGCGGCGTAGTTGGCGGCGCGAACAACGCCAAAATTACGGGATCGAGCACTGGAAATACAGAAGAGGATTATGCAGCAATCGTAGCCGACGGTACAATCGGCGGTATTGCAGGTTTGTTGAAAGGCGAAGTCATCTCCGCGCAAGCGGACTTTCTGTCACTCAAGCTGACGAGCAGCGGCGGCGTGGCGGGCGGTATTATCGGTAATGCACAAGGACTTATTTCGAATGCCGCAGTCGGCATGAACGCCGACTACGAAGGCAAGGACAGCGTGCGCATTGAAGCCGGCGAAGGCGTAGACGGCATTTCCGCCGGCGGCGTTGTGGGCGTGAACAATGGCGCATTCGAGCTTGCTTCAGGCGAAGTGTCAAGCTTGCAGCTTGTTGGCACAAGCGAGCAAAGCAACTACAAGCTGGGCGGATTGGCCGGCGAGCTGACAGCTGATGCCAAGGTAGGCAAGGCAACAGCGCCGGTCAAAGTGACGGACCTGTTTATCGAGGGTCATGCCGCAAACAGCAGCATCGGCGGAGCGGTAGGCGTAAGCAGCGCAACGCAGCTGGATGTGCTTGTAAGCGGGCTGGACGTGCAAGCAGACGGAGCGTCGCAGCAAATTGGCGGCGTGGCGGGCGCGAACAACGGCATTCAAGGACCAGACACGAAAGGTCCAGTAGTCGTGCAAAGCAAGCTTGCGACGACCGGCTCGAATGCCTCCATCGGGGGCGTTTACGGCTACAACGGAGGCCAGGCTTTAACGAGCTTGTCCGATCGCGTAGCGGTTTCGTCGCAAGGCGCAGAGAGCAAGCTCGGCGGCATCGCCGGACGTCATACCGGATCGATTAAAAACGCGAAAGTCGTAGATTCCGAGCTGGTGGTGAACGGCGAGAAAGCGGCGGTCGGCGGGGCGGTCGGCTTGTCCGAGCAACTCGACAATGCGGCTGAGCCGGTTATCGAAAATGTGCTTGTAACGTTAAATGAAGATGGAGAATATGAAGATGGAGCAGATGCCCCGACTCTTCTTACCGTCACAGCGGCGGATGCGCGCGCGGGCGGCATTGTCGGATGGGCCAAAAACAGCCATATTCTCAAAACGCTTTTGATCCATGATTTTAATGTTATGATCGTTAGGCTTGACGCTGAAGGCGCACAGGCGGGCGGTATCGCTGGTCGCGCGGAAAACAGCACGATTGTTGGCGATGCGGAAACGGCGAATATTCACAATCTCCAGATTTCAACAACCGGGAATGCCAAAAAAGGTTATGTAGGCGGCATTGTCGGCTATAACGACCAGACGCTTCTCGACCGTACGGTCGGGTCGGTAGTCACGCTTTCCGTGAATGGCAGCGAGTCGATTGTTGGCGGCATGACGGGCTACAACCGTGGTACCCAATCCGCAGTGATCGCAAATGTTCATGTTACCGATCTGGGCGTTACGCTTTCTAACACAGCGACTGGTTCCACGGTGGGCGGTTTCGTAGGCGTCAACGCCGCAAGAGCCGATGAGCCGACGCTTGCTCCATCTGAAGCGGTAAGCTCCATTCAGAAAAGCCGCTATACGGGAAGCACGCGCAACAGCACTTCGCAGGCCATCAATGTACAGGCAAAAGATGTTACGTTTGGCGGCATGGTCGGCGAAAACAGCGGCTTTATCGCAAACAACGGCATTACCGAAAAGGTGAAGCTGACGCTTAACCAAGAGAACGGCAAAATCGGCGGTTTGATTGGCTTGAATAAGGCAAGCGGTACGGTGTATTACACCTCCTCCAATGCCGAAATGACGATTAATGGAAGCAATACGATTGCCGGCGGACTTGTTGCTTACAATGAAGGCAAGGTGCTTTCTTCCTTCACGGAAAGCGATTTGACAAGCAGCGCGCGCGGCACAAGCGCTAAATCGGTTGCCCTCGGCGGCCTGATCGGCGTAAACAAAGGTACGGTAGACAAATCCTATACGTCCACACAGGTGACGGCTAATGGAGAATACACCTATGCCGGCGGTTTGATCGGCGAGCAGTTATCCGGCTCGGTCAAAGATACGTATGTGCTCAAAAATGTAACGGCTACAAAAGACCATTCCTATGCCGGCGGTTATATCGGCCGCATTGCGGGAGGCAAAGTAGAGAACGGCTATTCGACTGCGAAGGTAACGGCTTCCGCAGGAGCGAGCGCAGGCGCTTTTGCAGGCGGGTTCGCAGGACGCTACGACAGCACAAGCAAGGACCTGCTGGCTAAGCTGTACTACGTGAACGATGCGGACAATGCCATCAATACGTCGCTATCGGATTTTGGCGACGGTCAAATGCGCTGGATTCAATCCAAGCCCCGTCTGGATACGATAACGCTGGAAGGCCTGAAGAATCGCACAGCCTTCAAGGAGCAATCCGGCTGGGATTTCGAGCAGATCTGGAAATACGGCTCGTTGCAGGCGGCATTCCAATATCCGGAGCTGATCCGCACAGCGAACAGCGGCAATGGCGGCGGCAGCGATGTCAATGCCAACATCAGCTGGTATGTGACGGACACTGGAAAGAATGAATACCATTTGAGCAGCGAAGCAGAGCTGGCAGGCCTTGCGGCAATCGTCAACGGCACGGTTCCAGGTCTCGATGCAGTTAATTTCAAAGACCGCACCATTATTCTGGCAGGTCCGATTCATATTCAATCGTCGCAGTGGGTCCCAATCGGCTTTGACGAGCAGCATGCATTCCAAGGAAGCTTTGACGGCGGGGATTACCTGATTGACGGCCTGACGGTTCTTCCGGATCACAGCTACTCCGGCTTGTTCGGACACATCGGCGAGCATGCGGAAATCAGCGATGTGCTGCTTGAACCTTTGGCAGTTGCGGGCAAATGGCACACAGGAGCGCTTGCGGGCTTTAACAAAGGTACGATTAACGGAGCGACGATTCATTTCCTGAAGGGCGCCAAAGTAAGCGGCGGCATCGTCGGCAGCTTCGTTGGCAGCAATACGGGGACTTTCGAGAACGTATCGGTTACGCTTGAAGATGACAGCCGAATTGAAGGCGTATATCCGCAATCGATCGTTGGCGGTCTAATCGGCGAGAATCGTTCCGATTTCACGCCAGAAATGTTTGAATTGACAGCAACAAAGGGCAGCGTAGGAAGCCTTGAAAACGATGCAACAGTCGGCGGCGTTATCGGCAAGCATCATGCGGATGCAACAGGCTTCGCGATTGACGTCACTGCAGGCTACACGATCAGCGCGGAAGGCGAGAACAGCATCGTTGGCGCTTTGTTCGGCTCGTATGAGTCCGGCCATGGCGAGCAGCTTTCGGTAACCTTCAAAGATGGCACGCTGCAAGCTCTGGGCAAAAACTCTGTGCTTGGCGGACTGATCGGCTACTCGGGAGCGGGCAATACGCTTCATGACGTGAAAGCGACAAGCGCTACGTCTATCCGTCATCTGGCGGGCGACGGCATTGTTGGCGGCATTATCGGTTCCAAGCTTGGCTCGGACAGCGACAGCTTTGATCTGGAGCAGGCTGTGGCGGAGCATATTAAAATTACGTCTCTGGCTTCCAGCGAGAGCGCTGTGGTTGGCGGCATTGCCGGCAAGCTGGAGAAAACAGCCGTGCACAACGCTTTGTCCAACGTTTCTGTTGAGGCGGAAGGCGAGCGCGCAGTGGCTGGGGGCGTCGTGGGTCATGCCTACGATTCCATTCTTTACAAAACAAAGGCGGTTCCGGCAGTAGTGGCGAAGGCAGCCGCGCAAGAAGGAATCGCGGGCGGCATCGCGGGCATTATCGAATCGAAGGATGCGGCTGAACGCGACGCAGGCCATGATTTCGGACTGTGGGCTCCGCTTTATCACGGCATTTACGATGCGCAAGCCGATACAGGTACAGTTCGTGCGGCAGGGGCAACTGCAGGCGCGGCGGATCTGTACGCAGGCGGCATTGTGGGTCACAACATTCACGCTTCCATCTACCAATCGGGAGCAAAAGCGAATGTTTCGGTAAGCGGAGGCAAGCAAGCATCCGCAGGCGGCATCGCCGGTTTGAACGAGGGCATCATCATTCGTACGACGGCTCAAAACAAGGTAGAGGGCGACACAAGCGCAGTCTATAACCTTGGCGGCGTCGTCGGCTGGTCGATCGGCGGCAACCTTCATTACACGAAGCAGGTTGCTCCGGCAGGAGCTTCGGTAAAAGCGGGCAGCGCAGCTGCGGTTGCGGGAACGGTTCCGACGACATCGATTGGCGGCTTTGTCGGCAAAGCGGACAAAACGACGATCACTTATTCCTCATCGGATATTCCGGTAGAGGTGACGGACACAAATGTGGACAACATGATTTATGCAGGCGGCTTTGTCGGCTTGCTAGGCGAGGATACGGAAGCTGTATTCAAGCTTGAGCATGTTTTCTCCAAAGGAAAAATTAGCGTTCGCAGCAAAACGGGCGCTAACGTAGGCGGCTTTGTCGGTTCTGCTGATTTCTATACCATTGCCGACGCTCACGCTGCGGGTGAAGTAAGCGTAAGCGGCAATGACGTCCGCGCAGGCGGCTTTGCCGGCACACTGGAGCAGAAAGCGGTTGTGAAGGAAGCTATTGCGGCTTCTGCGAAGCTTGATGCAACGGGTCTGGCAAGCGGCGACCGCGTATATGCGGGCGGCTTCACAGGCTACAACGACGGCACGGTCAGCAATTCGTATACCGATGTAGCCACCATTAACGCTGCCCCTGCGGGTACGCATACGTTTAAAGGCTCGTTGGCGGGCTTCCAGTTCCGCGACGGCAAGCTGCAGAACAACCGTTACGCAGCGACGCTTGCACCGATAGGCTCCAATAGCGGATCGGCTGCGGACAACGTACAGGAGATCATCGAAAGCCCGCTCGCCGTTGGCGACTGGGATTATGAATACGACACGTACTTCCTAAGCGAGAAGCATGCGGACGAGGTTACGATAGCGACAGTCAAGCAATTGACCGGAGCGATCAGACTGTACAACAACGCAACAGGACTGGAGTACTACAAGCTGTACAACCGTGCGGCAACCGACAAGCTGGACATGCCGAAGCTTAGCGTGACGGCCAATCTGGATGTAACGGGCATGCGGATTACGCCATTCGACCATTTCAGCGATGTGTTCGATGGCGGAGAACATGTGATCAAAGGCTTCAAGCTAGTTGTGAATGAAGACAAGAACGTAGGCTTCTTTGAAGAAAACGATGGGGAAATCGCCAATGTAAGCTTTGACCAAGCTGACATTAGCGGCGGCACCAGCACAGGCTTTGTTACCGGCCTGAACAAAGAGGACGGCATCATTCGCAACGTCAGCGCCCGTGGCGCGCTGCAAGGCGAAGGCGCCATCGGCGGCATTGCCGGCATCAACGAAGGCGCAATTGAAGAGGCATACGCACGCGGAACGTTGGATTCCGCCACGGAGCTGACAGAAGTTGCAGCAGGCGGTATCGTTGGCGTCAATGAAGAAGGCGGAACCATCGAGCGCTCCTTCTCCTTCCTGAACATTGAAATAGGCGGAGACGAAGCAAGCGCAGGCGGTATTGCGGGCGTCAACGCAGGTTCTATCATCAACAGCTTCAACTCCGGCTACGTGCTGGTTGATGGCGAGCTTAGAGCATGGGCAGGCGGTATCGCAGGTTATGCGAGATCGGGCTTGATCTCCGGCTCCTTGAACGTAGGCGAAGCCATAGCGGGCTTTGACGGCGAAATCACGCCGGGCAGCCATTTCTTCGGCGGCGTTGCGGGACAATTAGGCCAGAATGCTGTATTGACAGGCAACGTATACGACAAACAAATGCTGAAACGCAACACGGCTTATTATGATGCGTCCGGCAACCGCATTAAGGGTGCAGACGGTTCTG
This sequence comes from Paenibacillus sp. SY21-1, assembly GCF_005222705.1. Taxonomy (GTDB): domain Bacteria; phylum Bacillota; class Bacilli; order Paenibacillales; family Paenibacillaceae; genus Pristimantibacillus. The sequence goes on along the minus strand of NZ_STGF01000013.1, from coordinate 52,495 downwards.
CGACAGGCCTGCACACTGAGGTTCTCGTTAACGGGACTCTTCCAGTTGGCCTCGCAGCCGATGCATGGCAGGCTACGGCTGGCTACTACCCGCGACTTGCCGCATTTGACGGCAGCTCTGCCGCTTATGTAGGCTCGGCAGCGGTCAGTCTGAATCTGAAGGATGCGATCAATCGAATTGCATACAGCTTTATTTTGACCAAGAGCCCTAACCTGACATGGACGGGAGAGTCTGGCAAGGTAGCCATTGGCAGCAATGGAAACCAGATGATCGGCACACTGCTAACGTCCGGAATGGCTAAGCTGACAGCGGCCTTTGGAGATGAGCGTCGCAACATCTATATCAACGATCCAGCTTGGAAGTTCAAGCAGAAGGCCGCAGCGCCTGTTGTGGTTTCCGGCGATCAGTTGTTTACCGAGTCGGTAACGGTAGAGCTGAAAACCGACGAGCCAGGCGGTAAAATCTACTATACAACCGACGGCTCGTATCCGAACGAGGAGTCCGGCTTGTATGCGGGTCCATTGACCTTCACGCAAACGACAACTCTTAAGGCGATTACAATAATCGACACGAAAGAGGATAGCGAAGTGTTGACAGGCACATGGTCGAAGCCTGTGCCTAGCGGCGGAGTATTCTTCCCTGCGCCGGCTCCTACTCCGGCTCCGGCAATCGTAGCGCAAGCAGGCAACACATCGGCTAACGGTACAGCCGAGGCGCCGGTTAAAGTGGCAAGAAACAGCAAGCTGACGCTTACCGCTCCGGCAGGCCAGATTATTTACTACACCACGGACGGAAGCACGCCAACGAAGAACAGCCCGCAGTATAAAGGCGAATTGCTTGTTACGGGCAATATGACGGTAAAAGCGATCACGGACAAGGATGATCGCGTCATAACGATCAAATACGAGGTGGAGAAGGCCAAGTTCGAGGTGAAGGACGAGGCAAGCGAAATCAAGTATATGACAGGCTACAAAGACGGCACATTCAAGCCGGGTGCGGCAATGACGAGATTTGAGCTCATCCATGCGCTGTCCCCGCTGCTGGATCAAGAGGATGTTGCGCTTGGAACGTTGTTCACCGATGTGAAGGCTTCCGAGAAAGATATTGTAGCGTTCTTTGCTTCGGCAGGCATTGTTGAAGGTTACCCTAACGGTACCTTTGGCGGCGAAAAAGGACTGACGCGCGCAGAATTTACGGTCATTCTATCGCGTGTTCTGAAGCTGGATGTGAAGACGACCGGTCAATCGGTGCTGAACGATGTGAAGGGACATTGGGCGGAGAAATACATCAATGCCTTCACAGCAGCCGGCTACGTGAAAGGATTCCCGGACGGCAGCTTTAAGCCTGAGAAAGAAATTTCAAGAGCTGAGGCGGTCATCGTCATTAACAAAATGATCGGAGCAGGCAAAGCCAAGCTGCCAGCCAGCTTCTCCGATTTGAAACCGACTCACTGGGCGTATGAAGACATCATGGCGGTAACGCAGTAAAACGGACAGGGAAGGGAAGCGGTTAGCGATGCAAAAGAAGCTGTTATGGGTAGGTATGGTTATCGTTATGCTGTCGGGCGTTCTGCTGTTTACACAAGCAGACGCCGACCAGGCGGCCACATACGATGCGGAGGATATATACAAGGCTTCCGAAAGCGCGGTGTTCTACCTGCGCGCGCTGCGAGAAGACGGCACGCTGCGAGCGGTAGGAACGGGTGTCGTGATCGACGCCAAAGGCACCGCAGCCACTGCCTATCACGTAGTCAAGGAAGCAGGCAGCCTGGAGGCGGTATTCGGCAACGGAAAAACCGTGAAGGGCATCAAGCTGGCCGGATACGACGAGCTTACGGATGCGGCTATTCTTACGCTTCCCAACCCCAAAACCGCAGGCGTCAAAGGGGAGGCTTACGCCTTCCTGCCTGTTCGGGATGCGGCAGTCGCCTATGGCGAGCGCGTATTCGCGCTTGGATATCCGCTTAAGGAAACGGTTATCATCACCGAAGGTATCGTGAACAACCCTGCTGCCAAAATTAACGGCAGGAGCCGGATTCTGACCTCCTCGCAAATCGTGAGCGGCATGTCGGGCGGACCGCTTGTCGACGAGCAAGGCCGCTTGGCCGGCATTATTTCAGGCTCGCTCCGTACGATGGATAACATTCATCTGGTTATCGACATGAGCGATGTTAAACGTCTGCTGAAGCCGACGACCAAATAAGTCTGTTCCAGAAGGGGCAATCCCCAAAACGCTCGCTTTTACTAGGGGGAATTCCCCGTCGGCACGAGATAGAGCCTCAATTTCCGCTTATAAGTGGAGATTGGGGTTCTTTCGTATGACCAGGTTATCCAGTGTTTACTGGGTAGCCTTTTTTTGGAAAATCCAGCTCATCGATGGGCCCAAAAAAGGATAGATTGATTGTTGGGATCGTTTCTTTTAACAGGTACACGATCAAAAGTCAGCTACAGACGCTCAGAGCGCGCTCTTACACGCTCCGGACAGAGGGCGACAAATTCCCTCATAGAGGGTTCAGGGCAAGCCACAGCGATTGTGGAAGGGCACTCCGTATGAGAAAATACTAGGACAACTAACGACTTCTAAAGGGCGCCAGGCGCCAGCGAAGAGGAGGAGAGACATGGCAGGTGTCATTTCAAAGGCGATTCATATACTGGACTTGCTGCTTCCGCAAGGGACAGAAAAGGAAATGAGCGTAACGGAAATAAGCCGCGAGCTGGATATGCCGATTCAAAGCGTTCACCGGATATTGGCATCTCTCGTCGAGCACGGCTTTGTGTCGCAGAATGTCAAAACAAGAAAGTACAAGCTGGGGTTGTCCATCATGAAATACGGCTTTTTAATGTGGGACAGCCTTATGCTTAGAACGGTTGCCAGGCCCTTTATGGAGGAGCTTTCGCACAAAACGAAGGAGACCGTCTATCTGGCGACGCGTGAAAACGCGGAGGGCGTCTATATCGATTCCGTCGATTCTCCGCAAATACTGAAAATATCGGAGCCGATCGGACTCAAGCTTCCTCTGTTTATCGGTGCTTCAAATCGCGTTATTATGGCTTATTTGCCCCGCAGGACGAGGGAAATTCTGCTGGACGATACGGATTGGAGCCAGGTTCCCTCATTGAAGCCGCTTACGCGGGCATATATCGAGGAAGAACTGGAGCGGATCAAGGAGCGCGGATACGCCGTGACTGAGGGAGAAGCGACGGAAGGCACGACGGGAATCGGAGCCCCTATTTTTTCTTATGACAACATGGTAATCGGCTCCTTGAATGTAGCGGGGCCCACGCTGCGATTCTCGCCCGATAAGATCGAGGGAATGGGCATGCTTGTGAAAAGATACGCCGAGCGAATTTCGAACGAGCTTGGTTATCGCTTTAAGCTGCAGCGTTGAACGCTGTCGGAGCGACTAGCCGCGAAACGCCGGCGTCTAGCCTTTCCGGTCAGCTCCCGCATCGTTACGGGTAGAGGTCTAGTGGACGCCCAGCATACCTATAATCCAGCCATGAAAGTCAGCCTCTAGGTAGCTCCCGCGCCGGCATTGCCAGCTGCCTTGTGGATGCTGTGCACGCCCATAATGACGGCAATCAGCTCATAGCTTTCCAGCGTATCGGAATGATTGGTCAGAGCGAAAGCTCCGGCTTGCAGGAAACGGCTGGTTTTCTCGAAGGATGCAATTTCGCGGCCGGCTGTGTCGGTGATGGCATAGGAATAGGAGAAGGCTGGGGACTCGATGAAAAAAACGCCCCGGCCCCGGGCCTGATACTCAAAACGTTTGCTGAATAAAGTGAATTTACTGCGAAGCGCTCCGACGATTAAGCCTTTGGCGTCCGAAATTTCCCATCTTCTTGAGAAAAACGGGAATTTTCCTGTATAACGCGGAGCGGAATCCGGGCCGTATACAGTCAGAGTTGCGGTTAACATGCTTTGCAAATCAATGCTGCCTGCAGGCTTTCCCTCGTCATCCGTAATTAAAGTCGTTCCTGCGCTGAAGAAATTGTCCTTGAAATAAAGCTCCATCGCGCACCGCCTTTCCTGACAGAGTGTTAATAATGGATACGCATTGTTGCATGCAACGTTTCGAAGTGTTTGCTGAATTGCACGGATCGGTGGTGAAAAACTTTCATTTTTCCCGATATTCGGTATAACAATATTTTTTATACTGAATAACGGGATTATAATGGTTTCAAAAAGAGCATGAAGCGTGTGGAGGAATGGATCATGAGAATTGCGGCTTTGCGGCATTATGCCTTTGATGACAACTATGCGTTTGCGTCGTGGGCGCACAATGAGGGGCATCAGCTTACGATGTACGACGTTGCGGAAGGAGCGGCGCTGCCTTCTCTAAACGATTTCGATTTGCTTGTGATCTGCGGCGGTCCGATGAGTGTGTATGAAGAGAGCGGTTATCCATGGCTGCGCGAGGAGAAGCGGCTGGTTCGTCAGGCGATGGACACAGGGAAGTTTGTGCTTGGCATTTGCTTTGGCGCCCAGATGCTGGCTGAGCTTCTAGGCAGCCCTGTATACCGCAATGCGCATAAAGAAATTGGTTGGCATGCGGTGGAGCGCACGTCTGAAGGCCACCCCTGCTTTGAAGGAATGCCAGGGCAATTTGTCTCCTTTCAGTGGCACGGCGATACGTTTGCGCTTCCTGAGGGGGCAAGGCTGCTTGCGCGCTCCGAGGCTTGCGGCGTACAGGCCTTCGCTTTCGGCGAGCGCCTGCTGGGTCTCCAGTTTCACCTTGAGACGACTCCGGTCTGCTTGGAGCAAATGCTGGCAAACTGGTCGAATGAGCTGGTTGATGGGCCTTATATACAATCGGCCGAGCGGATTCGCGGCGAAGCGGAGCGCAGCAGGCAGTCGATTGCTTGGCTCCACCGAATATTAGACGGAATAGCGGTTCAACTTTTTTCCCAAAGAGGACAGATGTAAGGTAAAATAGATGGCAAGCACAGCGCAGAAGGAAGTCAACCTGATTTGACATTATTAACTGTATGAAATATGATTACAGTATCCATCCTAAGAGGGAGGTGTCTGGGATGAATAGCGAGTTCACTGTTGCGGTGCACAGCCTTGTATTGCTGGCTTATTTGCCGGAGCATATGGCCAGCAGCGAGACGATCGCGCGCAATGTGGATACCAACCCCACAAGAATCCGCAAAATTATGAGCATACTGAAAAAGAACGGCTACGTCACCACAAAGGAAGGCATCGGAGGCGGATACATTCTGAACTGCGAGCCGGAGCGGGTAACGCTTGCCGAAATCTATCGGGCATTGTGCGGAGGCACGCTGAAGCCGCATTGGAGCTCAGGCAACCCGGATGAAGCCTGCCTTGTTTCCGCCAATATCCAGAACGTGATGGATTACTTCTTCTATGAGGCGGAGCAGCATTACGAAGCCTACTTAAAGCAGAATACGCTGCAGACGGTACTGGACAAAATCAGGCAATGCCAGCAGAAATGCAAGGACAAGCAGGCATAATCCGGCAAAAGACGGCTGTACTCCTTTGGGGCGACCGGCTTCTTTTGCCGATTTATATGTATTAATTATCTATACAGTTAGTAAAATTCAAGAGAAACAGGTGACGATTATGACTTCTACTCCCGCTAAGCATAACTCATTTCAAATTCCGTTTTCGGTGCTGGATGTATCTCCTGTTATAGAGGGCGGCACGATTCGCGAATCGCTGCTCAATACGGCAGACTTGGCCAGGCATGCAGAGGATTGGGGGTATCATCGTTATTGGCTGGCCGAGCATCACAATGCGCCAAGCATTGCAAGCTCGGCAACCTCCGTCGTCATCGGCCACGTAGCGGCGGCTACCTCCAAAATTCGTGTGGGCTCCGGCGGCATCATGCTGCCTAATCACGCCCCGCTTGTCATAGCCGAGCAGTTTGGCACGCTCGAATCGTTGTTTCCCGGCCGCATCGATCTTGGTCTGGGCCGCGCCCCGGGCACTGACGGGCTCACAGCAGCGGCTCTGCGCGGCAGTCGTCGCACGGGGGGACATGATTTTCCCGAGCAGCTTGCCGAGCTGCGGGCGTTTCTTGATCCGACGCGCTCCGAGGCCGGTATGGCGGTGCGAGCCATTCCAGGAGAAGGGCTGGATATTCCGATCTGGCTGCTCGGGTCCAGCGATTTCAGCGCGATGCTTGCCGCCGAGCTAGGCTTGCCCTTTGCATTTGCGGGCCATTTTTCGCCGAATTTCACCGTGCCGGCCATGAATTTGTATCGCAACAATTTCAAGCCATCCGAGGTGCTGGATAAGCCGCACGGCATGGTCGCGGTCAATGTGGTAGCTGCGGATACGGATGATGAGGCGGCGTATTTGGCAACCTCGATGCAGCAGTTGTTTCTGTCGTTCATCCGCAATACGCGAGGGCCTCTGCCTGCTCCCGTCAAGGATATGAGCGGTCTCTGGACACCGCAGGAGAAGGCGGCTCTCGAGCAGCAGCTGGGCTCCTCGATCGTCGGCGGTCCGGAGACGGTCAAAGCAAAGCTGAATGCTTATATCGAGGCGACCGGCGCGGATGAGATCATGGTGGCCGCCCATATTTATGAGCATAAAGCCCGGCTTCGCTCCTATGAAATAGTAGCGAATCTGTAGAGCAAAAAAGCGTATCGTGGCAGCTTAAGAGCTCCCGATACGCTTTTTTTGCAAACATAAGTGCTGAGTTTAGGGCGTGTCTGAAAACCCGTTCAGAGGCACCTTACACCGCCTTTTCGCCCCCTGCTTCGTTCCGTTTGCTTGATGTACCCCCGGTACACCTTCACAAACGCGCCTTGAATGGAACGAAAATTCGGCAAAATGTACTGTCCTCAGCGTTCTCGGACACGCCCTAGTTAATTTGCGCTTTCTCTATTCGAGCGGAGGATAATGGCCGCTTCTGAGCTTGCGAAGCGAATAGCCGAAATCCATCTGCAGATGCGGATAATCCGGAAACCCTTCCCAGTCGCCGCCCCATGTGAAGCCAAGCTTTTTGGCAGCCTCGACAACCTCCATCCAGTCGGCTTTGCCGTTGCCGTTGCCATCGTGCTCCATGTCCCAGATGACATCGCCTGATTTCGTACGCAGCGCAAAATCGATGGCCAGTCCATAGTTGTGGTAGGAGCTTCCTCCTTTGGCCTGAGTTACGATGGAGCCCGGAGCGGTGCGCCCTTGCGCGTATATGCGGTCCTGCTCCTCGATAGAGCGGAAGCCGTCCGTAATAAGAATCGTGATGCCCAGAGCGGCTGCCTCCGCAATCAGCTCATTTTGTTTGTCAAGCACGATGGGATGAAGACCGGTGATAAGCGGCGGAGCAGGAGCGGCTTCCTCCGGAAACCATTCCGCATCGGGTACAAGCTGCTCTATCTTCCAAATTCCCGTCCACAGCGCAGTAGCGCTCAATGCCAAAATGATAAACAGCAAAACGCGATTGCGTTTGCGTCGTACGCTTACAGCTGCGCCAGACGGCATTGGCAATGGGGGCGGGGTGATGCGATTGCGCTCAATCATAGCTGGCTCCTTCACATGGGATATTCGCTTATTTTATCATATTGGCAGAGGAAAGGCCCTAGCCCCGGGTTGGGGATTAAAGGGAATGAGCCTGCTAGGAGTGGACGCAATCGGGACTCGTATTTTCCGAAATGGATTTTGCGCGGCAGGGGGAGGTATAATTTGAAACGTAATGCCCAAGTGCACCGTACTACATAAAGTTTGCTAAGGTAAATTTGACCAAAGGAGAGAATTTGTTCATGAAGAAGCTTGCATCACTCGTAGTATCTTTTGCCCTTTTATTTACGTTCGTAACAGCTGTGCAAGCGGCGCCGCAGCCGATTTCCGTGTCGCTGGACAAGGAAACGATCAATCTCGGCGGCAATGAGCCGATCGTCGAGAACGGCACGACGCTGGTGCCGGCCAAGCTGCTGTTGGAGCAGCTGGATTTTATCGTACAATGGGACCCCGAGAATAAGGCGGTAATCGCGCAGAAAGCCGGTCTTGTTCTCTCGCTTCAGCTAGACAACACAACGGCCTACATTAATGACAAAGAAGAAACGCTCCCGGTCGCTCCGAAATCGATTGACGGGACGGCCTATGCGCCGCTGCGCTTCATTAGCGAAGCAGCAGGCTATCATGTGGCATGGAGCAAGGCGAACCAAACGGTTGCCCTTGAGACTAGAGACGCAAGCAAAGGCTTTATGTGGAAAACAGAGAAAAACGGAAATACCGTTTATCTGCTTGGTTCAATCCACATTGCAGGCACGGACATGTATCCGCTCCGCAAAGAAATTATCGACGCTTACAAGTCGTCCGACTATCTTGGCGTAGAGGCGGATATTTCGAAACCCGTTGATCCGGCGATGCAGAAGGAGCTTGAGAAGCTGGTATCCTACTCCGACGGCACAACGCTCAAAGATCATGTATCGCCTGAAACCTATGCCAGTGTTCAAGAAATTCTGAAGGAGCTGGAACTGCCTGCGAACGCCTTTGATCCATTTATGGCGTGGAACGTTTCGACCGGCCTGGACGGCATAGCTTCGCAGCGGCAAGGTTTTACTGCCGGAAGCGGCATCGACCTGTTCTTCCTTCAAAATGCCGCGGTTAACAACAAGGAAATTATTGAGCTGGAATCGATTCAAATGCAGCTTGAAATGTTTGCCGGTTTCTCGGACGAGCTTCAAGAGCAGATGCTGAAGGGTTCTATTGAAAACTACAAAGCCGAAGTTACAGCTATTCAGCCCCTATCGGATATGTGGAAAACGGGCAGCGAAGAGCAACTGCTGGAGCTGATCAAAGCGACAGCGGAAAATGAAGAAATGTACAAGGCCTTGCTGGTGGACCGCAACATCGATATGGTGGAGAAAATTAAGGGTTACCTCGACAATGAAGAAGGCAAAACGTATTTTATCGTCGTAGGCGCAGCGCACATGCTCGGCGAGCATGGTCTTGTTCCTCTGCTTGAGAAGGAAGGCTATACCGTAACAAGAGAATAGTCAGGCTGCCAAAAAGCAAGCGCAACATGCGCTTGCTTTTTTACGTGCTGGATTGGATAAGGGAGATAAAAATGATTATAGCCGTTTAGCGCCAACCTGATATTTCTTAGAAGAGTTAAGATAGTGAGTACTGTTCGGGATGAAGGAGAAGCGCAATGGACAATAAGGCCATTGTTTTGAAAGAAACAGGTGAATTTATCGGCTGGTGCTGCTCGGGAATCAAGGACGAATTGCCGCCGCCAAACCGTGAAATCATGTATGCCGTTTCCAAGGATCATAGAGGCAAAGGCTACACTACACAAGCCTCGCAGGGCATGATTGCCTATTTGTTTGAGCATGCGGGTATCGAAACCTTAAAAGGGATTTTCCCACAAAAAAAGGCCATCCAGACACGCTGGATGCCCTTGCAGGCAGATGGCGATATAAGAGAAAGCTCTAGTCTTGCGACAGCAGCAGCATGAGCAAAAAAATAGCATTAATGACAAGCAGTACGCCGAATATGAGGCCGGTTTTATTCTTTTTAATAAACTCCATACAACCACCCCAAGCCGAAAAATTTACTCTCTGTAATTATCTCGCGAATGGGCAGTTATTTCCAGTCTTTTTTAGCCATTTCTCCTAATTTTATTTCGCGCATTTGAATTCGGAGCAGCGAATGAGCTAAAATGGAAAAGAAGCCACTTCATACTTCTAAACTAAAAAAACAGAGCAGTTTTACTATTTTTTTGGAACCCCGTTGCCTGACAGGCGTATAGCTTGTTATGGGTAAACGACCCTAGCGAAAGGGGGTGCAACTGAAAATGGGAATTTCTCTTGTAAAAGGCCAGAAGGTTGATCTAACGAAGGGCAATGCGGGCCTTACCCGCGTTGTGGTAGGACTCGGCTGGGACCCGGCTGAAACGAAGGGCGGCTTCTTCGGATTCAAGAAGGCGGCGAACGTTGACTGCGACGCTTCGGCTCTGCTGCTTGATGCAAACGGCAAGCTGGGCGGCGAGCGCAATCTGGTCTGTTTCTATAACAAACAGAGCGGCTGCAATTCCGTCGTGCACAGCGGCGACAATATTACGGGCGAAGGCGACGGGGACGACGAGCAAATCAACGTCCAGCTGAACCAGGTGCCGGCTGGCATCCACCGTATTTTGTGCGTCGTGAACATCTATGAATGCGAATCGAGAAAGCAGGATTTCGGCATGATCAAATCCGCTTATATCCGTATCGTTAACCCGGTTAACGACCAAGAGCTTATCCGCTTTAATTTGACCGACAACTACGCCGGCAAAACCGCGCTAATCGTTGGGGAGCTGTACCGCCATAACGGCGAATGGAAATTCAACGCGATCGGCGAAGGCACTCATGCAGCCCATGTCGATTTGCTTGCTCGTCAGTACCAATAATTCTATTGAGAAGAGAGGGCATCAATAATGGCGATCAGCTTATCCAAAGGACAAAAAATCGATCTTACGAAAACAAACCCAGGTCTTACGAAAATTACGGTAGGTCTTGGCTGGGATACGAATAAATATGATGGCGGTCAGGATTTTGACCTTGATGCATCCGTTTTCTGCTTGAATGCACAAGGCAAAGTAGGCTCCGACACCGACTTTATTTTCTATAACAACCCTAAGAACAGCAACGGCTCTGTCGCACATACGGGAGACAACCGTACCGGCGAAGGCGACGGCGACGACGAGCAAGTGAAAGTAGACCTCGCGGCAGTTCCTGCCGCAGTGGATAAAATCGCATTCTGCATTACGATCCACGATGCTGGCTCCCGCAGCCAAAACTTCGGACAAGTATCGAACGCGTTCGTGCGCATTCTCGACGAGCAAAGCGGCTCCGAGCTTATCCGCTACGATCTTGGCGAGGACTTCTCGATCGAAACTGCAGTAGTAGTAGGCGAGCTCTACCGCCATTCCGGCGAGTGGAAGTTCAGCGCAATCGGCAGCGGCTTCCAGGATGGTCTTGGCGGCTTGGCCCGCAACTACGGCCTGTCCGTGAACTAATAGCAGTTATCTACCCGTAAAGGGTCGCCGGCGGCGGCCCTTTTTGTAAATACCGGAAGTGTACGGCGCCGCAAGCTGCGCGCTGCTTTCTTTCCCATTAAACCCATCTGCTGCCTGGGAGGCGTAATCATGGCTGTCAATTTGTCCAAAGGTCAAAAAGTTGATTTAACGAAATCCAATCCGGGCTTAACTAAAATTACGGTTGGTCTGGGCTGGGATGTGAACAAGTACGATGGCGGCTCCGATTTTGACCTGGATGCTACGGCGTTTTGTCTGAATGCGACGGGGAAGGTTGGCAGCGACAAGGATTTTATTTTTTATAATAACCGCTCCAATCCAAGCGGCTCCGTGATCTCGTCCGGCGACAACCAAAGCGGTGTCGGCGCAGGCGACGACGAGACGCTGAGCATCGATTTGGCGGCCATTCCTGCCGATACGCAGAAGGTCGCTTTTTGCATTACGATTCACGATGCGCAGGCCCGCAGACAGAACTTCGGTCAGGTTGCCAATGCATACGTGCGCGTGCTGAACGAAGCGACGGGTGCGGAGCTGATCCGTTACGATCTCGGCGAGGATTTCTCCGTTGAGACGGCCGTTGTCGTAGGCGAGCTGTACAGGCATGGCGGCGAGTGGAAATTCAGCGCAGTCGGCAGCGGCTACCAGAATGGACTGGCAGGACTTTGCGCCGATTTTGGCGTTCAGACGTAGCAAGAATTTATTTATAACGTTAAGGAGGAACAAAACATGTCGATTAATCTGGCAAAAGGACAGCGAATTGATCTTACCAAAACGAACCCGGGGCTAACTAAGGTTGTGCTTGGCCTTGGCTGGGATACGAATAAATATTCCGGCGGCGGCGAAATCGACCTCGATGCCAGCGCGTTTTTGCTGCATCAGGACGGCAAGGCGAAGGACGAAAAGGATTTTGTGTTTTATAATCAGCTTATCGCTTATAATGGAGCTGTCGAGCATACCGGCGATAACCGTACCGGCGAGGGCGACGGAGACGACGAGCAAATCAAAATTGATTTTCAGAAGATCCCGGCGCATATTCAGCGGATCGGCATCACGGTTACCATTCATGACGCCGAAAGCAGGCATCAGAATTTCGGACAGATCTCGAATGCTTTCGTTCGCCTGGTTGACGAGAATACGGGCGTGGAAGTGCTTCGCTACGATTTGGGCGAGGAGTTCTCGATTGAAACGGCCATTGTGTTCTGCGAATTGTATCGCCAAGGCGCCGATTGGAAGTTTCAGGCGGTTGGCGCAGGCTTCTCCGGCGGGCTTGCGGCGCTTTGCCGCAATTACGGCTTAACGGTTTAAGATAATGAGTTGAGGGTGGCAATAGAGCTTTACTTGTCACCCTTTTGTTTATTTAGAATAAGGCCTTATCCTCATACATACGAAAGGCGGTTATAACATGGGATTGGCATTGACGAGAGGGCAGAAGGCGGATGTGACGAAAAACAATCCTTCCTTCCGCAATTTATGGGTAGGCATGGGCTGGAAGGGCGGCACGGGTATCGACGTCGATTTTTCAGCTTTTTTGTTGCGTCAAGGCGGAAAAGTTGGCGGCGATGAGGATTTGATTTTTTATGGAAATCCTAAAGGAGCGCGCGGCGCAATCGAAATGTCAGGCACAGGCAAACGAAGCTTCGCAGGCGTGACCGACCAGGAGCAGGTCATCGTCCGGCTTCAGGACGCGCCAAGCGAAATCGATCGTATTTCCTTCACGCTGACCATCTATGAGGGAGAAGCAAGAAAACAAAGTTTCGCCAACGTAAACGATGTTTATATTCGAATTATGGATGAAGCGTCGGGTCAGGAAATTTTGCGTTATGAGCTCGGAAAACATTTCTCCGTCGAAACCGCAATCGTCGTAGGAGATTTATATAGATATAATGGCGAATGGAAGTTTAACGCGATCGGCTCGGGCTACGCGGGCGGATTAGCGGCGTTATGCGCAAGCTTCGGCATCGAGGTTCAAGCGGATGCGTCTGCGCAGACATCGCCGCCAGCGCCGCAGCCGCCAAAACCGCCGACGCCAGCGCCACAGCCACCGGCTCCTGCTCCGCAGCCGCCTAAGCCGCCGGCTCCAACGCCTCCACCGGCGCCGCAATCCGCTCCTGTCAATCTCAGCAAAATTTCGTTGACGAAGCGCGGCGATGTCATCAATCTCCAGAAGGGTGCCGGCGCGCTTGGAGAAATCGTGGTGAACCTGAACTGGAATCAGCGCAAATCGACCGGCTTTTTCGGACGCTCCAGCAGCATTGACCTTGATGTAGGCTGCCTGTTCGAGTTGAAAAACGGGATGAAGGGCGCGGTTCAGGCGCTTGGGAACAGCTTTGGCGATTTCTCCAGACCACCTTACGTGTCGCTTGACGGGGATGATCGCACCGGCTCGATAAAAACCGGCGAAAATCTTCGCATCAACGGCAATATGGTGCACGAGATAAGACGGGTGGTCGTGTATGCTTACATTTATCAGGGGGTGACGAACTGGGCGGAAGCCGACGGCGTTGTAACGATTAAGCAGTCCGGCGGGCCTGATATCGAAGTGCGGATGGACGAGCATAACAATCGTATGGGCATGTGCGCGATCGCCATGATTGAAAACGTCGGCGATCAGACGTTCAGCATCAAGCGGCTCGTTCAATATTTCACCGGCCATCGTCAACTGGACGAAGCATTCGGCTGGGGATTGAACTGGGTGCAAGGCAGCAAATAATCGTAGTATTCGGAGGTTTTGGGAATGGTTGAGTTTTTTCAGGACATGCTTGCCAACTTCGGTAGCTTTTTTAGCTGGGACAATCTTTCCCATGTATTCACCGATCCGGCAAGCTGGGGCATTATTGCGACACTAGTCCTGCTGGAGGGGCTGTTGTCCGCGGACAACGCCCTGGTGCTCGCAGTCATGGTCAAGCACTTGCCGAAGGAGCAGCAAAGGCGCGCCTTGTTCTATGGTATTCTGGGCGCTTACATTTTTCGGTTTATCGCAATTGGCGTCGGCGTCTATCTGGTCCAGATTACGTGGATCAAGGTGGCTGGCGGCTTGTACCTGCTCTGGATCGCGCTCAGCAACCTGTTCCATCTTGAATTCAAGCTTGCCCGTGTCGGCGGCATCAAACTGATTCCTTATATCGGCAAGAAGGGCAACGACGAGGACGAGGAGGTTCAGAACAAAGGCTATGGCTTTTGGCGCACCGTTCTGGCTGTCGAATTGATGGATATCGCCTTTAGTATCGACAGCGTGCTCGCGGCATTCGGCGTCAGCGAAGAGGTTTGGGTGCTCTTCCTCGGAGGCATCCTTGGCGTATTGATGATGCGCGGTGTTGCTCAAATATTCCTGAAGCTCATCGAGAAATTCCCGGAGCTGGAAAAGGCTGCGTTTATTTTGATCATTATTATTGCAGCAAAAATGATTGCAGGCGCGTATGGCGTTCATGTGCCGCATACCTACTTTTTTGGTTTGATCATTACGGTGTTTATCGGCACGATGATTTTCAGTGCCCTCCGCAAAAAGAACACGTCGCAATCCGCCTGATTCGTTCGTCTATAAGCATGTAGTTGAAATATCCCTCCCTGCTGCGCGAGGGATTTTTTTTCTAAAAATAAAGGAAGGCACAGGTTGGGCGAAAAGGCTTGTTCTTTATTTCTATGTGAAACGTCAGTGCTGCCGCCAAAGGCAGAGTCAGCCTTTTACGCCCGAAATACAGGAAGTCCCGCCTTCTGTTATCCTTTCTTTCTATGTCTCGGAATGAAATGCGCTGCGTCGTCAACGTGCGGCAGCAGCCGTTTCACCTTGTCGGTCACCAAGGAAGGAGCAACGTTCTATGAGGTATTTTAATTATCTTACTCGAGAGGAAGAACAATCCTTCTTCTATTCCCTTCCGGGACAATTCAGCAACGAATCCCATAAGGAACAGCTGGCCTATGCAGTGGGAGCTGCGCTGTATATGCCTGCTACCCGACGAGGGATTGCGGAAGAACTGGCCGCTGGCAAGCATGAAGGGCTGGTATCCATGGTGATGGATTTGGAGGACGCTGTGGGGGATAAACAGGTTGAGCAGGCGGAGGAGCAGCTAAGGGAAACGCTGCAGCAGATCAGCCTGTTTCTGGCTGCGGGCATGCTTGATGGAGAGCAGGTGCCGCTGATCTTTGTACGCGTGCGGTCGGTGGACCAGCTTGGAAGGCTGCTTGCCTCAATTGGCGAGGAAGCTCGGCATCTGACGGGGATTGTGTTCCCTAAATTCAACATCCGGACCGGTATCGAATATTTGCGTATGCTGGAGTCGTACAATCGTCAGAAGAGCGAATATGCTCCCGTTTTGTACGGCATGCCCATTCTTGAAAGCGCAGAGGTCATTTATCGGGAAAGCAGGCTCGAGACGCTGCTTGGCTTATCCTCGCTGCTGAAGGAATACAAGGAGTACATTTTGAATGTGCGGATCGGCGCCACCGATTTCTCAAGCTTGTTTGGCTTACGCAGAAGCCCCGACAATACGATTTACGATATTGGCGTCATACGCGACTGCATCGCCGATATTGTGAACGTTTTTGGCAGAATGGACAATCATTATGTCATTTCCGGGCCGGTATGGGAATATTTCAAAAGTGACCGGGTGTTTAAACCGCAGCTCAGGCAGACCCCGTTTGAGGAAAGCATGGGGCGGAGCGGCCGGCTGCTGCGGATGTCTTTTATCAACGATTATGTAGACGGGCTAATCAGGGAAGTGGCGATGGACAAGGAGAACGGCATGATCGGCAAAACGATCATTCATCCCACGCATATTAAGCCGGTGCAGGCCATGTATGTGGTGACGCATGAGGAGTACATGGATGCGCTCCATATTATGGAGAATGGCGGCGGGGAGCTGGGCGTTATGAAAAGCCGCTATTCCAACAAAATGAATGAATTTAAGCCGCATATGACATGGGCAAGACGAATTATGATCAGAGCAAACATATACGGGGTGCTGCATGAAAACCAGAATTTCACCTGTCTACTCGCAGAAGAACGGGAATCAGCTATTATATAACATTATTGGAGATTTGGAAGTATCCATCCGCTTGACAGGCAATGCCTACGGCATTCCGCCTGAACGGCTGTTTCAAATGGCGGCAAGAATGAATAAGAAACGGAGCTTCCTGTTCGTCAGCAAGGTGCTGGGGAAGCACATTCCGGTTCGTCCGCATGTGTCGCTGCTTGCAGGCGCGTCGTTGGGCCTAATGTACCGGGAGCAACTGGGCATGCCGCTTCCTCTTCCTCTGGAGGAGCTTTTGCAGGCATTTGCCGAGCCGGAAACGGCGGGAGCCGTCTATGATACGCTGAAGCGGGACAGGCTGCCGCTGCAAGAGCGAACCCTCTTTATCGGATTCGCCGAAACGGCTACCTCGCTCGGGCACAGCATGTTCGAAATGTTTGGCGGCGAAGCTGCCTACCTGCACACGACGAGGGAAAACATCGGCTACATGAGCTCATGCATCGATTTCGAGGAAGAGCATTCTCATGCCACGGCTCATCGCTGCTATGCGCTGGACCCAGCCATTTTCGAGCAGGCTCGGACGATTGTGCTTGTCGATGACGAAATGACGACAGGCAAAACGGCGATTAATATTATTCGGGACTTGACGGCCAAGTATGGCCGCAAAGATTATGTGCTGGCAAGCTTGCTGGATTGGCGCTCTGAAGCGGATCGCGAACGATTTGCCGATTTGGAGGCGGAGCTTGGCATCAGGACGACAAGCTTGTCGCTGATAACGGGAGAAATAGAGGTTGGCGGCTCTCCCGTGGAAAGCGCCCCGGACAGCGGCCGTGTCTCCGCCGCTGCCATTGCCCCGGAAATCAGCGTTACCCATGTCGGCGAGGCCTTCCGCCTTATTGCATCCCGAGACGAGGACCCGGCTTATTTGCGCCATACTGGCCGATTCGGCTTGTCGGCGGCCGGACAGGACGAGCTTGACGATGAAGCGGCCCGGGCGGCGGCGCTGCTGGGGCATATCCGGACAGGCGGTCGCACGCTTTGCATGGGAACGGGAGAGTTTATGTACATTCCGATGCGTATCGCTTCGCTGCTGGGCGGAGACGTATGGTATCAGTCCAGCACACGAAGTCCGATTCATCCGTTCGAGCAGCCGGAATATGCCGTTCATTCGGCGTATCGTTATGCGTCTCCCGAGCATGAGGACGTCGTGAATTATATGTACAACATACCTTACGGCCACTATGATGAACTGTTTCTGTTTATGGAACGGGAGGTTCCGCCGCACCGATTGACCGAGCTATATGAGGCGCTTGCCTCGGCAGGCATTCCTCATATTCATATGGTCTATTTCAGTCACCGGATCGCAGATCCAGCACCGCTTGGCAGTTACAGCTCCGAGGATGTCCGGTTTTTGCTCAAAAATTTGAATGGCTGCGCGCTTGAGCGAAGCACGGCGGAGCGGGAGGCCGGCATGCAGTCTGGCGCCCATTATTCCGAAAGCCTGCCGATTGAGTACGAGCCGTCTCCCCGTTATATCGAGCTGTTCGAGCAGTCGCTGCGCGATTCGGCCGAGGCGCTTGCGCTTGCGGTCGGCACGGTAGCCGAAAGGATCGTGAGCAAGCATGGGTTCCAGGTCGCGCTTGCTTCGCTGGCCAGGGGCGGAACGCCGGTCGGGGTGCTGATCAGAAGATACATGAAGGAAGTTTATGAGGCGGATGTTCCCCACTATAGCCTGTCGATCATTCGCGGCAAAGGCATTGATGCAAACGCGCTGTTGTATATACACCAGCGGCATCCAGGCAGACATATCCAGTTTGTTGACGGCTGGACAGGCAAAGGGGCGATTCGGAAGGTGCTGATTGCAGCTTGCGCCGAGTTGGAGCGCAAGTTCGGCCTTAGGCTGAGCGACGATCTGGCGGTGCTTGCCGACCCCGGACATTGCACGGCGACATTCGGAACAAGGGAGGATTATCTAATCCCGAGCGCTTGCCTTAATGCAACGGTGTCAGGGCTGATTAGCCGCACGGTGCTGAGGGATGACTTGATAGGTCCCGGTGATTTTCACGGCGCCAAATACTATCAGGAGCTAAGCGCCGCCGATAGGACGAATGTGTTCGTGGACACCATTTCAGCGCGTTTCAGCGCGATTCGGGAAAAGGCGAAGCTCCAGGCGAGCGGCTGCGAGCTGGAACGCGAAGCTGCCATTCCGGGCAAGGCCGATCAGAGCCATGAGGATGGTTGGGTCACATGGCAAGGCTGGCAGGATATAGAACGGATTCGCAGCGAGTTTCATGTGCCTGACGTTCATTTCATTAAGCCGGGCGTAGGCGAGACGACGCGCGTGCTGCTGCGCAGGGTTCCTTGGAAAATTCTCGTAGACTCGCTGGACAATCCGAATTTGCGGCATATCAGACTGCTGGCCGAGGAACGCGGCGTGCCTGTCGAAGAATATCCGCATATGACCTACTCCTGCTGCGGCATTATCAAAGCGCTGAAGGGGGATCAAGAATGATATTCGCAAGCGACTTGGACCAGACGCTAATCTATTCGGCACGCTCCAAAGGGGAAATCGATTTGGAGGACATGGTTCCGGTAGAGCTGTATGAAGGACGTTTTATCTCCTATATGACGAAGCCTGCTATTGAGAAGCTAAGCCGATTGCAGAGCATGATGCGCTTTGTGCCGGTTACGACTCGAATTCCCGCTCAATATAACCGGATATTCGGCATAAAGGAGGAATTTAAACCTTCGTACGCGATCGTCAGCAATGGAGGCACCGTGCTTTCAGGCGGCGAGGTAGACCAGGAGTGGCAGGATATCGTAAGGGCGGCAGTTAAGGAAGGCTGTGCCGCCAATGAGGAAATCCGGAACCTGTTTGACGGCATCGCTTCTCCGGAATGGGTGAAATCGGCCGATCTTTGCGACGAATTGTTTTATTCCATCGTAGTAGATAGAGAAAAGCTTCCCTTGGATGCGCTGAACGGACTGCAAGCGGAGCTGGCGCGGCATGGCTGGAGCTATTCGCTGCAAGGCCAGAAAATTTATCTCGTGCCCGAGCATGTAAGCAAGGGGGCTGCCATTCAATACGTAAAGGAAAGGCTGGACTCGTCCTTTGTATATGCCGCAGGTGACAGCTTGCTCGACGAAAGCCTGCTGCTTGCCGCCGACTTTGCAATCTCTCCCTCGCATGGAGAGCTTGGCCGCACGTATGACCGGCATTCCCACATTCAATTTACGACGTCGCGCGGGGCGCGCGCATCGGAGGAACTGCTGGACCGAATCATGGAGCATGAGGCGGCGGCCGGCCGCATGGACCCGCATCAGGACGAATAGAATCAGATACCGCTCAGAAAGAAGGACACGACTATGGCTACCCGCATTTATTTGAACCGCTGGTTTTCCGTGGCTTACCATTATGTCAACATGATACGCAACAACCCGGACGGCGAGCAATTCGAGTTTTTTGGCACGCATCCCGATCCTAACCATATGTCGCTGCTTGCAGCGGACCATGCGGGTGTTGAGCCTGCGCTTTATGGCAAGGAATATGCGGAGTTCTGCGCGAATTATTGCCGCGAGCACAGCATCGATTTGTTTATTCCCCGCCTCCATATGGAGGAGATTTCGCGATATGCTCATTTATTTGACGAGATTGGCACCAAAGTAATGGTATGCCGAGACATTAACCTGCTGGATGCGATGGTAGAGAAGGACAGATTCTACGAGTCGTTAGCCGGCAAGGAGCTGGTAGAGATTCCCGATTACCGCGTTGTAAGCAATGCCGGGCAGTTTAAGGCTGCTTATGAGGAGCTGGTGGAAGCGGGGCATCAGGTGTGCTTTAAGCCGACCAAGTCCGAGGGGGGCATGGGCTTTCGGATTATTGACAACAATCGCAATGCGCTGCGCGATCTATATGGCTATGTTACGCTCTCGACAAGCTTTGAGCAGGCATACGAAACATTGGCCTCTGTCGAGCAATTCGACAACATCATGGTTATGGAGCTGTTAAGCGGTACGGAGTACAGCATTGATTGTGTCTCGACAGCTGAAGGAGAGCTGCTTGCGGCGATTCCTCGCCGGAAGTCTACCGGCCGCACTTACGTCCTGGAGAATAAGCCGGAGCTGCTTGATATTGCAAGCAGAATCGCGCAAAAGCTGCGTATCCCTTATGCGTTCAACATACAGGTGCGCTATAGCAATGGCGTTCCCAAGCTGCTGGAAATTAACCCGCGCATGTCGGGCGGTTTATATATTACATGCCTGTCCGGCGTCAATATGCCGTATTTGGCCGTACAGGCGCTTCAAGGAAAATCGTTGTCGCCGCCATCTCCCGAATTCGGCATTCAGGCCGGATATGTGGAGCAGCCGCTGTTAATGAAGCAAGGGCTGTAGGAAAACCAATCCCGTTTGTGGACCGCTTGAAGCTGGATTTCCCGCCAAACCGTGGCGTTATCCGATCTCGGCTGCGGAAAGAAATTGACTTGCATGCCTGAATAACGCGATAATTGAATAAGCAATGAATGGAGGTGCAGCTATGAGTGGGTTGCAAAAATGGCTGATGATTGCTGCCGGCAGTTATGTGCTGGGTTTGATCGCCTATTGGCAGGTTTCGCCTTTTGTCGCGATTGCCGTGCCGGCGGTCGGCATGTTTGGGGCGCTTATATGGGGCGGTCGTACGAAGAAGAAGCTGATTCAGCATCAGACGCGCGGTCAAGAAGAGCTGCAGCAGCGTACGGAGCAGCCTGACGCATTGCCGACGCAGCAATCCGGCGGGCGTCCGGCGGAGAGCCGGCCTGCGGTGAACGGAGCGGCTTCGCAGCAGTCCGCGCAGGCTGAGCCGTCGATGGACCCGGAGATGGCATCTGCTCTTGAATATATCGGCGTTATTGAAGATATGATTCTTCTGGAAGGCGAGAAAAACAATCTCGACGATGAAATTGTAGAGAAATCGTTGGCCTTGCTCGCCCGGATGAGCCGACTGCTGCCCGATCTGGCTGCGCTTGGAGATTCCAGCATCAATCATAATATTTTGCGGCTTGTGCGGAAGGACCTTAATTCAACGATTAACCCTTTTCTGCGTCTGAGCGGCGAAGCGAAGAGGCAGAACCGTCGGCTGCTGCTGGATGGCATTAAGGATATCGATTCCAAGATGACCTTCTATACCAAAACCATCGAGCAGAAGGATTTGATGGAGCTCCGAACCAAGGCTGAGCTTATTCAACAGCGCTACCGCTTGAACGACTAGTGGACAGTCGAAGCCGACCGGACCGGAACTATGATCCTGCGAACGCCATTGTTCAGGCTGGCGCAGGAGCATGCCGCATCCGGCACTAGATCAATTCATGGGAGGAATTCAGGATGGCTACACAGCTCGTACAAATTAAAAACGAAGATTTAAGCAAGCTGGATGTGGAAGTGCAAAGCGCAATGCAGAAGGTCGCTACGACCGACGTCATGAACCTTGATTCGTTAATGGATGAAATTACGAAGAAGGGTCAGAAGACGCTGGAGCGTTCCGGACAAACGCTGACGATGCTGGAGCGGCCGTTGTCCGACATGATGTCGGGCAAACGCAATGAGGTGACGAATAATATGCTTAAACTGCGCAATGAGGTGGAAGATCTCAGTCGCAGCAAGCAGCTTTCTTTCGTTCAGAAAATTATGCGTAAAGCGCCGATGAAAAATTATATTTACAAGTACCAGTCGGCCAAAACAAACGTTGAATCGATCGTCCGCTCGCTGCGCGACGGCCGCGACAATCTGGAAGAGAACGTTATCCATATGCGCAATCTCAAGCGCAGCAGTCTTGACAACGTATACGATTTGCAATTGCTGGTGGAGTACGGAAACCGGCTGAAAGCGATGTTCGAGCAAGAGATTGCCAAGCCGGAGAACGAGCATCGCAAAACGTATTTGGAGCGCGGGCTGCGCAAAACGGTAACGAAGCTCCAAACGTATACGGAAATGATCATGCTGTATCAGCAAGCGATCGCGGCAACGGATATTATTAACGATACGAACGACAAGCTGATGGATGCGCTGGATAGCTCTATCGACAAAACGCAGCATCTGATGTCGGTGTCGGTGCTGATCGCCAGCGCGATCGACGACCAGATGAAGGCGATTGACGCCGTCAACTCGACCAACGAGATGCTGGGCAACCAGTTTGCCGAAAATGCCCGTTTGTTGAATGAAACAGCGGAGAAAGCCAATCAGGCTTTGACCAAGCCTGCCATGAGCATGGAGCTGGTAGAGCGCGCGATGAATGATTTGTTCTCGGCAATGGACAAGTACGAGAACTCCAACCGTCAAATTATTCAGACCGTATCCCAGCAAACGCAAAAAATGACGCAAATCAACCAGCAGGTCGGACAACGGCTTGGCATTGAGGGCGGTTCGGCCAAGGCCGAGCTTCCGTCCTCGGCCGCAAAGGGGTTTTTGGAGTAATCCCACTAAGCAGGTTAACAGAGAAGGCAGGCCGCCGCGCGGCCTGCCTTTTTCAGTAAAAGCAAGCTGCTTCTCGTTATTCGGCTTTTTTCAGAGCAAAAAAAGAAGCGATTGACGCAAGTCATATTCCATTCCACCCTTGCATAGCTTTAAAGAAAAATTGAGGTGGATGGTTATGCTGGGTATCATCCTATGCGGCGCGCTCATTGTTGCGCTGCTGGTCGTCGCGAGCTCCGAGAAGGCAGAGTCGATTGTCGAGCTTACGCAGGAGCGGGAACCCGATGCCTGAAGCTGCCGGGAAACGTTCCAAGCTTCGCGACTATTGGCGCGTTCAGAATATTTGCTATAATAGGGGAAAAGGCTTGGCTGATCGGAGGTATGCAGGTTGGAGTTTACGTATGAGATTATGTCGGAGAACAACATTAACGTACGCTTCAATTATGGCGGAGAGTGGTTTACGTTCGATCTTTTTTTTCATGACGGTCAGTGGGTGCTCCATCCGTTCGATTCTGCGTTAATCCGCAACAAGGATATGAGTCGGCTCGTCATTGCCGATTTGCTGCAGCACAAGCCGTTTCAGGTGATGCTGGCGAAGGAGGGCATTATTTTATCCGAACTGACCGTATCCATTTCAGTCGATAACCGCGTTCAGGAGCCCGAATTCGAAGAAATGATTCGCAGCGATCGCCGAATAGGCTCGGGGCTGGACGGTAACCGTTTGTCCGGAGCGGGAGATGGCGAATCCGATGCCGATATTGATGAAATGATTGAGAACAACGATCTTGATGATCTGCTTTTGCTGGAAATTGGGCTTATCGAGCAGCGCCAGCATATTTATAACCGCATTTTGCACAAAATGTTTATGGCCGATCTTGGTCCGGGAGATGCGGAGTTTCAGCGTATTCAACAAATTGTTCGCGCGTATGGAGAAACGAAGGTTAAACTGGAGCAAATGCGGTTATAATTTTTTTTATAAGCTTTTGAAACCATATTGCGCAAATCCCGTATCAACTGGTATGCTTATAGCATAATAACTTTATACGGTTAGTACCAAGCTCCAAAGGGGAGTAGCTGCCACAATAAAGTCGTCAATACGAGAACTGACCTTCTCCGGCTTTATTGGCAACGTGCACGCGTTGTTTGCGAGACCTTTGCCTACCCAAGGCAGAGGTCTCTTTTTTTGAGCCTATACCTGGTAGGGCGGCATGAGCCGCTTGCCTTAGGTACAGCCAACCAAGAGGAGGAAACACGATGGATTTTGCTTTATTGTTGGAGTACAGCTGGGTACTGCTTGTCCTAATCGCGCTTGAAGGCTTGCTAGCGGCGGACAACGCGCTTGTCCTGGCCATTATGGTCAAGCATTTGCCTGACGAGCAGCGGAAAAAAGCGTTGTTCTACGGTTTGGCGGGAGCGTTCGTCTTCCGTTTCGGTTCCTTGTTCGTCATTTCGTTCCTTGTCGATGTATGGCAAGTGCAAGCGATCGGCGCGCTATATCTCTTATTCATTGCGCTTAATCATATTTTCCGGAAGTTCGTCGTCAAGAAAGCCGAGGATGACGCCGATGAAAAAGAAGGCAAAGAGAAAAAAGGCAGCGGCTTCTGGTTTACTGTACTTAAGGTTGAAATTGCCGATATCGCATTTGCGGTAGATTCGATTCTGGCAGCTGTCGCGCTTGCGGTTGCATTGCCGAAGGTAGAGGGTCTTCCGAATATCGGCGGTATGAACGCCGGTCACTTCATCGTTATTTTCCTTGGCGGGTTTATCGGCCTCGTCATTATGCGTTTTGCGGCTACGCTGTTCGTTAAGCTTCTGCACCGCAAGCCGGGTCTGGAAACGGCGGCATTCGTCATCGTCGGCTGGGTAGGCGTGAAGCTTGCCGTGTACACCTTGTCGCATGATGCGGTTGGCTTGATTCCGCACGATTTTGCCCATTCGACAGGCTGGAAATTGACGTTCTATATCGTGCTTGTTCTGATTGCAGTTATTGGCTACTTCCTCTCAAGCGATGTCGAGGAAGACAAGGACGGAGCGGCGGAAACTGCCCGTTCGTAAGCTGTCTGATTGCAAATAGACGGATACAGGGGTTCCGATCGCTATCTCTTCCTGTATAATACATGTAAGGATCAGCAGGTGGAGGAGATTGGATTGGCACAGTTGTATTACAAATATGGAACAATGAACAGCGGCAAATCGTTCGAAATCATTAAAGTGGCGCACAATTATGAGGAGCAGGGCAAGCAGGTGCTTATCTATTCCCCTTCTGTCGGGGCGAGAGGCAACGAGGATCGCGTTGGCTCCAGAGTCGGCTTCGAACGGGCCGCTATACCAGTATATGAGCATACCGATATGCTGGTGAGCGTTAAAGAGCGCATAGCGGCCGATTCGAGCGTCAAAATCTACTGCGTGCTTATCGACGAAGCCCAGTTTCTTCATAAGAAACAGATTGCACAGCTTACGCAAGTAGTGGACGAGCTGAACATCCCTGTTATGGCGTTTGGATTAAAAAACGATTTTCAGAACGAGTTGTTTGAAGGCAGCTACCATCTGCTCGTGCAAGCGGATAAAATCGAGGAAATCAAGACGATTTGCTGGTATTGCGATCGCAAGGCCACGATGGTCATTCGTTTTCTTGACGGTCAGCCGACCAATACGGGCGAGCAAATTCAAATCGGCGGGAATGAGGATTACAAGCCGGTTTGCAGGCGCTGCTACCATACAGCTTTTCGTCAAAGCTAGCCGAATAATTGAACAAACACGCTATTGTTGCAGAGATGCGGCAATGGCGTGTTTTTTTATTTGGGTCGAGATATCTATGAAAATATTTTCATATTGGTCTGCTGCCGTGTTCGCTTGCTCGCCTCCGAATAGGATGTGGTATCAAACGACAGGAGTTGATCAAGTGGGATTTATTCGGAAGCTGCGCACAAATTTGGGTAAAGATGTCGAGTTGGTATTGGCAGGCGGGCAATCGGTGTCGGGCATTCTGATTCAGGTGCGATATTCTTACGTTGTTGTAAGAACGTTGATTTCGCCTGGCTACGGCGAGGCCGAGGAGGTCATTATTCGCTCCAGAGACATTCAATTTGCCCGGGTGCTGTAGGGCGTCATAGGGGGCGACAGGCAGGAGGCGAGCGGCTTGCAGCGTGAACAAGGCAAGGTAAGCGTGATTGTGACGAACTACAATCGCGCGGCTTATTTAGGGGAATGTCTCGACAGCTTGCGCAATCAGACGTATCCCAATCTGGAGCTTATTCTAGTCGATGACGCTTCTACGGACGACTCGCTGGAGGTAGCGGAACGATGGAAGCATACGGTCGAAGCTTGTGGTCAAAAGGTGGATCTGACCATCGTGCCGCTGCCGCGCAACACGGGGTTTTCCGGAGCGTTGACAACGGGTTTTTTTCTGGCGCGCGGGGAGTTCATCGCGGTGCAGGATGCGGACGATTGGTCGCATCCCGCGCGAATGGAGCGGCAAGCGGCGTTTTTGCTTGAACGCCGGGACCTGGATCTGGTCGGGACCAACTATGCCTCGTTCAAAGAATCGTCCGAGCGGGTGTATACGCCGGCCAACTGGCTGAAATATGGACGGGATATCCGCCAGGTCTACTGGAATGGCGGCCATTGCGTATGCCATGGAACCATTATGTTTCGCGGCAGCGCATTTGACCGTATCGGCGGGCTGACACGCCGAATTGCGGGGGCGGAGGATTACGAATTTATCGTCAAATTTCTGGACGCCAAATCGCAAATCGACAATTTGCCCGATATTTTGTATTACTACCGGCGGCATGATGAGCAGCGTTCTACCGCTTTTTTTGGAAATTAAGCTTTGGACAGTGGGTGGATGATGGAAGGAATAAACCGTTGCAAATCAGGCCGTTGCCGCCGCAAAGCGGCAGCGGACGAAACGCAACCGGTACGCGGGGTGATGCGCCATGAGCAGTGGGCCGTTATCCGTTATGCTTGTGCTTGACGGCATGGGCGCAGGAGGAACGGAGACGCATGTGCTTAGCTTGATTAAAGGTTTACAGGATAAAGGAGCGAAGGTGAGTCTGGCTTCCATGAATGGTGCGTTGCGACCGGCATTTGAAGCTTTGGGCTGTCCTCTATATTTGTTCAGCCCCTCGGGCTTCGAGACAGCGGCAAGCGTGCATGGGGCAGCGGAGCTGAAGCAACGGATGCTGGAGTGGAAAGTGAATTGCGTGCATGCCCATCAAACGCCTTCAGGCCTTATGGCGTTGGCTGCGGCGGAAGAACTTGGCATCCCGTTTGTATTTACGGTGCATGGCACCTACTACCCTGCAGGCAGCTTGCGCTCCATATTGGCGCGCGCAAGCAAGGTGATAAGCGTGAGTAAGCCTGTACAAGCATTTGTGCGGCAGCTGGGCTTTGATTCGGAGCTAGTACCCAATGGCATCGATACGGCCGCATTTTGCCCGGAGGGGAGCAGGAAGCTGCGCGAGAGCCTTGGCATACGCGAGGAGGAACGCCTGCTTGTCTATGCGAGCCGTCTGGCATGGGGCAAAGCCCGGGCATGCGATACGCTGCTTCGCGCAATGAAGGATATGCGCAAGTACGGCTGGGATAAGCTCCATCTGGCCGTTATCGGCGATGGACCGCAGCTGGCCGATTTGCGAAGGCTGGCGGATTACATTGAGCACGAGACCGGCCGGGCCTTCATTCATATCGCGGGCTTGCAAACCGACATGGCCGACTGCTATCGCGCCGCGGATGCCGTAATCGGGACAGGCCGAGTGGCGCTGGAGGCGCTGGCTTGCGGCAAGCCCGTGCTGGCGATTGGCAATCACGGTTTTTTTGGCTGGATCGAGCCGCAGTGCTATGAAGAGGCTTGGTTGAATTATTTTGGCGATCACGGCTCGGTGGCAGGGTATTCACGGTATTTATTTGCTTCGCAGCTTGCCGACGGCTTGCGGCAGCCGGACCGGCTCACGAGGATGGGAACGGAGGGGCGGCAATGGGTCATGTCGCAGTTCCGTTTGGATGAGGCGATCAATCGGTTGCTGAAGCTTTATGCTTGGGCTTCGCCAAGTAATCAAGGAGAGGCGTGATGGCGTGAAACGTATATTGTACGTAGGCTGGCTTGGCTTTAACAACGTCGGCGACGAATTGATGTGGCTGCTGTTTCGCGATTTGTGCCGCAAGCATTTGCCCGATAAGGACTATGATGTTATTCCCTCCGTCCCCGGAGTCGACGTACGCCAGTTTTTGGCCTATGAAACGGTTGTGCTTGGAGGAGGCTCATTGCTGGAGCCGGGTTATATCGACGTGGCTTACCAGGCTGCGATGAAGGGCAAAAGGCTGCTCATCTGGGGCAGCGGATTTGACAGCCAGCGCAAGGTAGAGCTGGACGCGGCAGGCAAACCGCTCGGCAGCCTTGCATTCGAGGGTCCGCACAAGGAGACGAACGAAAAGCTTGCGGCCGCGGTCAAGCACGCCGTCTTTTGCGGGGTGCGCGGGCCGCTAAGCTACCAGTTTCTGCAGGATGCAGGGGCTCCCGTCGGCCAAGCGATCATTAGCGGCGACCCCGGCTTGCTGCTTCCACGACCTAAAGGTTTAGAGAGCCGCTATAGCGCTCTGTCCGGGAACGGAGAGGCGCTTAGAGGGCTGGCTGGCGACGTTTCGTTTCAGCGGAGTCAGGGTGGCGAAGCTTTTGCCGCAAAGCTCGGCGAGGACCCTTTGTCCTCTCGGCTGGAGGCTGGGGCAGACGCAGCGAAGCTTTATCCGCATACGGGGACGATTGGCGTGAACTGGGGGACAGCGTACAACCGGATTTATGGCGGGAATGAAGAAGCTGTGGAAAATCAGCTTGCGGCTGCGCTAAAGCATCTGCTGGCGGAGGGCTACTCGGTTCATGTATATCCGGTGTGGGGCCCCGATCGCGAGGCTTGCAAGAGATTGTGCGCCAAGCTAGGCGGCCATCCGCGAGTAACCTACGATCCGACGCTGTATCATCATGAGGACTTGCTGGAAAAGCTTCATTCGTACACGATGACGATTAACTTCAAGCTGCATGCCAATTTTCTTTCGGCAGCCGCCGGAGTGCCCTTTATTTGTCTAGGCTATCGCTTCAAGGCGCTGGATTTCGGCTGGTCAACGGGGCTGCAGCACTATGTGCTGACAACGGACGATGAACGGCTTGGCGAGCGTATCCTGGAACGGGCGTCCAGCATTAACGGGGAGCGCTCGGCGCTGGCCGAACGGTTTTTTGCCGCCCAGGAGCGGTCGCGGCAATTGCTGGAGCTGCCTTTCGCCAAGGGGCTGCTGTAGCCATTAAAGGGTGATGTAGGAATCGAAGGATTTGGACTAACAAACGGATGATGCCGGAGAACCGGGTATATAGCCGCCTGCCCTTCTGCTATGCGGAAGCAGGCGGCTAGCTTGGTGTGCGTAGACAGGGAATTGGCATATTAAGGGAAGTCGCTTTCCTTGCGTATGTAATACGCTAGCTTGTGGTGTACGTAGACAGGCGTTAGGTGAACTTAGGGAAGGCCGGCTGCTCTTAACGGCTTATGCCGAATAAGCTTGCGAGCGAGCGGAGACGCTTGTGCGCGCGTAGCAGGACGCTGGAACGCAGAAAGCGAAAGAACGGTATAATGGGAGAAAGGGCTGGCGTTGCCGTTCGGGATACGTGCAGGTGAACGGTTAGCCATAGCCATGCGCCAAGAAGGCATACCGGACGATGACGCAAAAAGGAGGAGGAAACGGATGAGGACGGAAGCGGAGGTAATCGGTCAGTTGCTGAAGTTTGCCGAGGAGGACGAGCGGGTGAGGGCTGTCGTGATGAACGGCTCACGCGTCAATCCGAAAGCGGACAAGGATATTTTTTGCGACTACGATCTCCTATTTGTTGTGACAGAGCCGGGTTATTATGTTGAACATCAGGAGTGGATTCAAACGTTCGGCGAATTGATTATGATGCAGCAAAATGTGTTTGCGGAGAGGGGCGGGGAGGAGTACATTTTTCTTATGCTGTTTACGGATGGCGTCCGCATCGATCTCTCTTTTCGGCGTTTGGAAACCGTTAATGACCGCATAGAAGACAGTCTGTCCCACACGCTGCTGGACAAAGAGGGCTGCCTGAAGCCTATGTGTCATCCTTCGGATGCCTCCTATCTGGTCGCTCGTCCCACTGTAGAGGAGTTTCATGACACGGTGAACGATTTGCTGTGGTGCTCGACGAATGTCGCCAAAGGCTTGTGGAGAGATCAGCTGCCCTATGCCAAATATATGCTGGACATTATCGTCCGCAAAAATATGCTTCAGCTGCTAACGTGGTGCGTTGGCGCGGAGCATGAGTGGCAGGTTAATGTCGGGATGGCCGCAAAATGGCTGAAGCGATATTTGCCTGAGCCGCTATGGCGGCAATATGAGCTTACATACAGCGGAGCCGATTACAAGGGGATTTGGGACGCTTTATTCGTTACGCTGCAACTGGCGGAGCAAGCGGGCCGCCCGCTTGCGGATCGCCTGAACGCTGAATATCCAGCTCAGGATCACCGCGGCGTGCTTCTTTATTTGCAGAGTGTGCGCGATTTGCCGAAAAATGCGACGGCAGGCTCCTTTCCGTCCATCGACTTGAGGGCCTCCGATTAAATAAACATCAGGTAGACCAGCAGCAGCAGTCCCAGCGCAGCGGCATATTTGTAGTTTGGCCTGGCCAGCTCGAATACGGATTTGTTGAACAGTCCCGCAAGCAAGTTGTTGACGGCTGACGCCGGTGAAATCGGATTGGACAATCCCCAGCTGCCTAACAGCAGTATGGCAAAATAAACTGGACTTATCTGCACGAGAGCCGGATCGATCGTTGTAGCCAAAATGCTCGTCACGACGATCGGATGAAGCCCGATTAACGATGTTCCGGCCATCAGCAAGAGGGTAAACAGGGAAAAAGATAACGCAATCGGCAGCGGAATAAGCAGCAGCAGATCGGGAATGGAGGCGCCAAGTCCGGTTGTCGCGATGGAGCCGCTAAAAAATCCGGCCGCCAGAAACAGCGTAATTTCCTTTTGCAGCGCGGGCAGCGTAACGTTCACATGATTGCCCAGCCCTTGCCTGAACACCGGCATGGCCCCTTTGGCCACACACCAGACCAGCGGAAAAACGATGGCGGAAATACAGGTGATAATGACCATGGGCAGGGAAAGCAGCTGCTCCAGCAGCAAAATAGCGGCAGTCGCCGCAGCCAGGTAGAGCGCTAGCCCCAGCGGAAAAGAAGAGGCTGCGCTCTCCCCGCGGGTACTCATCTTATGGCGTGAGGCCGGGACGGGGGCTGCTCCGCCCTTCTCCCCTCGGCGGACCTTGTCCGCGCCTACAATCGATTGTGCTGCGGCGGGACCTGCTGCGTCATCGATCCCTGTCTCAACAGCGCGTACGTTTACGTCTGCGACTTGCTCATCCTTTGCCATCAGCGCTTTCCAGTCGGCGGCTACGCTGGCGGTTATACTGAGCAGCGCCAAGCCAATCAGATACGGCAGCAGGGCGGACCAGTTCAGG
The DNA here is from genome assembly GCF_005222705.1 of Paenibacillus sp. SY21-1. Lineage (GTDB taxonomy): Bacteria > Bacillota > Bacilli > Paenibacillales > Paenibacillaceae > Pristimantibacillus. The sequence continues at coordinate 21,574 of NZ_STGF01000013.1, read as the reverse complement.
GAAAGGGCGGAGGTGACGAGCGTCATGGCGGCAAAATAAGGCGACCAGCAAATGGCGCCGCCGAACCCGCGGTTTATCGCGGCAGCCAGCAGCATCGAGATTCGGCTGCTGCGCGGCTTCACAAATACCAGATGGTAGACGACCGGAATGGACCCCACATTAATAAAGCCGCCCATGATTTGCGTCAGCAGTTGCGTTCCGATAAACAGAGCCGTGTCGCTGCGCATGCGGGTTTCATAAAATCGCTTCAACGCCGCGACATATTCAGGCAGACGGACAGGTATGCCGAACAACGGCGCAAATACGAACAAAGTAACCAGCGTTGCGTTCATGCCGGCAGCCTCAAGCCAACCGCCGACGGCTACCCGCTGCGCCAGCATGATGGCTGCTCCGCAAGTCAAAAAGGAGAGGGTCAGCCATTTCGCCACTCCTTTCAATTGCGGAAGCATCAGCAAAACAGCGCTGCACGCTAGGCAGCCGATGACATAGACAAGCGGCGGCCAATGCGTAAGCTGCTGCGCGATATATACGGCAGCCAGCAAAAAAATAACCATTTTGCCCGCTGCCGTCGTTTTTGCCACATTCATTTTTTTCGCCTTCTTCGTTAATTAAACTGCCAGCAGCTCAAGCTCAAATTGCCGTATTGATAGCTGCGGTGGAGCAATTTCGCTTGCCGACTTGCATCCCCCGCACCCATAGCCAGCAGCAGCGGAATAAAATGCTCGGTAGTCGGCACGGCTTCGCGGGCATGAGGCGCCAATTCCATATAGCGGAACAGCGCATCGAGGTCCCAAGCTTCAAGCTTGCTCTGTAGCCAATTATCGAACGCTTCGGCCCAATCGTCAACCGTATTGGCGCGCCAATTTAATCTGCGCAGATTGTGAACGGTCCCGCCGCTGCCGATAATTAGCACATCCTGCTCTCTGAGGGCCGCCAGCGCCTTGCCTGTCTCATACTGCTGCTGATTGGTCAGATGGCGGTTAACGGACAGGGCGACGACGGGAATATCGGCATCCGGATAGAGCAGTCTAAGCACCGCCCAGGCGCCGTGGTCGAGCCCGCGCTGGTCGTCCAGACCGCTGCTGATGCCATGCTCGGCGAACAAGGCTTGTACGTTCCGGGCAAGCTCTTGATTACCTTTAGCCGGATAAGTGATTTGGTACAGCTCCTCTTGAAAGCCGGAGAAGTCATAAATGGTGCTGTACGCTTTATTGGCTCCAACCGTCTGCTCCGCCTCCTCCCAATGCGCCGAGAACAGCACAATGGCCTTCGGCTTAGGCGCATGGGCCTTGAACTGCTTCATTAATGAGGTATAGTCATTGTCCTCCAGAACGATCGACGGGGCGCCGTGCGCAAAAAAATAAGCGGGCATCATCGTTGCCTTCACTCCTCTTCCTTATGGATTGCTGCGTCTTGCTTCAGCCAGTCTACAAAATCACGCTGGTTTTCCTCGCCGACTCCATGATCGGTCGGATATGTTTTGTACGTCAAGCGTTTGGTGACCGTCTGAAAATAAGCGGCCGTCTCGTCACCGATCCGAAGCGGAAACACCGAATCGTATTGGCCGTGGCTGATCCATACCGAGGTGCCCTGAGCCGACTGCAGTTCGTACTCGCTTTTGACAAATGCCGGCACATAGCCGTTCAACGCCACAATGCCCTTCAAACGCTCTCCCATCACCAGCGCCAGCGTCATGGATAAAATGGCTCCCTGGCTAAAGCCGAGCAAATACCGTCTGCTCGCATCAATCGGATATTGTTCCGTCGCGGATTCAATGAATGCGCTCAGCTGCCGCACAGCCTCGTCGAATTGCTCTCGAATCGGATGGCCCAGACTTTTCAAATCATAATACTGATAGCCGTTCCCAAGCACCAGATTGCCGCGAATGCCGATAATAATAAAATCGGATGCCAACGGAGAAACGAGTCCGTACATATTCTGCTCGTTCGAGCCTTTGCCGTGCAGCGTAAAAATAACGGGGTAGGTCCGGGTCTCGTCGAAATGCTCAGGCAGTCGGATATCGTAGGGATAGTTCATATTCATAGCTCGCGCTCCTGTTCGAAATATTAGTTATAGAGATATAAAATTTATATAAGTAATGTAATGCGAATGCATCTGGTGTGTCAATAAAAATATTGTTAATATAGAAATAAATTCGCCATTACAAATATTTTAGAGGAGTTGCGAAAGAAATGGACATCGGCTCCAACATTCGGACGATCCGCAAGCGAAAGAACGTTACGATTGCGCAAATTTGCGATAAAACAGGCTTGTCCCAAGGCTTCCTTAGCCAAATCGAAACGAATAAAACCTCTCCCTCGATTGCGACGCTTGAAAATATTGCCAAGGCGCTCGACATCCCGCTGGCCTACTTGCTGCTGCAGAAGGAGGAGCGCATGCAAGTCGTGCGCAAGGGCGAGCGAAAGCTGACATTAAGCGGAACGGAGAACTTGAAGGTCGAGCATCTCAGCGCGACTAAAAATGCGAGAGTCATGCTTGTGGAATTCCCTCCGGGGGCGTCGACGGGCGAAGCGCCGCACGCGCATGAGGGCCAGGAAATCCATCTTGTTGTCAAAGGACGGATCTATGCGGAGCAAGGAGGCGACTCGGCGGAATTTAGCGAAGGCGATTCCTTTTCCTGGAACGCTTGCACGCCGCATTTGGTCAAAAATATCGGGGACGAGCAGGCGATCGTGCTTATTTCCGTTTATACGGAGTCCGAAGCGACGGGAGATTATGTGTAAAGAGAGAGCACGGTTTAGGAAAGCGTGTAGCATCATCTAAAGCCGGGAGGAGGAGAAAGCATGAAGCAAACGGATATAGCCAAGCAGCTCGAGAAGCTGTGGATTTCTTCTATTCGCGTCTATTCTCACCATTGTAAACCGAAGGAGAACTGGCGCAAAAGATGGCTCCATACGTATGCGCTGTGCAGAGTGACGGAGGGCGATTTCGAGCTTGCGAGCAACGGGACCGTTTATTCGCTTCGGAAGGGAGACTGGTGTGTGCTGCCGTCCGGCACAATTGTGGAAGGCAGGACGCAGTCGGAGCATCCCGCCGAGCTGACGCTGATTCTATTCACCGGCGCCCAACTCGGCAAGCAAGCGGGGGCATGGCGCGTTTCGCAGCCCGGACTGCCGATGGAGGGCAAGCTGAAAGCAGGGACCGATACGCCGGCAGTCGGCGCATTGTGCGAGCAACTGGTCCAGACCTATGAAAGCAGACAGGCGAATTTCGGGATCACGTTGAAATTCACTTTGTCCAAGCTGCTGTCGGCTCTCCTGGCAACGGGAGAAGCCGATGGTGGCCAGCGCGGGTCATCCAATGGCTTGGAGCCTGCGATCGCTTATATGGATAAATTCTATATGCATAATCTGAGCATCAGGCAATTGGCGGGGTTGGCCGGATTTAGCCTGAACCATTTTACGCGAATGTTCAAGCAGCAGTTGGATCGGACGCCGTCGGAGTATTTGCAGGAGCTGAGGATGGCCAAGGCCAAGCAACTGCTGCTTTCCAGACAGCGAATCAAGGAGGTAGCCAAGCAGGTCGGCTTTAGAGACGAGCATTATTTCAGCAGAGCCTTCAAAAAAACGCAAGGCGTGGCTCCTACCATGTATTTTAAAAGAAATTGCCATCGCGTCGGAGCTCTGTACTACGGCTTGGACGAGCATTTGGCGACGCTCGGTCTGCAGCCGGTTGCGTTTCTGTCCTACGCGGAGCGGGTATACGGGGGCGGAGGCTGCGGCGAGTCCGATTCGGGCGCAAGCAGCGATTGCATGAGGCTCAGCAGCGTTGCTCCCAATTATGAGAAGCTGCTCAGGATAAAGCCGGACCTGCTGTTGACGAGCGATCGGCTGGACCGGGATGAAACGTTCGGACTGATTGCGCCTACGGCTACGATTGCGCACTCCAATTCGGGAGGCCGGATGCTGGAGCAAATAGCCGCCATACTGGGCAGGGAGCGTCAAGCGTCGGAGTGGCTGGAGCGGTATGGGGAACAGCGGGAGAGGCTCAGCAAGTCCATTCATAATCATTGGGGCCGCGCGAATGCTTATTTCATCCGCGTCTCTGCGGGCTATTATCGTGTATACGGCAGCAGAAATCAGACCGGAACTCTGCTTTACGAGGATTTGGGGCTGTCCGTGCCGTCATTGCGCATGGCAGGCGAATGGGCGAAAAATATTTCATTGCAGGACGTGCCGGACTATAATGCGGATCATATTTTTCTCATGTGCGATCCGACGCACGAAGCGAGTTGGCGCCTGAAGGAGCTGCTGGGCTCCGAGCAGTGGGCCGCGCTTGATGCGGTGAAGGCCAATCGGGTACATGCCGCAGGGGATTTGATGTTCAAAGCGTTAGGCTCCGCAAGCAGGCTGCGGGCAATGGAACGGATTGCCGATCAGCTGGGCGTCAGACGGTGAATGAGTCCATGCCAACGCGGTGAATCATTCCATTGTGATTTCCAGGCGAATTATCTATGATTAATCACTGAGAATGATTATTATTTGTAATTCGGAGGGGATTAGACAGATGATGACGAAAAAGCTTGCGGTTATGCTCGGGCTGATGTTGATGCTTGCCATGCTGGCCGCATGCGGAAACGATTCAAGCGATGCGAGCGGAAACCGTTCCGCTTCACCGGCTGCAGAGAGCGCCGAGGAAGGGGCAGCCAGCAACCAGGCCAAGGAGGAGAGCGCCGGCGAAGCGGAAGCGGCGACACGGACAGTCTCTCATTTAAGAGGCGAGGCGACTGTGCCTGCCGATATCGAGCGTGCTGTGGTGTTATCGGCGGCTTATATCGACCATATGCTGACGATTGGGGAGAAGCCTTACGGGGTCAACGTCGAGGTGCGATACGGCGGCGATTACCCGGCTTATTTGGCAGACAGGCTGGAGGGCGTTCATCTGGTCGGCTCCGCAGACAGCCCGAATCTTGAAGCGATTACGCAGCTCGAGCCCGATGTCATCATTATCGAGAGCAGAACGGCAGACGAGGTATATGCCCAGCTGGAAAAAATTGCGCCAACTATCGTGCTTGGCACGGAGTGGCTGGAATATGAGGACGATACGACGTATTGGACCAAGGATCTGCTGAAAGTTGCCGAGCTGTACGGCAAGGAGGAGCTGGCCAAACAAAAGATCGCCGAGCTGGATGCCAAGATGGAGCAGGCGAAGCAAAAAGTCGATGCCCTGCCGGACAAACGTCTTGCTTACTTGAGGGTGCGGGAGAAAAGCGTGCAAATCTATGCGCAAACCGGCCATCCGATGAACAGCCTGCTGTATCACGATCTTGGATTTGTGCCGACTGTGCTTACGCCGGAAAGCCAGCGGGAGGATCTTTCTTTGGAGGTCATCCCCGAGCTCGATGCCAGCTATATCGTATTGGAAGTGGATCCGAACGGACATGAGCAATTGAAATCGATCAGAGAAAGCTCCTTATGGAGCCCGGTACCTGCCGTGCAAAAGGAGCAGGTGCTCGAAACGGATTCCTTCTGGCTGTTCAAGGGCTGGGGCGTAATTGGCAGAGGGCAGATCGTCGATGATATTGTGAAATGGCTAGACGTATAGAATGGAGCGGGAGAGACAGCCGTCTTATGCGCAAATGCAGGAGGCGGCGGCTTTTTTGCTTCGGCACTGCGCGACAACGCTTCGGCAAGGGGAGGAGGTCCGCTTTCCGCACTCCGTCTCGGAGCTGATGGACGAAAAGCGGCGTCCCGACGTTCTGGAGCAGCAGGCTGTTCTGCTGGGGAGGCCTGAGTCTGTCGTGGTGGGAACCTTGTTCGCCAAGCGGTATTCGGTGTTTTGCATGGGCTTGCTGGCTGCCGCCAGCCTGTACGACCTCAGGCTCGCCGCTTCACCTGAAGCGGTACGGTTCAGCTTGACGCCGTCGGGGACAATGGCATACGAAACGACGCTGATGACGTCTTCGCTGCTGCTTCCTGTAGAGTCCGACGAGGAGCGCAGCGAAGCAATAAACGAATATTCGGCTTACATGCAGCAGCATGTCGGACAGCTGGTTGCAGCGGTGGCGTCACATACGGGAGCGAGCGTGCAGATCATGTGGTCTTTGATCTCGCATAATGTGCAAATGATGTATGCGCGTATCGAGCAAGAGAATGCGTTCGTCCAATCCGGGCGACGGCGGGAGCTGATCCGTCTGGACCGGGCGGCGGTATTCGAGCCGAAGACAGGCAACAAGCTTGCGTTCAAGCTGCGCCGATTTGAGCATGCCATGCTGCAGCGGATCGAGCCTGTTCTGGTACGCAGGTACTGTTGTCTTGCCTATAAGGCGAACCGGCGCGGTCAGAGCGAGGGCTATTGCTCCACATGTCCCAAAATAAGCGATGAAGAACGGGTACGGATGCTTGCAGGCAAGCCGTAAGCTTCTTGCATGGCCTCTGCGGCGATAAAGCCGCGGGGCTTTTTTGTTTTTGAAAAGGATACTATTTTGCTACCTTTTGTCTAAGATTCGCGGATCGAAATGCGCTGTGCCAAGGGGCTACGTAGTCGGTTCACCTTGGCGTTGCGCTCCCTCTGGCTGTAATCGGGCACGCTTTGAATGGCCTTGATGCCCCCTTTCGGCGGCCTGCCGGGAGAAGTGCTATAATAGGCTAAAGCGTTATAGCAAGAAAGGATAGCAGCGAAGAGAGGGAGGCGCAGACACCATGTCGCCAAGAAACAAGGAGAAGGACCAGCAGCTGCGAGCGGAGCGAACGAGCCAAATTCTCGATTCTGCGCTGACGGTCATCGCGCGGAGAGGCCTGTCCGCGACAAAGGTTGCCGATATTGCCGAAATGGCCGGGGTCAGCGTAGGCAATATATATAAATATTTTTCATCGAAGGAAGACATTTTTGAAGCGCTGCTGCATCGCGGACAGCAGGAATATCGTGACTTTGCCGAAGAGGCATGGGGGCAGGCGGGAAGCGCAAAGGACAGGCTGTCCTGGTACACGGTAAACTGGCTGAATAAAAGGGAGTGGGCGATAACGACTTTGCTCCAGCACGCGAGAACCTCCGAGACGATTCCGGAGCGCCTGAAGCAGGCGGTTAGCGCCAAATTTAAAGACAACTTGCGACCGATAGCCGCCATTATTGAGGATGGACAGCAGAGGGGAGAAATCGTTTCCGGAGCATCGATGGAGCTTGCGCTTATTTACGTCTCCATGATGGAGGGGCTGACGCTTCATGATATACCGGGTACGCCCGAGCTTTCCTCGGGTATTGCTGAAAGTGCGCTTCAGCTTTTGCTGCGGGACCGGTAGCCGCCGTTGTTTGCAGGACGGAGCCTAATGGGATAGGGCTAATTCCGTGTTGACAAGTGGGGATTGATCCATTAATCTATTGTCACAAGGTGAATATTTATTCGCTATAAGCCGAGGAGTGACAAGACGATGGATGTGTTCTGGTTTATTCCCACTTATGGAGATGGACGTTATATCGGTACGGGCAAAGGAGCAAGAACAACGTCGCTAACCTATTTCAAGCAGATCGCCATGGCTGCGGACGAGCTTGGCTATGCGGGAGTGCTGCTGCCAACCGGCCGATCCTGCGAGGACTCCTGGGTGCTTGCTTCTATGCTCGCTGCGGCTACAAAAACGCTGAAATTTCTTGTTGCCGTGCGTCCCGGCCTGATGTCCCCGGCATTGGCGGCGCGCATGGCGTCCACCTTCGATCGACATTCGGAGGGCAGGCTGCTCATTAATGTTGTGGCGGGCGGCGATCCTGAAGAGCTGGAGGCGGATGGATTGTTTCTTTCGCACAGCGAGCGATATGAGCTGACGGATGAGTTTATGCGCGTATGGCGGGGGCTGCTCCGCGGGGAGCGGGTAAGCCTGGAAGGCGAGCATATCCGTATCAAGGATGCGTACGGCTTTTACCCGCCCTATCAGTCGCCTCATCCGCCCGTGTATTTGGGCGGCTCCTCGCCTGCGGCCATAGACGTTGCCGTAGAGCATGCAGAGATGTATTTGACCTGGGGCGAGCCGTTGGAGCAGGTGAAGGAGAAGCTCGATGCGGTACGGGCGAAGGCGGAGACGCGGGGGCGAACGATGCGCTTCGGCATGCGCTTGCATATTATCGTAAGGGAGAGTGCGGAGGAAGCTTGGCAGGCAGCCCATGAGCTCATTAAACATCTCGATGATGAAACGATTGCGAAGGCGCAGCAAGTGTACGCCCGCATGGATTCCCAGGGGCAGCGAAGAATGGCCGAGCTGCATGGAGGAGACCGCAGCAGGCTGGTGATTGGACCCAATCTGTGGGCGGGCATCGGGTTGGTTCGGGGCGGAGCGGGAACGGCGCTTGTAGGCGATCCTGACAGCGTTGCCGAACGAATAAGGGAGTACGAGGCGATTGGCATCGATACGTTTATCCTTTCGGGCTATCCGCATTTGGAGGAGTCCTATCGCGTTGCAGAGCTTTTGTTCCCCAAGCTGAAAGGCGGCGCGGAAGCTTCGGCCAAAGGGGAAATAGTCGCTTACCACTACCAGTCAGGCAAGTAAAAAAAGAAATCCCTGAGCAATCGGTCGCAAGGCCGGCTGCGCAGGGATTTTATTGCTCCAAGACAAGGGTTTTTACGTTTCATCCTTTAAATCGGCATATTTTTCATCGCGAAACGGTTAGCGTTGCCGCCAGTGCCGGTGCCTAGTAACCGTGTAAAGCTTGCATAAGCCGCAGTCTTTCGGCAGCGTAATCGGGATGCTGCCGCAACTCGGCGCCGCTGTCTGACTGGCTGGCGAGCGGGTTGGCCTGATCGACCCCGATGCTGCCCGGGGAGCCGCTGATGACGATGATGCGCGTTCCGAGATAGAGCGCTTCGTCTACGTCATGGGTAATGAAAAATATCGTTTTTTTGTTTTGCCGCCACATCGTTTTAACCAACGCTTGCAGTTGCTCGCGGGTAAGGGCGTCCAGAGCGCCGAACGGCTCATCCATCAGAATCAGCTTTGGATCGGCGGCGAGCGTTCTGGCGATGGCGGCCCTTTGCTTCATGCCTCCGGACAATTGGAACGGCATGTAGTGGCGGAAATCGCCGAGCCCGACCCCGGCCAGCGTGTTTGCGGCAATTGCTTCCCGTTCGCCCTTTGGAAGCTTTTTCATTTTGAGGCCAAACTCCGCATTGCGCTGGACGGTCAGCCAAGGAAAAAGATTGGCATGCTGAAAGACGACGCCAACGGCTTGATTCGGCTGCGGGGAAGCATGACCGAGTACGATTACCTCTCCCGCCGTAGCCTGTTCATAGCCGGCCAGCAGGCGCAGCAAGGACGTTTTGCCGCTGCCGGAGGCGCCAAGCACGACGACGAATTCGCCTTCGGCGATGTCCAGCGTAATGCCCGACAGTATTTCTCTAAGCCCCTTGCCGTGCCTGAAGCTAAGCGCTGCGTCTTTAACCGATACTGCGATTGTGCTTGCCTGCTGTCTTCGTTCCTGCTCGTCGCTAAAGCTATGCAGCGTCTGGGCCGTCGATGCGCTCATAGCGCTCGCCTCCTTCTAACGAAATATGGCTTCCTGAAACTCGGTCAGCTCCGGAGCGGTCTGAATTTGTTTCTGCTCCGCGAGAAAATCTCCGGTTTCTTTCAAAACATCGGCAAAGCCGCTTTCGCTCTTGCTCGTTCCCAAATACTGCGCTTCAGCCTGCTCGGCGGAGGTGAGCCATACAAGCTGCTTGGTCTGCTCAAGCGCATCTGCCGCATCGGTGCTCAGTACGGGCGCCAGCGCCTCGGCGACCTGCTCGGGATTGTCGCGATAGGCCTGAACGGCGCTATCGAGCACGCTAACGTATTCTTTGACGAAGTCGGGATATTTTTCGGCGAAATCATGATGTACAAGGCCAACATCGGCCGTTATGGCTCCTTGCTTGGATAGCTCCTCGGCGGTTACGATCGGGCTTCCTCCGTCGTCAAGAAGTTTGGCGAGCACGGGATTCCAGACAAAAGCGGCATCGATGTCTTTGCGCTGCCAGGCGGCAAGAATGTCTTGCGGCTGCAGGTCAAGCACGGTTACCGATCCGGCGTCCACCCCGGCAAGCTTTAGCGCGGACAGCAGGCTGAAATGCGCCGTGGAGCCGAACGGAGTGGCTACCTTTTTGCCAACGAGCTCGTTAACCTGCTTCGCTCCCGCATCGTCCCGCACGGCCAAGGACTCGGCAGCGCCGATAATATCATGCAAGTAGTACACCTTGTACGGAAGCTTGTTGGCAATGCCGATCGCAACCGGAACCGTTCCCGCCAAGCCAAGGTCAATGCTGCCTGACGCAATGGCCGTATTCACATCCCTGCCGGAGTCGAAGGGCTTCCAGTTGATTTTCACATCGGGAAAATGCTTCTCCGCCAAACCGTTTGTTTTGACTAAAAGCTCCGCATTCGGAATGACCTGATAGCCGATCGTAACTTCCTTAGGCAGGGCGCTTCCGCGTTCTTTGGCGGCGCAGCCGGATAGCGCCAAGGCCGCAGTCGTGATAAGCGCCGTTAGCGCAATTCCCCATTTTTTCGATTTCGCCATAATAACATCTCTCCTCGATCATCGTATGTCCGCCTTATAAATCTTTGCCAATCCAGGGCACAAGCGCTCGCTCCAGCAAACGAACCGATAAGTCGATTGCGATGGCGATAGCGCCCATAAGAATAATCCCTGCAAAAATAACATCGCTGCGCAAAAACTTGCTGGCATCAAGCACCAGCCATCCCAGTCCCGAGACGGCGGCGACCATTTCGGCTGCCACAAGCGTCGTATACGTCATGCCGAGTGCGGTGCGGATGCCTGTGAATATGTCCGGCAGACAGGATGGAAAAATGACGTGAGCAAATAAAGAGCCGCCATTCGCTCCGAGCGAGCGCGCTCCGGCAATTCGGTCGCGCGGAATCCGGGCTACGCCGGAGACGACGGCAAGGTAAAGCGGGGCAAAGCCTGCAAGCGCAAGCAGAGCGATTTTGGAAGCATCGCCAATTCCGAGCCACAGCACAAGCATAGTGTAGTAGGCAAGAGGAGGGAGCGGCCGGTAAAATTCAATGAATGGCTCGATCAACGCGCGAACGCGCATAAAGTAGCCGCTCAGCAATCCAAACGGTATGGCGGTTGCGAGTGTGACGAGGAATGCGAGCAGCAGGCGCTTCATGCTGGCTCCGATGTGGGAGAGCAGCGAGTTGTCCTTGTAGCCCTCCGTAACGATTTCCTTCAGCGCCAACCAGACCTTGGCCGGCGAGGGGACAAATAACGGGTTAACCCAGCCCGCGAACGTTGCCAGCCACCAGAGCAGCAGAACGGCTCCTACAGCAAGGAGCGAGATTGGCCAATGACGCGTCAGCATGAAGCATGATTCACCTCCTTGGCTGCGCCTCCGCTAGGGGGCGACAGCCGTTTGCGCTTGTTTCGTGAATAAATATTCACTTTATGAAAAGATAGTAGCAAAATAAACCAACTTAGTCAATCGGAATTTTAGGTTTTTATTCCGGCATTGACTGGCAATATCATATATGTTATATAAAAGGTAGGGTTTAGCACTCGGTTGATTCGAGTGCTAACGAATTGATTTTACAATTGAGAGGAGTTTTATCCGTGGTTCAAAAGCAGTTCCAGGCAGAATCCAAACGCTTGCTGGAAATGATGATTAACTCCATTTACACGCAGAGAGAGATTTTTCTCAGAGAATTGATTTCCAACTCCAGCGATGCTATCGACAAAATTTATTACAAAGCGCTTACAGATGACCAATTGGTCTTTAACAAAGATGATTACTTCATTAAAGTGTCGGCTGACAAGGACAAGCGTACCCTTACGCTTACCGACACAGGCATCGGCATGACCGAAGAGGAGCTGGAGAACAATCTGGGCGTAATCGCCAAGAGCGGCTCGCTTGCTTTTAAGAAGGAGAATGAGCTGAAGGACGGTCACAACATTATCGGCCAGTTCGGCGTAGGCTTCTACTCCGCGTTTATGGTTGCCGATGAAGTAACCGTAACGACTAAGCCGCTAGGAAGCGAGCAAGCTTACAAATGGGTTTCCCAAGGGGCGGAAGGCTATACAATCGAGCCGGCGGAGAAGGATGCCGTTGGTACGGAGATTGTGCTGAAAATCAAGGAGAACTCGGAGGATGACAACTACGACGAGTTTCTTGAGCAATATCGCCTTCGCGCGATTATTAAAAAATATTCCGACTTCATCCGCTACCCGATTAAAATGGACATCACCGGCCAACGTCCGGCGGAAGGCGACGACAAGGAGCTGGAAAGCTATGTCGAGGAGCAAACCGTCAACAGCATGGTGCCGATCTGGCGCCGCAACAAAAATGAGCTGACCGATGCCGACTACGAGCAGTTCTACAACGAAAAGCGTTATGGCTTCGACAAGCCGCTGAAGCATGTACATATTAGCGCGGACGGCGCAGTCGTGTATAATGCGATTTTGTACATCCCGGAAAACACGCCTTTTGATTATTACACGAAGGAATACGAGAAGGGGCTTGAGCTGTATTCCAACGGCGTGCTGATTATGGAAAAATGCGGCGACCTGCTGCCTGATTACTTCAGCTTCGTGAAGGGTATGGTCGATTCCGAGGATTTGTCTTTGAACATTTCCCGCGAGCTGCTGCAGCATGATCGCCAGCTAAAGCTGATCGCCAAAAACATCAAAAACAAAATTAAAGGCCAACTGCAAAGCCTCGTTAAGGACGAGCGCGAGAAGTACGAGCGCTTCTACGCTTCGTTCGGCCGCCAGCTGAAGTTTGGCGTCTACAATGATTATGGCATGCACAAGGAGGATCTGCAGGATCTGCTTCTGTTCAACTCCTCCAAGGAGAAGAAGCTCGTTACGCTGGACGAGTATGTATCGGGCATGCCGGAAGAGCAGAAGTATATTTATTACGCCTCGGGCGAGTCGATTGACCGTCTGGAGAAGCTGCCTCAGACCGAGCTTGTTAAGGATAAAGGCTATGAAATTCTGTATCTGACCGATGATATCGACGAGTTCGCTATCAAGATGATTGCGCAATACAAGGAGAAGGAATTTAAATCCGTATCGAGCGGCGATCTTGGCATCGAGCCGGACGAGAACGATAAGCAGTCGGAAGAGGAGCAGAACGAAACGAAGGATCTGTTCGAGCAGATGAATGCGATTCTTGGCGGCAAGGTAACGGCCGTTAAGGCGTCGAAGCGTCTGCGCAGCCATCCGGTATGTCTGACCGCCGACGGCGAGCTTACGATTGAGATGGAGAAGATTCTGAAGGCGATGCCGAACGGACAGGATGTCAAGGCCGACAAGGTGCTTGAAATCAACGTCAACCACCCGGTATTCGAGTCGCTGAAAACGGCGCATGCGGGCGATCAGGAGAAGTTTGGCCTGTATACGAACCTGCTGTACAGCCAGGCGCTGCTGATCGAGGGACTGCCTCTGCAGGACCCGGTTGAGTTCACAAACGATCTGTGCAAAATTATGGTCTAGCATCAGCTTCTATAAAAGCAGCCTAAAGCTTCAGCCGAAGCAACAGCCTGCGGTAAAGGACGCGCCGTCGCGACTTTTTTCCGCAGGCTATTGCCAAGCTGGCCGCTTGGGCTGCTTTTTTTATTTGCCGAGGGATGGGGGAGCAGCAGTGCTAATCTTCTCTGGAGGGGGGCAGCTTGACTTTGTCCTGCGATCATCGTCCTCAGCTGCTCTGTAGCGTGTACAAATTCGCTGAACGAATCAAGATATTGGGTTTGACTAATTCGTTTAATCAATTCTTCAAGATAGCGAGAGTCTTGTACTGCTTTTGTACGCTTGCCCTTCGTATAAGTCATAGAGCGCTCAGCCAGCATGTGTACCCAATAATGGTGATGGTACTGCGCTTTATTTAAGCGATGTATGGCGTCGACAGGCAGCCCTAACCCTTCTGGGTACTGTTATGATATAAACCTGCCGAGATTAGGAGTTGAATTGGATGCATGAGCTGCTTGATCCCAAGAACATGTTGGGAAAAGCCATGACCGCATTGGAATACCTCAGTCAAGATGCAGAAGCTCGCCGCTTATATGAGATGAGGCAGAAGGTGTTGCATGCTGAGGCTTCTATGCTTGAGGGTGCAAGAATGAAGGGCGAGTCCCTTGGCAGCTTTAAAGGAAAGCTGGAGGTTGCCAAGAATATGTTTGAGTAAAACAAACGGATCACTCAAGGCTGCGTGAGGATTAACTCTATGCAGCCTTTTTTTATTTCAAAGATTCGAAGATCAATATTCATATCATCCAACCGTTAACTCGGATGCCGCTGAAGCGTAGGGAAGTCTCCTGCAATCATTCATAGTACTCCCCGGTTTTCTCACTTTTGCCGACCCAAACGGGTTGCCGATTGGAATCGTATAGCGATAACTTCCGCTTATGCCGCCAGGGAACGTCTTCAGCCGTTTTCGCTTGTCTACAAAAAAAGGGACCCGCAGCAACGGGCTGCGGGCCAACATTTATATATGAATTAAAGGGGGGTCATGTTTTATTATAGGGACACTATATTAAAGGAACATGAAACAAATATGTCAGCAGCGTTACAGTTGTATGAAGCTTGTGCGACCTAGCCGGTATTCGTGATTGCGCCGGCACAGCTCCAGCAGCTCGAATTTAAGGCCACGCTTGGGCAGCGTAATCGTTAACGTGGGCTTGCCCCGCCGGCGCAGCGCGGTTCGGACGCGAGCAGCGTCGCTGATCCGGTTAACGATCAGCTCGTCCGGACGTTCATTGAATGTGTAGCGTCTGACGAGAAAGCGGTCAAAAGCCAAATCACCCGCCGGGTCGGAGCTGCCCCGCTGTTCCGGCTCCGAAGCGCTGCCTTGAGCATCGGCGTCACCCGATGCTTTATCGAGGGCATGCCATTCCATATCGGCAAGCATGCCCTCGCGAACGCTGGCGACCAGCACAAAGCCCTCCGCGCAATAGAGGACGTCCTGATTCACCCGGGAGTCGCGGTCAACGATCTGTCTGGACTCCGCCCGTTCCAATATGCGGATGTGGTATAGCAGCGCTTGCGCTTTTTCGAACTCGAGGTGAGAGGCAAAGCGCTCCATTTTTGCATATAACGCTTCGATCAGTCCTTGGCCGCCGTTGCCAAGCAGCTCAGCTGCTTGCTCGGCGCGCTCCCGGTATTCCTCCTCCGATATTTTTCCTTCGCATACGCCGCTGCATTTCCCGATGTGATACAGAAGGCAAGCCCGCCTGGGCATGGCCTCGCAAGTACGGAGTCCAAAATGTGCGGCAACGAATTCAATCAAGGCATCGCGGAAGCGGGCGCTCTGAAAGGGTCCGAGGCGCCTGGGCGTTTCTGAGGCGGATGCCGTTTCGAGAGCGTGCTGCTTTAACTGCGCGCGCGCGTAATCCGCCGCCTTTCCTCGACGTGGGATGGCACGCTGCGGCAGCGCTTTTCCGACGTCAGGAGCGGGAGACTGAGGCTGAAGCCGGTTTACGCGTTCGCGCTGCCTGTAGCTGGCGACAAGGCGGGGGAAGCGCTCGGCCGTAAGCTGGAGATAAGCATAACCGCTCGTATCGCGCTTCAGCGCCCGATTGTAGGGCGGCATATGTATTTTGATTAAATTGTTTTCGAGCAGAAGGCTCTCCGCCTCGTTATTGACCAGCATCACTTCAATCGATTCGATTTCCTGGACAAGCTGCACAATTCTTTTTTCCTGATGATGCTCGGTGAAATAGGAGCGCAGCCGGTTGCGCAGGCTTTTGGACTTTCCGATATAGAGAATGCGTCCGCCGCTCCCTCTCATCATATAGCAGCCCGGTGCCGCCGGGTAATCAGATGCCTGGAATATGAAGGACATAATCGGTTGCTCCTTCCGCTGCCGCTTCGTCCAACTCTCTGCTCAAAACCGGTTGAATGAAGGACTCTGCTTCTTCTCGAAAAATCATAGCATAGAACGATAAGCCCGTCACGAAACAATGGCTTCGCAAGCTTAATGCCCCGCAAACAGAAGAGTGAATGAAAATTTATAACTTCGCAATAAAAAAACACATTTTTATACAATAGGGCGTGCCTTATACTTATTCAAGAATGATAGCGCTATCATAACAGGAGGGAAAGCTATGCGACGAATCAGAAAAGCAATGCTCGTATGTCTGGCGCTGCTGCTTGCGTGTACAAGCCTGTCGGTCCAGACGCCAACAGCATCCGCGCAAGCGGACGAGGAAAGTCTGCTTTTGCACTACGACATGAAATCGGTGGAGCAAAGGGAAGGAATGACGATAATTAAGGATGTGGCCGGCCATTCAGTAACGTATGACGGCGTGTTCAAAAACATGGATAAAGGAAGCCGTGCTGCGAACGATCAGGCGGGCTTTGTAACATTTGCAGGGGGAGGTCAGAACTCCAATAGCGGCTACGTTGAAATACCGAAGGGCTCAGACGGGAACGATCTGCTGCACGGCCTCGAAGCCGTGACGATTTCGACGGTCATGAAGTGGACGAATGACGGCGACAACCGGTGGATATTCGGCTTTGGCACAGTTGCTTCGCCTACCACAAACAAATATTTGTTTGCTTCCCCAAGGCACGGCCATGGCGGGACGAACTCGATTGCTGCGGGGCTGTCTAAAAACGGTTATCCGAACGAAGCGCTGCTTAAAGGAAACACAAACTCTGCGCTTGCATCCAACGTATGGAAAAATGTTGTAGTCACAGTGTCGCAGGCCAGTGATTCCATTTCCTTATACGTTGACGGCGCAAAAATCGGCTCGCGGTCCGCGAACGGAATCAAGCTTGCGGAGATTATCGATGCAGGGGCCGGTTATTCGGGCTTTTTGGGGAAATCGATTTTTACCGGAGACAGCTATTTGAATGGCAGCATAGCCGACTTCCGCGTTTATGGCAAGGCGTTAAGCGATACGGAGGTGGCGGGGCTCTATGAAGACGTTAAGGGACTTGTCGGCGATCTCGACCCGCTGATTGTAGAAGACGCCCTGCAGGATTTAAGCATCCAACGCTATCTGGGCGAAGGGGATACGGTGCAGGCTGTAACGAAAAATCTGACCCTGCCGACGACAGGCAAGCATGGGGCAGCCTTGACCTGGCGTTCGGCCCGTACGAATGTTATAGCCGACAACGGCACGGTCACTAGGCCTTCGGTGCAGGACGGGGATGCGAGCGTGGCGCTGACGGCGGAAGCTGCCTACAACGGCATCACGCGAAGCAAAACCTTCGATTTGACCGTGCTTACGGCATTTACCGACCAGCAGCGGGTAGAGCTCGATAAAAATAAAATTACGATATACAACACGGACAATGTGAAGGGAAATCTGAGGCTGCCAACCACCGGCGAGCATGGATCAACAATCGTCTGGACTTCGAGCCGACCGGACGTGATTAAAGGCTCGTCGCAAGCCGAAGGCAAGCCGCTTGATCTTGGACGCGTGAGCCGTTCCGATTCAGGAGATACGGCTGTAACGTTAACGGCGACGGTGCAGTACGGAGGAGCGACAACTCTCAAAGTGTTTGAGCTAAACGTTCGTAAAGCGGCGGAGCAGCCGGATTACGATGCTTACTTCTTTGCCTATTTCACAGGCGAATACGAGGGCGGAGAAGAAATATCGTTTGCAACGGCGGAAGATCCGCTCTTCTGGCGGTCGTTGAACAACGGCGAATCGGTGCTGCAGTCGAATATGGGGGAAAAGGGGCTGCGCGATCCGTTTGTTATCCGCTCGCCGGAGGGCGACAAATTTTATATGCTCGCCACTGATCTGAAGATGGGCGAGAGCACGAACTTCGACCAGGCGCAAATTACGGGCAGCCATTACATGATGGTGTGGGAATCCGAGGATCTCGTGAATTGGAGCGAGCAGCGGATGGTCGAGGTAGCGCCGAAGAAGGGCGGCAATACCTGGGCGCCGGAAGCCTTCTACGATGAGACAAGCGGGGAATATGTCGTGTTCTGGGCTTCGTCCATGAAGGTTGAGGATACGTATGGCAAATATGCAAACGGCAGGCCTAGCGGGCAATATAACGTTATGTATTATGCGACGACCCGTGATTTCTATCAATTCTCGGAGCCCAAGGTG
Organism: Paenibacillus sp. SY21-1; assembly: GCF_005222705.1. Taxonomy (GTDB): domain Bacteria; phylum Bacillota; class Bacilli; order Paenibacillales; family Paenibacillaceae; genus Pristimantibacillus. Next base: position 3,572 of record NZ_STGF01000013.1, on the reverse strand, counting down.
TTTATCGATGAGGGCTTCCCGACGATCGATACAACGATAATGGAGGAGAATGGCACGTTGTATCGATTCACCAAATCGGAGGTAAACTTCAAGGTTTACATCGAGAAGGCCAATAGCCTTTATTACGACAAGGACGGCATTGCCGCAAACGGCTTCCAATTCGAGCCTATTGCCAAAACGCGCAATGGCAATCAGGGGCTGATCGGCCACTCCGGCAATAACGAAGGGCAGACGATTTTTAAGGACCTGAGGTCTGACAAATGGTATTTGTTCCTGGATTCATGGCCTTATCACGTCCGCTATACGACCGATCTGGAGGACGGAGCGCAGCTCGCGAGCAATTTGCTGGCCGAAACCCAGTATGCGCTGCCGCCGGGTCCAAGGCACGGAACCGTCATTCCGATTACGAGAGCGGAGTACGATGCTCTGCAAACGAAGTACGCGCTGCCGGGACCGCAGAAGTCCAGCCAGCCGGTCGTGCATTATACGTTTGATCCCGAGCAGGTACAGGGCGGAACGGTGAAGGATATGTCCGGCAATGGTTATGACGCTGAGCTTGTGGGCGGAGCGGCGATTAACGAGCAGAATCGGATCGGCAGCTCGGGAGCCTCCTTGCAGCTTGATGGAGCTACAGGCCACGTCAAGCTGCCGGAGCACTTGATCCAGAAGCTGAATCTGGAAAAAGCGACCTTCTCTACCTGGGTGCAAACGGATCGGAACGCGGCGAACCAGCGTATTTTCGATTTTGCTTCCAGCACGGGCCGAGCGGTTAACCGCAACACGATGTACTTGGGCAGCAGAAGCGACAGCAGCGGTCTGGAGTTTGCAATGGTTACGCCGTTCACCGAAAAATTTGCAAACGACGACGCGGGGCTGGCTTCAAGCTACAAATACGCGCTGCGCTCGGCAGCTTTGCCGGCAAAAGAATGGCAGCATGTCGCGGTAACGATTGATCAATTTGACGCGGCGCTGTATATCAACGGAGAAAAAGCTGCCAGCAGCTCGACCTTCAATGTAGAGCCAAGAATGCTGCTTGAGACGACGATGAACTATATCGGGAAGTCCAGAAAAAGCGGCGACGCGACATTCGCCGGAAGCTTGGACGATTTCCGCATTTACAATTATGCGCTCAGCGCGGCGGAGGTCAAGGCGCTTGCAGACGAGCCGGATGTGCCGGACCCGGTTGACGAGCCGTCGGAAAGCAAAATGCTGCTGCACTACGATATGAAAAATGTTGCGGGACAAACGGTGAAGGATGAAACGGGAGCGTTTAACGGCACATGGATTCATCCGGACAAGGGCGAATGGATCGGCAATGAGCAGGCGGGCGCCGTACGTTTTACTGGCGACAACGTCGATTCCTACATCGAGCTGCCACAGGGCGTATTGAATGGCCTGACGGATATTACGGTATCCTCGCTTGTGAACTGGAGCGGCAACAAAGGCGCGGAATGGCTGTATGCGCTGGGCCGGCCCAATACGAACACGCATTACTTGTATTTTACTCCTCGCTACAACGCCGATTCCGCAGCGCGCTTCGGCATAGCGAACAACGGTTGGCAGAACGAGCCTTCTGTGAGGCTTTCATCGGCGCTGCCGGCCAATCAATGGAAAACGGTGACGACCGTTCTTTCGGGAGAAAGCAATACGCTTCAATTGTACATCGACGGGACGCTTGTCGCAGAAGGAAGCACGCGGGGCATTACGCTCGACGCGATCAAAGCGGCAACGGGCAGCAGCGGCTATATCGGAAAATCCTTTTATTCGGCTGACCCTTATTTTGGCGGCATGCTGGCCGATTTCCGTATTTACGACGGCGCGATGACGGCTGCGGAGGTGTCGCAGCTTCATACGAACAGCAAGGCGCAAATTGCCGGTATCAGCGCCATGTTTATCGAGAAAGCGGCGGACGGCCTGACCTTGTCGCAGCTGCTGGGCACCAATTCAAGCAAAGAGGAAATTGTCGCCGATCTCGTACTGCCGACAGCAGGCGCTTACGGCACAACGATCAGCTGGCAATCGTCCGATCCGGATACGCTGTCTGTCAAGGGAGCGGTGAAGCGTCCGGCGTTTGCCTCCGGCGACCGCGAAGTTACACTGACGGCAACGCTGTCCGACGGGCTTGAAACGAAGGTTAAATCGTTTGCGTTCAAGGTGCTGAGATTGCCAAACGAGCAGCAATTGGCTCAGCTTGACGCGGATGGTCTCATTGTGTACAACCTGGAGGATGTGCGCGGCAATCTGACGCTGCCGACAAAAGGAGCGTTCGGCTCCTCTATTACCTGGAAAACGGGCAATACGTCTATTATTACGTCGACGGGCGAAGTGAAGCGTCCGGCGTACGGTCATGCCGACGCGCAGGTGCTGCTTACAGCGACCGTGAAGAACGGCGGAGCGACAGCCGAACGCGCATTCAGGGCGCATGTGAAGGCTATGCCTGTGCAGGAGGAGCTGGCCGGCTATTTCTTCACTTACTTTATCGGAGAAGGCACGGCTGCTGGGGAACAGGTGTATTTTGCATTAAGCCAAGGCAACGATCCTTTGAAATGGACGGAGTTAAACGGAGGAAAACCCGTATTGACATCGGAGCTTGGCGAGAAAGGGCTGCGCGATCCGTTTATTATTCGTTCACCCGAGGGCGACAAGTTCTATATGATAGCTACCGATTTAAAAATACACGGAGACGGAAACTGGGATCGGGCACAGCGTGCCGGCAGCCGCTCCATCATGGTGTGGGAATCAAATGATCTTGTGAATTGGACGGATCAGCGCATGGTTGAAGTGTCGCCGCCAGAGGCCGGAAATACATGGGCTCCTGAAATTATGTACGACGATACGACCGGCGAGTACATTTTGTTCTGGGCATCCAAAATCTATCCGGATGAAACGCGTTCGGGCCATACCTATCAGAAGATGATGTATGCCAAAACAAGAGACTTCCATACGTTTACGGAAGCTCAGGTCTATCTGGATTACGGATATTCGATTATCGATACGACGATGATCGCCCATGAAGGGAAGGTTTACCGATTCACGAAGGATGAGCGCAACAATGATGCGGGTTCCTCGCCGTATGGCAAGATGGTGTTCCAGGAAGCGGGAAGCTCTGTACTGGGCACGGATTTCAATATGATCAAGCAAGGCGTAGGCAATATGAAGGGGGTAGAAGGACCAACCATCTTCAAATCCAATACAGAGGACAAATGGTATTTGTTTGTCGATGAGTTCGGCGGAAGAGGCTATGTGCCGCTGGAAACGACGGACCTTGCTTCCGGGGAATGGACGCTTTCCGCCGACTACAGCCTGCCAAGAAGTCCGCGCCACGGGACGGTAGTGCCGGTGACGCAATCGGAATACGATGCGCTGTACGCCAAATATTTGGGCGAGCCGGATACGACGCCGCCAGCCGATGTTACGAAGGCAGCCGTTGCCTCGGAGGACGGAAAGTTGACGTTGACCTGGACCGATCCGGCGGATGCGGATTTGCAGCGTATCCGAATTAGCGGACGGGACGGGACCGCGCTGGAAAATGTGTATGTCAACAAAGGAGTCGGCCGCTATACGCTTGAGGG